>NZ_JCAUAQ010000010.1:0-156501 GCF_059692035.1 Paenibacillus sp. J22P143
CAAAGATAACTTGGCCGAAATGAAGGAAGAACAAATTCAACCTGTTGTCCCTTTAAACCCCATTGTACACAGCGGAGGGTTAAAGCAAGAAGGCTTCGAATACAATAAAGATGCTAATTTTGTTATCTGTCCTGCGGGTGAACATAGCATTCGAAAAGCTCTACAAGGCAGTAAAAATAGCGGGGAAAGCCGCTCATTAGTCTTCTATTTCGATGTCGAGAAGTGCAAAGCATGTCCACTAAGAGAAGGTTGCTACAAACCAGAATCCAAAAGTAAAACATTTTCGATTCGAGTAATAGCGGAGCACTTCAAGGAACAGATTGAGTTCGAGCTTAGTGACACGTTCAAGAAACGGATCAAGCGCAGGCCGATCATTGAACACAAGAATGCTGAAATGAAAAGGTTCCACGGTATGGACATAGCCAAATACCGGGGCCTATTTCGCATGCGAATACAGGCATATCTTACCGCATTCGTCGTGAATGTGAAGCGAATGGTCAAGTTAATATATCAAAAGCAGCCCGCCCTCTGACGAGAACGGACTGCTTTTTTTCTTTATCTCATACTTTTTCCATTTCGAAGATCCAATTCAGACAAAAGTAAGGCTTTTGCATTGCTCTCCTAATGGGTGCTTTTTCTCAATCATAATAATAAGTCCGCTATATTTCTCCTTAAACACTGTGATACGCCCTAAGAGGACGAGGTAATCGCTTTTTTAGCTTTTCAACTTCTTAATGTTATATCGCTTGTTGAGCTTTACTCATCTCCACACACATGAGAATAAAAGCGCCTGCGCCGTGCAAATCATTCTCGCTAGTTGGACGGGCGATATAGTGGGCGTAGTCTCCAATCCCTGTGCCGATACAGATTTGGCCAATAATCACATGGCCGTTCTCATCAAAATTCAGCGTATCAATGACCCCTTGATATCCTTTCCACGCATACGACAAATACTTGGCGTCGAGGTAGCCGAATCGCACGGCTTTGGCAATCGCATGCACATACAAGGCTGTACAGGAATTTTCCAGCCAATTATCCGCTACGTTTCCTTTGTCCACAACCTGATACCATAAGCCTGTGGCGGCATCTTGATAGTGCGTCAAGGCGATGAGCAGATCTTGAAGAATGCTCGTCAGTTTGGTTTTATCCTTGTGGTCCGCAGGAAGGTATTCGAACATTTCCAGCAAAGCGACGGGGAACCAGCCGATGGCGCGGCCCCAGAATTCCGGTGCCAAGCCTGTTACAGGATCAGCCCAAGCAGCAGCTTTGGTTTCATCCCAACCGTGGTATAGTAAGCCTGTGTTAGGGTCCTTGGTATGCTTTTCCATCAGGATCGCTTGGTAGGTCATCATGTCAAAATAGTCGGCTTCGCCGAATGTCTTGCCGAACTGGACGGTGATCGGTCCAGCCATATATAACTCATCCAGCCACATTTGATTCGGGTATTTGCCCTTATGCCAGAAGCCGCCGGATGGATTGGTTGGCCATGTCTTAAAATGAGAGACAAGCGTGTACAAGGCTTTTTTATATCGCTCGTCCCCTGTTTGCTCAAACAGATTAAAGAGCAGTACGCCAGGCTGAATATCGTCGAATTCATCCGGGTTGTACTTTTTGATACTGCCATCGGCAAGGATCTGGCTGTCCACCCACCGTTTGATATACGTATAATATGTATCGTTCTTCGTTTCCTGCCAGCATTTCTCCATACCCGACAGAAAGACGCCCTGATGATAGTGGAATCGGTCCGGCGGAAGCGATTCCGGCTCGAATTTGAGCATTAAAGCTTCACACGCCTTCTCGGCCCATTGAATGGGGGTTAGGGTGGTAAGGGATTCTGAAGATTGCATCGTGTTAACTCCTCCTTCTTGATATAAGCCTATTTTAGCAGAGGAAAATGTACATTTTTTGCGAGAATTCCTATTTTCTTCTTATATCTTGCAGAAAATGAGGGTAGGCGTATAATAAATGACAAATCCAGTGAGAGGCGGAGCATCGATGGGTGATTTTCAATTCGATAACCATGAAGGGACCTTCTCGGTATCCTATCGAAAGGCGTTAAGCCACAATATGCCAGTGAGCCATTTTCATAGTACGTACGAAATTTTCTATTTGATGTCTGGCAAACGGACATTTTTCATAAAGGACAGGACGGTAATCATCAACGAGGGGGATGTTATCATCATTTCTCCGAATATTCTTCATCGGACGACCAATACGGAAATGCCCAAGCATGAGCGGCTCATTGTTAACATTCATGAGACATACATGGCCTTGGTGAATGGTTCCTATAGGGATATTTTGCAACCACTGCTCGATAACGCGTACATCATCGTAAAATGTCCCCTGCAGGATCGGCTCTCCATCGATGCTATTGCACAGAGCATCATGCAAGAGATGCAGGAGAAGAAGCCTGGCTTCGAGATGTTCGCGCAGACGTTGGTGCTGCAATTGCTCATGATTTGCTGCCGATATATCAAACAAAACCGTATGGAGTCGCTAGAATCTCCAAGCCCCATGCACGAAAGAATTTCGGAGGTTGTTCGCTACATGAACAGCCATTACATGCAGGAGCTGCCGTTGCATCTGGTAGCGGAGAAATTTTACATCAGCCCGTATTATTTAAGCCGTTTTTTTAAGGAAGCTACGGGTTTTACGTTCGTGGAGTATTTGAACAGCGTCAGGATCAAAGAAGCGAAAAAGCTTCTGGAGCAAACCTCTATGAAAGCCTCTCTGATTGCCAAAAAGGTTGGCTTCGGGAGTGTAACGCATTTTGGTCGCGTATTTAAGTCGGTTACGGGACATGCTCCTCTCTATTACAGGAAGGAAAGTAGTTATTCGTAGAGGGATATTGGGCGAAATTCCCTATTCAAGTGTCTGTGTGAAAATCTTGTATTTTTAAGGATGCGGCACTATACTTTTTATTAAGATAATCTAGTGACAGAAAAACCATACATGATTGGTTCTTCACTTTGGAGCTAAAGTCGTGAATGGTTTTTTTGTTATGAACAATTGGAGAGAGGGTTATATTCATGAGAAAGAAACTAGTAGCATTTCTAGTAGCATTAGCTTTGCTAGTGAGCACTCCCAGCCTTTCGATGGCTGATGATGCAATTCCCGTACTTTTGAATGGGGAGGCGATTTCGTTTGAAGTACAACCGTTTATTGAAGATGGCACCACAATGGTACCGTTTCGCTCCATATTCGAGAAGCTTGGTTTAGCCGTTAGCTGGGATGGAGACTCAAAAACGGTTACCGGTTATTCTAGTGATTTAATAATTACACTCCAAATTGGCAGTACGACTGCTATTGTAAATGAGATGCCGCAACAGTTAACGATGGCACCGAGAATCAAAGATGGGAACACGTTCGTCCCCCTAAGGTTTATCGGCGAATCTAGTGGAAAAAGGGTGCTCTGGGACGATAAAAAGCATACCGTTCTAATCCGTGATGAACTATCTGATTATGTAGAGAATACGCTCTACAATAACAGCAAGAAGTTGACGTATGTTGGGGATCAAAAAGATGGCCACGTTGCCATCAATTCAGACGGAAAGCTCATTTTTGAAGGAGAATTAAACGATTCTCAAATAAGTGGAACAGGTACACTCTATTGGCAGGGTGGGCAGAAGCGTTATGAAGGTCAATGGTCCAATGGCCTCATGAATGGAATAGGAAAGCTCTATAATGAAGATGGTACTCTTCTATATGAGGATATAACAATGGCCGACAACATTATAGGCGGAAATGGGACGTACTATGACGGTAATGGATGGGTTTATAAAGGCGAATTGGTTGACGGATCAGCCAATGGGACGGGGAAATATTACGATCCAAGCGGAGTCCTTTATTTTGAAGGGCAAGTAGAGAATTTCTTATTTGAAGGGCAGGGAAAAATCTACTTTACCGACGGGAAAGTCCGTTATGAAGGTGAGTTCCACGATAATGCGGCGAATGGACAAGGTACCCTGTACAATAAGGATGGTAGTTTAGACTTTAAAGGATTGTTTAAAAATGGATTTCCTATGATTGATAAAGCTGCAACTCAGCAAATCGCCATTAATTTCTCGGCTGAACCTCCAGTATTAGACAGCTCGAAAGCTACAGCGAATGCTGCTTTCACCATGATCAATGCGTTCAACGAAGGTTTGTACCGTCTTGATAAAGAGGGTAAAGTACAGCTTGGGCTAGCAAACGATATGCCAACAATAACGAATAATGGTCTTACCTACACAATCACATTGCGAGACGCCAAGTGGAGCGATGGTACGCGAGTAAATGCTAACGACTTCGTAAACGCATGGAAACGCACCCTAGATCCTGCGACCAGAGCGCAATATAGTTTTATTTTAGAGGGGATCAAAGGCGGACAAGCTGTGAAGAATGCTAAAACGCCGAACGAAGTGAAAAAAGCAAAAGACGCACTTGGTTTGAAAGCATTGGATGATAAAACGCTTGAAATCCATTTGGAACGGCCAATTGCGTACTTTCCAAGTCTGCTTGCTTTCCCGATTTTCTTTCCACAAAAAGCAGATTTCGTTGCAGCACAAGGAGACCGGTATGGTGCTGAGGCGGATAAAGTCATTGGTGCAGGTCCGTTCAAGCTAGTCAGATGGGAGCATGGTCAGAGACTCGAATTCGTGAAGAACGAAAACTATTGGGACGCAGCGAATGTGAAGTTGAACAAGTTCGTAGTTTACATCGTAAAAGACGGAACAACTGGTTTCAATCTGTATAAATCGGATGTGGCGGACGTTTCCGAGCTGAGTGTGGACTACTTGAACTTGTATAAAGGTACTCCCGATCTCGTAGTTAAGCCGGAGCTGACTACATCGTATCTTATGTTCCAGGAGAAGAAATTCCCCGCTTTCGCAAATGCGAAAATACGGCAAGCTCTTACATTAGCGATTGATCGAGAAGAGTACATCAGACAAGTTATCAACAATGGTTCCATGCCATCGACAGGTTTGGTACCTAACGGAACGCTAGACGGGAATAATCAAAGCTTTCGTAAAGTAGCAGGAGATGACGTTGAACCGAAGTTCGACTTGGCGAGAGCGAAGCAGTTACTTGCAGAAGGTCTGCAAGAACTAGGTATGACATCGCTGCCAACCTTCAAGCTGATAGCGGATGACACGATAACAGGAATGCACTCCATTGAATTCATTCAAGCACAATGGCAAATGAACCTGAATATCAATACGACTCTGGAGCCGCTACCGCATGCGATTCGTGTTGATAAGCAAAGTAAACACGATTACGATGTCGGTCTTGCATTATGGGGCGCTGACTACAACGATCCGATGACGTTCTTAGACATGTGGGAGACAGAGGGCGAATTCAACGAAGTCGATTGGTCAAACCCGCAATATGATCAATTATTAAATTCCGCTCGCTTTGAAACAGATCCAGAAAAACGATCGAAGATGCTTGTTAACGCTGAAAAGATGTTGATGCAGGAAATGCCAATTGCACCTCTGTATTTCCGCAGCCGTGTTTTCGTAAGAAAACCAAACATTGACGGCCTATTTTTCCCTTCGTTTGGCGTAGAGTGGGAGCTGAAATGGGCTAGCGTAAAGTAAAACGGATTGTTCCGCTTGTGAAAAATAAGGTTGTCCCATGGACACGAACTGGTACCGGTATTCATAAGTCTGACATGACTATGGAAAAGGCAGCAAACCCTTGAGTTTGCTGCCTTTTTGCATGTGTATGAAATTAATATTTGGTCAAACAAATGACTAATATTTTCCTAATAATCTTACGTTAATATACAAATAGAGGGAATTATTTTGTGAAATCTAACATAGGACGGAGATCGATACGATGGAATCCATTCTTCAAGCGAAAATTGAATCGTTACGATTTGAAATGATCAATCAAGCAGTTATTAACGGAAGTCTGACACATGATAAAGTGCGTATCGGTTAGTCAATTGTTGGATAGATACATTCTGCTATATCAAAAGTTAATTATTAAAAAAGCTAAATTGAAATTAATTAGTTAATGAGTCCTGATCCGGTGCAGGTTTTCGTAAGCTACATACGACAAAGTGAAAAGTAAACTCCACCTATCCTACCAAATAATTTGAACTAGATGCCGCCGCCATGTAAGATAGAGCACATACTAGCAAGAGGAAAGGCGCATCTATGTGGACGTATATCGTACAGTTATTTCGTGATTTATCCCCTAATGTGAAGCGGTTCATCGCGACAGAAAGCTTGTTTGGCATCGGAGTAGGGATTTCTAGCCTAGTCCTTAATTTGCATTTATTAGATCTTGGTTTTTCCAAAGGTGACATCGGTAAAATAACGTCACTCGGGGCGCTGACCATTGGCTTGGCCAGCTTGCCGGCAGGCTTTATCGTGAAGCTTGTCGGACGCAAAGCGATGCTCGTCACCGGCATGCTGCTGGCATTCCTATCACTCACGATCTTCGGGATCGGGACCAGTATCGCCGCGGTTACCGCCGCGCAGCTTATTTATTCGCTTGGCGTTACAGCGATTGTTAACTCGGAAATTCAATTGATCTTCCAATATTGCAGCAGCAAGAAAGAAGAAACAAGTGCGTATTCGTTGCTGTTCGCCATCTTTACGTTGTTTACCGGTTTAGGCACATGGCTTGGCGGTTATCTGCCGGAATGGCTGCCCGGGCACACCACATCGTATCAATATGCCTTCTTCGTTGCCGGTGGATGTTTAGGGCTCTCGGGCCTATTACGGTGGTTGCTGCTGCCTTCTTCACATGCTAAGGCGCAAGAGGGTGCAGCAGATGAAGTCAGCGGCGTTCAACCAGCGAAGTCTTCCGATCAGCCGATGAGCAGGCATGCCATGTATTTTCTGCTGCTGCTTTCCCTGCTTATTTTCAACTCTGGCTTTACGTTCGGGCTGCTGAGTCCATTCCTGAATGTCATCCTGAAATTCCGATTTCAGATGGAGGACGGGGCCATCTCTGGTTTGCTCGCGCTGTCTGGATTTTTCTTCTTCATTGGCTCGATCGTTATGCCATATTTCGTAGAGAGATGGGGAGGCCGCAGGACATTCGTGTTCCTGTTTCTGTATAACATCGTCGTCGTGGCGCTGATGGCGATCACGATGCCAGCTGCTGTATTTGCTATGCTGCTGCTCATTCGCGGAACGGGCTTCACGATGTTGAACAACTTGATGGACAGTCAATGCATGTCAGCCGTCGCTGAAAAGGACCGCAACTTGTTCGCAGGTATGCGGACGGTGTCTCGCAGCATCGGCAATACGATCGCCTCTTACTGGGCGGGCTACATCTTAGCTGGCAATCATTATTCGCTGCCCTTCCTTCTTACCGCGGTTGCCTTGCTAGCCGGGTATGCCGTTTATGCTTGGTTCGTGCAGGGGAAGCTGGATCGGAGACTGCAAGGCCAAACATGACGGGGGAATAAACGTCAGTCAAAGAAGGAGGGCCCCTAACCGTGATTCCTTATCTGAAACGGGTATATGAAGCATGGATCGACTATCCTCGAAGAAGAGGCACGGTTCTTCGGGATCAATATCAAATTGAACGCTTTCTAGGGATGGGAAGCTATGGGTTAACCTATTTATGTCAGGACAGGAGGTCCGGCCAGGAAGTCGTCGCGAAGCAAGCTAAGCCAAGTAAAGGGCGGCTTGGTCAAGACCTTTTGAAACGCGAGATGGCGATCATGAGTCAGTTAGCACATCCCTCCATTCCAAGATGCTATTCGTCTTTCGAAGAATCGAAACGATTGTATATGATAACCGAATATATCCAAGGTCGGACCGTGGAGGATTTAATTTTTGAACGGGGAGCTCAGTTTGGGGAGAAGGACGCCTTAAGCCTTATTCGCCGTTTGCTGGATATCGTACGCTTCATTCACGAGCAGGGCATCGTCCATTTGGATATTCGCATTCCGAATGTCATTTTAGACGGGGAGCGTATGAGCCTGATTGATTTCGGTTTGGCTGCTCGCTTAGGAGAGCCGGCGTGGTTAACGATTGATTCCGATGAAGAGCTAATCCGGAGAAGAACCGTAGCCGTCACTTCAGATCTGTACGCGATCGGTCATTTTTTACTGTATATGCTGTATTCAACCTTCGAATCGAGTGGTGATCAGGAGGATGCCATACGGGGATGGGAAGAGGAATTGTCGATGTCCGTGCAGACGAAGCATATGCTTCGGAAACTATTGCAAATCGATCCTCCTTACGAGAGTGCACAGGCATGTATGGAGGAACTTGACGCATTACTCACAGTGTAAAAAGAAAAAAGCCACTTTCGCGGCTTCGGATTAGCTGGAGCTTCCTCTTCTGTTTTTATAATAACCATGTCCTTGATGACTGTGTCCGTATCCTCCACGGTCACTTGAAGAATAACGTCGAGTCACGTGTACGCTGTGATTAGAGCTGCTATGTCCGTAGCGTCGGCCTCGTCTGGAATGGAGAAGAGATCCCAATAGTTTACGTAGTAAATATTTGATCACCTTACATTCCTCCTTTCGCGGTTTACTCCTTAATACGGCAAGAGCACACGTTGGTTTCAGCTAGCCATCCACTTGGGCGTGCAGGCGTTCCAGAATGCGCCGCTTGCGGTACAGCATTTTTGCAGCTTCGCCAACATCCTTCAGCGTTCCGCGATTGATCCAAGCGCCGAAGAGGATGCCCGCGATTGGAATGAGCTGGAACAGCTTCTTCCACCCCCAATTATCGCGGTACGTGGCGAATACCTCGCGCCAGCCCTGAAGCTGAGAGATCATTTGCACCTTCTCCTTATCGGCAGAGGCGTAGTTCGACAGCTCTTCGAGAATCGCCTTTTTGCCGACAATGTCGGAGGAAGAGAATTGCAGGACTTTGATCGTGAAGATCCGCTCCTGCTTGTCTTTGGGATCATAGCCATAGCAGATGGCGATTTCCTGAATGGTTTTCAAGGACAGGCCAAGGATGGCCGGAATATCGATAGCGAGTGTCAAAATCCCGCCAATGCCTGTTGTCGCGCCTTGTAAGGTAGCAATTTTAGAACGATTCAGTACAATCTCATCGGCGGTTTGATCCAGTACCTGAAGTGGTAAGGTTCCCACGGATGCAATCGTAAGCGCCTCCGTAAGATCTGTTCGGTTAGCGCTGCCCCGCTCAAACACTTCTTCAACATGCCGCAAGGTCCCCTTTTCAGAAATTAAATATCGTCCTCCCGCTTGCAAATAATTCCCGAGCTCGTCCAAGGCTTCCCCTATTTTTTTATTCAGAAACTTTGGCGTTAAGCGATCCAGCACCTGGAAGGGAAGGCGCCCGAGCTTTTCCCAAAACCACAGATCTTTCTGTTCAGCTTCCCAGGCTTCTATTTCACGAAGGGCTTGCTGCAGCTCATTATGGGTTTCCGGATGGTGATTGCGTTCAAGATCATTCATGCTGTGCACAACTCCTTTCTACATCGTATACGTATGGTTTCGCATTTGGATGCAGATAAATAGATCTACAGCACACTTCTCACCAACAAAGAGGTTTTCTCATAGCATTCCAAAAAATCTTAGATTTTGTGTAGTCGAATAATCGACTAACTCGAGAGATATAGCGAAAAAATTGCTGTAAAGGAACCTATATGCACACCGAAGACAACACGGGGGACGTGCAGTACGGAAGTGTTCCTGCAACCTGCTGGACTAGTCAATGGACCTTTGAACCTGCCAGTTACTAAAGGTAAGAAGTGCTTCTAAATTGCAAAAACCAGCTAACCCCGACTCAAGGGTTTGGCTGGTTTCTCTGGTTTCTTTCATCTTATTTTATTTTATGGGGTTAAACAATTTTTCAATGGCTTCTCGCTGTGCTGGTTTAATGTTTACCTTAGCACGAATACTTTTGGCTAGGGCTTCAGCTTCTTCGATGGTCTGACTCTTGCCTAAAGTAATCAAGGTACCAACTGCGACAGCACCTGTTCGGCCTCCGCCACCCGCACAGTGAAACCCGACTTTTTTACCGCTTTGGTAGGCTTCAATCACGTGATGAATGGCTTGTTGAAACAACTGGTCTTGCGGTCCCGCTGCATTGTCACCAAGAGCGACTTGAATCCATTGGACGTCGCCAGCAGGGTATGCACACTCTGTAGCTTCACCACGCAAATCTATGATGACTTCAACACCTTCATTTTTAACCATATCCTCAACGTCCGCAGCTCCGCCAAAATAAATGCGATCCTCGACTAATGCTTGATAGTTTTTAGGTGTACGGGGCTCGATATCGTGTCTATCTTCCTTCAAGAATTGCTCAATCCGGAGCTTAATAGCATCTCTTACTTCACGGAATTTAGCTGTAATTTCTTCTTCCGTTCCGGTTGCTTTGGCAGGGTCATCGAAACCCCAGTGCCATCTTTCGGCCTTATCGTTACGCGGGGCAGGGCAGTTATCGTTAGCATGACCACACAACGTAATGATGTAGTCAGCTTGGCTTAAAAGCTCAGGATCAATCACGTCAGATGTGTTGTTCGAGATATCGATTCCAGCTTCTTGCATCGCTGCAACAGCTCTTGGGTTTAAACCGTGTGCTTCCAGACCAGCGCTTCGCACTTCATATTTCTCACTGCCCAAAGCTTTTAGAAATCCATCTGCGATCTGGCTGCGGCAGGAATTACCTGTGCAAAGAAAATAAACTAATTTTTTGTCCATGTGGAACATCTCCTTAAGATTGATTTATGTGATTAAGCTTAACCATACGTACAAACCTATGAGTGTAATGAGTAGGGTTGGAACGGTAAGGATAATACCCATTCTGAAATAGTAACCCCAAGTTATTTTCACACCTTTAGTAGATAGAACATGAAGCCATAACAGTGTGGCCAATGAGCCAATTGGCGTGATTTTAGGCCCCAAATCGGATCCAATCACATTGGCATAGATCAAAGCCTCACGGATCATCCCATCCGTCCCAGTCCCTTGGATAGCAAGCGCATTGATCATAACCGTCGGCATGTTATTCATGACAGAGGAGAGAATAGCCGCTAGAAACCCCATTCCAACGGTGGAAACAAACAATCCGTGATCAGCTAGTTGCTCGATCAAGCTTCCTAGGGCATCGGTCAGACCGACATTTTTCAACCCGTAAACGACAACGTACATCCCGATCGAGAAAATCACGACAGCCCACGGTGCGTCTTGAATTACTCGTTTGGTTTCAATAGCTTTGCTAGCACGGGCAAAAAGAATAAACACTAGTGCCGCGATACCGGCAAGGATAGAAACGGGGATCTCAATAAATCCACTAATTAGGTAAGCGACTAACAGAGCACCGAGTATCACCCACGATAGACGAAAAAGTTTGAGGTCCTTGATCGCTTCGGATGGACGCTTCAACTGAGCCATATCGTAATTTCGCGGAATGTCTTTTCGGAAAAATAGGAAGAGAACAAGCAAGCTGGCCCCTAATGAAACTAAACTCGTGACGAACATTCGGCTTGCATAGGTTACGAAATCAATACCAAAGAAATCAGCAGAGACGAT
This sequence comes from Paenibacillus sp. J22P143, assembly GCF_059692035.1. Classification (NCBI taxonomy): domain Bacteria; kingdom Bacillati; phylum Bacillota; class Bacilli; order Caryophanales; family Paenibacillaceae; genus Paenibacillus; species Paenibacillus sp. J22P143. Next base: position 11,468 of record NZ_JCAUAQ010000010.1, read on the forward strand.
GTTTACCAAATTACTGACGACAAAAGGAAGTGAGGTTGTATCCGCGATAAAACCGCTTGCCATAATGAAGGGCAGGATCATTTTGTCTGGGAATTTCAGCGCTCGAACCATCGCTAGAACAATGGGGGTTAAGATCAGTGCGGCTCCGTCATTCGCAAAAAGGGCTGCAACGGCTGCTCCGAGCAGGATGACATAGATAAACATGGTTCTCCCGTTACCTTTGGCCATACGTGCCATATGTAAGGCACACCATTCGAAAAAACCGATCCCATCAAGGATGAGTGAGATCAGGATGATGGCGACAAAAGCTAGCGTAGCATTCCACACCATGCCTGTCACAATCACGACATCATGAAGAGATACCACTTGGCAAATGAGTGCTAGCAGGGCTCCTGCCGAAGCGGACCAGCCAATATTTAACCCTTTAGGCTGCCAAATTACAAATGTTAATGTGAGTAAGAAAATAAAGACTGCTAGAAATACCATCGGATCCTCCTCTTACTAATCGCAACAATTAAGCTGTTCACAAGATGTCGCATTCACTTTTTCTTTTTGGGAAGGCAAGTGTTGAAATAGATCTTGTAAGAAGGGTTTATCGCTGATGTTTAATGAATAGAATACCCATTGTCCCTTTTTGGTTTCTTTCACTAAACCACCGTCTTTGAGCTTTCGCATATGTTGACTCACATTCGGTTGGCTCGTTTGCAAGATCTCAACAATCTCATACACACAAAGCTCACGCTCATTGAGCAGAGAAAGTATCGTCAGTCGCATTTTATCGCCTAGGAGCTTGAACACATCGGATAACTTATCTATTTCCATCCCAATTACACACTCCTTTTCTTATCTATAGATCATTATATAATCATTCAATTATATTTAAAAGTGAAGAAATTGTAAAATACTTAAGCCGAGCGAAGTAACTGTATAACCATCTAACTATTTACAAATAATACCTCTGTTTACCTAATGAGGAGGGTATTGAAGCAATGAATGATGGCGTTAGAAGCAAACGAGGAATCGTCCTGTTAATCCCCCTGTTGGTAGTCCTGATTGCTTCAGGATGCGGACAGAATAAAACGGTCAAAGTCGGCATCGAAGAGAATTTCCGCCCCTATACATTTACTGAAGGGGGAGAGAAGAAAGGCTTTGAGGTGGACTTATGGCAAGCAATCGCTAAAAAGTCGAAAATTAAATATGAATTAGTTCCAATGGAAATGGGTGAATTGAATAAAGGCTTAAGATCCGGCAAAATCGATTTGGCCATCGCGGGGAAGACCATTTCGGATGCACGCAGTAATGATCTTGACTATTCCGATCCTTATTTTCAAACAAATTTGGTGATTCTTACCGCTTCGGAGAACGGGGTTATCAAAGGTAAAGATGACTTGGCCCAAAAAGTGATAGCCACCGAAAACGGATCTACGGGGTATTACTACGCAAGTGAAATTCCAGGAGTGAAAATCCATAGTTATTCAAGAATCTCAGATGCCTACGACGAAATAAAAAATCATACTGCGGACGCAGTTATCGTCGAGGAACGCAACGCGCAAGATTTCATCAAAAATACAGGGCAAGGAAATGTAAAAATAGTAGGAGAGCCGTTCAACAAAGAAAGCCTTGCTGTTCTAGCTAAAAAGAAAAACAAGTACATCGGAAGGATCAACGAAGCGCTCCAAAATGTGTCCAAAGACGGGACTTATGAAGACGTGTATACCAAGTGGTTCAGTAGTAAGCCGAAAATGCTGCCAAATAAAATCAAAAAAGAAGTGGAATACGACTTACAGCATGAAGCGTAAGGATGTGCGTTAATAGCTTGCCGATTTATCGGCAAGCTATTTGCTATGTGTAATTCATGAAATTCCAATGCCCATGTCTAGTTATGATAAAATAAATATACACGAAAGGAGTGGGATATGGATGTTAAATAATCGGAACTGGGCTGGCAATTATACATACAGCGCCTCAACATTTCATGTTCCCACGAACGTGGAAGAAGTACAGGATTTGGTAGCTCGCAGCAGTCAAATCAAGGTTCTTGGCACGCGCCATTCGTTTAATGGCATCGCCGATTGTACCGAAAGCTTGATCTCGCTTCAGAACCTCAATCGCGTGATCGCGCTCGACAGAACGCACAATAGAGTAACGGTTGAAGCAGGCATTCGCTATGGAGAGCTGGGACATTATCTTCACGCGAATGGTTATGCGCTGCACAATTTGGCATCGCTGCCTCATATTACCGTTGCTGGTGCATGCGCAACCGCTACTCATGGTTCTGGAGATCGGAATGGCAATCTAGCGACAGCGGTTCATGCAATGGAAGTCGTTAAAGCAGACGGAAGTATCGCTATGTTCTCCCGCGAGCATCAAGACGGGCTCCTTGCCGGATCAGCCGTTGGACTAGGCGGACTAGGCGTAGTTACGAAAATCACGTTGGATGTCGTCCCATCCTTTCAGATGAGACAGTACGTATACGACAACCTGCCAGTGGCGCAGCTTGAAGACCACTTCGATGATATTTTCTCTAGCGGCTATAGTGTCAGCCTGTTCACGGACTGGAAGGAATCGAGATTCAATCAATTGTGGCTGAAGCGGAAAATGATGGACCCTACCTCCATCTTCGAGCAGGTGGAACCTGCATTTTTCGGAGCAAGACTAGCCGACATGCATCGTCACCCGGTGCCAGGTCACAAAGCCGTGAATTGCAGTGAACAGATGGGAATCCCAGGACCATGGCACGAACGGATGCCGCACTTTCGGATGGATTTTACCCCAAGTGCGGGCGAAGAATTGCAAAGCGAGTATTTTGTGCCGCGTCATCATGCTTACGAGGCATTGTGTGCTTTGGGCAGCATCAAGGAGCTGATAGCGCCACTGCTGTATGTTTCTGAGATACGTACAATTGACGAAGACGATTTGTGGATGAGTCCCTGCTACATGCAGCAGTCGGTTGCTATCCATTTTACGTGGAAACCGAATTGGGAGGCCGTTAGGCAGGTGCTGCCCATCATTGAACAACAACTTGAGCCCTTCCAGGCTCGACCACATTGGGGCAAGCTGTTTACGATGCAACCAGCCCGTTTGCAATCACTCTACGAGAAGCTGCCAGACTTTCAGCAATTGCTGCTTCAATGTGACCCGCAAGGGAAGTTTCGCAACGTCTTCTTGAAAACGTACATTTTAGGAGAATAACGATGAAAAGAATTGGCTGCTTTCATGCCCATTATTCCAATATTGAACATATTGAAAATGCCCTGCGTAATTTGGATGTTGAACTCATTCATTTTGTAGATCCAGGTCTGGATCGAATCAAGATGGATGCGGATTTCACTACTGAAATTGTCCAAAAGAAAGTACTTGAAACACTGGATTGGATAGCCAAATGCCATGTGGACGCGATTTTAATTACATGTACTTTTTTTACAGCCATATATGATGAAGAAATACATCGCTTTCCGATCCCGATCATCTTAATTGATGACCCACTGTTCGAAGATATCTGTCAGATGAATCAGCCCGCCATCATTGTATTTACGAATCCGAACACAGTGCAAGGAACGATGAATCAATTAGCAGCCTACGCCAAAAGGAAGGGAATAGCGATTGAAGTGGAGCCTTCCCTTCTGGAGAATACCTTTGATCTTATTATGCAAGGTAAAAAAAGTGAGTACATCCAAGCTGTCTCACAGGGGTTAGTCCATTTGATCGGGGAAAATCCAACGAAGAGTGTGGTTGCTGCCCAGCTTTCGATGGTGCCAGCCGCGCAGGCTGCCGAGAAGCAAACCAATCATTCCGTGGGGAATCAACTCGACTCGTTGGCCACCTATTTGAAAGAGGTTTTAGCCATGTAAGCCGGCCCCAGCCAAACGAAAAGCCTCGATCCAATTTTTTTGGAATCGAGGCCTTTCTAAATAAACCAGAATGTATATTTTGGATTTGGGATCCCTGATTTTATGCCCATCAAGCATCCAGATTTGAGCAGAAAACTGCAAAAATACATCTTTTTTTCTTCAGAATTCCACAAAATAGATAAATAGTTTAAAAAGATGTATATTTGCATCTTTACTGTAGATCGCGACTTCTCTAGTGGAAAAAGATGCATATTCGCATCTTATTTGTTAGATCGTGACTTCCCGAGGACGGTTTAGCCCTTTTGCTTAAGACGCAGAAAGTATTATTCAGCCGCCAAGCGGCCACTTTTGGTCCACTCATCTAGGTCTTACGGAATGACGACCGCATTCTTTTCCTGTAGCGTGCTGAGGTCGTTCGCTTTGATTAAACCGTTCGAGACGGTATACAGCGTATCGCCAATATAGAGAACGCGCTGTACCTGTTTGTCACCGGCATAATAGTATTGGCCGGCTTTTTGCAGCTCTTCCTGCGAGAGATGGGTGATGCCGCCGCGGAATTGGAAGCCTTTTTCCAAATCAAGGTTGTAGACGTACGCCCCCTGGAAAGCAAAGCTTCCGTATGCAGCCACATTCTTCGGATTATTTGCCGTCTGATTCGGATCGATTTTCATCACAGTAACCGGGAAGGAAAGTAGATTTTTCTCCTTGGAGAAGAGCAACGCACGATGATTGTACAGCAGCTCGGAATCCGTTCCACGATCCCCGATCATTTCAGTAAATTTCTCCTTCGGATTGTTCACATCGGATACATCGAACAACGCTACTTTCATGCCTTGGTAATAGGCGATGGATTGTGCGCCTAGCGCGTTTTTGTTATCCACCTCGATCGTATCTTTCCCGAAGCCAATAATATGATTTTCATCATACGGATGAAGATAATTGCTGTATCCAGGAATCTTTAATGCCCCTAATAATTTGGGTGCAGCAGGGTCTTTTAAATCCATGACAAACAGCGGATCCGTGTTTTTAAAAGTAACCATGTAAGCACGGTCACCCATGAAGCGGGTGGAGTAGATGCGCTCACCTGGCGCGATATTTTCGATCTTGCCTTCCACTTTCAGGTTCGCGTCAAGGATGTAGACATGGTTTTTCGATATCCCCTCATCTGTCCGCCAGATTTCCCCTGTTGTCGTAGCAAGTCGGAGGTGACCGTTATGCTCATCCATGGAGAATTGATTGAGCAGATGTCCAGGCACCTTGCCCGTATTCGTATACACGGCTTTTCCAGTGTTCAGCCCGAATTGATAGAGAATCGTTTCCTGTTGCTGATCTTCATATTTCGTCGCCGCTACATATAAGTTTTCTTCAGAGGCGTACACATTCTGCCCCGATCCGAGGTACGACGTGACATTCATTGTCTGCGTCAGATCATTCAGGTTTATGCCTCCGATGAGGATATAATTGGGCTCTAGCGCTTTGGGCAAATAATAGATCTGATCTAACGGAACCGAAGTGAAGGAATCGCCCGCCGAGGAATCCCGGTAAGATGGGGCTAGCTCTTTTTGCGCGCCTTCCATATTAGCCATTTCTCGGTATTGATAGTAATTGACATACTTATTGGCAATAAAATAAAGAGATGACCCGATTTTGCGAGAAGACATGTAGTTTCCTTCAAGCTCAGCATCTTTAATAAGCTTCAAGTTACTCCGATCCGTGAGATCGTAAACCATGACCTTCGTAGTTGCCTGCGATCTCATAGGCATGATCATTCTCTTTTCCGTTATACCGATGCTTGGTGAATCGTTGTAAGGCACTGGTTTAAAGTTCTGATAGGATTGCCCGATCACGATCAGATGCTTGTCATCCACGTAGATTTCACTTGGTTGGAACTGCGTGTCTTGCGTTGTAGGGAAATCAAGGATACTCAGTACTTTCATTTGGTCCGCGGGATAAGCTGCAGTGACGACGATACGTTGCTTATTCACGGTATAAATGTACGTTCCATCTGTCTTCACGACGTCCGATTCATCGACACCCTGAACTTGTACGTTCGTTCCGGAGTATTCGGGTGCCACCACTGACTTGGCTGAATCTTGGGCTGCGACACCAGCACTGCCGGCGGTAGCTGGAGCTGAAGCGGTGCTTGAGGATTCGGACTTGGATTCTTTTGCCATAAAGACGCCAGTGAGCATCCCGTTGCTTTCATTCTGCGTCAACAATGTGACCAAGTGGTCATAGGTGCCCACAACCGGCAAGCTGTCAGCCTGCTTCGTAATGTTTACGGAGCTCGTTGCTGAGTCCCAACGGACAACATGATTGGCGCTTTCCATAAAGAAGCGCAGCGGTACGTAAAGAGAGTCATCCACGATTTGCGTGATGCCTGACATAGTGATTGCTTTTCCGTTTACGTAAGCAAAGTCCGAATTTATGGGTAATTTAAGCTCATACCCATTGCCAGTAATAACGGCAGTACGTTCAGCTTCTTGCCAAGTGACGTCCATGTCTAAAGCGTTTGCAAGATCGCGAACAGACGCCATCAGAACACCGTCCATCATGCGAGGCTGCAACGAGAACGTGATCGGCTGGCCCTCGAGTTTGACCGTGGTTCCCTGACCCGCATTCGTGGTCACAGGAGTAAAAGCGGAGGTTAAGAGTATCGCGGTGATTAGGAGGCCGGCGGCCAAAACCTTTTTCTTCATCTATCTCATCCTTTGCTTAGTTAGTATAGGTTTCCATTACTATTATCTGTACCTACTAAACGGATGGAAGTGAAGATTTGTTGCACTCAGTAGGAATTTTTTTCTTAAATCTTCTATGAATGACATGTGCTGAAAATAGCAACATGCACCCGTCTTGTTATATGATAGTTGTATGAAAAATATGGAGAAAATGAATCGTCGTTCCTTTTTGAAAAAGGGCCTTCTGTTAGGTGGCGCTTTACTATCAGTCCCCCCATTAAGTTATGGCTATGCCACTTGGCTAGAGCCCCGATGGTTACAAGTTGAACGTATATCGCTGCCGTTTCCTACACTGCCGGAGGCATTCAAGGGACTGCGAATCGTGCAATTCAGTGATCTGCATTTTGGCTTCCATTTGGATGTAGAGCAATTAACTAACGTAGCTCAGGTCATTCAAGCGGAAAAACCGGATATCGTATGCTTTACAGGCGATCTAGTCGATTATGCGATGGGTACCTCTGGTCAAGCAATCCGAGATGTTCTGCGTTCGATCACAGCGACATACGGCTGTTATGCGGTGCTCGGTAATCATGATTACTACGCAGATGCGGATGAAGTAGCGGATGTTTTAGAGGGTGGTGGCTTTCACTGCCTGCGTAATAAGGGGATGCGGATCCAGAAAAGCAACCAATCGATATGGATCACTGGTGTAGAAGATATGTGGGAGGGAGTTCCTAATCTTAAAGCTGCTATGCAGTCGGTGAAAAAAGAAGAGTGGGTACTCCTGCTGTCCCATGCACCTGACTTTGCCGATATTGCTTCCGCAGAAGCCGTCCATTTGCAACTCTCAGGGCATTCCCACGGGGGTCAAGTGAGACTTCCGTTTATCGGACCGCTGGCTTCTGTGCCCTATGGGGTCAAATACCCATCTGGACTATATCATGTAGGGCGTAATAAGTCGCTTACCCTCTATACGAATAGAGGTATCGGTGTATCGGTACGTCCCATTCGGTTTATGTGTCGTCCTGAAGTAACGGTTTTGACATTGGTTTAAGAGGAGGCCTCATGCAGACGAAAACCCTTCTCGAATTCCTTTTATTTCCGCCGACGTCCTTGAATAGACTGAAGCTGGAGAACCAGCTAGCAGGAAAGACGGTTCTTATAACGGGTGCCAGTTCTGGCATTGGCGAACAGCTTGCTTATCTACTGTCTGATAGCAAGGTTCATCTGATATTGGTGGCTAGACGAGAGGAAAAGCTATTTTCCATGAAAAGTGACATCGAAACGAGAGTAGCCCGCGTAAGTGTGTTCCCCGCGGATCTTCGAGATCCGCAAGACATGGAAGGACTGCTGAGCTTTCTCCATCAGCTTCCGGATGGGCTCGATATCGTCATCAGCAATGCGGGGCATTCGATCAAGCGTTCAATTAGGCAGTCGCTGGACCGCTATCACGATTTTACTCGCACGATGGCGATTAATTATTTCGCCCCCGTTCAACTGCTTTTGTCTACCCTTCCACTACTTGAAAAAAAGCGCGGGCACATCGTCAACGTATCTACCGTTAATACGATGTTGCTTCCCTTGCCTCATTGGGCAGCGTATCAGGCATCGAAGATTGCGTTTGACACTTGGTTTCGGTCTGCCGCTCCCGAGCTGAACAGGATGGGGATCGCCACGACCGCGATCTATCTTCCGCTAGTTCGAACACCCATGATTCTGCCAACGGCAGCGTATCGTGAATTGCCCGCCATGTCCCCGCAGCACGTTGCTAAGATGATTGGTAAGGCCATCTATACCCAAAGAAGGACGTTCAGACCATGGTGGTTGATCTTCGGACAGCTGGCTTCCGTCATTTTCAGAAGATATTGGGAAGTTGTTATGCCAAGCATGCTAGGGAAAAAGGGTAACGGCCATGAGGATGTTTAAGCTGATCTATGTTTTATATAAAATCAGACTGCTCTCTGTGGCAGCGATGTTCCGGTTAGCTTGTGCGATCTATACCTCTGGCATCAATCTGCTGGCTCTATTGAGGTTTGCAGCTCGCACCTACGGGGGCAAAATCGCTTTAGTAGATGAGCAGGACACCCTAACCTACAACCAATTGTTTGCCCAATCCGAAGAGCTTGCGGCCATATTGAAGATGAAGTACCAGCTTGCGGGCGGCAAGAAAGTGGGCTTCATGTGCAAGAACCATGCTTCTTTAGTGAAAGCTATTTTCGCGGTTTCATTTACGGGTGCGGATATGTATCTATTGAATGCGGAAATGAGCAAGGGTCAATTGAATGCCATTCTGGAGAGCCATACTTTCCACCTCTTGGTCTATGACGACGAACTAAGCTCCGTACTTGAACAAACTACGTACAAGAATGCCAGATTGTTGAGCTATCATCATACATTTGCGGCGATAAATCATTTATCTGTTACAACCAAGTGTGAAAAACAAAAGGTATACCGAGCTTCTTCTGGGAAACTAGTTCTGCTAACAGGTGGAACCACAGGAAAAGCTAAAGAAGCGGCGCATAAACCTTCGCTATTCAATTATTTGGATCCTTTTTCGGCATTCCTTACGCGATTAAAAATTTTGGATAAGCATACGGCCTACATTGCGACACCTATTTATCACGGTTATGGCGTAGCCGTGCTGCTCCTCTTCTGCGCTTTGGGAAAAAAAGTAGTCATTCATCGTGGATTCCATGCAGAGAAAGCCTGCCGACTAATCCGTGAGCATCAGGTTGATATCGTAACGGTTGTCCCCTTAATGTTGCATAAAATGTTAAAGACCAATACGGAAGACGATTTGAAATCACTTTCCTGTATAGCTTCAGGGGGTGCAGAGCTTAATCCCAAGCTGGTCAAAGAGACTTTGAGCCAATTGGGGGACGTGTTATACAATCTGTACGGTACTTCGGAAGCGGGCTTGAATATCATCGCCGATCCGCAGGATCTGACTTACTCCGCACAGACGATCGGTAGAAAGATTGATGGTGTCATTTTAAGAGTCATGGATGATCAGAAGAAAGAAGTGGACATCGGTAGCGTAGGTCAATTGTGTATGAAAAACAGATGGTCCATGAGAAATAAGACGCATGCATGGATCGAAACCAGTGATTTGGGTTATCGAGATGAGAAGGGGTATTACTTTTTGTGCGGGAGAGCGGACAGTATGATTGTCTCGGCAGGGGAAAATGTCTATCCTTTTGAAGTGGAACAAATCTTGTTCACACATCCGCTAGTAGAGGATGCAGCCGTCATCGGGGTCTCCGACGAGCATTTTGGACAACGGTTGAAAGCTTTTGTGCTTTTGTTTCCTCAAGCGGAAACTACCCAAGAAGAACTTTTGGAATGGCTGCGCCCCAGACTAGCACGATTCCAGCTGCCCAAAGAAGTCTGCTTCGTTGATCAGTTGCCCTATACACCTTTAGGGAAATTGGATAAAAAAGTGCTTAAAGGCTTGTAACTACTGGAATCGAAAATGACCATCACATCTTGGAATGTGGCGGTCATTTTTTTAGTCTGCGATTTATTAGAAGAATCTGAAAGGAGAGAATTGTCTGGAATCCAAGAGAACGATAGCTAAGAGATCAAACAGAACTAAAGGGAGGATGAAAGGCAGGAATGAGATATGCGCTTTCTTTCCATTTCGGGATTGTTTGAGATAAACCTTATTGCCGTCCACTTTCACAATGGTTCCTTTGTAAGTGCCATGTGTCGTTTGTATCATGACTTCTCGATTGAGGTACTTTTTACAAATCAAATAGGAATCTGATCGCATCAAAATGATACCTCCTTTCTAGCTTTATTAATCTAGTATATGTCCGTCCAATAGAACAAGTGTGTGTTAAACACTACTAGATAATAATGTTTAGAAAAAAGTTATTACGATATTGATGCGAATACTGGCGGCGAGATTTTAAGGATGAAGTTCTGTGAAAATCCCTTACTTGTTAGCTCCAACACCGAAAAGAGGCAGTGATCCGTAGCGATACGGATGCCCCGTTTATAAATTCTACATTATTTTCATGAGAAACACAGGATCAATGGATTTACGACCGACGAGGGAATATAAATGCTTCTCTTTATCGTTAATGAAAGTGTGATCACTTCTCGTTGATTAATTCGCAGCAAGTGATCTTGGGGAGATAATCCTTACAATTTAAATAATCATGATTATCCCTCCAAATAGAAAAACTACATACCATATCCACGTATGCACCAAGGAAAATTAGAGACTGTGCTATTCCACTTCCTTCATCTTCAGGTTAGAACTCAACAATGAAGAACAAATCTAAATTTATCGCACCTGTACATTTTGAATTAGATGAGCCTGTGCAAAGTATTTCTACGCTTTTTAAATTCGAGACTGTTGCAGTAAACGATGAACTAGGTCCGACTTGTACCGTACCATGATCACCAATTATCCTATTTATTGATACTTCCATTGTACATTCATCACTAGTATTAGTAATGGTAAGAGTTCCAGACGGATGCTTAATGATGGAACCTGATGTTGCTGACACAAAAACTGGTTTAAACGACGAAGGCGAAGTTCCATCGCACTTAAGTTGAATTGGAACACACCTATGAATCTCAATTAATCGTTTTCTGATCTTCCCCTTCGGTTTCCTTACTACCGGACATTTTTTCCCTTTTCCCATTCCATCATCGCATTTTTCTTTAATAATTGTTACTTGATGGTTGTTAATTTTATTATCTATCCGAATATTGGTTTTATTTTTCAACTTCGCTTTTTCTGCCAGTTTTTCATCATCCAAAACAACCCCTCCTTTAATCCAAATTAGATACATGTTCTATATAGTACGTAGTCTTGGTTTTATTGGACCAGGTCATAGATACAATTTTTGTATATATAGTCAATCGCCTTAAATAACAGTGAGAGAAAAAGGCTAATAGCTTAGTATATATGACATGCGCTAAAGGCAGGAAAAGTCAGTACTATATATCAGACAAGGAGTCTTGATGGGAAAATAGAGGTGATGAAAAATGACAAAATCTTGTTCTTGTTATGACAAATGTTCACATGTTCCGTGTAAAATAGGACCATTGGTTAGACATCATTCGAATTGCCTTCCGATTTCGAGTAAATGTGACGGGAATACTCATTTCATTTTCGGTACGTTGTTGAAAAAAAATACGTTACTGTGGAGCATCTCAAACGATTGTCCCGACTGTACGTTGTACTTCACCGTGACCTATTCGGATGGAAAGGGATCCTATACAGATTCGATACCAGGGGGTAGTTCACTTGTGAATGTAGTGGATAACGTTCAAAGTATTTCATTTAAATGTGAGGGTCACCAAGAAAATTTTTGTAGAGGGCGTTTTGATTACGAGCTAACTTATACGGTTGAAATATAGTGATCAAAAAGATCTTCCAGCTGGAAGGTCTTTTTTAATATTTATAAGGTTGAATTAGCTAGTTTTTATAGTTCAATGAAATACGTTGTATCGTATTCGAATTGATTAATTACAGTATTTTACATCAATACCAGAAAGATTATAGAATTTAAAGATAATACAAAGTATGTAAGACAAACCAAAGAGGTGTCGGACAAAAGACTATCGAACTAACATTTTCGAACTTTTATTAGAATTAAAGTGTCTATATGGAGAGGCTGGAGTGTTGGGGAGTGAAATAGCAATGGAGAAATATTGGAATCACAATACTGTGTTTCACCGTTACTTCATTTCCTGGGACAAACCGATGGTTAACCTGTAAAGAGTTAATACTTTGTTAATAATCCATTCATATGGATTCAATAAGCCTGTATTAGAATAAAAGTAAGGAAACGTTTCCCGAAAATTGTGTTAAAAGGAGCAAAGAGATGAAACTTAGCAAAAAATCAATGACTGTGCTTTCATTTACGCTTGGAGCCTGTCTGTTTGTATCGACCGCATTCGCTGATGCGCTGCTTGGATCTGGGTATGACCGGTTGAAGGATTCAGCCAAAAACACGGCTGCACTGATGGAAAATGGCCTGAACAACTTTACGGTCGAGACGCTGTATACATTGAAAGATAATGATCAAACCTTGATTCAATCTTCCTTGTTCTCGAAATTGGATACGGTAAACCAGTTGTCAGAGAACACCGAGACGACAAAAAACGCGAAGGGTGAAACCACATCCAATTACTCGTATACCGACAAGCAGCAATCCATTAATAAAAACGGATTGGATAATACATATTACGTATTTGAAAATCCGGCTGCTATGCACCGTGACCTTAAAGGTCCAAATGAATTCAGAAACCCTTTTAAAGAAAATGGAGCTGCAGAGGTAGAGAAGATTGTTGACGCTGTGGTTGGCTCTTTGAAAGATTATGTACAAGTAGAGGAAGGGACGGATGGCGGCAAAGTGTTTTCGGGAAGTTTGTCCGAGGCACAAGTGCCAGCCATCGTAAATGCTGTCACCTCCTTTGGTATCAAGCAGATGCTGGATGATCAGAGAGATTTACCGGACATCGAGAGCGATATTTTTGTGAAAAAGGTTGTAGGTACGGCCACTGAAAATAAAGCCGGCTATCTGGAAAATCTGACGGGTGATGTCACGCTGTCAGGAAAAGATAAAAATGGTGTTCAGCATGACTTGAACCTAAATATCATGGTAAAGCTTTCTGAGATTGGCACTACGAAGATTACGATGCCTGACCTATCAGTTGCCAAGGTTGAGAAAGTCAGTCGTTCAAACGGATTCAGCAGTAAATATGTGGGAACCTATACAAATGATATCATTATGGACAAAGATGGTAAGTTCGTGAAGATTGGCGAGAGAACGCTTGAAATCACAAGCGTAGACGGCGATAAAGTGACAGGCAAGTATTCAGAAACCGTTTTTCCTAGTTTTGAGAGCGAGTATCCAAACAAGGATGCATTTAACTTTGAATACAATCCGGCGACATCTTCAACTTTTACTTACACAGATGCGAAGGGTGAACAGAAAAACGGAATGATTCGTCCAAACTCTGCTGGCAAGGTGAATTTAGAAATGGAAATAGAAGTCATTGATAAAAACTCGTGGAAATCTAGCTCGAAACCATATTATGATGGCGAATTTAGACGCGTATTTGAATAGAAATGATTCTCAGGAGGCTGCGGATAGCAGCTTCCTGAACATTTTTAGGGAGATGATGAATTGACAGTCAAGGCGATTGAAATTAAAGGTTTAACGAAGTCATTTAAGAATGGCCGGGGTATCAGTGAGTTGAACTTAGATGTAGATCAAGGGGATATCTTCGGTTTTCTAGGACCCAATGGTGCAGGAAAGACCACAGCCATGAAGATGATCACAGGACTTATGAAGCCGGATCGAGGCGATGTGAAGATTTTCGGAGCGAGCGTCTCAGAAGACTATGTCAATGCGATGAAACATGTTGGCTGTCTGATTGAAACAGCGGAATCTTATCCTTATTTGACGGCAAATGACAATCTGAAAGTGTTTGCGAGGTTCTATCCTGAGGTTGATCAGCGAAGAATTGATGAATGTCTTGAAATCACGGGGATGCTGAAATATAAAAATGAGAAATCACAAAAGTTTTCCCTCGGGATGAAACAAAGACTGGGGATAGCAGCGGCGATTCTATCGAGACCGAAATTGTTAATTTTGGACGAGCCTTTAAACGGATTGGATGTAGAGGGGATGCTGGAGATGAGGAAGTTGATCAAACAACTTTCCCAGGAAGGCACGACTTTTTTTATTTCCAGCCACTTGATTCACGATGTGGAATTAACGTGCTCAAGAATCGGAATCATTTACGGAGGCAAACTGGTCAACGTAGCATACACCAAACATATATTGTCTGATTATTCGTCGCTTGAGAATTATTTTGTTAGTGAGGTGGACAGGAATGGTAGGGTTTAAAGCTGCGTTTATGAATGAAGCCGTGAAGCTGCTGAAAAAGAAAAAAATCATGGCAGCCGCGATATTGTCCATTCTTGCGGTCATCATCGGCCAAATTGCAGTAACCACGATCAAGCATGGACTTGGATTACGAGTTGTGGGCAGTGTTGAATTTCCCATAGCTGTACTGTCGTTTATTGCGTATACGCTTTTACCGCTGTTTGCTATTTTTGTAGCGATCGATATGTTTAACGGAGAATCCGCATCGAATACGATGAAAATAACACTGCTAAGACCAGTCTCCAGATTCGGTGTTTTTAGTGCAAAAGTTTTGAATTTAGCGCTATTTATAGCTGGGAACCTACTGTTCATTATGGTACTATCACTTATTGCTGGATTTATATTTAACCCTTCGTCCGCCAGCCTGCTTGGGATTGTAAAGGTCATTGTGTCCTATGGTTTAACTTTCTTTCCTATCTTTGTGTTTGCGCTTATCGTCGTGCTGTTATCCAATATGATTCAGGGCGGACTAGCCGTATTTTTCCTCTCCATTCTTGTGTTTATTGGCTTTAATTTTCTGGGCATTGTTTTCTCCTCTTATTCGAGTTTTTTTATCACGTCGATGTTCGACTGGTATACCCTCTGGATCTCTGAATCGATCAATTTCTTTAAAATATTCCGCCAGATTCTAATCATGTCCGGTTGTGGTATCATGTTATTTACGACAGGGTATTACTTGTTTGACAACAAGGACATTTAGAAAGGAATCTACATGCACTTAACGAAACGTTTTTTCACGATGAACATGCTGGCTGTGCTGCTATCCATTGGTTTGACGATCCTGGCCGTCATTATTTTTGTTGCTGCGTATACGAAAGTGTTTGGCCGCGAAGTCGATATGAAGGCGTTTCAACAAGCGTTCGAGGTCAAGGCAGCGATGAGTGAGATCGGAAGAGAGGCGCAGACCTTGAGGTTCGAAGAACTCTTGGATAAGACATATCAACAAGAGCTCTTATATCGCGTGGACGTTTTGGGTGCCAGTGCAATGATTCTAGTGGGTAGAGAGGTTCTGTACGCTACTCACAATTTTAATAAGATCGATATCGAGAAAAGCCTAATGCTTTCCAGCGGGTCGAATCGAGATGAGATAGAGCTGGATGGCCGAACGTATATGTTTAACCGAGCGGATTACAAGCTGCCGTCCGGCGATAGGGGTATTCTACTGCTGCTTGCACCGATCAAGGTAAAAACAAGCTTATATGTGCTGATTGGCATCTTTACGGTCAGTTTTTTTACGGTTGTTTTTTTGCTCATGAATGCTTGGATTTCGTATAAGTTCTCAAGTGGTATTATTTTACCGATTTCTAGATTAAAGGACGCCGCGATAAAAATCAGGGAAGGCGATCTTAGCGGCGAGATTTCCGAAGAGGGCGAAGGTGAAATTCGGGAATTAGGCCGAACCTTGGAGTTAATGCGGATCAAGCTGAAGGAGTCTGTCTATGTACAGCAAAAATATGATGATAACCGAAAATTTTTAGTTTCAAGTATTTCTCATGACTTAAAGACGCCAGTGACTTCCATCAAAGGATATATCGAAGGCATTATCGATGGGGTAGCCAACACGCCTGAGAAAATGGAGGAGTATCTGGAAACCGCAAGGTCCAAAGCTATTTTGGTCAATGCGATGATCGATGATCTCCTTTTATATTCAAAGCTCGATTTGAACCAGCTCCCTTACCATTTTGAAAATAGTGATTTGGCGAGTTATTTCGAGGATTGCGTTGCGGACCATAAATATGAATGTGAAAAGGCTAATTTATCCTTAGCGTTAATAAATGAATTAGTAGAGCCTGTCCAAGTATTAATTGATCGTGAACGATTAAAAAGGGTTGTTCAAAACATTCTGGATAATGCGATGACGTATGCAGAAAAGGCAAATGGAAAGATTGATATTATACTCAGGGAAACTAGAACGTCAGCTATTATTGAAATTAAGGACAATGGAAAAGGCATACCCGAGGACAAGCTTCCCTTCATATTTGAACGATTTTATCAGGTAGACCCTTCAAGAAAGAGCGGCAGTGGACTAGGTCTAGCGATAGCTAAGCAAATCATCGAGGGGCACGACGGGAAAATATGGGCTAAAAGCACGGTAGGTGAGGGAACCGGGATCATGATATCTCTGAAAAAGTTCTAAACAGGTCTGGAGGTTATGATGAAAAGAATTTTGATTGTCGAAGATGACCAAAGTATTGCCAATCTGCAAAGGGATTACCTTGAGCTCAGCGGTTATTCCGTGAAGATGGTGAACAACGGCTCAGCTGGTTTGAGAGCGCTCAAAGAGGAAACGTTTGAGCTGATTATCTTAGATATCATGCTGCCAGATATGGATGGCTTCGAAGTGTTGCGAACCATACGTGAGCAGGATGATATTCCCGTGCTATTGGTATCGGCGAGGGCAGAGGAAATTTATAAAATTAACGGTTTAGGCCTCGGTGCGGACGATTATATTACGAAGCCGTTCAGCTCGGGTGAGCTAGTTGCACGGGTTGGTGCCCATCTGAAAAAGTTCGAGCGGATGAAAGAGCGGTTTGGAAAAGGAACGGAAGGAAGCACGCTCCAGATCCGGGGCCTTGAGCTTCAAAAGGATGCCAGACGCGTTTTTGTGAACGGAAATGAAGTCGTTCTGGCCCAGAAGGAATTTGACCTGCTGCTGTTTCTTGCGCAATTTCCTAATCGGGTATTTGGGAAGGAAGAGTTGTTCGAGCGGATCTGGGGAATGGATGCGATGAGCGACGCTTCTACGGTCACCGTTCATATTGCTAGAATCAGAGAGAAGATCGAGGAACTCCCATCGAAACCCCAGTACATAGGAACGGTGTGGGGATCGGGGTATAGGTTTATGGTTTGATTCTGATAAGAGCTTTAAAGAAAGAAGCCGCGCATTGGCGGCTTCTTTTTATGCATGCTATAAACCGCCTAGGAGATCAGTCTGCCTTTATGAAGAGCCTTCATATTTATATTGGAGTTAGAAATGATAGGGAGCATTTTCAAGCTACTGATCATGGGAGAATGGCAGACGTGGCAAGTTGGGACGTATTCAAACGAAAAATTGTCCCGAATCCACCCCTTACAATCTTCGGTATTACATGCCCAGACTTTCGTGTTTTCCTGAATGAGATCCTCATCTGATTTTCTTCGAAAGTACATCCTTTTCTCCTCCTTATAATAAAAAAAACTGTCCTTAACACTTGTTAAGGACAGTTTACTGTGATTTACAGTTTTACTACATTTTCAGCTTGAGGACCGCGGTTGCCTTGAGCTACGTTAAATTGAACGCGTTGACCTTCGTCCAATGATTTGAAGCCATCCCCTTGAATCGCGGAGAAATGAACGAATACGTCATTTCCGCCCTCCATTTCAATAAATCCAAAGCCTTTCTCTGCGTTAAACCATTTCACTGTTCCTGTTTCCATAATATAATTACCTCCAAATTGTTATTTAACATGCTTTTTTAAACAAAAAAAATCACACATTGAAAAAGGTACCATTACACAAATGATCACTTTTTCAATATGTGAGTTTATGTCAAAGCTGTTTATTCAACAATCATAGCACACAAAAGTGTTATAAGCAAATTTGTTTCATTCTCCCTAACCTACATGACAAATGTCATACCCTCTATATGATGTTTATGACTGCAACGAATGGACAGCAGTATTTATAATGAAGATAGGATACAACTATAGATATTCGCTAACAAGACCTGCGTTCTATATCGAGGAGGAACTAAACGATGACACAATCCACGCTAACTAACTTAAAAAAACAGGTTGCCCCTTATGAAAAATCAAATACGAGGGCTAGTATCAAACAGCTAATCAACACAATAGGACCTTTATTGCTATTGTGGTTTGCTGCCTATCTAAGCCTATCTATATCTTATTGGATCACAATTCCGATTACGATTATGGCATCCGGTTTCGTTATACGGACTTTTATCATTTTCCATGATTGCTGTCATCAATCGTTCTTCAAAAGTCGCCGAGCGAACGAAATCATCGGTACGATCACCGGGATCCTCACACTCTTTCCTTATCAACAATGGAAGAATGCTCATTCTATTCATCATGCAACGAGCAGTAACCTCGAGAAACGCGGTGTAGGTGATATGTGGGTGTTTACTGTCGACGAGTATGCGGCATCTTCCATATGGGTCCGAATTGCGTATCGGTTATATCGGAATCCATTTATTATGTTCGGGCTTGGTCCTATCGTATTGTTCCTATTTACGAATCGCTTTAATACGAAAGGTGCCAAACGCAAGGAAAGAATGAGTACGTACTTGACGAATGTGTCCATCCTTACTTTGTATGCACTACTGACCTGGGCTATTGGATGGCAGTCGTTTGTTTTGATCCAAGCTCCAATCATGTTCGTTGCTGGCCTGATGGGAATCTGGTTGTTTTATGTGCAGCATCAGTTTGAAGATTCCTACTTTGAGAACGAGGATGAGTGGAGTTATGTGAAAGCCGCGGTAGAAGGAAGCTCTTATTATAAGCTGCCTAAGCTTTTGCAATGGATAACTGGAAATATCGGGTTTCACCATGTGCATCATTTGAGTCCGAAAGTGCCAAATTATAATTTGGAGAAGGCGCATAATGCCACTCCTCCGCTTCAAAAAGCAACGACCATAACGATCAGCACCAGTCTGAATTCGCTAAATTTCCGTCTTTGGGATGAGCGTAATAAAACATTTGTCGGTTATAAAAATAATAAACAAGTACACCTAGAGGAAGAAAAAGAAGATCTGCTGGTGAACAAATTAAAAATAAAAGTCGCTAAATCGAGCTAACACAGGCAATAAATACTTCATTACATGTTTATGCTAAAATATAAGTAAATCTATATTGAGAAAAAGAGGATAAACGGACTATGCAAAAGTGGTATCAAATTTTTCACAAAAACACCGGTCTTAGTCCGTATGTGTGGGTTGTTTTTTACATCCTCCCTTTTTATTTCATATTTCATTCTTCGGCCACGTACCAATTTGTACTAGGCACAATCATGATTATAGGATTCTTTAGTTGTTACGTGCTTTCCTTCGTTTCTAAAGGATGGATCGTGTATTTTTGGACTAGTGTACAAATTGTAATTTCGATTATTATGACCTTAGTATTCAGTTATGTGTACTTCTCTCTGTTTTTAGCATTTTTTATTGGCACGATGAAAAGTCGAGCAGGGTTTATCACGATGTACTGCATACATTTAGTGACCACCATTGTAACAATTAACTATGGATTGGTATCCCAGAATCCCGTGTTTTTTACGCAACTTCCTTTTATTATTATCAGTGTCATTGGCGTTATTCTTCTTCCAGTCACCACGTTCAACCATAACAGGAGTGAAAAACTCCAGGTACAGCTAGAGGATGCAAATAAGCGGATTTCCGAGCTGGTCAAGCTCGAAGAACGTCAAAGAATCGCCCGCGACTTACACGATACACTTGGTCAGAAGCTCTCATTAATTGGTTTGAAAAGTGATTTGGCTGGGAAATTAATGATCAAAAATCCGACCCAAGCACAAATCGAAATTAATGATGTCCGTCAGACAGCTAGAAGTGCGTTAAAGGAAGTCCGAGAGATCGTTACTCAAATGCGTGGTACGAGACTAGTGGATGAGATGTTTCGTATCAAGCAGATTTTGAAGGCTGCAGAGATCGACCTCATTGTGGAGGGGGATCCTAAGTTAACGAACACCTCGCTGATAAATGAAAATGTGTTGAGCATGTGTTTAAAGGAATCGATTACGAATATTATCAAACATAGCAGTGCTACTACTTGTTCGATCTCCATTGAGCCTTCGCAAAGCGATCTCGTTATCAAGGTGGGGGACAATGGGATTGGCATGACGAAAGAGTCCCTTGTTTTACTTGGAAATGGGTTGCGAGGGATGAAAGAGCGACTTGAATTTGTAAACGGATGTATGGAAATTGTCTCAGACAAGGGAACGACGATTGTTATAAAAGTACCGAATGCGATCATACCAGAGGAAAGAGAGGTGAGGATATGATTCGAATTGTAATTGCCGAGGACCAACGGATGCTGCTTGGCGCACTTGCTTCCTTACTTGATTTGGAAGAGGATATGCAGGTTGTTGGTAAAGCAAGCAATGGCGAGGATGCTGTAAAATTGGTTCAACTGCACAAGCCAGATATTTGCGTCATGGATATCGAGATGCCGGTAATGAACGGTTTAGATGCGGCGGAGCAACTCAAGGGATTGGGTTGCAAGGTCATCATTTTGACTACATTTGCCCGATATGGGTATTTTGAAAGGGCTGTGAAGGCGGGTGCCAACGGTTATTTGTTGAAAGATAGCCCAAGCGAGGAACTGGCTACTTCGATTCGCAGTGTGATGGCAGGTAGGCGAATCTATGCCTCGGAGCTGGTAGATGAGACATATCATGAAGAAAATCCTTTGACGGAGAGGGAAAAGGAAGTGCTTAACCTGATCGCCGACGGTAAAAATACGAAGGAAATCGCTGATCATATGTATATAACACGAGGTACCGTTCGTAACTACATTTCCGTTATCCTCGATAAGCTCAATGTCAGTAGCCGCATTGAGGCTATTATGCGTTTTAAAGAGAAGGGATGGTTCAAATGATTGGCCCCCAAGAAGGCAACTAGGTACCCATAGACTGGACACTTTGAAATAAGGTGTTCTGGCTGTGGGTATTTTTATATAAAAACAATAATATATTTAATTGTGGTATATTTTTATTGCAAAACGATAAATCGTATGTTAAATTCATATTAAATTTAATCATAAGTGAGGGAGTTTATATGGAACGAGGAACAACACTCTTTTTAAAGGCGGCTGTTATTCTTATTGGCATCCCAGTTCTTGCATTGTGCATATTCTTGGTACCGGAGATCGCGAATTATGCAGCAGAATTGTATCCAGATTATACGTACTTGAAATATCTCGTGCTCATCGATTTGTTTGCAACGGCGATACCGTTTTACTTTGCTCTGTATCTGGCTTTTAAACTTTTGAGGTATATCGACAAGAATGAAGCGTTCTCGGAATTGTCTGTAGAAGCTTTAAAGAAAATAAAATACTGTGCAATCTCATTCAGTGTCTTGTATGTGTTAGGGATGCCGCTCTTCTATCTCATTGCGGAGAGAGACGATGCCCCAGGTATCATTTTGATCGCAATGGGCATGATTTTTGCCGCCATGGTGATTGCTGTTTTTGCTGCTGTTCTCCAAAAGCTTTTAAAAGAGGCGATTGATATCAAATCAGAAAATGACTTGACGGTCTGAGGTGACGAACATGGCGATTATAATTAATATTGATGTGATGTTGGCTAAAAGAAAAATGAGTGTAACCGAACTTTCGGAGCGAGTCGGAATTACAATGGCTAATATCTCCATTTTGAAAAATGGAAAAGCAAAAGCGATTCGCGTATCTACGTTAGAGGCGATTTGTAAGGCTTTGGACTGTCAGCCTGGAGATGTTTTAGAATACAAAATGGACGAAGACACAGAAGAATAAGGAGGTACCCCCATGGACAATACCAATTTGATTATTGCGAATATGGCTAACCCCCATGAGCTGGAGAGAATATTTCGTAAAGAACCCGAAGCTTTCAAGAAGTCATTCTCGTACGCCTGGGAACAAAACCCTGAATCGCAGCTTCTTGCCGCGTGGTATGAAAGATTGTATTTCAAGGAGACGGTACATACCGACAAAGCTTCCTTATTTCAGAAAGATTTCATTACGATGGGCATTCTAGCCATTCTGGCCGGGATCATGACGAGGATCCTATTTCATTTTGTCGAAAATGGAGCTATAGCCCCAATTAATCTTGCGTTTGGTGTGCTTCCCTTCATTGCCATCTATTTTGTAATCAAGAATAGGCCGAATAAAAAGGTTCTGTACACCCTATCATTGGCATTCGCACTCTCTGCGTTAATTCTGAATCTGCTGCCGCTAGAGCTAACAGACAGTATGATCCTAGCTTATATACATCTTCCCATCTTCTTATGGGTACTCGTAGGGCTTGCATTTACAGGAATTGATTATCGCAATGGCAGAACAAGATTAGCTTTTCTTAAATTCAACGGTGAATTCGGCATACTTTATGCCCCCATGGCCATTTGCGGAATGCTGCTATTTGGAATCACGATGCAGTTATTTACATTTCTCGGCATGAATATCGAAGATTTCTATTTTAGAAATGTCGTTGTATTCGGTGCTGCCGGTCTCTCTATCGTGGCTACCTATCTAGTATCTAAGAACCTTAAACTTGCGAAAAGTATCATTCCCTATATAGCCAAAATTTTTAGTCCTCTTGTGCTGGCAACCTTGTTGGTTTATCTGATAACGGTTATTGTGGTCGGGAAAAATCCATTCTTGGACCGCGATTTCCTGCTATCCTTTAACGGAATACTCCTTGGTGTATTGGCCGTTACGATATTCTCCATTACCGAAAGCGGCACAGAAGAGAGAAAAACCATTTCGGATTATATCAATTTTGGCCTCATTGTTCTTGCGCTTATCATTGACAGTGTGGCTTTATCGGCCATCGTGTTCAGGCTTTCATCTTATGGGATTACGCCCAACAGACTTGCTGTTCTTGGCGTAAACATCCTGATCTGGGCCAATCTCATTTGGATCATGGTTTCCTATTTATGGTTTCTACGAAACAAATCCGGTCCGATGGCCGTCCAAGATACGGTTACGAAGTATTTGCCGGTTTATGGGGTTTGGGCAGCTTTCGTTGCATTTATATTTCCGTTAATTTTTGATTAGGGGAACTAGCTAAACATGGATTGACAAAGTATAAGTAGTAGCCTGTCCCGACCGCGTGCAAAAGCCCCTCGTCACAATAAGATGAGGGGCATTTTTGTGTTTAATCATGCGCTATATAACCGCTAAAACGGAAGAAAGTAACGGGATTGTTTAACATCAGCCGGATTTACGATCAAAGCTTACAACTTAATCGGCACGAATGATCTCGTTTATACCCTGACTAGACCATAATTGCCAAGCTGGAGAAAAACCCTGTGAGCCATTTTTCGGGACTGACCCCATAACGTGAGACACACCTTTCAAGCATTGGTAACTAGAACTACCTTGTGGAAATTAAAATGCAGGTGATTGCATCCTTACAGTAATTTCTTACTGGAAACTATTCCTGCCTGTATATCGGACAACAATCCAGAAAAGTATCTCCAATTACAGCCGGGAACTTCTATGAGCCAGGCTCTAAAAACCTCATTTTTAGACACTTATGGGTTTTTGCGATTTATTAGAAGGGTCTTAAAGGGGGAAAAGTTCTTCTGATCGCTTCAAAATGAATACCTCCATGTCCGTCCAAGTGTGTGTTATAAACAACTAAAAGAAATGGGTGAAAGATCCAATAAGTATTTTGGCTAAAAACTGGTATAATCAACTAGCTACTCATTTATGTTTCCACGCATGTTCATAAAAAAATGAAAAAATAAGGAAGTTACATATGTATAATAAATCCAAGGCAGCAAGGTTCAATACTCCTTTTAAAATCACTTTTGTCTATGTGTTTATCGGTTGTCTATGGGTACTCCTATCTGACAGATTAATGGACACACTGAACACGTCAGCGGCAATTACTATACATACCTCGAAGGGGCTATTTTATGTTCTAAGTACGGCCTTGATTCTTTATTTTTGGGTCAAACGTTTGAAAAAGGCGCTTACCGAAAGCGAAGAACGTTATCGAATACTTGTGGAACATTCGCCTGAACCGGTACTCGTTCACAGTCAAGGAAATATAGTCTTTATTAACCCTGCTGCAATTAAAATATTTGGCGCAACTAGTCCAGATCAACTTATGGGTCAACCAGTCATTAATTTCGTTCATCCAGACTTTATAGACATTGCGAAGAAACGTATTAGGCAAGTCTCAGAGGAAGGGAAACCAACGGATCCCATTGATCAGAAATTTTTTCGCTTGGATCGACAAGTTTTTGATGTAGAGGTTCGAGGAGTTCCTATTGTCTTCCTTGGTAAACCGGCTGTACAGCTTTTATGTAGGGATATATCTGAGCGTAAACAAGCCCAGCGTATGCTGGAAGAAAGAGAACAAAGTTATAAATCGCTTGTAGATCATAATCCTGATGCCATTTTTTCGTTAGATTTAAACGGGTGTATGCTTCATAGTAATCCTGTTACTGAGAAGATAATGGGCTATCAGAAGGAAGAGCTTCATAATCAATTCTTCCTTCACTTCATTGTCGCTCCAGATCAAGAGAAAACATCGCTTCAGTTTGAAAAGGCGGTAAAAGGTGAATCAAATAACATCGAAATTGCCATTACACATAAAGATGGGACAAGCGTGGAAGTAAACTTGAATCTGGTTCCTATTATCGTCAACGATAAAATCGATGGTGTTTACGGTATTGCAAAAGATATCACAGAACGTAAGCGAACAGAAGAACTATTGCTTAAATCAGAGAAGCTTTCGGTAGTGGGGCAGCTTGCGGCTGGTGTTGCTCATGAAATTCGAAATCCGTTGACCTCACTTAGAGGATTTGTTCAATTATTACAAACGAGGATTGATGGTTATAAAGAATTTTTTCAGATCATGTTATCTGAATTGGATCGAATTAATGATATTGTGAGCGAGTTTATGGTTATTGCCAAACCGCAAGTAGTGAATTTTGAGATGAAGGATCTTAGAAAAACTCTTCATGATGTGATATCGCTGCTAGACACACAAGCAATTCTTAGTAAAGTACAAATTCATACTGAGATTATTGATGACGACATTCCTTTAATCAATTGTGAGGAAAATCAATTAAAACAGGTATTCATTAATATTCTTAAAAATGCGATTGAGGCGATGACAGATGGGGGGGATATCCTTATTCAAATGAAGGTAGACGACAATAAAATTGTTATTCGTTTTATTGACGAAGGCTGTGGAATCTCGGAAGAACGATTGCCGATGTTAGGCGAACCCTTTTACACGACAAAAGAAAAAGGAACCGGATTAGGATTAATGGTATGTCATAAAATCATTGAAGCGCATCGCGGGACTCTCCATATAAAAAGTCAGATCGATGCGGGAACAACTGTTGATCTTATTTTACCAATATAGAAATAAAATTATAGATACTTTACAAATTCCCGACACGCTATATTCGCACATTCAGTAGTCTTGTGCTTAGAATCTATCCGATTACTCCTATCAAATGGCATATCCTGTCCTGTCTTACATACAATGAGATGGTACAAGATACTGCTTGACTATGGGGGAGCTATGAATCGAAAAACGCTCATGATCTTACAAATCGCAGCTACTTACATGGGAACTGTGGTTGGTGCGGGCTTTGCCTCAGGACAGTCCATCATGCACTTTTTCACGATATACGGTGCATATGGCGGAGTTGGCATATTGATTGCAACGATCTTTTTTATATGGATTGGTACGAAAATGATGATACTCTCTCATAGACTTAAGGCGTCGTCCTATCAGGAATTGAACCATTATCTGTTCGGGGATTTTTTTGGGAAAGTCGCTAATACGTTGACGTTTATCATCTTATTTGGCGTTACCGCTGTGATGATGTCCGGTACAGGATCTATTTTTGAGGAGCAGCTAGGATTACCGTATCAGTTTGGCATCATCATTAGTATGTTACTGAGCTACCTGGTCATGAGCAAAGAAATGAACGGCATTTTGGCGGCAAATTCGCTTGTAATGCCTTTGATGCTATTTTTTATGATTCTTATGATCATCCGTGTTGTTGGTGTGGATGGTATTGGGGAAGCTACGAATTGGCAAGCGAAGCAACCGCCCAACCATTTAAAATGGATTATCAGTCCTTTTACCTATGTCGCCTTAAATTTTGCCTTTGCTCAAGCGGTCTTGGTGCCTTTAGGCAGTGAAGTGAAAGATGAGAGCATATTGAAATGGGGCGGATTATGGGGCGGCATAGGGCTAGGCGTTATGCTATTGATTAGCCATTTTGCCATACATTCACGGATGCCGGAGATTTTGAATGTGGAGATTCCGATGGCTGAAATCATACGTGGTTTTGGGCGGTTCTTCCATGTTTTATTCATACTGGTGATCTACGGAGAAATATTAACAACAATCATTGGCAATGTGTTTGGCATCACTCGACATATTGGGCGTATCTATCCACTCCCACGAAAGTGGGTAGTCCTGGCTATTTTGTTCACCTGTTTGTTGATCAGTCAGGTTGGTTTTACATCGCTTCTTACGTATTTGTACCCGCTCTTCGGGTATATGGGGATGATTCTTCTTATTTTTCTAGTAGTGAGACCTGTACCTGGTAAGGATTAGATGATTGATAATTTGCATGGTTCGTGTATATATTGATTTTACTTGGGCAATACTACTATTTATTGCGTAAAATTGAAACTAGAAGTAAACCTGTTTACCGGATAATGTTCGAATAACTAATGTATCCATAATGGAATTGAAAATTGATGAAGTATCGCCTGCAATATGTTTAGTTTCTCCTTTCGGATAAGACGCAAGAATGAAGAAGCTGTGATCCATGATCCAGCTTCTTTTTCGTTGTTTTTGTAATTTAGTGATTGATGATTCCGGTCGTTCCGACTGAAGTAGGAACCAGTTGGATCTTTGCGTTCGTGACTGCACAGGAAAGTGAAGATAGGTCAAATTGGCCATAAGATTTGCGATTGAAGCCTGTGCCGTCATATTTAACAGTCTTGGTAGGTTGGCAAGGTGAAACTTCAAGAAATTTGAAACGTATTGTGTTTCATTTCTGTATCTTTTGTAAAGGCGCAGTATGAAGGGAAGGCTGTAAGAACATACCTATCCGAAACTGCCACAGCAGCAGTGACGTTTTTGGAATGAAGTAAAGAAATGGAGTGATTTATTGAAATGAAAGGTGTCGGAATCGGTGTTTTCATAAGCGTTGGAACTGCATTAGGTGTCGCGTTTGGAGCAGCATTTGATAATGTAGGTCTTGGAATTGTTTTCGGAATTTTAGTCGGATTAGTAATCGGGTTGTTTAGAAATAGCAAAAATAAAGATCAATGATTAAATCATGCCATTCACCTAATAACCAGAAATAACCACTACTTCACAATTACTAAGGAACTATCGCCTTTTTATACACCTGTTCTCAACCTTTCTACGGTCGTAAAGTTCGCTCGTTTGCAGGTATCCAACAGGAGTTTCTTCTGTCTATCAGTAAAATCGAGTTTCTTATGCAACTCTAGAAATCGGAACCAAAACATATAGTTGTCGATATATTTGGTAGCGACTCCTTGAAATCGATCCATCCACTGTTTTAAGCGAGAATGAAACGAGTTCACATGTTGGATGTGGTATATCGACTTCGACACATGAGTTCCACGCGGCAGAATTTCGTGCGTCAATCCTTTCAATTTAGGAAATACATCATGTTTGATGACGATTCGCTCGGGTTTAACGACCTCGACAAAGATGTTGGTGTTGGGATAATCAACGCCATCAGGACCGTGCATGATAAACTGCCATGTGCCGCCCGATTTCATATCAAACTTCTGAAACGTGCTAGTAAAACCTTGAGGTCCCCACCACTTCGACAGATGTTCCTCTTTCGTCCAAGCTTCAAACACAAGATCTCGTGGCGTACCAAATAAGCGAGTGATCAAAATCTGGTTTTCACCTACTTGCGTAGCGATTTTGTTTGTTGTGTTGTTTTGGTCCATGTCCATCCCTCCAGAATGAAATCGATTTTCATTACTCGTCCAGAACGTCACCGAGCTTGTCCAAGAATAGTTTCGTTCCGTGTTCCCGCTGTTCGGGCGTCCCCTTTCTCAGACACTAGCTTGTTATCGATATATTCAATATATACCGTTACATAACGAAAGGGTCAAGTTCTTTTAACTTCTTTCTTTAGCTTCGGTTGAAGGTAGATTACTTCAATAGAAACTGTACAGGAATCACGAAATTCTCCTCGAATTAGTAGCATATACATAGTTGAATGGAGACTACAGACATGAACGAGCAAAAGATCATAGAACAGTTCAAACTGGTTGTCATGAGCAATGATCCGGTCGCGACGAGCCGATGCCTAAACGAGCATCCCTTTCTCGCCGAGCAAATTAATGAGCCGTGGTTTGCCTTCGATACGCCTGCGATCGTCGCCGCAGTTGCAAAGGGGAACCGCGAAACCGTGGACGTGTTGCTGGAGTACGGCGCTGATTTGCATGCAAAAAGTAGCTGGTGGGCCGGAGGATTCGGGGTTTTGCATCATGACCATCATGAGCTTTCCCGATACTTGATTGAACGAGGAGCTCCCGTCGATATACATGCAGCCGCTGCGCTGGGAATGTTGGATACTGTGAAAGAAATGGTCGAGATGAATCCCAACGCTGTCAATCAGCGCGGACCCGATGGGCAGGTTCCGCTTCATTTTGCCACTGAACATGAAATCATTGATTTTCTGCTTGCTCACGGCGCCGATCTCGATATGTGTGATATCGATCATGGCAGCACGCCGGCTCAATGGGCGATTGATAATGCGGATAAATGCAGGTTTCTTATTGAACGTGGCGCGGCAGCGGATATTTTTATGGCGATCAATATGGGAGATGCGGAGCTGGTCAGCTCTCTACTTAATACCACACCCGAGTGCCTTCAAGCTCAAGTCGGGCGGGGCACCTTCACTTCCGGCGATTCGAACGGTGGACACATCTATGTGTACAAAATAGGCGCAAATACGCGACCGCTCTCTCTGGCAGCGCGCCGTAATCATCCCGAGATCGTGGATCTGATCGCAAAGATTAGCCCATTAAATCAGCGTCTGTTGCTTGCCTGCCTGCTGGCCGATCTAGCTGCCGTCCAAACGCTGCTTAAGCAGGATCCGAACCTGATACAATCACTCTCGCTAGTGGATCTAAGCTTAATTGCCGATGCCGCATGGGACAATGAGGTTCAAGTTGTTCGTACGATGCTCGAAGCCGGCTTTCCTGTAGATTCCCGTCGCGACTACAAGGATTTTACGGCGCTCCATAACGCGGCAATGCGAGGAAACGGCGAAGCGGTACAGTTACTGCTAGCGCACGGCGCATCCGCTCATCTAACCCACGGGCACGGCGGCAATGCATTGGACAGCTGCATGTGGGGATCCGTTCACTATCGAGATTCGGCCGGGGATTATCCAGCGGTGACGGAGCTCCTCATTCATGCCGGCTCTCCCTTACCAAACGAAGCGTCTGGCAGCGAAGACGTAAAGGAAGTGCTTGTGCGTCACGGCGTAGGAAAAGGAACCAAATAAAGAGACGCTCATTATTACGGGAGGAGGATTGATGTGGGTTCAAGAAAAGAAAGTCATTATATATTGGGGTATTTTACACATTTAATCGCTGATCATATCTGGTTGAAAGGTTTTTATTTGCCTTGGTTGAGAAACAGAATGGAAGCTAATAAAGAAGTATTGAATTTATATCATAATGATTTCAGATTACTAAATGGAAAGTTATTAAAGTACTATGGTTTTAAAAATGAATTGAGAAAAACGCTTTGTTATATGCCAACAATCTTTGATTTACAAGAGGTTAAGTCCAAAGATGTCGAAGATTTTATTCCTTATGTATTAGGCGATATGGAGTATGATAGGGAAGTCATGAATGAACAATTACATGTATTTACATTCGATCAGATAGTTGGTTATATCGAGACATCAGTTGAAGTGGGGTTTAGGCATATAAAGCCTATACTTCATAGCCAATGATAGGGTCAAAACGGCTTATATATCGGGCATCAGACAAGGAAGCCAGCAGCTTGTTACGGCCGTAGATAAGTAGGGGGTTCTCCAGTTGTACCATTCGTCCCATCGACCGAGACATCCGCACGATCCGGTATGCCCGAGCCATTCGCTCCTTCTCATAGGCTGAAAGTGCAGCCGGAATATCCGGATCTTGCAGGCACCTTGCCAGGACGACGGCATCCTCGATCGCCTGCGCACCGCCCTGTCCCAAATTGGGCAGCATCGGATGTGCCGCATCGCCGAGGAGCGTCATTCTGCCGGAACTCCACTTTGGTAAAGGGCGGCGGTCTTCGATGTTATGGGCCAGAATGGTCGAGCCCTCCGTTGCTTCAATAGCAGACACGACCGGGCTGTACCAACCGTGAAAGTGACGCAGCAGTTCCGATTTTCTCTCCTCTAACGGCGGTATACTCCCTTGAGGCGCGTTAATTGCGGCAAACCAGAATACACGGCCGTTGCCGAGGCTCGAGAGTCCGAAACGTTTGCCAGGTCCCAGCGCCTCGAAGCCCCCGCCATTATTTGCGGTGTGCGCCTCCTTCATTGAACAAACGCCTCTTAAAGCGATATATCCCGAGTACCGGAGCGTGCTATGACCGAATAGTCGTTCTCGTACGGCAGAGTGAATCCCATCCGCACCGATAACGACATCCGCCTCCTCTTGCGAACCGTCTGCGAAAACAGCGATTACGCCTTGGTCACTCTGTTTCCCATCGACCCATTGTTTATGGGTCTGAATAGGTCCTGTCGCCGTTACTGCTTGCACTAGAATCGATTGAAGATCAGCCCTATGGATGACATAGCTTTGCGTACCGTATAATGCCGCTTGTTTGGCAGCCGGAAGACTCGTAATGATTGTGCCATCCCAAGTTCGAATGTCAGCATGAACGACAGGTGCCCCCACGTTCCTGACTGTTTCGCCGAGGCCAAGCAGATCAAGTGCTTTCATGGCGTTGGCTGCTAGCACGATTCCCGCGCCAGCTTCTCTCAGTGAGGTTGCCTTGTCGTAAACAGATACTCGCCATCCTTGCAGCTGAAGCGACAATGCTGTGCATAATCCACCTATTCCCGCCCCAATTACGATCGCCTTCCGTCTCGTTAATGTACCCATGTGTATGTCCTCCAGCTTCGTTAGATCGCGCTATAATTCTTAGTCTCATCATACACAAGGAGGGGGGCTGATGACCACCCACAATGTGGCAGAAAAAGGATTTATTTAACATGCGACGAATTGTATTATATTGGTATAAATGGACACTGGAATTGAGGTAGAGGACTATGAGGGGGACGAAGAATGAGTCGTAATATCCTGCTATCATTTGTATTTCACATTCTGATCCTTGTAATGACAGGTATTTTATATGCAGTGGGGAATCACCCCGGTTTGATTATTTTTGTGCTGCTGTTAGTGCTAATTGGATATATAACGCTTGGGAATGTCTTCCTTAGACCGATGAATTCGGCTGTTACTAATCTCCTATCTGTCTCATTGGTTAGCATAGTCGGTTTCTTAGTTGGGTTATATGCATGGATATTTCCTAGTATGATGGGATTCAATTGGATGATATTTTTAGCATATTACTTGTATATATTTGGATTTACCGATACGTTTAATATGGATCCAGGACCACAGTTTACGTTTTGGTTTTTTGTAGTTCCTTCGTTATTTTTATGGATCGGTCTACAGCTAAAAGCATCTGGATATAACATATTACGTTATTCATAGTGTGAAGGAGTTGACCCATATGACTGCACGATTGCCGCGCAAGATCACAAGAAGATCCTTTCTGAGCTCATCAGGAAAATTGGTATTAGGTTTATCTGGTGTATTACTTGGGGATACGGCGTTGTTTTATTACGGGGCAGTCCATGGAAAAAAGCAAGATGAGCAGGGGCATGGCGCCACTAGGGAAATTCCGAGTAGTTTCATTAAGCTCGGTGAATTGGGGCAGCTACATGCAATGACTGGCTACGAAAAGGTTAACTATAGCGCTACGATCGAGGATGCCTGGGTAAAGACACCTAAACAAGGTTTCGTATATGTGACGAAAGATGAGAGCGGCGCGCTTGTTGTTCTTTCACCAGCCTGCACACATCTGGGTTGTTCGGTGGAACCGGCTACGGAAGCGCAACGGAATAGAAAAAAGGAGCTTTTCTTTTGGTGTCCTTGTCATGGAGCTGAATTCGATATTGTAGGAAATGCTGTCGGTATTGTGCTGCAGGGGTTGGAAAGGTATGAACCAATTATCATTGAGGGTTATGTGTATGTAGATATATCGGCTCCTGGAAAGAGAACGTAAGTGTAAAACCAAAAACCCCCAACCGTAACGGTTGGGGGTTTAGCTTATGGGCTTAAGCATTTCTTCGCGCCCAATATTGCTTCCAGTGAAAATACATGAAGCATCCAAAACAAAATCCACATAAAGCCAGCACGACAGCTATTGTGAGCATACTTAGTGCGATGTAGGCAAGTGTGGTTATATTTAAAAGTAAAGCCGCTATGGTTACGACGAGAAAAAGAATGGCTAACAAGTTGTTGAAACGCAGAAGTTCGCGGCTTTCAGTTCGTGTACTGACAGGAAAGAGTGGAGAGAGCAGCCGGACAAATAGATTGTATTTTACGCCATACGTACGACTAATCAGCTGGATGATCAAAGGAAGGACTAGAATCCATAGCTGCTGACTGAGAACACTGGCAATTATACTTAACAGGATTCCTAGTTGATTACCCCGCACGCGATGCAAGGCCACCTCGTCTACACAATCGTAATCGCCACGCAAAAGTTGGTTCGTCATGGTCATCCTCCATTCATAATGAATTGTTGTTATCATCATTATACGCTAATTCATAGTATTCTGATAGGATTAAAATAATTTTATTATTGCCGCGGAATTTTTCAAAAATATACTTGATAGTCATAGCAGAATTATAGGAATATTAAGCAAGATTATTACTTCTAAGTAACCGGTTATTTCGATATGCTAAAGACATAGAAATGAAGGTCGATTTGGGAGGGAATAGGGATGACGAAATCGCTAATGAAATTGACGAAGGAACAAAAACAACATTTTGAAACAGAGGGATACGTGATCGTGAAAGGGTTATTTTCGGAGGGGAATCTGGCGGAAATTGATGAGACCTTTGAAGCGATCAGCCGTCAAGCGATTCCAGGCTATTTCGAGCCTGAGCTGACGACCGAAGTCACAGATCCCTTGAAACGCTACCCGCGTGTCATGCACCCGCATCGGTTTAATGAGACCGCTAAGACCTATATGCTGCATCAGCCTGTACTAGAGGTGCTAGCAGATTTGTATGAGGAAGAGGCACTGGCTGCTCAAAGTATGTTTTATTACAAACCGCCAGGCTCCCGGGGGCAAGCGCTTCATCAGGATAACTTTTATCTGCAGGTGGAACCAGGTAATTGTATTGCAGCTTGGACAGCGATCGACGCGGCAGATGAGGAAAATGGGGGATTGCTCGTTGTGCCGAAAACGAACGCGCTCGAAATTTCGTGTCCCGACATCGCAGATGCGAAGGAATCATTTACGACCCACTATGTGAAGCCGCCTAAGGACGAGAAGGCGATGCCAGTCATCATGGACCGAGGCGATGTCCTCTTTTTCAATGGAAATTTGATTCATGGTTCTTATCGAAATAAGTCCAAGGATCGCTTCCGCCGTGCGTTCATCTGCCATTACGCCAATGCCTCTGCGACGCATATTAGTAATCATTACCGGCCTTTGTATCGATCAAATGGGGAGCCTGTCTCCTTAGAGATTAACCCAAATGGCGGTCCATGCGGCGATGAGTTTGAGACAGTGTACCCACATTAACTGAATAACCGATTGCAGGAATCGTTTCTAAGGCAGCATTCATGGCCTGGGGGCGATTCTTTTTTTAAATAGTTCTGGCATTCCAACGTATTTCGCTTGACAGGTGTTACGGTTCAATTTAATCTGGAGGAGCATGTTAAGCGTTTAACTATTGGAGCTGAAACACATATGAGTAAACCGAAACAAGTCACCATTGTAGATGTGGCAGCAGCAGCAGGGGTATCGATTGCCACGGTCTCCAATGTGCTGAATCGCGGCGGGATTCGTTCGTCCAAAGAGACGATTCGCAAAGTCGAATTGGCGGCAGAGCAATTGGGGTATCGACGCAACACCATGGCAGCAGGGTTAAGTCGTAACAAAACCTTTGAAATTGGCTTCATTGTTCCTGGGTTA
The DNA here is from genome assembly GCF_059692035.1 of Paenibacillus sp. J22P143. Taxonomy (NCBI): domain Bacteria; kingdom Bacillati; phylum Bacillota; class Bacilli; order Caryophanales; family Paenibacillaceae; genus Paenibacillus; species Paenibacillus sp. J22P143. The sequence continues at coordinate 45,885 of NZ_JCAUAQ010000010.1, forward strand.
ACGAGTTATTACGGACGGTTAGCCGAGTACTTACAACTGGAAGCACACCATGCGGGTTATCATTTATCTGTCTTTTCCTCAGGTGGATTCGACCCGACGATTGAACGAAGAAATTTAGAGGTTTTGCTGCAGCGAAGAGTGGATGGACTCATTTGTCATGGATTAGCGATGGGAATGGATTCCACACGCGCAATCGTAAATAGCGGAACGCCTCTAGTGCTCATTAATGGCTGGGGTTGGCCGGAGGATATTGCCGTAGGGGCCGTAAATTTAGGCTTTGCCGAAGCTTGCCGACAATCAACGAAGATGCTTGCGGATCGTGGCTGTGATTCACTCATTTACGTAGGCAGTAAGTACTCCAACGTGATCGATGAACAGCGCCGAAATGGATTTATGATGGGCATACAAGAACTGGCTGTGGAAATCCCTCATCACATTGTTGATATGAAGGAATTGGACTTGGATGCATTTCTCCAAGAGGTGATGGCCGGGCAAGCGCAGCGAACGGGGCTGATTGCTTTTGATGATCATGTCGCGTTAAAGCTGCTTTCAGCTGCCAATAAACGAAAGATCGACATACCGGGCCGACTTCAAATGATCGGTATTAATAACGATTATATTGCTATGCATAGCTACCCTGGCATTTCCAGCTGGGACATACCTTACCAACTTCAGGCCCAGATGGCCATAAATAAATTGCTGCATAAGTTTGGACATGACGTAAACACGGGCGAGGACCGAGAATTTGAAGTTCCCCTTTCTTTTATAGAACGAGAAACAACTCGCATTTAAGCAATCACATAACAACCCGTCCTCCCTTCCCACCCCTTCCCTCCTCCTAGGAATAGATGGATTTTATGTAGTTAATTTCACCGAATTAGTGGAAATATGAGGAATAGATGTATTTTCTACAGTTAATTTCAGCCAATTTGATCAGATTGGTCGTATTGAGAAGAATTAACTGTATTTTTTCTTACGTTTTCCAGTTAAACAACACTGCAACCTACCTCAGAACAAACTACCCTCCTGGCCTCCATCCGAGCAGTCTAAAAGTGATTATGATATACTGTATACGATGTATACATTTTCGGGATTGCTAGGATGATGGAGGATTGAACAACATGGAGATCGGCGACGAAATCGATGAAGCAACGATACAAAGCTTACCGTCAGGGGTAGCTCTGAGCTGGGGACTTGTAAAGCCGTCCCGTAGAGGGCCGAAGGGCGAGCTTAGCATAAAAAAAATCGTCGATGCGGCGATTGTCATTGCCGACAGTGATGGACTTGCAGCCGTGTCGATGAGCAGAGTGGCTCAATCGTTAGGATATACGACGATGTCCTTGTATCGCTACATCACAAGTAAGGAAGATCTGCTCGTACTGATGCAGGAGGCCATCTGCGATATTCCGATTCCTCCTGAAGTGGCGGGTAAACCGTGGCGCGAAGAGATGAGGGAATACGTTTGGGCTTGTGTGGAGGTGTTCCGTAAACATGCTTGGTATGGCGATATTCCGATTACGAGCGTTCCACTCACGCCAAACAATCTTCAAGTGATCGATTGGGCGCTTAGAATTATGCGGGAGTTCCCGCTGAACGATTTTGAGAAAATGTCATTCCTATTGCTCATAAGCAGCTATTCTAGAGCATGTGGTCTTATCGCACGAGATATGGACAAGGCCATCCGCGATGGTGCGAGTCCGGAAGCATTTAGCGGTATTCCTTATGGTGCCGCGCTTAAGCAACTGGTTAAGCCGGATCGGTTTCCCAGTTTGTATCCGATCTTGATGGCAGGTGCTTATACGGACGAAGTGGAAAATCCAATCGGCAACGATCTGGATTTCGGACTCGAACGGATATTGGACGGGATTGAGCACTATTTGAAGCAGAAAGCAGTGGGCCAGGGGTAAGGGACTTCTTATTCGATTTTTGATTAAGTACAAAAAACGGCTGTTTACAAGTAGATGGATCTACTTGCGGACAGCTATTTCTTTTGCCAGGAATGTTGAAAGCGTTGTTGATCGTCATCCGTACAGACCCTATCTTGAGTATTCATTTCATTTATTGAATAAAGTGTAATATGTAGTATACTGACAAGGTTTCACTCTACTATAATGGGGAGGAGCTGTAAGGTGAAATTTGAACAGGAGGATAAGATTTTGAAACGAATAAAGATAACTATTTGTATCACTGCACTTTTTCTACTTTCTTTATCCATAGGGCAATTCATAGGGGGTTCAGGCCTAGTGCATGCTGAATCGACGACTAGTGTAGTGATCGAAGATCCCGCATTAGATGCGTTAATTCGGAAGCAGTTGAAACTTTCAGATGAGCCAATAACAGAGAAGGATATGTTGTCATTACAGTCGATTTCGGGCGCAAGCTGGTTAGGTATCCAAAGCTTGAATGGCCTGGAATATGCTAAAAATCTAACCTCAATTCGTATGGGAGAAAATAAAGTTTCTGATTTAACGCCGATTGCTAACTTAACACAGCTCGTATCTATTGATTTTAATCATAATGAAATAACCGATATTAGCGCTTTAAGTGGATTGTTCAATTTAAAGATTTTAACTTTGGACAATAATAAAATACGCAACCTGGAGCCTCTAAGAGGACTAACTAAACTCGAAGATTTAAGCCTTTACATTAACGAAATCTATGACATATCTCCCTTACAAGGTTTGGTGAGTCTGACTTCTTTGCAGATTTATATTAATCATGTTAAAGATGTTTCTCCACTGTCTGGCTTGACTAATTTAACTTCACTATACATAAGCAGTAATGAGATCGAAGATATTAGCATGCTGAACAGGTTAACGAAACTATCATCACTTTCAATTAGCCGTAATCACATTGCAGATATCCAAGTTATTCAAAACATGCCGGGGCTTACCATCCTAAGTTTTGATGATAACCCGGTTAAGGACTTTTCTGTTCTTCAAAAACTAAAAAAACTGGAGTGGCTCGATCTTTCCAACTTTGGAATAGAAGATCTGACATTCTTGCATGACATGCATAGTTTAACTAATCTCGATCTTTCTGAAAATCTTATCCGAGATATTAGACCGCTAACGAAGTTGACTTCTTTAGAACATCTGAACGTAATGAATAACCAAATCACTGAACTTAATCCGTTGTCACTTATGACCAACTTGTCTGATTTACAACTCAGCTATAATCCAATTACTGATATTACACCATTAGTGCAGTTGCATAAACTATCAACGCTATTCTTGGATCGGGTGCCAGTGCAGGATTTTTCAAGGCTCGGTCAATTGACCTCTCTTTCATTTTTAACATTGGGATACAATGGTCTCTCCGATATCAGTTTTTTATCTAACCTGGAGCGATTAAACTACCTTTCTCTGGACGGAAATAACATTCGGGACCTAACGCCATTAAAAGAACTTCGTCGATTAGTGAGTTTGAGCATATCCAATAATAATGTCACTGATATTTCGGGAATCAAGTGGTTCTCAACCTTGTCTGATCTAGATGCTAGTTTCAATCAGATTAAGGACATCTCGGCTTTATCGAAGCTTACGAAATTAACAAAGGTATACCTGGCTAACAATCAGATTACCCATATTGAAGCACTAAATGATCATCCAAATCTATGGGAGATTCATGTTGGGAACAATCCGCTTGATGAGAACTCGTTAGCATTTATTCAGGTTGCCCAGAAGCGCGGTGTTGTCATTTCGTATGGCAATGAGCTTACCGTTATGATCAATAAAAATATCCAGATTTTTTCTAGCGATGAGAAACCTCTGCGTGAAGAGGGGAGTGTCTTACTTCCGATGCGTCGAATTTTTAACGCACTAGGCGCTAGTGTGACATGGGACGAGCATACGCGTACGGTCAAAGCGACGAAAGGAAACATTGAAGTAGTACTAACAATCGATTCGAAGGAAGCCTCCATCAACGGCCGTGCTACTCACCTAGAGATAGCTCCGAAGATACAAAATGGAACGACGTTTGTACCTGTCCGTTTTGTCAGCGAGATGCTTGGCGCTAAGGTAGATTGGGATGACCAGAATCAAATGGTTGTAATTGAAAGCAAGTAGAACGAATAGGAGGTATGAAAAGTGAAACACAAAGCTCTCGCTATTGCTTTAATCGGTATGCTATCGATGAGCAGCTTGATCCCCTCTCAGACATATGCTGCATCGCCAGAGGTTAAAATCGAGGATCTGGCCCTCGAAAAAGAAATTCGGGCTGAGTTGAAATTAGATGCGGATACAGCACTGGATTATACAAATTTACAAAAACTAACTTCCCTATATCCGAAGGGTAAGGAGAAAATTAAAAGTCTGAAAGGCTTGAATATGGCACGTAATCTGCAACAATTATACTTGCCTAATCAGGAGATTACAGATATCAGTCCGCTCAGTAGCTTATATAAGTTAACGTTTCTTGCTATAGATCATAATCAAATTCAAGATGCTTGTCCGATCGCCAATCTGTATGCATTACAAAAACTAGTCATGAGCAATAATCAAATTGAGGAAATTGGGTGTTTTTCTCGTCTGACTGCTCTGACCGATTTGCTGGCAAGTAACAATAGGATTAAGAGTATTGTTCCACTTACCAAGCTTAAAATAGGATGGCTTGATGTTTCAAATAATCCAGTTACAGATATTTCAGCGATCGGCACAATGAATAAACTGCATCATATCTATGTTACAAAAGAATCTATTAATGAAGTGTCTAACACGCTGTTAGAACAACTAGAACAATCGGGAGTTGCAGTAAATCGGGCTTCTGCTTCATCGGACAAGGTATCTGGCATATCCGTATTAGTGAACGACGACCGCGTTCTATTTGATCATGCTCCATTAGTAGATGCGGGAACAACATTAGTGCAGTTCCGACCTCTTTTTGAAAAGCTAGGTTTCGTTATTCAGTGGGATGAGACAACACGAACCATTCAAGCGGAGAAGCAGGGAGCGAAGATTACTCTGCAGGTTGATAATCCAAATGCTACTTTGAACGGCGATTCCAATACGTTAACCGTTGCACCGAGAAATATCGAAGGCAGTATTTTTGTGCCAATCCGGTTTGTAGGAGAAGCGTCCAAATATGTTGTCACTTGGGAAAGCAGCTCGAAAACCATTTATCTTCAACCTGCTCGATCCATTGTTACTCCTGATAAGAAGTTAAAAGTAACATTAGGCGGCAATTGGCTGAGTAAAACGCCTCCAGCTAACGCTAATTTCCAATTATACGCGTTAAGCGGTAATAACGCTTTGATATCTTCTTCAGAGTCAAAGTCACTATTCGATAAGACTCTGGCACTCGATGAATACGAAGCGGGTATAAAGAAAGTGTTGGAGGAACAGAAGGTAACCAAGTTTTACGAGGAAAAATCATTGACAACGAACGGGTTGAATGCACGGCAATTTTCCTATTCAAAGAGCGGAACGAATGGTGAAGATTTTACTGTCTCCCATACAATAGTCGACGGGAAGTACAGCTATTTTAATGTTATTCTCATCTCTGGAGAACTCGTTTACTCGGAAATAAACCAAGATTATCAAAAAATCATACAATCGTTGGAAGAAATAAAAACACCCTATCAGTTAAGTAAGGAGAAGTTTGGTCAACTTAAGCCTACCGAACGATTGTTAGATGCAGCGCATTATTATCGGAATCTAGGCTTTTTTGAAAGTGATAAGGGCCTGACAAATCAAGACTTCGATAAGAAAGTGTTGGAATTCTATAAGAGTTTTACGGATTGGGATCCTTTCGATTCTAGCGAGTATTACGATGGATTAGCTGAACTCTATCTGTTGCAAGAAGATAAAGACCGTGTTTGGTTAGAGGATTGGGATTTAGATGTCAGCAAGGGGAAAGATGCCTATGTCACCACGTTAAGACAGTGGAGCAAGATATCCCGTGGGGCATTTCAGCCAACCGATATCAAGGAAACATGGGAAGCAGAAGAGGGGCCAATCACTGTTAGCTTTAAGTTGAATGGCCAAGAGCGAGTTATCCATCCTGACTATGTGGGGGGTTATATAGATACCTACGGTATTCTCAAGGAAATTAATGCCATGATGAAGGCGAATGAATATCAGTTCGCTGTGATAGAGAATGATGAAGACGAGGTTATCGTGACGGTTTTGAAGGCGGAAGAGAAAATGAAACTGCTACAGGATCGGTACATCGATTTCGATTTCATCACGTTTGATTAACCTAGTTAGTACACCAAAAAGGCCGTCCTTCTACAAGAAGGAATGGCCTTTTTCTCATTTCGTGAGGATGTTAACTGTATGTGTTTCAGGAACCCAATCAACCTTGGTACCAAGTGACTCAGCTATAAAACGAACAGGCACTAGGGTGCTCCCATTTATTATTGTAGGAGGCGCGTCAAGATTAATAGACTTTCCATTCAAGGTGCCCGTCATGTTTCCTACGACCAATGTTAGGATGCTGTTACCCTTCGTTGCTGTAATTGTTGAGGTACCAGCATCCCATGTAACGAGAGTTCCAAGGGTTTCGAATATTTTACGTAAAGGGACCAGTGTACTACCATTGATGATCGTGGGTTGCTGGTCGAACGAGAGCAATGTCCCATCAAGACGTACAGATATCAATGTACTTTGAGGTGTTGCTTCATCCTCTTTACTTTTAATCCAAACGGGTTCAGTCCGATACCACTCCGTACCGTCGCCGGAATAACCGCCACCCCACGACCAGAGTGTGCCATCTTCTCTAAGTGCTAAGGAACGATATCCGGTCCCATGTGCGCCGATTTTAGTGACTTTCATCAAGTCTTTTACTTGTACAGGGACTTCACTATTATCATAGGATCCAATCCCTAATTGACCACCTCGGTTATCACCGCTAGCCCAAACGCTACCATCTTTCTTCAAATAAAGGGGACCGCCAGCAGTGGCGCGGATATCGATAATGTCTTGGATGCCTTGTATTTTCTGGGGAGCGGATTTATTAGCTGTGTCTTGTCCATAGACAACACCTTGACCATTTGATCCAAATACCCAAACGGTGCCATCCTTTTGTAGGGCATAGGAATTGGCTCCGCCTGCCGCGATAGCTGTTATATCACTGAGTCCGTCAATCTTAACGATGGCTCCTCGGTCTAAGGTCCATACTGTTCCGTCCTTTTCAAGAACTAATAGATTATCACCATATCCCGTTGAAATACGACTAACATTTTGAAATCTTAATTGGACAGGGGATGTGTAGGTACCTGTAGATCCATCGGATTTCTTATAGTAGATGCCTCCCCAGGCCCATAATGTACCATCATCTTTAATCGCATAGCTTTTCCCCCAAGCTCCCCAAACGGAAACGACATGTGATAATCCTTCAACTTGATGAGGAAGAGCACGGTTATTATCAGTAACCATTTTTCCAGAACCTGTCTCAAGAGATGTCTGCATACCGTCACCGACTTGTCCGCCCAAATTGTCACCCCATACCCAAACAGTACCATCCTTTTTAACGGCGAGTGCGTGCTCGGAACCAGCAGCAATGGAGATGACATCACTTAATTCTTTAACCTGAGTAGGAACTTTCGTGTTCGTAGCACTTGGACCTTTTTCTCCATTGCCGAAAACACCTCCACGGTTCGTTTCTCCCCATGCCCAGACACTGCCATCGTGTTTGATTCCAAGGCTGACGCGCCCTCCAACAGCGATATCCTTCCAGCCTACATCAGCTCCCTCAGCGTGGCTAAGTGGAACAGACGTATTATTGGCGAGGACTAGCAGCAATCCTAATGCTAATGCAGTTTTTGCTAAAATCTTAGACCGAATAACCATGTAAATGTATCGTCCTCCATATTTTCTAATGATTTACATACTCATTCTTCATGGGAATGATGTATCCCTTTGTAGGTACGGAGAAATATTGTGTGGAATGACGCACATCCAATAGACGAGGGACTAAGAGGAAGACATTCCTGATAATCACCTTGTTCTTGAAGTGAATATAGCTGAGAAGTGCAAAAGTGCATCCTTTTTTATCGAACTAACCTCACTATTTCAAATGCTTGCGAAAGTGCAACAATTTCTGTCAACACTCAGCAAATGTGGTCCTTTCAGTCCAAGAGGTTGTACTTTCGCATTAATTAGACTATGTTTACCCGAATTCCCCGAAAATAAGTGTACTTTAGCATCTTTGACCAGTCACGCTTGCTCTAGGCGTAAGTACACAACCAGACAAATCGCAAAAAAACTAAGAAGCTAAGCGCAAACGCGCGACTTAGCTCCTTTTCCATTCCTTCGAATAGTACTCATTTCCCGCTATTGCGGTGGTACGCAAGGATACACCAGCCAATGGCAATCATCAGAATGGTTGTGCACCATCCGATGGCCCACCAGCCATTATTCATAACCGGCGTACCCGTTAGCAGTCCGCGAATCGTCTCTATAACGGGCGTGATCGGCTGATGGTTAGCGAAACCTTGCATCCAAGAGGGCATTGTGTTCGTCGGGACAAAGGCGCTGGATAAATAAGGGAGGAACAGCAGCGCGAAACCGTATCCGCTGGCAGCGGAGGGGCTGCCCGTGACGAGTCCGATTGCAGCGAACAGCCAGGTAAAGGTCAGAATGAACAAGATGATGACGCCAATAGCTCCTAGCCATTCGATGAAGCTAGCGTTTGAGCGGAAGCCAACAAGCAAAGCAACGCCGATGACCATACAAGTAGCAAGTAAGTTCCGGGCTAGACTTGCCACGACATGCCCCGTGATAACGCTGATGCTGCGGATCGGCATGGTCCGGAAGCGGTCGATGATACCATTTGTCATGTCCGTTGCAACATCAACAGCCGTGCTGGATGAGCCGAAGCCAGCGCACAATAGGATGATGCCCGGCACAACATAGTTCACGTAGTCGCCGCTCGGATCGAGTGCACCGCCGAATATATAAGTAAACAGCAGCATTAACATAATGGGAAGCATGATGGCCATCATGAGCGACTCGATATTGCGCAAGCTATGACGGATGCTGCGTCCGATGAAGACGGCGTTAGTTGCTGCGAAAGAAGCAGGCTTAGGCACAGGTTGAGGATTGTTCATCGATTGAAAATCGTTCATGCGAGTGAAGCCTCCTTGTGATCAGTTGTCGTCAACGCAAGAAAGACGTCGTCTATGCTAGGCTTACGAATGAAGATGCGCGTACCTGGTGGGCACAAGTGGCCAATTTCGTTCAACGTGTGACGAACATCCTGAACACTGCCGCTCGTCGGTATGGATTGAATGACTTCGTCCTTGTGATTCCGGAGCTCGATGACTTCACCGCCAACACGTGCTTTCAAGGCCTCGGCGGAGCCAGATGCGACGATTCGTCCGTGATTCAGCACTGCGATTTCGTCTGCAAGCTGATCGGCTTCTTCTAAATATTGCGTCGTCAACAGAATCGTCATGCCTTGCTGCTTCAATCGCAGAATCGTCTCCCAAAGGGAACGGCGACTGACCGTATCCAAACCCGTCGTCGGTTCGTCGAGGAAGAGAACGGGCCGGCTGACGACAAGGCTGACTGCCAAATCTAATCTGCGGCGCATGCCGCCCGAGTAGGTTTTCACGCGCTTGCCTGCCGCGCCTTCGAGCTCGAATTGTTTCAGCAGCTCCGCAGCACGTAGGCGAGACTCGCCAGCAGATAGACCAGATAATCGGCACATCATGATGATATTCTCGTGGCCGGTCAGCACTTCATCCACCGCAGCGAATTGCCCCGTGAGCGATATCGAGCCTCGAACCGCCTTGCGGTCAGCGATCACGTCGTACCCTTCGATGCGTGCAAAGCCCTCGTCCGGTTCGGATAGCGTGGATAGAATATTAATCAGTGTGGTTTTACCAGCGCCGTTAGGCCCGAGCAGAGCGAAAATCGTTCCTTTCGTTACCATCAAATCAATGCCGTCCAACACGGTTTGTTTGCCGAAACTTTTATGCAAACCGTTAACTTCAATGGAATAGTTATTCATGGTTATCTCCCCGTCCTGTAAATTGTGGATCATATAAACAGTGTATTATATACTCAGTTGTTTAAGATCATTCTCTAGACGGATATTTCACTCAGCCGTGCGCACCATTTCACCTGCCTCTCACGTTCCCCTCACCGTCGAAAGCCCGCATTCTATAAGGGTTCCTCCAGCCTCTCTCACATATCAGCTACGCCAAAGGCATTCATACACCATAAATGAAAGCCGCTTCTCTTCTAATTAGAAGAGAAGCGGCTTTTTTTCTAAAAGATTTACTACGTATGAACTATATCAACTGCGATTCCGATCACGGCCTGCGCGAATTTCCTCAAGAAATACGGGCCACCATTGTTCATGATCGGAGTTGGAGTCCAGCTTAGGGAATTCCTCACCCAGCTTATCCATGATTTCTTTTCCTTTTTTTCGCAAGGCATCCAAACTGCCGATCTCTGGAACAAGCCATTTCCTACCGATTTGTGCATGCAGCACCTCATCTGCCCAATCGTAGTCCTGAACCATTTTGGCGAGCTCGTTGTCCGATTCCTTGGCAATGAACCATTCCAAACGCTTTCCTGTATCCTTGGGCATAAGTCCTTGTTCGATATACCAGAGCACAATATGGGCTTCCAATGGCTCGAATACTGTGTTGAGCAGCAGGCTTGTTTTGAAGGAAATCGGATAGTTATAAAAAGGAACCCCGTCTTGATAGAGGGCCACCTCGCCTAGCATAGAATGACGTGTTTCGTCCCACAGCTGCCTGCTCATGTCTTGATAGTATTCCCAAGGTTTTCCTTTGGTTTTATAGATAATTGGCCCCATCCACTCGGGTACATCCATTTCTTTCAATCTTTTGTATAGAAGCGCGTAGGTCCTCTCGTCGGCTGGTCGATTTTCGTCTAAATAATAGCTATCCAACTTAGCGCTCATATTGTCGGTATCCACGAATCGGGCATCGCGGCGTGGTTCGACCCTCATTTCATAGGGCTGATCTACATCAGTTCGTGGAATTGGATGTGTCCATTCGTGAGGCTTCTCCAAATCACCAGCAATACCGCCTGCGGCGTATAAAAAATATGTTAGATGTTGCTGCCACTTTTGAGCGAAAATACGATCCTCCTCTGTTAACGTCAATGCCTGAATCGCTTGTTCACCCCAGACGAGCATTTCTTCTTCTTCCATGAGGATGATTTTGAGAACACGACAAGTAGGATGATCCACCAGAGGGTTGGTTTCCGCCAAGTGTTTACGAAGGGAGCGAATGAGTTCAGGTTTGGCTACGCCATAAATCCCTACCAGAAGTTCTAGCGTCGTCTCTGAACGAATGAGTTCGCCAAAGAAAGCTTCAAGCCTTTCATCAGGTACTGTATCGAGATGGAGTGGAGGTTCCCGCATTTCAATGATTCTTTTCCGCAACATGCTGCTATGTTCGGCATCCAACCAAATATGCAACCCGGAAGCACATTTCGCTTCCCACTCCGGAACATGAGCGATATGAGCGGCGTAAATTTGAGTCAATTGACTTTCAGCGTAAACATATCTCTTAAGCAAGTTTACATTGTGATCAACGTCATATCCGATTGTGCATGCCTTCTCATAGTCACAGATACCTGCTAATGGCAGCATGCCTAGGTTATTCATTTGTGTGCGTTCCATGTGAATGTACCCTCCCGACTTTAATAATCACAAGCTCCTTAGGCATCACTTCCCCAGAGATCTTTCCCGATTCCACTTCAAGATAAACAGGCTGCTCGTGCCATAATTCAGAGATACCCATTAATTCCGGGTAACTATGAACCAACAATTCACCTTCTATGGTTTCACTCGTATCGTTGTAAAGTGTGTAAATCACACTCGACTCATCGTCGCTAGGAAACATGTTGCAGTGTAAACCAGCTCTCAGCGTTGGATAAAGCGGAAGGGGCTTGCTGCTTTGATAGTTGGCTTTATGCGCCTTCCAAACCTGTTTCCATTTCTTAATTAACGCTTTGTGCTCGGCATGATAAGGTAACCAACTGCCGAATACATCCTGCCAGATTAGAATACCTGTCCCATTGAAAATAGCCCGTTTAATTAGCAAATCCTTACGAACGCCGACGTGCCAACGAGAAATGATGGGGGAGAAGTGCTCCGTCATGACGTACCGGAAGGCATCCACCTCGGGCATGGATTCACGGTTTTTGAATTGATTCCAGGAGCCGGTGATCAGCTTGATCTGATTCCTTTTCTTCGGACGGACTTCGGAACAGAAGACAAAACTCGGCTTGACCTCGTTGATCGCTTCACGAAAACCGTCTGGCACGCTATCCATCGTATCGAGGAAAACACCATCGATGTCTGTTTCCCGAACCACTTCTACAATGCTGAAGGTAGACTGTTTAGGGGATTCGTCAAATCCAATGTCCCACGGCTTGAAAGGGAGAAACACGTTCACTCCACGACGGTGGAACTGCTCCACAAGTTCCTTCAGTCCCGTCATGCCGCCCGGAAAGTCCTCGAAAAACTGCCACTGATTACGGGGATCTACGCCAAGACGCGGATATTGGTGCCACAGCAGAACGGAATCATAGCCGCCGAAAGCTTCACCTTCCGATAGAAACCGATCGACCTCAATCTCATTCGTCTCGAAATTGTAGATTTCTTTGCTATATAAATAAGTGAAATGCTGAAGGAACGTGTCTTTGTACCAATGCAGCTCAGGACGCTTATATTCCTCGAAATTAATCGGTTCGCGGGCTTCTTTGCGCCATTCACTGAAAAACTCCGTCCAACCATGATCAATAGCTGTAAATTTGATTTCCATCACATCAGCCAACACCTGATCAGGGCGAAGCAGGAACTGATGCTGCTGTAATTCCTTTAAAGTCGTCCATGGCTTCATGTCCATATTGCGATTCTGAACCCAGATGAACCAATTTTCGTTCAAATTCGGAAAAGCTAAGCTGAAGCCTTGCTGCTGGTTCGGATGGAAGATGCCAAGGGGCATCGTGAATTCAACATGCATTTGAACAATACTGCTGCCATCTCGCTTGGATTGAGGGTTCGATGGGAAGAAGTAATGATTGTCTTCGCCGTCTACCAACTGAAGTTGAGCAAGATAAGGCATGCGCATGTAGACCTCGCGCGGTCCCCATTCATCCCATTCAGCTGCGAACTGAATCAAGAAACGGATCGATTGCTCCCCAAGATGATGCAGGAAAATCACTTTTGCGAACAGTAAGTTCTGACCGACCTCGGTCTGAAGCTCCACGGAAATCATCTCTTCCGTTAGATCGGAAACGGTATCAACCCTGCCAACCTTCCAATGGCTTGCGGGCAAGGAATGACCGCCCTCCACATCCATCACGAACAATTCACATTGTTCAACTGACAACGACTCGCGGACAGGAATCGCATGATGCTTCACCGCACACAAGGTAAGGTGATCGGAAACCTGAAGGGTGAAGCCCATTTTTTCATTTTCTATGGTGATGAGTCCGTTATGATCTGTTCGTATCATGGTTAGTCTCCTTCACGCAGCGGAATCCGACCGTTTCACAGCGATTCAAGCCTTCGTTCAGTAATTGAAATTTCAAATGGAAATCGGTCGGATGAGGCCCGCCTTCAGCGTGCCAAGTATGCTGAGCTTTGTAATAAGAACCGCCGCGAAGGAAGGTGAATCGATGCTGCTCGTCATCCACGACATCGCTCACCCATTCCCATGTGTTGCCGCTCATGTCGAAGCAGCCGTACGGGCTAACACCATCCGGATTAGCGTCAACTGGCTGCGTATCTACACCCGCGGCATGACAGCGATCTGCAAGAAACCCCATGCCCCAAGGCCATTTCAATTTCTTCGCTCCGCCCGCCGCGAGCTGCCACTCGATCTCGCTCGCAAGCCTGCTTCCGTAATGGGAAGCATAAGCCCTAGCATCACGCTGGCTTACCCAAATGACAGGGTGATGTTCTTTGCCCAAGGAAGGCACATTGCCCACCCAGTGCTTGAGAAAGTTGGTGTCGTCGTCGGGCCAATAACCGCTTTCTTCAAGAAAGGCTTGAAATTGCAGATTGGTAACAGGGTAACGATCTATATAAAAATCAGGTGCGGTAACGAATCGAGGGCCATGATCGCATTGGCAATCGCCTTCCATAATGCGGTGCTGCACACGATATATGTAGGATGTGCCCGGGATGAATACTTGTTCACTGTACATCGATGAATAAGCCTGTGAAGCAGGTGTCATGGGAAGATTCTCTCCTTTAGGACATAAATGAATGAATATCGGAAAAGTTGACAACATTCTTTAAGATCGCTTACAATCACAATCATATTTGATTAAACGGTTAACCACAAGGAAATCATTTTGGAGGACTGATTTTATGAAGAGTACCTTTCAAGATTGGATGGATGCTGCCAGTCGGATGGGCACATACAAAGAAACCATTGTAGAGCGTGTGATCGAAGAGCATGCCGAGTATTGGGCCATGTACATGGCAACGGAACTGCTGCCTGGTGAATGGGTGACAACGTATTTATGGTTAGGTTTCCCTAAGGGTGCGCATGCATATCCATCCGTTATGCACATTCATGGCGGAGGTGATCAGACCGTTAATCTTGATCATGTCCGGCATTGGGTGAATAGAGGCTATGTCGCCTTGAGCTATGATTGGAAAGAAGAAATCAGCGGCCAGGAGAGATTTAGTGATTTAGCAAATATGCCACTTTCTGATATGGAAGATGAATATGACCCCTTGCAATCGGTCATGCTAACGAGAGTGTTACATGCTAAGAAAATGGTTACTTGGTTCAGCTTGCGTAAAGAGGTTGATCCCAGTCGTATTGGCGTATTTGGTATATCCAGAGGCGGCAGTATTACTTGGCTGTTGAATGCGTGGGATGATCGGCTTAAGGCAGCTGTTCCGATCTACGGCTGCGGTAAGCATTTGGCTCCCGGAAGGCTGAATCGTAACATCCGCAAATCGCATAGCTTAGAGGATACATTCGAATGGGACCGTTTATTGGACGGGGTGACGCTTGCGTCGCGCCAGCATGCGCCTGTTCTGGCAATGACAGCTACCAATGATTATTGGGGATGGATGGATGCTGTTTGCGAGGCAGCGGTACAAATACCGCAAGAAAACCGAGGCTTGTTTTTCGCGGCTAATCAGAATCATCAGCTCGACACATGGGCTGGGAAGACACTGGATCACTGGATGGATGTATATGTAAAAGGTGGAGCACAGAAGCGGCAAACGCCGCGCGTCACCTTCAGTCTGTCAACCAATTCAGGTTATGATAGTTTACATGTGAATGTTATTTTAGATGCAGCATCAGAGCTTCCAGAGAAGCTCCGTATTTGTTGGTCTTGGTGGGACTTCAGCGAAGTGCTTCCGCCGGGGAGGTACTGGCATGTCGTGGAGACAGATGCTTCTGCAGAAGCTAGCACGGCGATTCCTGTCATCGATCCGCAAATAAGTGGTTATCTGTACGTAGATGCTATTTATAACGATGGTGTCAAAACAAGTTCATTCCCAGTTCGCTTCTCACCAGCTTATCTTGGCGTGAATCATACGATAGAGAAGAATAGCCATGTGCTTGCCGATTTCTCTAATGGCCTTGATGGGTGGAGTTGTCCTTTTATGCGGACAGAGCCTTATGATGCTGATTTTCAATATACCTTTGTTGAACATCCGCAAGGCGGCAAAGCCCTAGGCATGGATGAGCCTGAGCTCCCATTCCAGCTTGCAACGAATAAACTTGTGGATCCGATGATGGCCGTCTTAAGTGATGCAAACAAGCTTTGTATCCAGCTGTATAACGAGCAACTTGGGCGTTGGATAGTCACCTTGTTGTATCGTCCTGATCAAGCCGGGCAGAAAAAGTGGACCCATGAGCTCACTGTGAGTCCAGGGTGGTCGGCATACAGATTGAATCGCAACGCATTTCGCAGCGAGGAAGGCATGGAGCTCCCCTATTGGGATAAAGCACATAGGATTGTTATTTCCTTCCACGAGTTGTCAGAGATAGGTCCATTCGGAAGTGCTGGAGTTGGGAAGATTTTATTCGATTAGGAAAAAAACATAGATTGACACCGTTTTCATATTAGGATATTCTAAATTTGCAAGATTGATTAATCGGTTAATCACTTTGATTAATCGGTTAACCAGTGAAATGGCTCCGTAGATGCATTTGGAATTTTTGCAGGAGTTAGAAAGGGGTTGAATCTGATAGCATGAGTTCCAAATTGAAACAAATGTGGACTGACAAGGTACTTTACTTCATGCTTCTTCCTGGCTTGGTCTATTTTATTATCTTTCATGTATGGCCCATTATTGGGATGAAACTAGCCTTCTATGATTTTCGGATTATGGGAAATAACGTTTTTGTAGGATTCAAATATTTCCGAGAATTATTCAGCACACCGATCTTTGCGCAAGTCATTCAAAATACATTAATCATCAGTGCGATGAAAATGTTTCTGATTTTTCCGATACCCATCATTTTCGCTTTAATGCTAAATGAGTTCATGAATGGTAAATTTCGCAAAACGGTGCAAGTCATCTCTTACTTGCCTCACTTTCTGTCATGGGTCGTTATTGCGGGGATTTGGTTCGAGTTCCTTTCCAAGTCAACGGGGGCTGTCAATGCATTGATTCAAGCCTTTGGCTTCCCAGCGCAAGACTTTTTGACTGACAAAGATTCGATCAGGTGGGTACTCGTCGCAAGTGAAGCTTGGCGCAACATTGGTTGGGATTCAATCATCTTCCTTGCTGCAATCCTTGGTATTAATCCAAGTCTTTATGAAGCCGCTTATGTAGATGGAGCGAGTCGCTGGCATATCGTTACCCGCATCGTGCTTCCGCATCTCTACGTTCCGATGGTGACCATCTTCATTCTAAATGTTGGTTTTATTATGAATGCTGGCCTCGATCAGGTGTTAAACTTCACCAACGACTCTGTCAATAGCCAGATCGATATCATCGATACTTATGTGTATCGGGTAGGTTTAATCAACGGCCAATACTCATTTGCCACTGCGGCGAATTTGTTCAAAAGTGCCATTGGCGTCACGCTAGTGCTCTCCACACATTTTATTTCCAAAAAACTCACCACTAAAGGTGCTTGGTAAGGAGGCAGATTCATGGTAGGTAAAAAGTTTACCTTTCCCAAGTTGTTGATCGGGGCCATCCTATCCGTCCTCACATTGACGATGTTTGTACCGATTATGAACATATTTGCAAGAGCATTCTCGAGCCCTGATAAAGTTCGCTTTATCCACGGCTATAACATTTGGCCAAAGGGATTTTCCCTCATACACTTTGACGTCGTACTAAGCAATCCATTGATAGGCCGCGCGCTCTTGAATTCGTTGTTTATCACCATCGTAGGCGTATGTATCAGTGTATTCTTTACTACGATTACAGCCTATGTATTGACGCGTAAGAACTTGGTCGGCAAAACACCACTCATGATCTTTCTCATTATTATCATGATTTTCGAGCCTGGGATCGTACAGGAATATATGGTGATCAAAGACCTTCATTTGCTGGACAATCTCTGGGTCATGGTGATTTATCGAACAATTAACGTGTTCTACCTCATCATTATGATGCGGTTCATTGAGGAGATTCCCGAAGCATTGTTGGAAGCAGCTAAGATTGACGGGGCTGGACATTTGCGGACGTTTACCCAGATTGTATTGCCGCTTTCTCGTGTCCCCCTGCTAACAATCGGCATGTTCTATTTCGTAGCTAGATGGAATGAATTTTTTAAATCGAGTATTTTCCTCTCCAGTCGTGATAATACGGTTCTACAGGTACTGCTCAGACAGTTCATTGTTGAAGGAGATACCTCCGCTTTGGTTGGCGCGGCCAATCTGATGAAGAATAACAACATTGCCCAACTCGATGTCTCTGCACTAAAGGCGGCTACAATTGTAATCGCGATGGTCCCGATTCTTTTGCTCTATCCCGTTATTCTGAAGCATTTCGCTAAAGGAGTAATGGAGGGCGGTATTAAAGAATAGATGCACTACAAGCACACCACTTAAGCTTTTGCTTTCGATGCCAGTTGTACTGGCTACAAAATTTTAGGAGGAATGACGATGAAAAAAGTGCTACTAACGTCTGTTGCAGCTCTTATGGTGCTGACGACAGCATGCGGTACCAAAAAAGAACCTACAGAAACAACTTCACCAGCGGCTACAAATGCAGCGGCTCAAGGCCCAGTTACACTTAATGTTGTGGCGAAAGATTTCCCTGCTGATGATCCTAACGCTCAGAAGCTGGTTAAAGGTATCGAAGAAGGTATGAAAGCAGAAGGCAAAAACATTAAGCTGAATATTGTGCCTGTGCAAAGCGGTACGTACTCCGAGAAACTGGGTCTTTTATTGCAAAGCGGGAACATTCCTGACTTGATCTATTTCCAAGGCGGAGACTATCAATTTGCAGTTACACAGAAGATTCTAACGGACTTGACGCCTTACATCGAGAAGTCCACGAATGTGAAAGCTTCTATGACTGATTTTAATAAAGAAAGAATGAAGAACTATCCGTACCTCCTTTGGCTTTCACCGATTAACACGCCAGTTCCTGTGGTGCGTCAAGATTGGTTAGATAAAACAGCATCAGGAAAAGAAGTGCTGGCGAATCCAACAATCGATAACTACTATACGTTCTTGAAAGAAGTCAAAGAAAAGAACGGTGCGAAATTCGCCTACACGACAGCTGGTAACCTAGACGAGCTAGATGTAATTTTTGCCCAAGCTTTCGGCTTGACCTCGACATGGCTCAAAGGTGCAGACGGCAAGTATGCTTACAGCAGAACAACGGCCGCCGAGAAAGAGAAATTGGCTTACTATGCAAAGCTATATAAGGAAGGCTTGCTTGATCCGGAATATTTGACGAAAAAGTTCGATACCAAAGAAAAAGCGTTCTACGATGGACAAGCTGCGGTTGTTGCAGGTACACAAGGTAAAGTCGTCGATATCTATAACACGAAAATGACAGGTCAAAATGGTGCGAATGCGAAAATTACGCCTCTTCCACCAGCGAAAGGGAAGGCGCAAGGCTACTTGCCGGTTGACATCAGTAAAGAAAGCCGCGGCTTCGCGATCTCCGCGAATTCCAAGAACAAAGATGCTGCTTTCTCCGTACTTGAGTTCATGGCTTCTACGAAAGGACAAATGCTGGACAAGCTTGGTGTAGAAGGTCAAGAGTACACAATCGTTGATAACAAAATCAAATTAACAGATAAATTTGCTTCTTGGTTCCCGCACTTCGTAGAGTCCACGGTTAATTTCAAACCGGACAAAGCGTTTGATCCAAGCACGCCTTACCTATCTGCTCCCGCAATGAAATCTTTGGAAATGTTCACATCCATGTCAACCAAAGATAATGCATTCATTATGCCAGCCGAGTTGGCTGCGAAGTGGGATGCAGCGCTGGCGTTGTACAAAGGCTTTGCAGCCGATGTGGTAACTGGTAAGAAAACAGTGGCTGATTTCGATAAATTTGTAGAGTCATGGAATGCTGCTGGCGGTAAAGAAGTAACAGAGTACGCGAATAAAACGATTAAGTAAAACGATTAAGTAATAGATGAAGTAAATAGAACTGCAAAGTGTGAGGCAGGGATGCCTCACACTCCCTGTAGAGGGAGTGGAGAGATAAATGATTTCTTTTGCTGAGAGAGTTAAAGGTGTCGTATTCGGAACGGCTTATGGTGATGCTATGGGCGCTGTTGTTGAGAAGTTAACGTATGGTGAGATTAAAAGCAGGTACGGCCGAGTAGATACAACGATGACAAAGTGGTGGAAAGCCGATTGGCCTGAAGCTGCAAGGCTTGGACGAATGAGAGGCGAAGGGATCGTCACAGACGATACATTAATGACGCTTGCTCTGATGAATGTTTATTGCACGGAACAGCGTCACTTGGACGCTTATGATCTTGCCAATGAATTCGTGAAGGAAATCGCCTTCCGACCTAGATATATTCCGGAGTTTGGTAAAGAAGCTTTAATTATGGATAGACTCTTCTATCCGGAGAAGCACATTTTCAACCGCCATGTATTAGCCAATTGCGAGCCGCGCGAAGGCGGTTATGGCAACATGGTCAACTGCGGCGCGGCTATGTATATTGCGCCAATGGGTATCGTTAACGCATGTAATCCGAAGGCAGCTTATGATGAAGCCATTCTTTTTGCTTCGGGGCATCAAGTTAGTTATGGCTTAGAAGCAGCTGGCGTAATGGCTGCTTGTGTAGCCAAAGCGTTTGAGCCAGGAGCTACTATCGAAGATATCGTAAATACAGCTTTGCTCTATGCCAAAGATGGCACCAAAAGGGCCATTCAAGACATCTGTGCGGCTGCTAGTGAGCTGAAACACGTGAAAGAAGATCGCGATAAAGTCGTAACTCGTTTCCATGAAGTTATTCGCAATTATTCACCTATGGGAGACGATGTGACGCGCAGCATTGATAAAGTAGGCATTCCTTCTAATCATTATACACCTAGTCGTTTGTTCGCCATTGAGGAACTTCCGCTAGCATTAGCTTATATCGTTTTACATGATGGGAATTTATTGGAAGCCGTTAAGGATGGCGTCAGCTCAGGCCGTGATACAGATTCGATTGGTGTCATGATCGGTGCCATACTTGGCGCTATGCAAGGCGTTTCAGCGATTCCTGCGTCGGAGATTGCCGTGTTGGAATCAGCGAATAAGCAAGACATCGAGAACAATTGTGATCGATTTGCGGAAGCAGCTAGATCCATTATCGTTCAAGATTTAGAAATGAACGCACGTAGACAAGAACAATTAGTATTTAAATAAGAAGGGCGGTGTTTAGTTTGATTCCATCAAATTATTTGGAGAAGTTGTATGCTGGTTACCTAGGCATGAACATTGGCATCAGGCTGGGTGCACCGGTTGAGCCAACGATTTGGACATATGAAAGAATTAAAAATACGTATGGTGAAATTACGGATTATGTGAAGGATTTCATTAATTTCGCAGCTGACGATGATGCGAATGGTCCGTTTTATTTCCTAAGAGCACTCTATGATGATGCCAAAGATCGCGATATTACGCCGAATGATGTGGCTCGTGCTTGGCTGAACTATACGCGTGAAGGCGTCGGCATGTTCTGGTGGGGCGGTTACGGGATTAGTACAGAGCATACGGCTTATATCAATTTGAAAAAAGGCGTTCCAGCTCCTCAATCTGGTTCCATCGAGCAAAACGGCCAACTCATGGCGGAACAAATCGGCGGTCAAATTTTCATTGATACGTGGGGCTTAGTCAACCCAGGCAACCCGAAGAAAGCGGCTGATTTCGGCGAAGCGGCAGCACGGGTTTCCCATGATGGCGAAGGCGTCTATGGAGCTAGATTTTTCTGTGCGGCGATTGCTGCCGCTTTTGAAACGAATGATATCCATGCGATTATCGAAGCAGGGCTGGCTCAAGTTCCAGCAGAGTCTACGTATAACAGAGTAGCAAGAGCCGTGTTGAAATTCCATGCGGAACAGCCAGACGATTTCAGAGCTTGCCGTGATATGCTTGAGCGGGATTGGGGCTATGATAAGTACAGAGGCGTCTGCCACATGATTCCGAATGCGGGCGTATGTATATTGTCGATGATTTATGGTCAAGGGGACTTCAACCGTACCGTTGAAATTGCTACCATGTGCGGTTGGGATACGGACTGTAATGCAGGTAACGTAGGTACCGTTCTAGGGGTAGCTGCCGGGATCGCGGGAATTGCGGATAAATATCGGAAGCCGATCAATGATTCCATCGTGATGTCAGGTATTTCCGGTTACTTAAACATCTTGGATATTCCAAGCTATGCGAAAGAATTGGCCATTCTTGGCTATCGTTTGGCGGGTGAGCCTTGTCCGCAGGATTTGAAAGATAGCTTCATCGAAAATGAAATCTATTTTGATTTCGAGCTGCCAGGTTCCACGCATAATATTCGGATTTCGGATCCGTTCTTATGTCAGGCTAAGCATTCAACAGAGAAAGCGTTTAAAGGCATGGGAGCGCTCGAGATTGTGTTTGACCGCATGACGCGCGGCGAGAAATCGAGAATTTTCTATAAACCATTTTATACACGTCAAGATTTTAGTGATGAGCGATATTCGCCAGTGTTCTCGCCGAAAGCTTTCTCCGGTCAAACGGTTTCTATGGAAATCTATCTTGACCAATGGGGCGGGAATGAAACGATGGGGATTGCCCCCTATATTCGACTTGCTAAAAGCAAGAAAGAAATTCTGCAAGGCTATGTGAAACTTGTGAATGAAGAGTGGCTTCACGTTGAATTCCAGATTCCTGACTCCGAAGGTGAACTGATCGACGAAGTAGGTATCGTATTGGAAGCCTATTCGACACGTAAACCGAAAAGTCTAGGACGTATTTTCATTGACCAGTTCAGAATTCATGGCAAATCCGACTATTCGATTGACTTTAGTAAGCAATCGATCGATTTTGGCTGCATCACACCGTTTGCTCACAACTTGGGAGCATGGAGTATTGAGAATGGCGCGATGTATCTAATGACGGCAGAAACAGCTGAAGCGTATACGGGCGCGTACTTCGCCAAGGATTATAGCTTTAGCGTAAATGTGAAGCCTCATGCGGGTCATTCCCATTTGGCAGCCGTTCGTGTTCAAGGCGCAATGCGCGGTTATCACGTTGGATTCGACGGCGAGAATGAAGTTTCATTCTTTATTAATGATTTTGGGTACAAAAAGTTAGCGGGCGTTTCATATCCTTGGCAGCATGATCAAGATTATGTTTTCAAAGTAACTGTACAAGGAAGTACAATTACACTATATATTAATGAAGAAGAAGTATTAAAGCATACCGATAACACGTTTGAATATGGTATGTTTGGTGTTAGTTCAATTACTGCGGCAAGGACATCTTATAGCAACATAAGATTAACAGAGATTTAGTAAGATGACACCGCTGAGATGGTAGCTGATAGAGGCCCATTTCAGCGGTTTCCCTTATGCTGTCAGCCAATTGATTTATAATTGAGAAATTCGGTTGCGAATTGGGGATGGGATGAGAACATGGTTCGAGAGAAAAAGCCTACATTAAAAGAAATTGCCGAGCTAGCGGGTGTAACCAAAGCGACGGTTTCCATGGTGCTGAATAATACAGGAAGAGTCAGTCAAGAGCTGCGGGAAAAAGTGAAGCGAATCGCAGATGAGCTTGATTACCGTCCCAATGTTATTGCTCAAGGCTTGGCTCGTCAGCATATGAAGCTGATTGGCATGGTGATCCCTTCCTTTCATGATGACTTTAGTCATGAGGTGTTTTTGGGTATAGAAAATTACGCCAAAGAGCGTGGCTATAAAATTTTGGTAGGTCTCACGAACAATGAGGGCGAAGCAGAAGACAGCATTATTGAAGAATTTTTGCAGCTAAATAGTGCGGGTCTGATTATCCATCCTTCTCCGAATGTTGATAGTAAAGACCGAATGTATCGTAAGCTTCAGCAAGAGAAGGTTCCTTTTGCTTTCTATACGCGTTATCCCATAGATGGTAATACCGATTATAACCGTGTACTCTGTGACGATGTTCTTGGAGGACAATTAGCTACTCAGCATTTAGTTGAAAAAGGACACAGGCGGATTGCCTTTTATACCAATCGCTATGTGAAAAATACGAATGACTCCATCAATAAGAAAAAGGGTTATGAATTGGCGCATCAAGAAGCTGGGCTGCCCGTTGATTCTCAGCTTTCGGTAAGCTCAGAGATGTTCTCGGAAGAGCATCCGATCAGCGACTGGGTTCGCGAGCATCAAGTAACAGCCATTTTTGTTTCAACGGATTATACAGCCATTAATATCATGGAAAGGCTGCAGAATAGCGGCATTCGGATACCTGAGGATGTTGCGATCGTAGGTTACGATGATATTCGCATGGCGAAGTTATGTACACCTAAGCTGACAACGGTCCGAGTACCTAAGAAGGAAATCGGAATGAAGACAGCGGAAATGGTATTATCCATGATCGAGCATCCGATCGTGCGTCACAATCATGAAATGATCGAGACGCCAGAGCTTGTAGTCAGAAGGAGCAGTTAAGCCAATGGAAACGAAATTTGTACGAAATCGCATTGAAAAAGTAAGACGTTCTACGCTCATTGTCCCTGGCAATGTGGAACGGTTTATTCAGAAAGCGGTAACGCGCGGTGCGGACACGGTACAGCTGGATTTAGAAGATAGTGTTCCTTACGATCAGAAGGACATTGGCCGTCAGATGGTGCGTGAGGCGCTGAACACGCTGCCGTTATCTTCGACACAAATCAATGTTCGATTGAACAATGCTTGGGAGATGTGTGAAAAGGATTTGGAATGCTGTGTAGCCCCACGGTTGCATAGTGTGACCATTCCTAAAGTTGAAGATGTCGCTATCATTCGTGACGTTGAAGCGAAGCTGACGGATTTGGAGCGGGAGCGCGGATTGTCCAAAGGCCATACGGAAATCTCAATCCTGATTGAATCAGCCTTAGGACTGTCTCGATTAGGTGAGTTGCTGGCAGCGAGTGATCGCATCAGCACAGTGACGCTTGGCAATGAAGATTTCTGTCTGGATTTGGGCATTGAAGCCTCGCCAACAGGGGAGGAACTATTCCCCTATTATGCGCAGGTTGTTTTACAAGCACGTATTCATCAGGTGATGCCGCTTGGTTTCGTATCCTCAATTGCCGATTATCGTAGTTTAGATAACTTCAGGCGCTTAGCTGAGAAAAGTAAACAACTCGGATTTATGGGCAGCTCCTGTATTCATCCAGACCAAGTGGCTATTCTGAACGAGGTATACACCCCGCGGCAGGAAGAGCTGGATAAGGCTATTGGCATTGTTGGGGCGTATGAAGAAGCACAGCAGCAGGGCAGATCGTCCTGTTCTTATATGGGTAAAATGATTGATCCACCTGTTTATTTGCGGGCGCAATTTTTACTGAAACGCAACACGATTTTAGTTAGCAAGGAGTGAATGGCAGATGAACAAAGCTCTTCATCGTATGTTGAATCCGATATCAATAGCGGTCGTCGGTGCCAGCGAGAAAATGAATTACGGCGGCAGATTAATGAAAAATTTGCTGACGCAAGGCTATGAGGGGAAATTATTTCCCATCAATCCAAAAAGTAAAGAAATATTCGGCGTACCGTGTTACGCTTCACTTGATGACATACAGGCAGAGATCGATCTAGCAGTCATTATTGTAAAAGCCGAGGCAATCGAGTCCTTGTTGGCGCAATGCGAGGCTAAGCAAGTGGGTTCTGTCTTAATTATCAGTGCCGGATTTAGGGAGTCAGGAACAGAGGAAGGCGAACAGCGTGAGCGTTTGCTAACCGCATGGTCGGAACGCACAGGCATCCCGATCTGTGGGCCCAACTGCTTAGGAATCAGCTCAAGCACGGCTTACATGTGGGCGAGCTCTGCTTCCTCCATTGGTGAAAGCAAGCGTGCCGGCGGATCTGTCGGACTTATTTCGCATAGCGGAGCTACGGCATTCGGACCTTTGCTTAATCGCGCCAATGATTATGGTGTTGGTTACCGTTACATCGTTTCGACTGGCAATGAGGCAAGTGTCTCGATGGCACAATTTGCCGATTTCATGCTGGACGATCCGGATGTGAAAGCCGTCGGACTTTTTATTGAAGGCATCAAAGACGGGAGAGCCTTCGCTAAGCTGGCTGATAAAGCGCTTAAGCTAGGGAAACCGATTATTACCTTGAAGATCGGTGAATCTGCTGTCGGACAAAAAGCAGCAGCTAGTCACACTGCGTCGATGACGGGTGACCAGCAGGTGTTTGATGCATTCTGCCGTCAAAAAGGGATTCTGGCAGCAAAGGATTATGAAGAGTTCATCGCGCTTGTGAAAAGCAGTGAATATAGCAAACCGCTTATGGGACGTCGATTTGCAGTATTATCGCATTCCGGCGGCATCGGCGGGTTCGTTGGCGACAAAATGGGCGCAGCGGGGCTCAGCGTACCCCAACTGCAGGCCGATACGGTTTCGCGCATTGATACGCTTCTTACTGGTTTCGGGACGGCGAATAATCCGCTCGATTTGTCGGGTACGATGCAAACTGAACAAATTCTCGACATTCATGCTGCGCTTGAAGGTGAGGCGGAATTGAGCGGGATTGTGTACGCTACGCATGGTAAATCTCCACTTACAGAACGTCTTGGTGCCCTAGACCGTTCGTCGAATAAGCCGTTGTACTGGTTGTGGACAGGAAGTCTAGAAGATCCTGAATTGCAAGCTGTAAAGAAGCTTCCTATTCCGCTCTTCTTTAATCCGAAGCAATTAGCGTCCACGCTTACGCGATTAGTAGAATTTTACGAACGTTCCCGGGATGCTGAGTTAAGTGGTGAAACTGTTAATAACCGTACGACAACGGATGGCGCGGCGCAATTGCAGGCATTTGCTAACCAGACAAGTTCATTAACACTGACGGAGATCGAAGGCAAGCAGGTGCTGCAATCGGTCGGCATTTCGGTTCCAGAGAGTTTCTTCTTAGCGGTTAACGGGGATATTGCCTCTTTCCTAAACACGATGCCATTCGATGGCAGACGTTATGTGGCGAAGCTCGTGTCACGAACGATTACACATAAAAGCGATAGCGGCGGCGTAGCTTTGAACTTGAAGCAGCCGGAGCAAGTGCGAGAATTCTTTGAGCGTCGTATTCAGCACAGTACTGATGACGCAGCTGATGTGGATGGGATGCTTTTGGAGGAAATGGTCGGGGATAAAGTGGAATTGATCTTGGGGTCGACCAATGACCCGATCTTCGGACCCGTCGTTCTGATCGGACTTGGCGGTGTGCTTACCGAGCTGTTCCAGCTAGTGACCTGGCGTGTAGCTCCGTTCGACAAAGAGGAAGCGAAGCGAATGCTCGGCGAGATTAAGGGACTTCTGACGTATCTACAAGGCTTCCGCAACATGCCGGAGACCGATATGGATGCCTTGCTTCAAACCTTGGAAACCTTCTCCTACTGGGTATATGATCAGCAGGATACGATTGAGAGTGTAGAGATAAATCCGCTTGCTGTGTTACCAAAAGGTGAAGGTGTGAATGCACTCGACTGTGTCATTACCTTGAAGTCCGGGGTTGAACAGCCGATATACAGTGAAATCTAGGGGGTGTAACATGCAGACAAAAACTGCGAAAATCGTCGTGGTCGGCAGCATCAATATCGATCTTGTCGTGAAGTCTGAACATATTCCAGTCGCAGGAGAGACCGTGACGGGACAGGAATTCGTCATGATCCCCGGCGGAAAAGGAGCGAACCAAGCGGTTGCTGCCGCGAGGCTAGGCGCACAGGTTGAAATGGTTGGCTGCGTGGGCGGCGACCCGTTCGGGAAGCAAATGCTGGAGCAATTAGCCAATGAAGGCGTAGGAACCTCTTACGTTTTGACGGATTCTCAGCAAACGACGGGGGTAGCGCTCATTCAAGTGCAGGATGGTGAAAACCGGATTACGGTTGTCCCTGGTGCGAATGCTAGTGTAACGCCTGCGCATGTGGAGCGTGCCAAGGATGTGTTTGTTGGCGCGGATATCTTGCTTGTCCAACTTGAGATTCCTCAAGAGACGGTTATGCGTGCGGTTCAGCTTGCCAAAAGCCACGGCGTGAAAGTGATCTTGAACCCTGCTCCAGCGGCAGTGCTGCCGGAAGAGATATGGCCGTTCGTTGATTTGGTAACACCCAATGAGACAGAGGCAGCAATTCTGACTTCTGGACAGGCAGCGGGTGCAGATGATCAGCAGTCATTGGAGATTATGGACGTGCTGCGGAGCCTGACGAAGACCGACGTCATCATCACCCAAGGGGAAAAAGGAGTTTCCTACCACCTGAATGGCGCGGCAGGAACCTATCCTGCCTATCGGGTGAACGTGGTGGACACAACGGCCGCTGGCGATTCCTTCAATGCCGCATTGGCGGTGTGGCATGGAGAAGGTTACACCCTTGAGCAATCGATCGCGTATGCGGCGAAAGTAGGCGCACTGACCGTATCACGTTTCGGCGCTCAAACCTCACTGCCAACTCGACAAGATGTGGAGTCATTTGAGGGTAGCTTTAACAAGTAGATTTAGGAGTAAAATGAACGGAACTGAACCAGCAGACATTGCGTTTGCTGGTTTTTTTGCGTGCGGTTACGGGTACTGTTTGTTTGTGATTCAACAGCTCTCAGAAATAGAATAACTGAAAAACCTCCATCGGGTGATTTGTAGGTTGGTCGGAATTCCCTACAGATACAACTTAAATAATGGGAATAACGTCAAATTAATAGGCATGCTTGTGAAAGAGCGAAGGAGTGATTGCGTGAAATTTTTAATCCGAAAATACAAAAGGGCAAAGCAGATATGGCTGATATCCAGTATGTCACTTCTGATTGTTTATTTGTTTCTACTTCCTTTTCCAACGGCTGAATTAACGGTAAGAAGGCATATTTTCTTTTCTTTACATCCCATCAAAGCTTTCAGTGCACAGGTAACAAAGACAGGCAGTACTTCGTTTGGTGGGGCCAACTTGTACAATGTTAGCGAATTATCGCGATCCTTTATTTGGGTGAAGAAGAATTGGTTAGGCTATCGTGTGATTGCGGATGGAACTGGACCATAGCGTGTTGAGGGCTGCCCTATTAGGGGTAGCCCTTTTTGTAGTTCCAATCAAATCCTTTTTTTTGAAGCAGCCCTCCCCGACAAGGAAAGGACTGCTTTTTTCCATTAGCTAGACAGACATATCACGATGCGAACGTGATAGAATAGAACTGATTCTTATGTTGAATAGCATGAAATCCGAGGAATGATAAGGAGAGCCAAACGTGAATATAGATATGGGTAACTTAGCTGCTGTAACTGAAAAATTGGAGCAATCCGGCATTAGCTACTCTTTGGGTGGCAGTGGTTTAATGCTTAGCTTGGGTTTAACAAACACGGTGGGTGACTGGGATATTATGGTTGAAGCCCCTAAAGATCGTGTTTTGAATGCGCTACAGAACGACAAAGTGGAAGAAATAATCAGTGGAGATTATCCATTTGGAACCGCATATAAGCTAGTCGTTCATAGCGATGGACCACAAGTGGAAATCATCGGTGGGCTCTCGATCTATACCCATGGAGGACTGTGCAAGCTACCTTCCATCCCGAGTTTCACTTGGAACGGCATACACGTTGGCAGTCCCGAAGTCTGGTATGTTGCCTATTCGCTAATGAAAAGGATGGAAAAGGCAGCAATATTGCTTTCTTATTTGAGGGAAGCCGGTGCTAAGAAGGAAATTATTCACATACTGATGAATGAGCCGCTGCCTGATGAGCTATTGGGCGAAATCAGGTCGCTTATTGAAACTTAGAAGGACGAAACCATGGAAAATCAAATCACAATTCAGGCGTTAAAGTATGGAAATCTTCTACATTATGAATGGGACACAACCTTATTAGAAAAAACGGATTCACACATCGTTGTGTTGGGTGAGTACGGCAGAAAGCTGCATCATTACACGAAGCGAAAAGTGTTTACAGTCGAGAATTGGACCCTTGAATTTTTCTCGTTTGATTCTTGGTTTACGGTTAGCGCTGATGTCGTTGACGGTAAATTCGAACAATTTTATTGCAATATTAACCAGCCAGCAGTGATGAGGGGGAACACCGTTTCTTTTGTAGATTTGGATCTAGATTACGTGCAGAGGAACGGTATCTGGCAGGTTGTTGATGAAGATGAGTTCGCATCCCATGCGATTAAATTTGGATATCCAGATGATCTAATCCATCAAGCCGAACAAGAGTTAGTGGCCTTAAAGGACAAGGTTAGAAGAAAGGAATTTCCATTTGATGGATATCTCGAAAAGTTTATGGATTGTATTCCTAGGTAATGTCGTAGCTGGGTTATGTCTTTATTTGGCTTGGAATAGGTTATAATGGACATATCATGACTTGTTTGGAGGTTAATGCACAATGACAATTATGACTTTTCTTATTGTTGGATGGATATTAAATTGGTTCAAATTCGAAAGATTGATCATTCAAGCTTTTAAGGAGCTATTTAACAAAGAAATAACAAAGGCATCTTACTATTTCTTGTTTTTTGCTGTTGGTGTGTTTGGTGATGTGGTGTTACTGATTCAAGGTGCGTACTACGACTATTTTTTGTATAAATAATGCTGCAAGCCGATTTCATACGCGAGTTAGTCGGTTTAGCCCGAAATAGCCCAATTAAATCGACCCATACTACCCTCACGCATGGAGAGTGGATAGATAATTCGGCTGAATCGGACTATAGGTCCTTTTTAAAAAGGAATCCTCGTTTTAACTCGGAGATATCGGACTAAAACAGCATCCGGCGTGGAGGCAAAACGTAAAGGAGCTAAGCGCATTTAAGTGGCTTAACTTATTTTTTTTTGTTATTTTTCATAAATATCTGTAAATGTTTCAAATTTATTTTATTGTAGTTTTTGTTTCAGAAACTTTGATATACAAGAAAATGCATAAATATATAGTCTCTAAAATAGCATGAACCTTAAGAATCAATACAAGTATAAATTCCATAAAAATGTCCTTGACCCGATATAATGGAATGTAAAATAAAAGGTTCCACACAGAAAAACCCCATGGAATATCTATTACATTCCATGGGGTTTCATTATCAATGATTACTTAATTATTGTGCTATTTTAGTCGGTTGCAGCATTTTTTCAATTGTATTGAAAATTTTCTCGAAATTGTCGGTAGTTTCTTTCTGCAACTTAATTTCTAAGTGCTTAGCTTTAATACTATCGTAGAACTTTCTTGCGAGTATTACTTTATTGCCATCAGCTTTCTTTGAATTTAATATTACTGTTTCAGTTTCTTTAATAAGATCTTCATTTAATACATATTTGTAAAAATCAGCAGATGTTACTAAATCCTCAATGGCAATATTTTTTTCAGATACAAATAAAATTTCTCTATTTTCTTCAAATCCAAGTTTATCTTTTAGTTTTTTAGCTACGCCTTTGCCTTGTGTGTCATTGTCTAGTAGGCAGATTATAGGAACACCCCAGCCAAATAAAATTGAAGCAATATTGGGGATTTGGTCAACACCTACAGAAGGAATGATTGTAAAACTATAGTTCTTATTTAAATATTCTTTCATTCCTTGAAGGTAATAATAATCCGAAATTCCTTCTGTTACTAAATTTAATTTGGAATTCACACCTAAACCTTGAGATAGATCATAACCAATTGATGTGATAATGGGAGTTAATGTATCTTTATCGGACACTTTTTGAATCTTTGATTCTATTCTCGTGTGGCCATCTTCTTTCAATACTAACCTTATATCATTTAATCTGTCTGAATTAAGTAGATAAGGGCTGTGAGTTGTGAAAACAATTTGGTTTTTTATAGCTATAGAATCTAGGACTTCAAGCATGTCTTTTTGGGCTTTTGCATGAAGATATAGTCCAGGTTCATCAATTAATATAATTGCATTCTCTGACTTATTCTCTGCCATTAATGTTAAATAAAACGATAGAAACCATTGAAATCCTTGACTACGTTGATTTGGTGTAAAAGGGTCATTATTCTCTTGGTCGTATAAGAAAAAACTAATCTCATCATTATCCACCTCAATTGTAAGTCTAACATCATTTTGTTTATAAAAAGACGAGAAGTCACCCGTAATTTTAGAAGAAGCTTTATTTACAAGTTGCTTTCTTATCTGTTTCGAAGTCTCGTTAAAAATTTGCTCAGGTTTTATTTCAACTAAATTAAAAAAACGATTAACAATATTACTTTCTATAACTGAATTACTATTTACACTTGCAGGTAACATATCAGTAAACGAATCAAAGATTATAATCTTTGGTAAATATTCATTTTTAATTTGTTTTGCCGAAATAGTTTTTGTGAACATATTATGCGAATCTAAACTTTCATTTAGAACTTTCAATTTGTCATTTTGTATGTTCATTGAGTTATTTGGATTTAGTATATATTCTGCTGTTTTAATGACATCATCTTTATGATTATTTATTTTGCTAAATTCAGCTAGAGAGCTTTGGTTAATATCATTTGAACTAATTAAATCATCAATATCTTTTTTTAATCGTTCTTTCCAGTATTCTTGTTCCTTCTTTTTTATAACATCTATTAATGTTATGTAATTTCCTTCAATTTTTGTTACTCCATTTGAATTTCTTGTAATGATGCAATCATAACTAGCTTCTTTATCTATATTTTCAAAGGAATATTCTTCTTCCTTCAAGTTTAGTATTTCCCTATACAAATTGAAAATTTCGTATTGATTAAAAATAAAGCAAATGGTGATCTCGGGTTCATTTCTATCTACTGAGTTAACAAAATCAGCTTTGTTTATTTTTCCACTTGAGAATGCCTTCAAAGCTAAAAGTATATTACTCTTACCAGATTCATTTTTTCCTGCAAAAACTGTAATGTTCTTATTAAGATAACATTTACCGCTATCAATAATTGAACGGAAATTTTTTATTTGAAACCAGTTAATATACATTGATTTATTTCTCCCTTTTCCACTTTATGTATATAAGTATAAAGAAGAGTGTTCCATATTTCTACATATTTCTCGATAAGTTTAATACAATAAATTTAAAAGAAATTGAATCGATATTAAGGACTAAGCGGATAATTGTTTATTCTTGAATATTTTCGCATAGAATTATTTTTCAATAAATAGAAAAATTTGATACACATAGTTGAGTTAGACTAGGAGAAATTCAATAAATAATGAATTCTGAAAGAAAAAATACGGAGCACCGTGGGTTGCGGGCTCCGTTTTCTAATAATTTATGGAATATCAATTTTTTGAAATTCACGATATACACGTACATAGCACAGTGTAATCTAACTAATGACATTGCGAATTTCCATAATGGTGTAAGTTTTCGTTAAAGAAGGAGGGATTTATTTAGTTTACACGAATTGGTAGAACATGGTTCAAGACTCATATTTTAAAAAGAAGGGTGTAAACAAATGGAACAAGTTGAAGTAGAAATACCTAATAAAAGAAGGAATCCTTTTCTTGCAGCCTTACTTTCATTATTAGTTCCGGGATTAGGGCAGCTTTATAATGGTCAACTTCGTAAAGCGCTTCTTATATTGATCACACGATATTCGCTCATATTTATTCTTCTTTTTACTGGAATGTTAAATCATTTTTATGGTTATGTAACTTTGATCGTCATAGGGGTATGTATTTACTTTTATTCTGTTATAGATGCAATTGTTGTTTCCATTTTAACGAAAAAAATTACACTTTCCAGATTTCAACGCGGCTATATTTATCTTCTAGTTATTGTAGTTTCTATTGGATATTCCTTATTAGTTGATACTAAAAGTTTAGTAGGGATGAAAGCTGAGATTACTTCGGGTCCTTCAATGGCCCCTACACTTCAAACGGATGAACGTTTTGTAATTAAAACCCACTCTAATAGTTTTGAGAAGGGTGATATTGTCGTATTTTGGCGTCCAGATGGAAGACAGCAGCAATTTGTAAAACGGATCATTGGGGTCGGAGGAGAAATGGTAGAATTGAAAGAAGGGAAGGTCATCGTAAACGGACAGGAAATTAATGAGCCTTTCATCATGAACTCGCCACAGTTTAATGTTGGTTGGGGACCTAAGAAAATTCCAGAAGGACATTATTTTGTGCTTGGAGATAATCGCGATAATAGTTTAGACAGTCGTAACTTCGGGCCAATATCCGAAGAATCAATTATAGGTAGAGCTGAATTTATTTACTGGTCTAAGGATGTTACGAGGTTAGGAAAAGAATTATAAGCGTAGTTAGAAATGTAACATGAAGAAAATATTAAACATATTTATGAATCCTGTGGAGGTACAAATAAAGATGAAGAACAAAGTGATTACTTCACTTATCTTATTGGCATGCTTATTGGTTCCTACAAATTCAATGGCTAAGGAAACTATTATTGAGGACGCTAGCCTCGAGTCAGCTATCAAAAATAAGTTGAATGTCACTGAATTATCTAAAGAGAAACTGAGTGAATTGCACTACCTCTTAATATATAAGGACAATAATATTGAATCCTTAAATGGATTGGAGTACGCAACTAATCTCGGACAATTCTTAGTTCAATACAATCAGATTTCGGATTTAAAGCCGATTGTAAATTTAAAAAACTTATGGTTTCTAAGTTTGAATCATAATGAAATAACGGATATTTCTGCAATAGCAAATCTAAATAGGCTTAACTCCTTAGGATTGGATTATAACAATATTGTAGATATTAGCGCATTAAAGGGGCTTAGGCTTGGGAGTTTGTCTTTAGAAAGTAATTCGTATTTAAAAGATATTTCCGTTTTGAATCAGGTGCAAAATATCCATAAACTTGACCTTGCTAATACTTCAATTACTGATCTGACCCCACTAGTAACTCATCCTATCAATTCATTGAACATTTGTGATACCGAGATCTCAGACTTGTCTCCATTAGAAAAAATCCAGAGTTTAAAAACATTATATATTAAGAATGTACCTTTAGACACAAGAGCAGAAGAGGTATTAAATCACTTGAAAGATAAAGGTGTAGAAATTATTGTTCCAGAAGAATTGATGTCCAAAAGTAACATTAAAGTAAATGGTGAGTTACAAAAATTTGATGTGCATCCTACACTTTCCTATGATAGAACTATGGTGCCTATGAGATCAATCTTTGAGCTTTTAGGTGCCGATGTAAGCTGGGACGAACCGACCAAGAGTATAACAGCAAAAACAAACACAAATGTAGTGAAATTAACAGTAGGATCAAGAAAAGTATTGGTTAACGATAAAGAGATGTATTTTGAAGTTAAACCACAGCTTTATATGAACACAACGATGGTTCCACTGCGATTCATAACCGAGACATTAGGAGCCACATTGGATTGGGAAGAATCAACTTCAACGATAAACATCAAAACAAAATAGAGATTAGATAAATTGGAGGGGATATTGTTAAATGTTTAAGTTATTACAACGTACATTTGTAGCTATTGTAGCCCTAAGTGTATTTACAATCCATTTCTCAATTAATAGCTATGCAGAAACTGAAAGTCACGGTGATGTTATTCAGATTTCATCTGGAGATTATTTTAACTTGGCGTTACTTGTTGATGGTACAGTATGGTCTTGGGGTGATAACACATTTAGACAACTAGCCATGGGGACATGGTCTGGGGAAAATTGGTAAATGGAGAACCATTTTCAATTAATGAAATTGGTGGTTTGAATCATGATAAAGCAACTCCAACCAAAGTTAAGGAACTTTCTGATGTGGTAGCTGTTTCATCTGGAGTCAACCATGTTCTAGCTCTTAAGGAAGATGGTACTGTTTGGGCATGGGGGCAAAATTATTCAGGTCAACTTGGCATTGATGACCCCTATGTATTTATTAATAATACTCCATCTCAAGTAATAGGGATTGAAGGCATCACTCAAATAACCGCTGGAAGTCTGTTCAACGTTGCACTAAAAAAGATGGAACAGTGTGGACGTGGGGTTTAAACTCTTCCGGATCTATAGGGAATGGGTCTACTGACAACCTACAAATTTATTACAATCCTGTTCAGGTAAAGAATTTTAGTAATAATATTAAGTCTATCGAATCACTTGGGCGAGATTCTAATTTTGCAATCACCTATGATGGCTCGGTGTGGCAATGGGGTTCAGATATCTTTAAACTTTTAAGAAATAATAACACCACTCCAAATTATACACCAGTTAAAGTTAAGGAAATAAACGGAGTTAAAACCATCCTTCTATCAAGACAGAGGAAGTATGAAGATCATTCTATTGTAATTCTGAAAGAAGACGGTACAGTTTGGGGAAATGGAAAGAATAGTCTTGGTCAACTGGGTGACGGCACTCATACTGTGGCTCTTGATCAGAACGGTAATGTGTGGGCTTGGGGATTTAACCAAGTTGGGCAAGTTGGCCCTGGAGGATGGAGCTTTAATGAACCACAAAGAGTGGATATTCCTAAAGTATTGAAAGTAAAGTTAAATGAACAGTACTTATCTTTCGACCAATATCCAGAAATCATTAATAATACGACAATGGTTCCATTGAGAAAAACTTTTGAATCTCTAGGTGCAACTGTGAAATGGGAAAATGCAACTCAAACTATTATTGCCTCAAAAGGGAATAAAGAAATGAAACTGATTATTAATCAAGATACCGCTTATATTAATCAAGATACTGCTTATATTAATGAAGATGCTATAATCTTAGAGCAAGCGCCACTGATCAAAAATGATTCCACTCTAGTTCCACTTCGTTTTATTACTGAATCATTTGGTGGAAGTGTCAAATGGGATGAGAAAACAAGAACTGTTGATTTGCTGGTAAAAGAAGCATATTTATAACCAAATACTTTCTGTGTATATTTATGCATAAACTTTATATTGGGTTAAATTTTTTTTCTAACGAATTCTGTAACAAATCGCTAATTTCGTCGCGGCGAATAGAAAATTCTAATGAATTCTGAAACAACAAAAACGGAGCGCTGCGGGCTCCGTTTTCTAATTAATTCTGGAATATCACACTCCTCTTTCATTTTTACACCAGATGCTACTTCGCATTCTTCTTACGCTTGCTTGCCAACGTATTCGAAGCCTTTCCATTCCCGCCAACAGCGTGTTGCTGCTTAGTTCCAGGGCTATCGATGGCTGAGTTAGTCCCGCTCGTGCTGTACGTTCCAGCGCCGCTGGCGACTTGAGTGGCAGAAGCGTTAGCTTCACGCTTAGGGAGCTTAACGACTTGATCATTAATGACGACGATGATTTCTTTACCCTTACGGCGTATTTTAGATAGGTTTTTGCTATCATGAAATCCGCCTTTGGTGCTCTTTACAAATTTGTTCTTCGCTTTGCCGCCCGCCCCAACGCTTTGCTGTTGCTGACTATGCGGCGATTTAATAGCGGCGTTACTGCCATCTGCGCTGTTCCGGCCTGCACCACTTGCGAGCTGCGTTGTGTTAGGGGCGTTCGTAAATTGATGGTTGATGACGAAAACCAGTCTATCAATGCCATGAATCGGTGATTGCGTAATGATGCGTTTTTTCCCTTTTTCAATAATAATTGTGAGACGGTCTGATTTCATAGCCACACAGATCCTCCCCATAGGTGTTTTCTCTTAACTATATGTCTGTAGGACAAATTGGTACGAGATAGTGGCTGAGTGGGTGGAAATAGAACCGCGTCACCTAAATATATCTAGGAATATCGCCATATCCCGAGGTCTTTACGTCTATAGACGCTGAACATGAGACCAATAGCTATAAATTGAAAAATGACAAGCGGTCCACTATAGCTTATAAATGGGAGTTGAAAAGAGCTATAGGGAGCTAAGCCCATAGACATGAGCATACTCCACATATACTGCGTAATAAGCAAGGTCAGCAGGCTAGAAACTAAAGCTTTTCCGTAGGGATCTCTCACCTTCCGAGAAATGCCAAGCATTTGCTGGACGAATAGAGATACCATAATCACCATGGCAATACCAGCCCCCCAGCCGAAACAATAGATGAGGAAAGGAAACATCATTTCGGCTTGAAGCAAGGGCAAGGTGTGAATGGGCGCTCCAAATCCATGCCCCCACCAACCAGCGGAATGCATCGCTATTTTGGACTGGGTGACTTGATAATTTAGCTGATCATCAGTTGGATTGATAAAAGCGAGTAGACGGTTTATTTTATATTGACCATACAGGAGCAAACCAACGCTAGCAGTAAGTAGACTACAATGAGCAATCAGGATGGTTCGCTTCATTTTCAAAACCAGTAACAAGGTCATACATCCTATAAAGAATAGAACGAAATTCGCTATAGAATGTGTTTTTAAAATGAAGAAACTGGGCAACCAGACGGTTCCTACGTTGATCCAACTCTTACGAGCGAATGCACGGAGGGAGGATTCGTTAGCAACGATCCGAGAGGGTGTGCTCCAAATACCAGCTAATGCGATAAGTAGCAAGTAAGGGGATAGCGCAGAGATACTCAGTTGAAAATGTCCCAATCCCAGATAGCCTCTTAATCCATTAATCGCGTTCCCAGATAGCACGACATAGCAAAGTAACATTATTGTAGCTAAATAGAGTCCCCATGAGTACCTTGCGAACTTGCTATAGTTACTGAAGCCAATCATCAGCATGATGCATGAACCTGTGACCAAATATATAATTTGTTTCTGCCCTATGGTACTGATACCTATACGATGGGATACTGCAGCTTGAACAGAAAATAT
The DNA here is from genome assembly GCF_059692035.1 of Paenibacillus sp. J22P143. Lineage (NCBI taxonomy): Bacteria > Bacillati > Bacillota > Bacilli > Caryophanales > Paenibacillaceae > Paenibacillus > Paenibacillus sp. J22P143. Next base: position 84,089 of record NZ_JCAUAQ010000010.1, read on the forward strand.
GGCGACTAACCCAATCGTCATAAAAAGAACGACCATGGCAAGCAATCCCCAGTTAAATTGAGGCCGATGAGCAAGGTGAAACTGCTTGCCAATGACATCAGGAGTTCCCATTTGAGCTATCGACTCCTTAACAGCCGCATCCACATCAATTCCAGCACCCAGCTTCTCCTCAATTAACTCCTGCAAATGACTTTCAAGTTCCATACGCACTTCTTCGTGTACTTCTTTTGCTCTAATTTCACGACAAACCTGTTTCAGGAACGTAGTGACCTCCTCGTATTGACGAAAGCTACTCATACACCGCCCTCCCCAAGCACACGATCAACCGTATTGCGAAAAAGTGACCATTCTTGCTTCTTCACCTTGAGCTCGCCCTTGCCTGCCTTCGTTATGCGATAATTCTTACGCTTCCGTCCATCTTTCTCATCCCAATACGCTTCAACATATCCCTCAGACTCAAGTGTGTGCAAAATAGGATAAAGCGTACCCTCCTTTAATGTGAACACGCCATCGGAGTGTTTTTCCATCTCTTTGGTCATCTCGTACCCGTACATGTCCTTACGATCCAAAAGGGTAAGAATCAGGATGACCGTGCTTCCTTTCATGAGCTCTTTACTGATTTTCATGAATACATGGGGCTCCTTTCTTGACTATAGAATTACGATGCATCGATTATCTATGTATAGTATAAAACAAAAGGAAGATATTGGCAACACGTGACAAATTCAGTCCATGAATCGGATAAAATCGGATATGTACAATGGTATTTAAGCACTTTATAATTGAGACTGATAATTATTATCAATTAAAAATAAGGAGTCAGCATCAGCATTCTAAATAGATGGCTTGTTCATCACCAGTGTTTGCTTTGCTGTACAAGGAGGAAGAAACAGATGAAAGCTTTAAAAATGATGATCATGGTGTTACTAGCATTGGCCGTTACGGCTTGTGGTAGTTCAACAACAGGAGGAAATGCGAGCAGTACAAGTAGTGCAAGTGCATCACCAGAAGCCGCTAAGGCTACAGCCGCAGCAGCGGTAGAGAAAACGATCAAGCATGCGATGGGTACGGTGACTTTGAAGAAAAAACCAGAGCGGATTGTCGTCCTGTTCAATGGTATGACGGATATTGTTACACACTTGGGCATCAAGCCAGTCGGTTCGGTTGAGTCATGGGAAGAGAAGCCATGGTACAACTATTTGAGATCCAATATGGAAGGTGTCAAAAATCTAGGGGAAGAAACACAGCCGAACGTAGAAGCGATCGTAGCTTTGAAACCAGACTTAATTATTGGTACTAAGGCTCGTCACGAAAAAATTTACCCTCAACTGGAAAGCATTGCTCCAACGATCATTACGGAAGAGATTGGCGATTGGAAAACGAATCTGAAAATTGCCGCTGATGCCCTTTATAAGCAAGAAGAAGGCGCTAAGATCATAGCGGATTGGGATAAGAAAGTTGCTGAGTTTAAACTAAAGGCCGGAGATAAACTGGCGAAATCCGAAGTATCGATTGTCCGCTTTGAGAGAGACGGCAGTGCCCGTTTCTATGTAACAGGCTTTGCAGGAACGATCTTCAAGGAGCTTGGCTTGCCGCGTCCGAAGGATCAAATCGTGGATGGTAAGATTGTCGTGAGCCTTACTTCCAAAGAGCAAATGTCGCAGTTAGATGGCGACTACATCTTCGATCTTACCCGCTTGAGTGCAAGTGAACCTGCGGTAGAGAAATCGCAGAACGACTGGACGTCTCACCCGCTTTGGAAGAACTTGAAGGGCGTGAAGAACGGCAAATACTTTAAAGTCGACACGATTACTTGGAACTTAGCCGCAGGCTCGATGGCAGCGCAAGCGATGCTAGAGGATCTCTACAAATATTTTGATATCAAATAGTTGAAACACTCAGGAATGAACACTTTGTTCATTCCTTTGTGGATTCCAAGGAGATTTCATCATGAATCTTATGAATACGAGCATAGGGAGAACCGCCGGACTATTCACATTGGTCCTGATCCTGCTTGGCAGCTTTGTCTCCAGCATTCTTTTTGGGGCGACACAGTATGACTGGCATACGGCATGGTCTTCCATTTTTCATTACGACGAGAATATCAACGAGCAAATCATTCTTCGCACAACGCGCGTGCCTAGAGCCTGTATTGCAGCAGCTATCGGAGCCAGCTTAGCAATCGCGGGGACGCTTATGCAGACGTTAACCCGCAATCCGCTGGCTTCGCCCAGTGTTCTTGGGGTCAATGCAGGAGCAACGTTGTTCGTTGTTCTTGCAGCGGTTGCCCTACAAATTTCATCCATGCAAGCTCTGATGTGGATTTCTTTTATCGGAGCGGCAGTTGGTGCCTTATCCGTGTATATCTTGGGCTCTTTTGGCCGTGATGGACTGACGCCACTCAAAATTGTGCTGGCAGGCGCCGCCATGACCGCTTTATTCTCCTCGTTCACACAAGGCATCTTGGTGCTGAACCAACAGGGGCTAAGCACGGTTTTGTTCTGGTTGACGGGCACCATTGCGGGACGATCTCCTGAGATGTTGATCACGGTGTTCCCTTTTATGGCCATATGCTGGGTAGCTGCATGGTTCATCGCACGGGATATGAATCTACTACTCATGGGTGAGGATACAGCCAAAGGCTTAGGTCAAAAGACAATTTGGATTAAATCAGTCGCAGGCCTTCTGATTGTCGTACTTGCGGGTTCCTCCGTGTCCGTCGCGGGTCCAATTGGATTTATCGGCATTGTCATTCCGCATATTTCCCGGTTTTTCGTTGGTATTGATCATCGTTGGGTCATTCCCTATTGCGCTGTATTGGGGGCGATCCTGCTGATTCTGGCAGATGTAGCCGCAAGATTTATTATGATTCCAGAGGAAATGCCCGTTGGCGTCATGACAGCCATCATTGGTGCCCCATTCTTTATTTATATTGCGCGAAGGGGGCTTATCAAATCATGAAGGGTCATGTTCCGATGCGATTTGGTCGCGGTGAGATTTCTTTTTTAGTGGAAAAAAAAGCATTACTAATATCCCTAGTTTTACTCGTGGTTTGTGCGCTTATCGCGATTGTAAGCACGGGGATGGGGGAAATGTACATTTCTCCAATTGATGTTGTCAAAAGCATGATAGGCATTGGCGCCGAAGATCACGCGATGGTCGTTCAGAAGCTGCGGCTTCCACGTATCGTCATCTCGATGTTAGTAGGTGCTGCGCTGGCTTCAGCAGGTGCGATCATGCAGGGGATCATTCGTAATCCATTGGCATCGCCAGATATGATGGGGGTAACGGGCGGAGCGTCGGTGGCAGCAGTCACGTTCCTCACGTATTTCAATAGTGCGATCAGTATTCGGTGGTTGCCGGTCTCAGCCATGCTGGGCGCAGCGATTGTTTCTATTATTTTGTATGTGCTCGCTTGGAAAAAAGGGGTAACACCGATACGGCTCATTCTGGTGGGCATCGGGATGTCCTCACTCATGTCGGCTGCGACGACAATGATGATTGTCTTTAGTCCGAAAAACGATCCCGGCACAGCGTATTTATGGCTGACAGGATCCGTCTATGCGGCGAATTGGGAAAATGTATTAACCGTTCTGCCGTGGACAGTTACCTTGATTCCACTTGCGTTTCTCTTAGCTCGCCATGTGAATATCGGGCAGCTCGGGGATGATGTGGCAGCAAGTGCGGGAAGTGCAGTGGAGTTCAACCGCTTATTATTACTGCTCATCAGCGTGGGGTTAGCCGGTTCAGCTGTTTCTGTGGCTGGCGCGATCGGATTCATTGGTTTAATCGCTCCGCATATGGCACGCAAGTGGGTCGGCTCAAGCTTTGACAGCCTTTTACCCGTATCAGCTCTACTCGGAGGTGCTATTGTGATGTTGGCTGATCTAGCGGGAAGGACGTTCTTTCTACCGTTGGATGTGCCAGTCGGTGTATTTACGGCAGCGGTGGGGGCGCCATTTTTCATCTATTTGCTGTACACCAAGCGAAATGCAAGATAGGAGTGAAGAGAATGCCAACCTTAGTGACCAGAAATCTAAATTTGACCTATGGCAACGAAAATATTATCGAAGGTTTGAATCTTTCCATGCCCAAAGGAAAGATTACCGTATTGATCGGTTCAAATGGCTGCGGGAAATCAACACTTCTTCGTGCAATGGCACGATTATTGAAGCCTGCTCAGGGTGAAATTATACTCGATGGCAAGCATATCGCGGAGATTCCGACCAAAGAGATCGCGAAGCGTCTATCCATTTTGCCGCAAGGTCCGATTGCCCCGGAAGGGTTAACGGTATTCCAGTTGGTCAAACAAGGACGATATCCGTATCAGAATTGGCTTAAAGCGTGGTCCGATGAGGATGAGCGTTATGTGAATGAGGCGTTAGCGGTTACCAAAATGACAGAATTCGCCGAAACGGCAGTCGATTCCTTGTCCGGTGGACAACGTCAGCGAGCTTGGATCGCGATGACTCTCGCGCAAGGGACCCCGACCATCCTGTTGGATGAACCGACAACCTATTTGGATATGGCTCACCAAGTCGATATTTTGGATCTGTTGTTTGAATTAAATGAACGCGAACAACGAACAATTGTCATGGTTCTCCATGATCTCAATCTTGCTTGCCGATATGCGCATCATCTTGTAGCAATCAAAAATAAATCCGTCTTTGCTCAAGGAAAGCCAGAGGATGTTATCAATTCGGAACTTGTCCGGCATGTGTTCGGCATGGAATGTGAAATTATTGGGGACCCCTTTTTCGGTACGCCGATGTGCATTCCGAAAGGGAAGGGACGAAAATCTGACAAGTTCGAAGCTAAGAAGACGAAGGAGGAAGCAAGCCATGAACTCATCCGAAGTTAAATCATTGGGAGCCGTAGCCGCTGTAATTAAAGATAGAAGAACGATTCGCGAGTTCAAACAGGATCCCGTTTCGGACGCGTTGTTGCTCGAGCTGCTGAATGTAGCAGTATGGGCACCCAACCATGGGAACAGACAGCCTTGGCGGTTCATTTTATATAAAGGAGAGGGACGCGAGATATTGGCTGATGCGATGCTCCAATCCTATGATGATGAAGAAATGAGAGAGAAACATGGGAAACGCAAATGGGAGTATTTCCTGGAGGTACCCGCTCATCTCGTTGTGATTCTGAAGGAAGACCCACGTCAAAAGCAGTGGGATGAAGACTATGGCGCGATCTGTGCCCTCATCCAAAACTTCCAACTAGCTGCCTGGGAACAAGGTTTGGGCGTTGTGTGGAAAACGAATAATTATAACTATGAAGAAGGATTCCAGCAAGTAGTTGGCCTGCAGACAGACGAGAAAATCGTTGGTGTGCTGCATGTCGGCTATCCGGCATCGATTCCAACCGAGCAACCGCGTAAACTCGCGGAAGAGATGCTTACCATTATTGATTCTAGATAATTTTCTATCATTTAGCCCACGAATCGCTTTAGGATTCGTGGGCTTTTTGGTAGCCGTCAATGAAAATGAGTGTTAAAAAATGTAAAATAATAGTATATTGATTAATACTTAACACGGATTGCTAGGAGGTAACGATGGCATATACACGTTTGATTGTTTTGGTGATGATGTTTGAAGTACTCATCACGGCTGTAATCGGTCTTGGCATTTATGTTGGATTTTCCGTATATCCATATTCGCAGTCGCCAGTAATGTCAACTGGTGCGTCTATGGGGACCGGCGGGTTTAACGCAACGATTCCATTATATATGCCGTCGCTCACGGATCTGAAAATCCCATACACGTATCTTCAGGTCGGGGCACAGGCATGGGGTATCTTGGCATTCCTGGTATCGGCGGCTTTAATGGGATTACAAAGTTTTGTCCGGGGCATGTACCTCGGCGGTCTGAAAGGGTGGGTTCTGAATCGGAAGCTAGTCCCGCTAATCGCATGTGGACGCAGGTATTTCGGCGATATGATAGCATGGTCGATCTTTCAAAGCGTGGTAGGCGTGATGACTGTTTACCTCGCTGCAGCCTTGTTCCCATTAGGGCTCATATTGATGATTATTATCATGTTTTATTCACTTACGCCGTATCTGATTGTCCTCCAAGATATCACTTTCAGTGATGCGTTGGCGAAGGCGCCTCGCATATTTCGGCGCAATTTCGGCACATTGCTGCCGCTTGCATTGTTTGCCATGCTTTGCACGCTAATTGTCAGCCTACTACGGTCACTGACACCTCCTTGGGGGTATGCGGTACCTTTGCTCGCTTACGCCTGCATTGGAACCTTGCTGATTGGCGAGCTTATGAGACAGCTGTCTGTGAAGCTAAGACTGGACGGCGAACAGGCTCCCGATCTGCCATTCGGCGAGGTCCATACTCGGAGATGGGGAAACGCGATGACGTTGCTGCTCGTGCCGGTACTCGTCGCATCAGGTATTTTTGCAGCTAATGGCAGGCACTTAAGTGCGTTTGAATTTGGTAGTAAAAAGCAGCTAGACGGTATCTTCTACATGAATAGCTTCTCAGACGTATTCTATGCATCGGAACATAGGTATACAACTTATGAGTGGCAGACGAAAGATTACCGTATGGATATAAGGCTCCCCGATTTATCCGAACGGATGCCTGATGAACTGCGTGGGATAGCCGACATTACATGGCAGCTAAATGAAGAAATCAGCAATCGAAATGGGAATTCAATCCATACCGATGTGCAGCCGATCATGCACACAAGCCAGCTCATGTATCGACTTGTCAAGGAGACAGCTAAGGATGGCAGCATCTACTACTCCAGTTTGAATGGTTCTTCTTCGATCCTGCCCGGAGTGGAGCAGCCGCGCGAGCCATTGTCCATTCAAATTATGGTAAGTGAGAAGGGTAAGCATATATTTGTCATGCAATACCCAACGCGCTTTGATATCGCCAATGTATTCCGAGTTTCGGATGACGGAAGGTATTTGATTCCGGGAACAAGCCAGATGAATCCGTTGGATTTTCACTTTTTTTGGTTCACCGAAGATCAGCGTGCGGAGAATCTGTTCGAATTGCTGGCCGCGAAAAACAAAGCAAATGACATTACAACACTTAACCGAGCTTACCTTGCTCTTGCTTGTGCCTTGCAGGAAGGAGATGGCCGCATGGTCGGTAAACTTTTAGAAACGATGCGTCAGGCTGGTGTAGACGTGAAAGCTCCTGACTGGGACAACGTGACGTGGACCAACAACTTGCGTGACCGATATCAAGGTGTCAGCTTGCAGAAGACCCTGGAGCTATTGTCAAAAGCTGGTGTTCAGGGAGGGTATGAAGCCAAAGAACTCTTGGACCAAAGCGACGAGAAGACCCGTGTTCACCGGCTCGAGGTGCCGTTCCCGGACGGAATGTTGCCAATAACCTATAAGGAATCTAAGAAAGATGGCAAGTTGCTGTCTATCCATGTAGGGGACTATTAAAAGTGAAAAAACGCCACATATCGGTGAAGTTTTTAAGCGCCTAAATTTTTAATTCGATTGATGAAGCTTGTAATATCACTAATTGTAGTGATTATTTGAGAATTTTGAAGGTTATCAAGTGCCAAATGACCATTCACAAGCACATTATTGATCTCATCTAACAGTATTTTATTTTTGTCTACCAATTGTTGATGGAGATCCTTTGCAATCGAAGGGACACTGCTTAGGTTAAATTGTTATATTTCCTTTTTTAATTTGTTTAATTGAGTTTCAAGTTCCTGTTTTGTCTCTGGATTCGTAGCGGCATCTTTCATCATTTGAGGTGCTTGTGCTGCAAAATTACTCAAGTTATTGATGTGTTCAGTCGCTTGATTTGCATAATCTATTGAATTAGTTGCTTTCTCGAATAATGAACACGCACTTAACATCATAGTTGAAAGAATGAATAGGAATAGCATCCATTTCTTCATTTATTTTTCTCACCCTCACTGTTAGTTTATAAAGAAGCCTCTCCGCATTGGGAAAGGCTTCTGAAGTCTTATATATAATTGCGGATCAAATCGGCCAGCTCACCGGCAACATAGTCCGTTCCTGAAGCTAATTGATTGCGGTCGAACCGTACCTTTACAAAGTTCTCATCCATCCCCGTCGCTTCTGCGAACAGACCGGCTAGCCCGCGCGCTTTGCGATCGATCTGCAGCAGCAACTCGACACCGCTCTCATCTGGAAAGAAGATAATTTCCAATTCATCCAGTTGGCCCCGGAATTGCGAAGTGGGAACAAATTCGAATTCTTGAACGAAGGGCAATCCGTTCATTCTTCCATATGCCGGTGCGTATTGACATGTCACCTCGCGGAGCCGGAATCCAAGTTCTTCGACAGCCTCCAGAATAACCGCGGAATGTGGGTGTGGACTTACTTGAAGCTGATCAGTATCCTTCGGATCAATCGCTTCTTTAATATCAAGTCCGGTTTGTATCCAAACAGGGGTTCTTCCCCTCGTCACTGGCGTAATGGCTGGAAGCTCGAACGAGACGGGGAACTCATAAACCTGCTCCGCCTCAACAGTAAATTTCCCCGTAAGCTGGAACTTGGCCACGGCGGCTTCCACTTGTATTTTTGTATCGTTTTGTTCCTTCAAGTAACGTGTCATGACGAAGGCGTAAACATCATCGATCTGCTGATCCACGCGTCCCCCCTGAATCCGGACGACGCCGCTGATCATATCCCCAGCGTTCACCTCATCTTGATGGAGCATTAGGTCTACTTGGGCTGCGCCGATCCCGACACTCGCGAGCATTCGTTTGAACATGGTCATGTGTAAATTTCCTCCTTGTCATTCTTATATGTACTGATACGATGAGAAGCACAAGTGGTTTCACATGAATTCGTGCTTCTAGCAGGAGTGGGAAATAAGCTGCAGTCTATCACATACTGAAACCGCAATTGAGCCAATCGCGTATAAAGATAGGGATCAATTCCATTTAACGAGAGATTTTTTATTCTTAATTATGAGGATGAGGAGGCATAAGTATGTCTTTTTTTAAGAAAATGATGGCTAAAGTAGGGATCGGGAACATTGAAATCGATACGCAGTTCCATACGGAGGCCTTCGTTCCAGGCGAGCTGGTAGAGGGCGTCATTGTTGCCAAAGGCGGCAGTATAGAGCAGAAAGTGGACAAAATCTATTTTCAAATTATGACAGAATATCTCAAGCCCGATGATAACGATTCGAATCGTATGCACAGAGAAACGGTTGTGATAGCCAACATCCTGTTGGGGGAAAGTTTTGTTTTTGAACCGGGAGAATCGATCGAAATTCCTTTTCATTTCGTGTTGCCGCATGAGACACCCATTTCGATTGGCGTAAGCCCGATCTGGGTTCGTACAGGCATGGATGTTGACAATGCGGTTGATCCATCGGATCGTGATAATATTGAAGTTCTGGCTCATCCGCACACCTCGGTGATTTTTGAAGCACTGGAGGAATTGGGCTTTCATTTACATAAAGCAGAGAACGAATATTATCCGCAACGTGATTATCACCTGCCATTTATTCAAAACTTTGAATTTGTACCCTATCCAAATGGCGAATATCGCAGCTCCGTTGATGAGCTGGAGCTTGTATTCTACCCGGATGAAAACGGGGTTGAGGTCCTCCTGGAATTTGACCGCAGAGCGCGTGGCTTTAGCGGACTCTTATCAGATATGATGGATATGGATGAGTCCCATCACCGTTATTATTTCAGCTGCGAAGAGCTGGAGGAAGGTGCTGAATCAGTGGCTGAACAGTTCCGAGGTATCTTTAACGATTTGCTGGATGTGTAACGGGCTTGTCGGGTGATAAGCGTCTATATACTTAAAAGTCGCATAGCTGCGACTTTTTTCTTTACTTGCCTGTAATTACATGTTTGTCTGTTAAGAAGTCTACGTAAAATTGTTGGAGTTCCTCATCGATGTTGTTTGTAGTCTTATATCTTTTTCCGTTGATTTCGAAGGTTCCGTGGGGATTTCCCGTTATTGTGTATAGATTGCCTTTGATATCGTATAGTTTTAGTCCTGAAGATCCCACCCACCAGCCCAGGGAGAATGTTCGTCTAAACTTTACTTTTTGCATTGTCTGTGTGTAACGTCCGATAAGTTCTGGATCTTGAGTTTCATAAAATAAACCTGATCCGCCATGTCGCATAGTGATTTTTACAATGTTGTTTCCTTTAACGAAGTAGGCAAATGGTTTAGGGGATAACCACCAAAACCCAAGCAGTATCAATAAACAGCCGCTAACCATCATCCACTTTTTCAAATGAAATACCTCCTGAAGCAGTTGTTTGTACGTTATAACTAGTATCATACCATGTTTGGTGCGGTGCTTTAATTCACCTTTCTGTATGTGGTAAAATAAGGGATGAACTTTTAGGAGGAAGAAACATGGAAGTTTTCGAAGAATTTTTAACGCGTATCGATAACCCGGCTCATCGGGACCGAACGGAAGAAGTTTTGACGTGGGTAACTAAGAAATTTCCAAGTTTAGAGCCGAAAATTGCGTGGAATCAACCTATGTTTTCCGATCACGGCACATTTATTATTGGCTTTAGCGTAGCCAAACAACATATGGCTGTTGCCCCCGAGAAGGCAGGAATTAATCGTTTTTCGGATGATATTGTGCAAGCTGGCTACGATCATACCAAGGAGTTGGTACGTATCCCGTGGAAGAGTCCAGTTGATTTCTCCTTGCTTGAGAAAATGATCGAGTTCAATATGCTGGATAAGGCAGATTGTTCGACGTTTTGGCGGAAATAGGTAAGTACGGGACTTGTCGCGCTTGTTGAATTTCAGCGCTATTCTCCCTTTACAGGCTCAGGCTCATATTTCATTTATACTTAGGAATAGCGTTATGCCATCATCTTATTCCTCCTGAAAGTGTTATAGAAAGGAGAATAACGCTATGGCATAGCGCTATTTTCTCTTTAAGGGTACCCACTACCCCGCAAATACCCCTTTTCAAATAAATGGATACCATTTATAATGAATTTACTGATAATGATTATCGTTATCAATAATTAAAAGGGGTGAAGCCGCACATGTTGCCGATGCAAGGACAGGACTATACCCTTCTCGTGCTCACATCCATACGTAAGCGTCGGTTCCACAAGCGGAATACGCTGCAAAAAAAAAATATCACTGGAGAGATGCTCTTTGTTGTGACACAAGGTAAGGGCATTCTCTGTATGGATAATCAAGCCTTAACGATCAAGCCTAATCAGACCTTTTTTCTCACACCAAACAAGCCAATAGAAGTAATGCTCGAATCAGATTTCATAGAATTTTACGTTATGATCATTAAACAGGTAACATTCTCCAAACGGAAGGGAAACTGGACTTGTACCAAGGCGGCATCTGATCCCGCGCTCTTTCAGACGGGCAAGCTTCAAGTAAAACAGGGGAAACAGCATCTTGAACAGATCGAGCTGCTCTATGAGGATAGCAGAACGAAGTCAGTTAAGGATCCTAGCGTACAGCTCAAATTTCAAAGTCTCATCCAGGCGATGTCGCAGGAAGAGCCAGATGCAATTGAATTTGAGGATGCGTCTAAAGGGATTGATCAAACCATTACGTATATGTATAAACATTTTAATCAGAAAATCAAAATGGAAACATTGTCAGACATCGCGGGATTGACGCCAACCTCCTATTCAAGGAGCTTCAAGAAAGCGAAGCAGATGTCCCCTGTCGAATATTTAAATCACATTCGTATTGATTCTTCGAAGGAGCTTTTACAACAGCTCGATCCCTCGATCAAAGATATTTCAACCGCGGTAGGCTTCGGGAATGAGTTTTATTTTAGCCGGATGTTTAAGAGCAACGTAGGTATATCTCCAACCATGTATGTAAAAAGGAGACAATTGAAGGTCGCCGTTGCTTCCTGCTTTCGATATAAGGATTGTTTGCAATCCCTTGGTGTGGAGGACGCGTTTGAATTGAATGGGTATCGCCATTTGGAATTAGGCATCGAGGAGAATCGAAGGCGCATTCAGACTCAATTAGCGGAGCTGCGTAATTACCGGCCGGAATTAATCATTGCGGATTACAGGCATCTTCCGATCCACGACCAGTTAAAGCAAATAGCGCCAACCGTCATGGTTGATTTCACGATGGATTGGCGTGTGAATGTGATGAGAATTGCGGAATTGGTCGGACGGGAAAAGGAAGCGCAGCAAACGCTTAGTCAATTGGATCTTCGGGTAAAGCTTGCGAGAGACCAATTAAAGGACACGATTGGCATTAGCAGTGTGTCCTTAATCCGATTATACAGTCGGAAAATTCGTGTACAAGGGCTGGTGGACCACCCGTTAAGTAATCTGTTGTACGCCGAGCTTGGTTTGAAGCCTGGTAGCTGTGTGCCTTTAAACGAAAGGACGAAGGAGTACGCTCACGAGAGCATGCCTCCATTTGAAACGGATTATCTCTTTGTTGATAAACGTCTGAAGCCATCCGACGAAACTGCCCTATATTCGGGTGTGCTGAAGGGAACCTCCTGGGAAGCGATGAAGGCAGTGCGGGACAACCAGACACGTGTGATTCCGAATTGGATCAGTATGAGCTGGGCACCCAACGGTCAGAATCAAATCATTGATGATTTGCTGCAATGGTATGCCTAAACGAAATAGAGGCCTGAATCCAATCAACTGGACTCAGGTTATTCTTCTATGTTCCTCGAATCGTGCATATAACGGACCTTCACTCATTATAAATGGGATAGGAGAACATCATGGTGAGGAGAGTGCTCGAATTGTCAAATGAGTTCGTGATGCGTTCATTGGATGAGGTCCGGTTCTGGTCACGTATTATGAAGGAACATTCGTTATTTCTCAAACTGGGCTTTCGATGTGAGGACACGCAGCTTATTCAAGAAGCGAATCATTATTATCATATTTTTGAGCATATCGAGGGTCGATCCCATGCTTATACCGCGCTGACGGATCCTGAACAAATTCGACGCTTCAATACGGAAGTGTCTGCGGCCGTCGCACATATTTGGGCGTTCAAAAGGAAAGTTCTCGGACTCATCATTCAATGCAAGCTCCCAGGTGGCAACAATTTTCCGTTATTGGTCGACCACACGAGTCGTGAAGCTAACTATTTTAGGAACCGATTACAAGAACTAAATTCGGGACGATTAGAGCCATTACCTGACGCGATTATTGATGAAAATGTGTTCTTTTTGCGCATTATGGCGGATCACGCCAAGTTTATCGGTCACCTGCTGGACCCATCTGAACGTCAGCTAGTGGAACAGGCGCGGAATTTTAGCCATGATTTTGACCAACTCCTCTTCCAAGCCATTGATTTGAGCGGGATGAGGCCTCAATCCCAAACCGACCCGCTTTTGGACCAGTTCCTCGACCAGAATCGTGTCTCCGTCGTTGCGCTTCGTGATTTCAAAAAGACAGCCCGTGATTTAATTGAAGCTTGCAAAATCAAGAGCATTATCCATCCCTTGCTAGCGGATCACGTCTTCCGTGAGGCAGAGCGCTTTCTAGCCATCATTGATATGTTCGAGCAATGCTTAACAGGCAATCAAGTGATTGGAATGCGGGAGGAGCATGCGGGTCATTGAAAGATCGAGATGTATGATCGTCAACGCCTAGGGGATATGCTAGCCAAGACATATGTTGTGAAGCGTGAAGATATAAGTAAGATCATGCCTCCTGACAAGTCAGAACAAGCAGAACCAAGTTTTGTAAATGTAGTTCCCTATATCCGATAAAACTTATAGGAATATAATAAATTATCATTGACGAAGTTTATTGTGGAGTGGTACTCTGGAAATGTGACCACCGTATGAACGGAGACACTATTCTCTTTCGAGAGAAAAGTGTCTTTTTTTATTTTCACATAAGAATGGATAAGTTGTTCTCATTTTGAAAAGGAGTTGAACCCGATGAGCGAACCGTTGTTGAAACTCGAGCATGTGTACAAAACATTTCCCTCCAGTAAAGGGGCAGTTCAAGCGTTGCACAATATCCACCTGCAAGTGAGAGAAGGTGAATTTATTACGGTCATTGGTCCCAGTGGCTGTGGCAAAAGCACGCTGCTCAAAATCATCGCTGGACTGGATGTGGCGCATACTGGGGTGGCCCGACTTGGCGGTCAGGTCATTCAAGGTCCAGGCATTGATAAGGGCTTTATTTTCCAAGAGCCGAGGTTGTTCCCGTGGTTAACGGTAGAGAAAAATATCGCAGCCGACCTCTCATTAAGAGACCCGGTGGTTCGTAAGAAAGTGGATGAACTGATTGAACTCGTCCGCTTAGATGGCTTCCAGAAATCGTTCCCGAGAGAGCTGTCTGGCGGGATGGCGCAGCGTGTGGCGATTGCGAGAGCCCTGCTGAGAAACCCGAAGGTGCTGCTGCTTGACGAGCCGTTCGGTGCGCTGGATGCTTTTACGCGTACACACATGCAAGAAGTGTTGATCGATATTTGGCAAAAAAATAAAACAACGATGATTTTCGTCACGCACGATATTGATGAGGCGATCTATCTGGCCAATCGTGTCGTGATCCTCAAACCGCGGCCTGGCGCCATAAGAAACATCGTACCTATCGATTTGCCGATTCCGAGAAAGAAGACGACGACGTCTTTTCAGGAGCTGCGCCTCAAGGTACTCAGTGAATTCGAGAAAATTGAAGAACTGGAATTGATAGATAGCTCAGGTATTTAAGGAGAAGGGGGGATTCTCATGAGCGTGCAACAAGGTCAATTAGCTACTGCCCATCAACTGCGATTCAAACACAGGGTAAATCGAGCCCTACTAGGTGCACTGGTACCCATACTCGTTCTGCTTGCTTGGCAAGTATTAGGCCAACTAGGCGTGATTTCATCCTTGCTGTTTCCAACGCCGATTCGCATTTTTAACGCAGGTATTCGACTGATCCAAACGGGTGAGCTCTACGATAATATCCAAATCAGTGTGTTGCGTGCGCTATCCGGATTCGTTCTAGGAGGTTCGTTAGGTCTTGCTTTCGGTATTCTTGTCGGTTTATTTCGCAGGACGGAGAAAGCGTTAGATCCTACGGTTCAAATGCTTCGCATGGTGCCCCATTTGGCCATCGCGCCCTTATTTATTCTATGGTTCGGTATCGGAGAAACGGCCAAAATTCTACTTATTGCCAAAGGCGCGTTCTTCCCTCTATATATCAATGCTTTTCTTGGTATTCGTGGCGTGGATAACAAGCTATTTGATGTAACGCGCGTGCTAGGATTTAGCAAATGGAAGCAAACCGTCCGATTAACGATCCCTGCGGCGCTCCCTCATATTTTACTTGGGATTCGCATCTCATTGGGTGTCTCCTGGCTGGGGCTTGTCGTGGCTGAATTAATGGGATCGACGTCCGGAATCGGTTATATGATGTCGGATGCTCGTCAATTTTCTAAAACACCCGTTGTCTTCGTTGGGATTCTCATCTTTGCTGTTTTCGGGATCGTGGCAGATGCTGGCGTAAGGCTGCTTGAACGCAAATGGCTGAGCTGGCGAGACAGCTACAAAGGCCGCTAATGAAATGCTGAAGGGGGAGAAGGTATGAGCAATAGTGTCGAAGCACTGAGCCAGGCAGCACAAGGCATGGAAAAATCGAAAATGCAGAAGCTAGAGCTTGTTCGGATCAAATGGTTGTGGGAGAAAGTGAACGATTTCGTTATTGGCTCGATCGTGCCGTTATTACTGTTGGTCATCTGGCAGGTTTCGGGGGATTTGGGGCTGTTCTCGCCTTCCTTTTTACCGACACCGCTGCAGATCGCAGCTGAGTTTCGCACATTAATCGCTTCGGGTGAGCTTGCGCAGCATTTAGGAATTTCCCTGCAACGAGCTATCATTGGTTTTCTGATAGGTGGTTCGATTGGACTGATATTCGGCTTTTTCGTTGGTTTTGTTCAAAAGCTGGAAGTTCTGCTAGATCCCTCTTTTCAAATGCTGCGCATGATTCCGCATCTAGCGATCGCCCCGTTAATTATTCTTTGGTTCGGCTTTGGCGAGGTTTCCAAGATCGTTATCATCGCGAGCGGTGCCTTTTTCCCGATGTACATCTACACCTTTCTGGGGATTCGGAGTGTTGATTACAAATTTTTTGAGGTCGCGAAGGTATTGGATTTTAGCAAAACGAAACAGATATTCCGCTTGATTCTCCCAGCTTCCTTGCCGGGCATCCTCTTGGGCTTACGCTTATCGGTGGCGATTTCTTGGCTCGGTCTCGTTGTAGCAGAGCTAATCGGCTCACAGGAAGGGATTGGCTTCCTCATTAATTATGGCAAACAAAATTCAAGCGCGGAGCTCATTTTCGTAGGGGTCATTATTTTTGCGGTGATCGGTAAGCTTGTAGATTCGCTTGTCCGTTGGTTGGAAAGAAGATGGCTGAGCTGGCGAGACAGCTTCCAAGGTTAGCGGATCACTTGGAAATTACTTAGAATAGGGTTGACGGCTTTGAAATACGGTGCTACTATGTTCTTAATCTTAGTAAACAACTTGGTTTTATCGGCATATAATTGCATACCCTGTCCAACCGTACACACGGAGGCATTCCTACCTAGGGATGCCTCTTTTTTGTTCCAATGACATTTTAGAGGAGGTCAAGTTTATGGCAAAGATTTTGGAAGAGAATGAATTGCGGCTCGCTGCAGATGTGCTGGTGATTGGCGGAGGTCCTGCGGGAACATGGGCGGCATTAACGGCTGCAACGAATGGCTCCAAAGTGATCTTGGTGGATAAAGGCTATTGTGGAACGAGCGGGGCAACGGCGCCATCGGGCACAGGGGTTTGGTACATCAAGCCAGACGAGAAGCTGCGTGAGGAAGCTAGACAGAGTCGTTATTTGCTGGGAGGCAAGCTGGCGGAGGTGCCTTGGATGAACCGGGTGCTCGATCGCACCTATGCGAATATGAACAAGCTTGGTTCCTTGGGGTATCCGTTTCCGAAGGATGATTTCGGCGATCCTTATAAGCGCGGGTTGCAAGGACCCGAATACATGAAGCTGATGCGTAAATTGGTTCAAAAGGCAGCTGTAAAAATCCTCGATCACAGTCCCGTGCTCGAATTGCTTGCCGATGAGCATGGCGTGGGTGGCGCGACAGGCGTGAGAACGCAAAGCGGCCAAACCTGGACGGTACATGCCGGAGCGGTGGTAATCGCAACGGGTGGATGTGCCTTTTTAAGCAAAGCCTTAGGTACGAACGTGTTGACGGGGGATGGCTATTTATTGGCGGCTGAAGCGGGCGCCGATTTCTCGGGGATGGAATTCTCCAACGCCTACGCGATCTGCCCGACATTCTCTTCCGTAACCAAAACAGCCTACTACCGCTACGCATCCTTCTACCATGAGGACGGATCGATTGTGGAAGGAGCAGGGTCACAACGGGGACGCTCAATCATTGCGCGGAATTTACTTCAAGGCCGTCAAGTTTACGCTAGCTTGGATCAAGCACCGGAAGACATTCGTCCACTACTGCGTGTGAATCAGACGAACTTTTTCCTGCCATTCGATCGACTCGGGATCGATCCGTTCAAAGATAAATTCCCAGTTACCCTTCGCTTAGAAGGCACGGTACGCGGAACGGGCGGGATTCGCATCGTGGATGAGCAATGCTCGACGATTGTCCCTGGTCTATATGCCGCAGGTGATGCAGCGACTCGTGAGTTAATCTGTGGAGGATTCACAGGCGGCGGCAGTCATAATGCAGCTTGGGCGATGTCTTCTGGTTCATTTGCAGGGGAAGGTGCCGCGAAATTTGCTAAGGATCTTGGGGATAGAGCGACCCATCGTCAGCTCAAAAGTGTCTCAACGACAACCTTCACGAAGTCGGGATCAGGTCAGATTTTAAGCAAAACAAGCGAAGCCATTCAAGCGGTACAAGAGGAAGTCATGCCGTATGACCGCAATTTATTCCGTACTCAGAAAGGGTTGGAGGGTTCGATCAATCGTCTTGATGGACTCTGGAACGATCTGCGAGAACGTGTGACGACGTTAGATCTGGCAGGTGTTCGTCATCGTGAAGCAGCAGCTATGACAGCGACGGCCCGCCTTATGTACAACTCGGCGCGTGAGCGTACCGAGACGAGAGGTATGCATAAGCGTGAGGATTTCCCGAATATCGATGCTGAGCAAGGGTACCGTTTAATTAGCGGAGGTCTGGATCAGGTGTGGACGCAAAAGGCTGAAGTGAACAAGGAGGCTGTTACCCCATGATTGAGTTAGTCAGCGAGTCCAAATGCGTTTCGTGTAACCTGTGCGTGTCGGTGTGTCCGACGAATGTATTTGATCGCGTGGAAAATGGCATCCCCGTCATTGCTCGGCAAAGCGACTGCCAAACCTGCTTCATGTGCGAGCTGTACTGCCCGGCGGATGCGCTTTATGTGGCGCCTGATGCCGAGGGATTAATGCTTGTAAGTGAGGAGATCCTCGATGAGCAAGGATTATTTGGCGGTTATCGGGAGAAAGTCGGTTGGGGGAAAGGGCGTAAGCCAGTCGCTGAGCATCCCTATATGTATGAATTAGCGAAGCGAACATCCATCGGGTAAATGTATTTGAAGTTGTTGTTGTCCAAAATGAAAGGAGAATGAAAGATGAGAGAGAGACAGAAGCAAAGTAAAAGGGGATTCGGACTTTTCCGTACCACACATTTGATGATTATCTTAGCGGCAATGGTTGCTTTCCTAGCGGCATGTGGTAATTCCGACGGAGGAGCGAAGACAGCGGGGGCCAGCGCAGCAGCAGATGGCGGAGCCGACAAAGTGCAACCGCCAGCGGTGATCAACTATGGCTACATTGGCACGAACAAGCTGAATTTTCCAGGTGGTGCAGAGGGTTGGGGCTTATATAAAGGGATTATTCAAGAGGAGCTCAAAAAGTACGGCATCACCGAGATCAAGCCCGTGGCTTTCCCTAACGGACCTGACCAAAGCGAGTCGTTGATCAGCGGTAGATTGGATTTCGGCAGCTTGGGTGATACGCCAGCGCTTCTTGCTCGTTCGACTGGCGCGAAGACGAGGGCTATTACGCAGAACACAACAGATAATATTGGTTATTTAATCGGGAAAAAGGGCGGTCCAACAACGATTGCTGATTTGAAAGGCAAAACAATCGCGATTCAAAAAGGCTCCTTCATGCACCGCTATATTGCCGGACTTGTGAAGGAACAAAATGTGCCCGACGTAAAGTTCATCCATATGCTGCGCCCTGATGGTGAAGCAGCTCTGTCTCGTGGCGAAGTGGACGCTATGACGAACAGCGCGATCTTTGCTCTGAAACAAATTGAGAATGGCTTTCCATTGATTGATGATGCCTCCAAGCATCCGAATTTGATCGGAGGTAGCGTTACGGTTGTCTCCGAGGACTACCTGAAGAAATTCCCTGATTTCCCAAAGGTGTGGAATGCAGCTAGGGAGAAAGCGCTCAAGGATTTGCAATCCAAACCGGATGAATATTATCAATTCCTATCCCAACTGAATGGCTTCACACCGGAATTGAACAAGAAGGTTACACCGATCGAGACGATCAAAGATGTTAATTTTAAGGACGATGGTGTGAAGCTGCTTGATGGAACGAAGAAATTTCTAGTGGAAGAGAAGCTGGCGGAGAAGGATTTTGATCTCAATCAGTGGCTTTTAAAATAAAGGTGCTTCGCCTATTCGGAAAGGAAATGATGAATATGTCCGTATCAACACAAGCTGGTAATCAAGCGGTTGTATCCCCTGAGGTGGAGGCCCATCGCAAGGCGAATTATCCCGTGGATGCGCTGAATGAAAGCATTATCGAAGGTTCTTTCTAACGCCATGGACCCGTGGAATCGGCAGTTTACAGCGTTGCTTTCTGTACAATTGCTTGTATCAACCGCACACGGTATGTTCGTTCCCCTCTTGCCCAGCTTTCTTCAGGATGTTGGGCATGTGAGTGGGGATTCCCTTTACATATGGTCAGGCGCGATTTTCTCGGCCAATTTCATGATCATGATGCTGTTGATGCCTTTCCTCGGACGTATCGGGGATCGGTATGGACGAAAGCCTGTCATGTTGTGGTCGGGATTTGGTATGACTCTCGTAACGGCATGCATGTCACTTGCCAACGAGCCTTGGCAGTTGGCGCTGCTGCGATTGGCGCAGGGCTGTTTTACCGGCATCCTGCCATTCACAATGGTGCTGATCTTGATTGGCGCTGCCAAAAACAAAGTCGGCGTCTCCGCCGGCACGATGCAGATGATGGGCGAGACCGGTTCGTTAATCGGACCGTTGATCGCCTCAACATTGCTATCCTTCTACACAGTACAAGGCTCGTATCCGGCCATGAGTATCTGTATTTTACTTGCGACCGTTAGCGTTCTATGTTTTGTCAAAGAAGGTCCCCGCACCCCTGTTGTTTCTAAAATGGAACGAAGCACATTGCTGTCCGATTGGAAGCGCATTTGGCGGATGAAGCCGCTCCCCTCTCTATTGCTCAGCGCCTTATGCATTAATTTCGCGCTGGTCGGGACGAATCCAATTATCCCTTACTACGTGCGGCAATCCACGCATACGTTTACCTTTCTCAACGATCAATGGCTGCTCGGCATTACCTTATCGGCGACATCGCTTGCAGTTATCGGTTTCTCACCGTTGCTGGGCATGCTCTCCGATCGCGTAGGACCTCTATTGTTGCTGAAAATAGCGACCAGTACTGCGTTCCTCTTATGTGCCCTGCATGCTGTGACGCATCTTTATCCGCTCATACTTGTTTGTAGGTTTCTGCTCGGTCTGTGCGTAGCAGGCATGATGCCCAACATTCAAGCCCAGGTGCGTGGCTTAGCCCGTAAGGGGATGGAGGGGCAGACCTTCGCTATGGTGAATTCCTGGATGTTTTTAGGCTGCTTGTCCGGGCCATTACTCGGCGGTGTTATTGTTGCTCATTTCGGTATACGTGGCTGGTTCGTTACGGCCATGCTCGTCTTTGGCATTAGCTGCTGGCAAGCCTTCCACATCGGAAGCTACCCGTCGCGGAAGGCCGAGCTGGAAGTTGTTCAAGTAGGGAAGTGTGAGTCTACAATTGCAAATCCAAACTAGCGAGCCCATTGGGGCTCGTTTTTTGCGGCTGTCAAGTACCTGCATAATCTCAACTGAAAATCAAGCATTTTATTTTCGGGCATGATATAGTTTTGCTATAGAAGTACTTGATTGGCTTTCTTTCAGTTGGATGGAGGAGGTTCTCAGATGAGTCATCAGCTAGGAATAGAAAGGAATAAGCGCCACATGGAACGTGTGGAACAAGCGAATCAAGCATTGGAGCAAGCCGCCAAGTCGGTTACGGAAGATGGATTTAGGCTTGGCTATCATCTCATGCCACTAGCGGGCTGGATGAATGATCCGAACGGGCTCATTTATTGGAGCGGGGAGTATCACGTGTTTTATCAGCATTATCCGTTTGAGCCGAAATGGGGGCCGATGCACTGGGGTCATGCCAAAAGCAAGGATTTGGTGCGCTGGGAGCATCTTCCCATCGCGTTGGCGCCTTCGGAAGAATACGACAGCGGTGAAACAGGTGGGTATGGCTGTTGGTCGGGTAGTGCAGTCGATGATAACGGGGTATTGACAGTCGTCTACACAGGCCATGTGGATGGGCGCACACCGACAGAGGTTCAGTGTCTTGCAACTAGTACGGATGGGGTAACTTTTTATAAATCAGGAACTAATCCTGTTATTGGGGGCGCACCGGAAGAAGGCGGGGTCGGCTTTCGCGATCCGAAGGTTTGGCAGCATGACGGTCAGTGGTACATGGTTGTCGGTTACGGAAAGGATGGCTTGGGCAAAGCGTTGATGTACACGTCCTCTGATTTGCTGGCATGGCGCTATCTCGGGGTTGCGGCGGAGAGCAATGGAACGATGGGGGATATGTGGGAGTGCCCTGATGTATTCCCGCTAGGTGATGAGCATGTGTTGATTATTTCCCCGATGAATATGGGCGCAACCAAGACCATGTACCTAACAGGTAAGCTAAGCTATGAGACGGGGGAATTCGATTGCCGTTACGCTGAGAGGCTGGACTATGGGTTCGATTTCTATGCACCGCAAACATTGGTGGACGGACAGGGAAGGCGCATCCTCATGGGGTGGATGAACATTTGGGGAGCCCAGATGCCTGAGCAGGCAGATGGCTGGATGGGGGCTTTTACCTTGCCGCGTGAGCTGACACTTGCTGAGGATGGCACGCTGCGGATGCAGCCTGTGGCCGAATTGGCGGCGCTGCGGAATGGCAAGGAGAGCGTCGATCGACAAAGGATTCCAGCTGATGCGATTGTTTCATTGGAGAATGTTCAAGGCGACCAGCTAGAGCTGATTGTCGTGTTTAATACGAAGGAATCTGGCGCTGAGGCAGTGTTTGGACTTCTCGTTCGCTGCTCAGCGGATGGCACCGAGAACACGGAAGTTTCTTACTCGGTAGCGGAGCGTATACTCCGCGTTGATCGTACGCGCGCCGGTTCAGGTGAAGCGGGTGTGAGTGAAGTTATTGTGGAACCGCTGGAAGACGGAAGTATTCGGCTTCATCTGTTCTTGGATCGAACTTCGGTGGAGCTGTTCGCGAATAACGGGCTCAAGACGTTAACGAATCGGATTTATCCAAAGGGAGACAGTCTTGGCATCAAGCTGTTTGCTCGGAATGGGGAAGCAAAGTTGGAAAGCTTGGATGCGTGGGAGTTGTCGTTGTAGATATAACAGGATAACCAAGTTTAAACAGGTTGAGCATTTCTCAAAGCCAGGTGATATAATAGGTTAAACGTTTCAACTAACCTGATGAGGAGTGTCTCCGATGACAATTCAGAAAGAGTGGGCTCAGGAAGCTTGGGCACAAACGGTAGCAAAAGTAGGCAAAACCAGCAAGCGAATTGGTGATGGCTTCCCACATGCAAGTGTGGATGGCGAATATAAGCTGGAGCCTGCTTATTGGTGGACCGCTGGTTTCTGGCCAGGGTTGCTATGGCTATTGTACCGAGACACGAAGGATGAGGGGCTTAAGCAACTGGCAGAGTCCTGTGAACAACAGCTCGATCAAGTTATAACCGACTACTATCGTCTGGATCATGATATCGGCTTTATGTGGACGCTGACAAGTGTTGCCCGCTACAAGCTGCTTGGCTCAGATGACTCCAAGCGCCGCGCCTTGTTGGCAGCGAATCTGCTAGCTGCGCGTTTCAACGTGAAGGGAAGCTACATACGCGCTTGGAATCCATGGCGCGAAGGCGAGGATAATGCTGGCTGGGCCATCATTGACTGCATGATGAACCTGCCCTTGCTGCACTGGGCAGCGCTGACCACGGGTGATCCGCGCTTCAAAGAAATCGCCGTCAGGCATGCCGACATGGCGGTTGATCACTTTATCCGTCCGGATGGATCGGTGAACCATATTGTGATTTTTGATCCTGCCACTGGAGAGAAGCTTTCGGTGAACGGTGGGCAAGGCTTTGCGCCGGAATCGGCCTGGTCGCGTGGAACCGCGTGGGCGATCTACGGGATGAGCCTGAGCTATAAATACACAGGCGATGAGAAGTATTTGCAGGCAGCGAAGCGTGCCGCGCACTTCTTCTTGGCGAACCTGCCGGAGGACCATGTGCCACATTGGGATTTCCGGTTGCCAGATGGCATTCCGGCGTACCGCGACTCCTCGGCAGGCGCGTGTGCGGCTTGTGGTTTGCTCCTGATCGCAGAGCAAGTGAGCAGCCAAGAGGCCTTACTCTACCGTGAAGCGGGTGAGCGGATTCTGCACTCGCTCTACACCAACTACGGCGCGTGGGATTCCGAATCCGAAGAAGGTCTGGTTACGCATGGCACAAGCCACTACCCAGAAGGCAAGAACGTCGATGTTCCACTCATCTATGGTGATTACTATTTCGTAGAGGGTCTTTCTCGGTTGCTCGGGCATGGCGAGTTGTTCTGGTAAGCTTTGTTAATGTTTATCTGTAAAAAGAGTTGTCCTTCAGTAGCTTTAGAGCTGCTTGAGGGCAGCTCTTTTTTGCTTTTCGCGCCTGCGCTAGCCCCCATCCCCCCACAAAAAGACTTTTACTGCAGTAAATCGACATCCGCCCTCATTGTTGGTCCTACACCCTAAAACCTATAATAAACACATAAGACAAATAGATTGCGTAGGTGAGAGCAGATGAAATCCGCTACTGTGAATGAGGTTAGCGGGAAAAACAGCACAGGCCGAGCATCCGTCGTGCTGATTAACAACAGCTCTTCTGCGATCACGACGACGATCAGCGGCCTGACGATGGCCAATGTTTCTGGTAGACGAACAAGTGCTACTGAGGATCTCGCCAAGTTAACAGACATAGCAGTAGTTGGCGGTGCGATAACGGTAACATTGCCTGTGAAATCGGTATCTAGCTATTCAGAGTTCTAAGGGAGATCGGTATGTTAGTTTAATTTTTGCTGGATTTGGGCATCCTTTTACTAGATTGAAAGATTCTAGTGAATGGAGTGGTCATATGACAACAATCCTGAAACCAATCATCCCTAATAGAATTGCGGAATCCATCGAAAACCTTCGGAGTGAGGGGTGGGTCGACGATGACTTTTTCAACTTTGCGCGTTATGACGAAGAGTCTCCTGAAGCTCGCAGGTTGTATCACTTTTTTCGGAACAACCGCGTAGACTTTGCGGCGGCCATTATCAATAGTTACAGTGTGCAAGGGGAAAGCACCTCGTAGTGAGTTGTGTAATTGTTTGTGTTAGGTTACATGACGTAATTTCCTGTGTATCAGCTTTAAGAAGCGAGTATAAATATTCATGTCATTATAATTGACATGTAAACGATCGCCTCGTATAATAATATTAACCGCACGACGATGTGCAACTAATATTCGAGGCAATGGCGCCTATCCTACCACAGGATAGGCGTTTTCTGTCTTTTTGAAAGGGTGAATACGATGATGAAACGCTTAACGAACCTTGTTTTGTTTATCCAAGTTCTGCCTGTCGCTTTGAGATGGTACTAATTATTTCATGTTAGGTTTCACCCTGATCTAACCCAAATTGTAATAGCTACCTCTAAACGCTGTCGCTCATTTTCGGGTGGCCGCGATAGAGGTTTTTTATTTTTTTATCCAACCTTCATACTTTGGGCAAACTTTCATGATACGATGTTGGCAAAGTGTACCTGATGCACGATAAGGATGGAAAGGAAGTCACGAAATGTCAGACGAACAGTTAGCTGTATTAGATATTCATATTGAACAGGCCGGTTACGATGAGGTGCCGGATATTATTAAGGGGATTCATTTTACGGTAAGGCAAGGCGAGCTCGTGGGATTGTTAGGTCCGAACGGCGCTGGCAAAAGCACGACAATCAAGAGCATCCTCGGGTTACTGAAGGATTTTAAAGGCAAAATCTCCTTCATGGGTGAAAGCAAAAGCTACGCGTATATTCCCGAGCACCCGATTCTATATGATGAATTGACGCTGTGGGAGCATATGGAATTCGCAGCTTCGGTTTATGAACTGGATCGAACAGTGTTCCTGGAGAGAGCAGATGACCTGCTGCATCGGTTCCGTTTACTCGATGAGAAGCATCAATTGCCTGGGAAATTCTCCAAAGGCATGCAGCAGAAGATCATGCTCATTCTCGGATTTTTGAATAAACCCGATGTGTACATCGTGGACGAGCCCTTCATTGGCCTAGATCCGAAGGCGATTAAGGATTTCTTGGGGATGCTGGAAGAGGAACGGAAGCGTGGCGCGGGCATTCTGATGAGTACCCATGTATTAGATACGGCGGAGCGGATTTGCAGTTCATTTGTGCTGCTTTCGGGTGGCAGATTGGTTGCGAACGGTACACTGCAAGACATCCAAAAACAATGCGACATGCCAGAAGCTACCTTGTTCGACTGCTTCCATTCCTTATTATGAGAGGGGGCGACAGCGGTTTGAACAGCAGCTTTCAGGTTTTTGCACGAAGAGTTCGTTCGGATATCAAATTCCAATACCGTGCCTTACGCATGGCCGTCGATTGGGTCATTGCGATTTATTTTGTCATTCCCCTGTTGATCGTGGCAGGTTATCACTATTATGCGTGGTATATGACGCCGCCAGCTTGGTTAAGCGGGATATCGATACATACGGTGGCAACACTTTTCTACATTTTCACATGGATGGGTACGCTGCGTTATTTTGTGGAAGAGGGAGATCAGTTGTTTCTCCGGCAAAATGAAGGCTGGTTTCGACATCTGATGCATCTCGGCTATCGTTATTCGGTGGTGCTGCAGGCCGTCACTTCGATGTTGGCAACGCTCCTTTTCCTGCCATTATTAGTGCCTGTATATACATATAGCGTAGTACAAGTCGTGTGCTTCTGGTTACTGACTTATGTAGTTAAGCTGAATATTGGACTAGTTCGTCAATTGCTTGCACTTCGATTCCAGAGGTTCATGCTTTGGGTGTTTCGTATTGTCATATTTGCGGGCGGATTCTTCCTATTCCAACTGTTAGTTACAGAGATCACGGATGGAATCTTCTATAGTTGGGCAGCGATAGGGCTTGGGCTAGTAACATTCATACTTCTAACCCGGACGCGGCTGCGTGAAAAAGGCTCCTTCTTCGCGGATATCGCAAGAGAGCGAGATGCGCGGATGCGTATCGTCTCCTTGATGTTAATTCGTGTGATGGAGCGCAAAAGAAAGCCGACACGCAGGTACCCGCTTTTATTCAGTAGATCGAAACGGTTGCTCAAAGGCAAAGGAGCCGGCACTGGTATTGCTGAGCTATTAGTAAAATCCTATTTCCGAAATGGTTTACAATGGCGACAGTCGATACAGTTCGTTGTCGTGGTTAGCGGAGCTCTGTTTATTTTGCCTGGCGCGATTAAAATTCTCGTCTGGATTCTTGCGGCAGTCCTACTGGTCTTCTGGCGGAAATCGTTTTGCAAGGATGAGCTGAAGGCGCCGTTTCTGTCACTATTCCCGATTCAAGATACGATGAAGCACCAAGCGATTCAGAGGGCGATGCCCATCCTTGTCCTACCAGCGATGATCGTCATCAGCCTAGTTGCGGGTGTCTCGCTATTTACTTGGTGGGGGCCAATTGTGATGATTGGCGCTGCAATCCCGCTGACGTATGGAACTTCATCGGTGTTTACAAGCTGGTACTGAGTAGCGCAAACATAGCAAACAAGTAAGGTTAGCCAGAGCTGCTCTGGCTAACTTTTTTCTCATTTTAAACAGGGGATGTGTGAGTGAGATGTACATGGTAAATAACGGAATAGAACGCTAAATTTAAGCGGATGCTACCCCAATAATGATGATGATCGAGATCATACCTAGCTTTTTACTCATACTTGACCCCCGATTATTTACTCACTCTCTCCCTATTATAAGTCCTATATCTAAACAGGCGCTTACTTAGTTATTAAAATAATCTAAACAATCGAGCGAGCATCAGCGGAAGAATCAATGGCAACATGACGTTCACTTTCTGCAAAGTAACCCTAAGTGGATCCTAAAGATTATGTGCTTTAGTGCAAATTTTCATGTTATTCAATGCATGTATATTAATAGTAAATGGCACTATGATTATTTTATGAGTAAACGAAATAGTGCAAATAAACTGGAGGGGTACTTATGTTGCATCCATTCATGGGAATCAAGGATTGGGATCGTATTGGGATGTCAGTAGAGGAATCAGCGAAAACATTACAACGAATTGCCTATGTAGATCGTCAACTCATGCGGATCGAGGCCGCTCATATGGCGGCTAGACCTGAATATGAAATAAAAGGAGCACTTGCGCGCTTAAGCTCGCAGGATGCGGAGCACCACGATCAATTCCGCAATCGGATTAAGCAGCTCCGGATGAGCACCGTGGCATTCGACAAATGCCCAGATGCGTCGCTGAACGAGCTCATGCAAACGGTGCTGAATTCAGCGACAACATTAGGCTTGTTGACGGCACTTTTTGAAGTCGTGAAACCGGCACAAATCGCTGCGATTCATGCCTATAAGGGTAAAGCGCAGCCTCTCGTTGATGAACCTACGCTCCATATCATGAAGCACCAGCTCATCGACCGCGAGGAGCAAATGGATTGGGGGCACGGAGCGCTGCAGCATCTTTTGCTAACTGCCTCGGAAGCTGAGAAGGAACAAGCGAGGCACTGGAGAATGTATGTGGAGCAACTGCTAGCAGCAGCTGGCGGTATTACTGGGTGGGAAGAAAGGGTCCCAGTGGATCCAGCTGTTAGGATCACAACTGAGCCTTTCGCCATGCCGAAAAGGAGTGTACGAGACAGTCGTTTTCAGTCACAAGTTGTGAAAATGCAAGGTTTTTCCATCCCAGACAACGAGGAAGGACGATTCTTGACGATGATGCTGGCGAGGTATTTCGAGATGTCTCC
Source organism: Paenibacillus sp. J22P143 (assembly GCF_059692035.1). Classification (NCBI taxonomy): domain Bacteria; kingdom Bacillati; phylum Bacillota; class Bacilli; order Caryophanales; family Paenibacillaceae; genus Paenibacillus; species Paenibacillus sp. J22P143. The sequence continues at coordinate 112,400 of NZ_JCAUAQ010000010.1, forward strand.
AGCAGAGGGCGTGGCGTATGTCCATTTCACAACAGAAGGCAAGCCCTGGCATTTCTATCGCGATACGGCTAGGCATATGTGGGATGAGGTTCGCCACAGCTGGTTTGGTGAGGCAGCGCTCCGAGCGAAGGGGTATGATGTGTATCAATTCCCCAACTGGACGGGGTGGTACGATATGACGGCACAGCTGTTTGAGGGCACCGAGGCTTACTCGCATTTGACGATCGCTATTGAGAAAGCGGCGATGAAGTATCCGCCTGGTAAACGTGAGGAGTGGGAGTTTTGCCGAGATGTCGCGAAGGATCCGCTGATGACGACGTTTCAGGATTTTGACTGGGCAGATGAAGTTGTGCATGCAGGCTTTGGACAGCGTTGGATGATTGAAGATGTCCATGGCGGCGATGCGCGTGCGGCACAGGAAGAGGCGGATCGAACGATGAAGAAACGCGCTGTGTACATGGAGGCGCATGGTGACCTCAATAAAAATAAACCGGCAGGAAGCCTGGGAGGATACTAACGCTGATGGTGGCAAAATTCGATAATGCCCGTATTAATGATGGCTCTAATCGCCCACCGCGACTTGAAATTCATCAATCCATGTGGGCTATGATGTGTCTGGGGGAAGATGGAACTGAGCTTCCACTAGAGGAAAAGTTCGAGCGTATCGCAGGTGCGGGCTTTACTGGGATCCTAGCTAGAGTGCCAGAGGTAGATACGAGGGATGAGTGGAAAAGGTTACTGCAGCAATACAGTCTCAGCTTTGGCTCTCATTGTTTCCCATATAGAGCGGGTGACTTAACAAGTCATTTTCAGCATGCAGCTGATATGGAAATGCTTTACGTGAACGGGCAGGTGGCCGACTCTTTTGTGATTGGCGAAGAGGCAATGGAGCTGTTGCGTGGACTCGTTGCTGTGTCTGCTACGCATAGGATCCCATTTTATGTAGAGACGCACCGCGGCAAAATTACACAAGACTTGATCCGCACCGTGCAATACGCCCAAGCGCTGCCTGATCTGCGTTTTACACTAGATATCTCCCATTATGTGTTGGCTGGGGAAATGATGTTGGAGCAAGAAAAAGCAGAGCTATTATTCGAAACCGTGCTGCAGCGCACGTCCGCGATTCATAGCCGCATTTCTTCAGGTGAGCAAATACAAGTGGATGCTGGCTACTCCGATGCGATCCTTGAGCGCTTTGAAAAATGGTGGACCCAAGCGATGCGCTATTGGCTGCAGGGAGCTAAGCCGGGCGATGTGCTGCCTTTCGTCTGCGAGCTTGGACCTGCGCCTTATGCGCTCACAGGGGCGGATGGCAAGGAACTATCCAGTCGGTGGGAACAGGCCTTGGTTTTGAAAAGTATCGCGGAAGCATGCTGGAAACGTGCTACGGAAGGATAGGGTAAAAGGTTGAGCGAGGAGAGATCCTTGTTCGACCTTTTTTTACTACGACCCATCCAAAATCAGGAAGTCTACCGAATAACTAAGAGAGTGATAAAGTGACATAAAAAGATACATAAAAAAGGAGTCATTATTATGAAAATGAAAAAAACATGGATGATTACAGCTTCCTGCATCGTTGCAACTAGCCTTATGGCTGGATCGGCATTCGCCAAATCCGAGAATGGCAACAACCCAGATAAACCAGATACGTCAAAAACAGGCGTAAAAATCAATGTGAAAGTGGATGGAACGGATGCAACTGTTACTTCCAATACGTATGGTAATGGTAAAAACGGTTATAAAGGTCTTCTGAACGCTATAGAAAATGTCAAGGATAAGCCAGCTGGTGCTGTGATTGCTGAGCTTCTTTTGACTAACTACGGTGCCCATATTAGTGATGAATTGAAAGCTGAACTTGATTTAATTAAGGATAGAGATGCTGCGCTATCTGCTGTCGCTGACGTATTGGACGAGCAGGGAAGTGTAACAGATGCGGTTTATGTTCAAAAGGAAGCAGTGAAAGTAAACCTTAAAAACATCAATTCCTATAAAAAGCTAACTAAGCTTTATCATAAGCTAGGGAAAAAAGGTGTTTTCTTATACGTAAATGGTGAGGAGCCAACTTTGGAAGTGAATCCATTCATAAAAGATGGCAGCACTTTGGTGCCATTCCGTGCCATTTCGGAGGCGTTAAAAGCTGAAGTGAAGTGGGACGCAGAAGAGCGTTCGGTAACAGTTACACGCGACGGTGTTAGTGTGAAGCTATTTATCGACAGCACGAAGGCTTTGGTAAACGATAAAGAAGTTATTTTAGAGGTTCCTGCAACGATCGTTGAAGGCAATACGGTCGTACCGGTTCGTTTCATTAGCGAATCATTGAAAGCAACGGTTAAATGGGAAGACGAGACCAAATCAGTCGTTATTTACGAAGAATAATAAACGTTCGTCCCAAATTGAGAGCCTACGTTGAGTAGGCTCTTTTTGGCATGTAATTGGTGTCCATCGATGTGAAAAGGGTATAATATAGGTGTATGATGTAAAAAACGAAGATGAAAATGAGTATACAAAAAGGAGCTACAATGACAGAAAACCCAGCCACACAAGATACAGGATGGAACTTTGACAACAGTTATGCACGTTTGCCGCAATCCTTCTTTACGAAGGTTGACCCAACACCTGGACACGCAACGAAGCTGGTCATACTTAATGGTCCATTGGCAGCAAATCTGGGGCTTAACGCCGATGCGTTACAAAACGATGAAGGTGTGGCCATTCTTGCTGGCAACCAGATTCCCGAAGGCGCATTACCGCTTGCTCAGGCCTATGCGGCGCATCAATTCGGACATTTTAACATGTTAGGGGACGGCCGGGCTATCTTGCTTGGCGAACAGATTACGCCTAATGGAGAGCGGTTGGATATTCAGCTAAAAGGCTCAGGAAGAACGCCATACTCCCGTCGAGGCGATGGTCGAGCTGGCCTCGGGCCGATGCTGCGTGAATATATCATCAGCGAAGCTATGGTCGGTCTTGGTATTCCTACCACTCGCAGCCTAGCTGTGGTTACAACCGGTGATGTCATTTACCGCGAAACCGAGCAACAAGGAGCAGTTCTAACACGAATAGCTGCTAGTCATATACGCGTTGGGACCTTTCAATATGCCGCACAATATGGCACAGCCGAGGATATCCAAGCCCTTGCGGATTACACACTGCAAAGACACTATCCAGAAGTGGCCGCAAGTGAGAACGGGAGTGAGAATCGCTACCTTCACTTCCTTCAGGAAGTGATCAAGCGTCAGGCTAATCTCATTGCCAAATGGCAGCTCGTTGGCTTTATACACGGGGTGATGAACACCGACAATATGGCCATTAGCGGAGAAACCATTGATTATGGTCCTTGCGCTTTCATGGATGCCTATGATCCAGCCACGGTTTTCAGCTCCATTGACACGCATGGCCGCTATGCGTATGGTAATCAGCCGCGAATTGCCGTATGGAATCTCGCGAGATTTGCGGAGACCCTTTTGCCGCTGCTTCATACCGACCAAGAACGGGCAATCAAGTTAGCCGAAGGTGCATTGTCCGAGTTCTCCACGGCTTATCAGCAAACATGGCTCGGGGGAATGAGAGCGAAGCTAGGGATTTTTGGCGAAGAGGAAGAGGATCTTGCACTTGTCGATGGCCTGCTTAGCATAATGGAGAAGTATAATGCGGACTATACGAATACATTCGTAGCCTTCACTTCCAATAAGCTGGAAGACACAGTTCTGTTTAGCTCGCCGGAATTTGCTTCATGGCAGGAGCAATGGCAGGCGAGACTAGGCAGACAGCAAGAAAACCAAGCCGATTCGCAACAACTAATGCGTACCAGCAATCCTGCGATCATCCCGCGAAACCACAGGGTAGAAGAAGCACTCGAAGCCGCGGTCGAACATGGAGACTATAGCGTGATGGAGCGACTTCTTGCTGCTCTTTCGAGCCCTTTCGCGCACACACCTGAACAGGCTGAGTTTGCTACTTTGCCTGAGCCATCAGCCTGTGCTTACCAAACTTTTTGCGGGACCTAAAATAATAGCAATAAACGGAGAAGGGCAAACTAATTTGCCCTTTCTTCTATGACGGATGCGTTGACGGTTTTGCTATGCTTTAAACGCGGTAGCTTGCTTTTCTTGATACTCTCCAGGGGGCATGTGGAAGTGCTGCTTGAAAACATGGGAAAAATGCTTGACGCTTACGTATCCTACTTTGTCCGAGACTTCTACAATTTTCTCAGCAGGTCTTGCTCTCAGTAGCTTGGCAGCTTGCTCCATGCGCACTCTTGTTAAAAATTTAATATAAGATTCGTTCACGCTCTTATGAAATACATTGCTCAAGTAACTAGCCGAGACGCCTATAGTATCTGCAATAATAGCGAGAGAGATGGGTTCCGCGTAGTGCGAATAGATGTATTCCTTAGCCTTAGCTACAAGGTCATGCTCGTTGTCATTAGTGGGCCTCGGCATGGCATGCAGGTTGAAGGATTTGAGAATTTCATAAAAGATAAGCAGCACTTCTTCCTTGGATGGTTCCTGAAGAGTGAAGTTTTCCAGCTTCCTGAGGATCGTCTGAGCAGCTTGGATCCCTTCATCTGTGAAATTAGGATTCATGGCTGCTATGCATCGAATTAAATGAACGCCATACCGGTAAACAACGGGAAGATGGTAACTGTCCATAAGCTCCGCATAATGCCTGACAGAAACCATGTAGTTGGTCTCATTACTATCAAGCAATCCTGCTTGAATGGCCTTCAATGCTTTATCCAGTTCTAGAATGGAAGGCATAGCCTTACTCTCACCACAGAAGGAGAAGCAGGAGTTACCGCCATATATCAGACGGCTTATTAGCATCTTATGCGCTTTGCGGTAAGAGGAGTTCAAGCGAAGTACGTCGTTCACACAAGTACCAATAGCACCGGTGATCGTAATCCCCGTACTCTTATAGAGAGCGTCAGCTACTTTGGCATGAATCAGTCGGCATTGTTCAATCAGGTCATCTTGGTTCTCACCGGTTACAAGTATAATTGTATTTTCTTCCGAATCGTAGAATACACGCCCTTCCTCCACTATTTCCGTCGCAATCTGTTGCAAAATATATTTAAATACAGGAATATCAGCGAACGGAATAGATTTTCTAAGGATCATATCTTCATCCAAAGAGAGGATCATCAGATTACCTTCAGACTCGATTAAGCTCACCTTAAGACGGAAGAGAAGCGGGTAGAGTACTTTGATCTCTGCATTGCTGTCTTCGATGACTGCCTTAAGGAAGTTTTTGACCACGTGGTTTTTGGAATCCTCAGAGAGTATAAGCATTGAATGCTGGGTAAGGAGCTGACTTTTCTCTTTATCCAAATCTTGCGTAATACGTTCGAGGACGACGCGGAGCTCATCTTTTACAATGGGCTTCAGAACATATTCATTAACACCATAAGTAATAGCTTCCCTAGCAAAGCTAAATTCATCATGGCCAGATAGGATGATCGTTCTCGGTCGAGGAGACTTTTGAGAGACAATTCTACATAAAGTGAGTCCGTCCATGACGGGCATTTTAATATCGGTGAGGATTAAATCAACAGCATGTTGATCAAGAAGCTCGAGCGCTTCCTTGCCATCCGAGGCGACATGCACGACCTCCCATTGGGCATTGATCTTCGGAATAGTTAGCTTCAGATAATCTCTAGTAAGCGACTCATCGTCGACCACGAGCATTTTATACATGCTGCTTCTCCCTTCTAGCGTCTAATTTGGGTAAAATGATAGTGACGCATGTGCCAACTTCCGGCGTACTATCAATCTTCAATCCATACTCCGTCCCATACTTCAGCTTGATCCGCTTATTTACATTGACCAGACCGACTCCTGTACCTGCACTATGATGTAAACCTTGGAGATCCTCGTTATAAACCAACGATTCCACACGTTCCCGCAGCTTAACTAGTTTATCGGCATCTATCCCTTTTCCATTATCTCGAACATAGAAATAGAGATTAGTGTCATCTTCATCACTATTAATATGAATGACCGTTTTCTCTTTCTTCATCTCGCACCCATGAATAACGGCATTCTCAACGGCAGGTTGCAGGAGAAGCGCAGGTATATAATAACCTTTAAGCGAATTAGCAATAGTAATCGTGTATGCCAGCCTTCCGTCGAATCTGCTGCTTTGAATGCCGAGGTAAGCCTCCAGTAGACTGATTTCTTGCCCAATCGTGATTTCTTTATCCCAGGTTGTCATCCCCCTTAGGAGGGAACTAAGCTTATTGATTTGATCTACGGCTTGCTCCTCTTTGCCACTCTGCATCAGAAGAGAGATCATATTGAGTGTGTTGAAAATAAAATGAGGCCTAATCTGGTTGAACAATGCTTTGATTTGTGCTTCCTTTTGCAGAAAATTTGCCTCATACACTTCGCTGACAAGCTTTGTGTTCTCTTCAAGCATCACTTGAATACGGTGAACCATCCCATTAAACGAGGACCCTAGGTAGCCTATCTCATCATATCTTTGGTTAGGGAAGGTGACAGATAAATTACCATGCTCAATTTCTTTCATCAGCTTCACGATGGTTAGCAGCGGATTGAGGTATCTTTTGATAAAGAAGAAATAGACGAGAATAGCGAGAAAGGAGCTAATAATCGCCATTAAAAAAGCAATATTTCTTGTTTTGATGGCATTGTGATTGAGTTCGGCAAGGGAGTTTACGGCAACAACAGTCCAATTAGCTCGTGAAATGGGAGTCGCGTTCAACAGATAGTTCTCATTATCCAAACGGATCGTCGTCTTGGATTGGCTGGTTTTCTGCATGGTTTGATATAGATCCAGCTCATGACCGCCTTTGACATTGGAAAAAATAAGATTATGATCTGCATCCACTATGAAAAGCCCGCCTTTACTGCCCATGTTCACTTTATTGCCAATGGCTTCAATACCGCTGTAATTCGCATCCACCTTAATAATGCCGATAATTTTCTCCGTATCTTTGGTACTGCGTAACTGCCTTACGATCGAGAAGACCTTATTCCTCGGATTCTTAATAATTTGCTGCAAATGAGCGGGGACGAAGATAGATTCCTGCGTTAAAAGCGCTTCCTTATACCAATCGAAGTTGTGAAAATCGACCTTTGAATCGATGTTAGTCTGCACCCTGCCGCTCGAGTATGCCGTATCCGTTAGTACAAATACAGTCAGAATATCATTTCTTGGGATGATCATAATCTCATCAAGAAAATCTTCAATCGTGCGAGTTTTCTTGAGTTGTTCGATCTCCGATTCGGTTTGAGTGGTTTCCAATGCAGCCATCACAGCCGAATTTCGGTAGGGGGCGACTGATAAACGCGATAAGTCGTCGAGGTAATTGTCGATGTTCAGAGAAGCTTGCTCGATAATCTGTTGAACTCTTTCGGTGGACTGATTCTCAAAATCTTTGGTGTACTGATGGTAGGAGACGAATGAAACCAGGATCACAGATAGTAGAATTAATAGACCAGTCATGATTAACAACTTGAACTTAATGCTCCATGTCTTCATTCCATAACCTCCCTCTATGCCCAATATATCACATCAAGTTCAGTAACATCAGCACTTCTAAAAAAACCGCACTCCAATCAAGAAAATTGAGGTCTTAACGGACGAGTGGATCGAAAGTATGATGAAATAGAAAGAACTGGTTGCAAAGTTTTCTTATATATAAGCGAAAAGGGAGGAAACAACATGTTGAACAGAGCACTATCCATGGTCATGTGTTTCTCAGTTGTTTTGGGTATTGCCGCAGGATGCGGAACTAAGGAAGAGGTAAAGCCATCGGCAACCATAAGCAGCGAACCGGCTAAATCAACTGAAAAGCCAGCAGAGAAACCGAAGGAAGTTGTCACACTGAAGTTTTTGACAGGTAAAGTAGAAACCGTAGATTTAGTTAATCAAATGATCGCCAAGTTTCAAACAGAGAATCCAGGTATCAAAGTAGAGCAGGAATATCAGAAGGATGCCAGCAATGTGATTAAGATCAAATTCGCTTCTGGCGATATACCTGATATCACTACGGTAGTTAGCCAAGATTACATTGATCAAGGAAAATATCTCGACTTATCGAACGCTGCCTTCTGGTCAAGAGTACTGCCGGCTGTCAAGGATTTGAACACGGATATTAAGACTGGCAAGCAATTCTCAGCAGCAGCAACAGTTACGATGGGCGGTATATTTTACAACAAGCAAATCTTCTCTGAATTAGGATTAAAGGAAGCGCTCACTTGGGATGAGTTCAAAACAAACCTGAAAACAATCAAAGAGAAGAAAAAAGGCGTCGTGCCGATGTTCTTACCTGGTAAAGAAGCATGGTCGATGGGTCATTTGATCGAATTTATGGCTCACGGCATCATCAAGCAGAAATATGGTGTTTATGAATCACGCAAAGCATTTATTAATAACGATTCGGCTAAGCTTGCGTTTGATGCCCCTGGCGGCAGTATGGAAACGTTCGCTGCTCGCATCATGGAGCTCAAGAATGAAGGGTTGATCAATGCGGATGCATTGACGGCTACTTATGATAATGAAAAAGAGGATTTTGTTGCCGGAAAAGCAGCTATGTTCAGCCAAGGCATGTGGGTATTAGGTGATCTGCTCAAGATTAATCCGGATTTTGCCAAAAATATTGGCTTCAGCCCGTTCCCTGCTTTGCAAGATGGGGGGAAGCCAGTTGTATTATCCGCCGAGGATTCCAAATATGCGATCACTTCCGCATCCAAGCATCCGGAAGAGGCTAAAAAATTCCTTGATTTCCTCTTCAAAGCCGAAAATCTAAAGTCATACAGTGAAGCGATTAAATCACCTTCCGCCTTCACCGATGTGAAAGCTGATTGGGGCCCGCTGCAAGATCAAGCAACGGAAGCATTGAAAACAGGTGTGAACATTGCTTTCACAGATACCCCTTCCGGCTTCTCAGGCGATGATGTAGGCCGCATGGTGCAAGAATTGATTGCCGGCAAATATAAGACACCGGCTGACTTTGCTAAAACCTACAAGGAGACATGGGATAAAGGCTGGAAAGCTTCGAAGTAAATAGAATGAACCTGCGAAAAAGGGAAGGATCACCGATCTCTTCCCTTTTTAAATAGCCGTTCATACATTCGGGTTTAGGAGAGGATCGCTATGTATCTCTTGCGCGCCATTAATACCAATCTGCACAAGTTTATGGCTGTACCAGCAATCCTATTATTCGCGTTGTTCTTCATATACCCACTCACACAGGGGATAGGGATTAGCTTAACGAATTGGAACGGCGTGACACAAGCCAAATTTGTCGGGATGCAGAATTTCGTAGAGTTCTTTCATGATGACAGAGCCAAGCACGATCTGTATAATACACTTTTTTTTGCGCTCGGAAGTGCGCCGCTGCTTAATATTTTCGGACTCGTGTATGCGCTTATCTTGGATCAGAATTTTAAGGGGAAGGGCGTAGTTAGAGCTATCGTATATTTACCAGCTGTCATAAGTCCATTAATTATGGGGTATGTCTGGTATTTCATTTTACAGCCGGGGAGAGGCTTCCTCTATCATATTTTGGAGAATATGAATCTAGGATTTATGAACACGAATTGGCTTGGCGATAGTTCATCTGCTCTGAAGGTACTTGTAATGGTCAACGTTTGGCAGTTCGTTGGTATGACGATGATTATTTATCTGGCAGGGCTTCAATCCATACCGGCAGAGTTATATGAATCCAGCAAAATCGATGGAGCTGGCTACTTTGCAACCTTACGCTCTATCACGATTCCATTGCTGTATCCGGCCATCAAGATTAATATCGTAACGAATATCATAGGCTCCTTGAGTGTATTCGAAATCATTGTCGCTTTAACGGACGGAGGACCAGGCTACAGTACGGAATCTTTAAGTATTTATATTTTGCGCATGTTATATGGCAGTTTCACGGGGTATTCAACGGCAGTGGCGGTAATTTTATTTGTCATGATTGTGATTCCTGTGTTCATCTTCATGCGTTTAACGAAATCTAGAGAGATTGAGATGTGAGGAGAAGGCAATGCGAAACGCAACCCTTAGGCTTGGCAGATATGTCGTCGTAACGCTCATGGTACTCTTATCCCTCATTCCATTCTATGCACTGTTGTATTTATCGCTGAACACGCCATCCAGCAGCTTCTTTGATGGCAACATCCTGCTGCCAGATTTTCATTTTGCTAACTATGTGAACGCTTGGAAAATCTCCAAAATTGGCAACGCCATTATGAATTCGCTGATTATTACCATTGGTTCCGTGGCTCTTATTGTCCTATTCGCAAGCGCAGCTGGCTATTCCATTGCCCGTTTTAACAGTCGATTCAATCGGATTGTATTTCAGCTTCTCTTGCTTTGTATGATGATTCCCGCAATTATTATTACGGTTCCCCTATACACCTTGATGAAATCGATTGGCGGCATTAATACGCATTGGGCAATGATTCTTCTTACCGCCGCTACTGCTTTGCCGTTATCAGTCTTTCTCTATGCTAGCTTTATTAAGCAGCTTCCTAGAGAGGTTGAGGAATCTGCGATTATGGATGGATGCACCTATTTTACCGCGTTTTGGCGCATAACCTTTCATTTCGTAAAGCCGGTGACCGCTGCGGTTGTGATTTTATCGGGACTTGGGATCTGGAACAATTACGGTCAGGCTGTCTTTTTCCTGCAAAGTCAGACGATGCATACCGTACCGCTAGCCATCTCCATTTTTTTTCAAAAATATGGCGCACAGTGGAACTTAATGGCTGCTGCAGCGGTGATCGGGCTTGCTCCAGCTGTTCTTGCGTTTCTTATTTTCCAAAAATATTTTATTAAAGGCATCACGGCAGGTGCACTGAAGGGATGAGAAAAGTGAAGCCATATGTACATGATGTTTATCCGATAAAACCACAGTTCCTAAGAAATCAACCGATCACCATTGCTGTGGAGTTAGATCTTCCTTATGCGTTGGATGACGGTCAGGTTGAATTGGAAGCACGAATCTATGACTTGAATCAACATATTGAAGTCTTTCGTCATCCAATTGGAAGCTCAGGTCCAGGCATGCAAACCATTCACTTGACGATTAGTCCAAAGGATGTCGATTTCAAAGGCTACGGTGTTGATGTTTATTTGTATCTAGATGATGATTGTTTGCAGGTGAGTTCTACCTCTTTCGATGTGGTTACGAACTGGAGGAAATCGCCAAGATACGGCTTTCTTAGCGATTTTCACCCGAAAGAGGCTGGTGACAGGGAAGATGTCATGCAGATGACCAAGCTTCATATCAACCTCGTACAATTCTACGATTGGATGTATCGTCATGATGATCTGGTAGCTAATGAGGATGTCTATAGTGATTTGATGGGCAAGGTGTCCAGCCGTAAGGTGATTCAAGAGAAGATTGCTTTGTGTCACAGCTTTGGTATGAAGGCCATTGCCTATGGCGCTGTGTATGCGGCAAGTCGAGATTTTTATGAGCAACACCCCGATTGGGCTCTTTATAGCAGCAACGGCAAGGTGCTCGACTTTATTCGCATTTTTTACTTAATGAATATAGCAGAGGAATCACCATGGCATCACCATATTATTGAGCAATATAAGCGAACGATAGAGGAGCTGCAATTTGATGGTATTCACATGGATACCTATGGTTCACCGAAGATCGCCATTTCAAAGTTAACTAACGAGGATAAGATTGTGAGGCTGGATGAACACTTCCCTGTGCTGATCAATAACACTCGGATGACGCTGCAGCGAAGTAAGGAGGACTTATGCCTTATCTTCAATAATGTGGGCAACTGGCCGGTCGACACGGTTGCTCGCGCTGAGCAGGACGTCATTTATATTGAGGTTTGGAAGCCATATGAGCGCTATCATCAAATTGTACAAATCTTGCGCTGTGCACAGCAAAGTGGCGGTGGGAAGCCAGTCATTCTAGCTGCTTATTTGAAGCCCTATATGGAAAAAGGCGAGGCGAGTGTAGACCGCGCTAATTATGCTGCTTTAATTCTAACAGCCGTGATCTCGGCGAACGGTGGCTACCATTTACTTATGGGCGAAAATAAAGGTGTGTTAACCCAAGGCTATTATGTCGATTACACTTCGTTGTCGGACTCCTTCTTCCGGGAAATTCGCCTGTATTACGATTTCATAATCCGGTATTCCACTGTCCTGTTTGACCCAGAGTTAAGGGATGTCTCGATGACACATGTGGATGGCGACAATCTTGAATATGTATTCGAAAAGGGATCATACAGTACTTATGGTGAAGCGAACAAGGTTTGGACGCTAGTCAAAGAAAAGCCGGGACTGAAAGTGCTGAGTCTGATTAACCTCTGTGGTGTAGCAGACGATTATTGGAATACGGGAAAGGAAAGACCTATTCCGCAGAAAGATTTTTCTATTACCATTTTGCTGGAATCGGATTTGAAATCGGTCTTTATTTCGACGCCAGATGACGAGATGGGCAGGCCGCGGGAAGCTCAAGTTGAAGTAGAGGATAGGGACCGAGGCAAAACACTCGTATTAACAGTTCCGTGCCTTTCTATATGGACATTAGTGGTTGTAGAGCTTGTACAATAACTTATTTCAATTCATTTTATGGAAGACGAGTACCCCTTAATCGAGTGGAATTTTCTCATTGCATCGATTAGGGGGGTGTTTTGTCTTGAAATAGGAGGTGAGTAAGGACACAGCGCTTGAGAAAAGTGGATACCGGAAGCATGCCTTGCTTACCAACCATTTTACGAATTTTGAAGGAGGAATATTTAGATGTGTGAAAAGGGTTTATACCGATAAAGCTCGGTACAACACCGGCAATACGGTTACGGTTTCCGCAGAACTAACCAATGATACAGGCACTTCCTATAGTAATAATATTACGATCACAATCTGCCAAGGTGAGACCCAAAAGTATACGACATCGACTGCTGTATATAAAAAACTATTGACGTATGAGAAGAATGCTGATAAATTAAAACCTAGTAATCTTATCAGAATAGTCATGTATCGGCCGGACCACCGGAGACACAAGCTAAACTTCCATTAGGGGAGAGCTGTGTCTCTTTTTTGTATCCATTCAGTGCACGCAGTAAAAAACATAAATAAGGGGGCTTTAACATGAAAAAAAATCTAATCATGAGTTTCGTTTTATCTACTTTGCTAGTTACGGTGTTGAGCGGATGCGGAGCGGCTTCCAAGTCGACAACGGGTGCAGCTGATACGAAAGCGCCAGCGGCAACGACGAAAGCCGAAGAGGGAAAAGGAAAAAGCACAACGCTTCGCATCGGCTATCAGAAATACGGCACAGTGAACTTCCTGAAAGCGAACGGCGAACTAGATAAAGTGTTAAAAGAAAAAGGGATCACCATTCAATGGACCGAGTTTCCAGGTGGTCCTCAACTGTTAGAAGCCATGAATGTTGGAAGCATTGATGTCGGGCATACCGGAGAAGCGCCGCCGATTTTTGCACAGGCCGCAGGTACACCGCTCGTCTACTTAGGACACGAACCTGCTAGCCCAGCTAGTGAAGCGATCCTTATCCCAGAGAAGTCGGAGATTAAATCCGTTGCCGAGTTGAAAGGGAAGAAGGTTGCCTTGAATAAAGGCTCCAACGTGCATTATTTGTTAGTGAAGCAGCTTGAAAAGGCTGGTTTGAAATATGAAGATATTCAGGTTGTTTTCCTCCCACCGGCAGATGCTAGGGCAGCGTTTGAGAAAGGCAGCGTAGATGCTTGGGTGATCTGGGATCCTTTCTTCTCAGCAGCAGAGATTTCTGCCAAAGCGAAAATTTTGGCCGACGGTAAAGACACCGTTGCCAATCACGAGTTTTATCTAGCAACTCGTTCCTATGCAGAAAACAATAAAGAAACGGTCAAAATCGTATTAGATCAGTTGGCTAAAGTGGATACATGGTCCAAAGATCATCCGAAAGAGCTTGCTGAGACGCTGTCCCCGCAGTTAGGTATTGACGTACCTTCCCTGGAACGCGCTGCGAAACGCAGAGCTTACGGCATTCAACCGATTGATGATGCTTTGATTGGTGAACAACAGAAAATCGCCGATACCTTTTTCAAACTAGGCCTGATTCCGAAAGAAATTAAAGTCAAAGATGCCGTATTGCCAGCTACGAAATAGGTTCGAGCTACTCATAAAGGAAAAGGGAGACGATGAAGATGGAAGTATTCTGGTTCATTCCGACACACGGAGACAGCAGATACATTGGAACAACGAAAGGGGCACGCGCGGTTGATTATGGCTACATGAAGCAGATTGCGCAAGCGGCTGATCAGTTAGGCTATGGCGGCGTACTACTGCCGACGGGTAGATCCTGCGAGGATGCATGGGTTGTCGCATCTTCCTTGATCCCTGTGACAGAGCGACTCAAATTCCTTGTCGCCGTCAGACCAGGCTTGATGTCGCCGACCCTTTCGGCCAGAATGGCTTCCACCTTCGATCGCTTATCGGATGGTCGCTTGTTGATCAACGTCGTCACAGGCGGCGATGCGAAAGAGCTTGAAGCCGAGGGACTCTTCTTGGAGCATGACGCACGCTACAATTTGACCGACGAATTCCTGCACATCTGGCGTAAAGAACTTGCGGGTGAACAAATCGATTTCAAGGGTGAACATCTGCAAGTCAAAGGCGGGAAGATTGTCTATCCGCCGATCCAAGCGCCATATCCGCCTATTTATTTCGGTGGTTCCTCACCGGCAGGAATTGAAGTAGCAGCGGATCATGTGGATGTGTACTTAACGTGGGGAGAGCCCCCAGCTCAAGTCGCAAAAAAAATCAAAACCGTTCGCGAGGCTGCTGCGAAGCGAGGCCGAACGGTGAAATTTGGTATACGGCTGCATGTCATCGTACGCGAAACTTCAGAGGAAGCTTGGGCGGATGCTAATCGTTTAATTTCTCGTCTAGATGATGAGACCATTGCTTCCGCACAGAAAATATTTGCGAGTATGGACTCCGTGGGTCAACGCCGCATGGCAGAGCTGCACAAGGGCGATCGGACCAAGTTGGAAATTAGTCCTAATCTGTGGGCGGGCATCGGGCTTGTTCGCGGAGGGGCTGGGACAGCACTGGTAGGTGATCCAGAGACGGTTGCCGAGCGAATGAAGGAATACGCGGAGCTAGGGATTGAGACTTTCATTTTCTCTGGGTACCCACACTTGGAAGAGGCTTATCGAACAGCGGAGCTGCTATTCCCGCATTTGCCTTTGAAGACGAATGCCAAGAGAACGAACACATCTGCTAATTACGTAAGTCCATTTGGAGAGCTCATTGCCAACACAGAGTTACCGAAGCCAGCAAAGGGGGTTCGGTCCGATGAAAACCAACCTGTCAAAGTCTCTGGCTAAACAGCTGCTTCCCTGGGCGCTTCCGATTGTACTTATCGTTCTATGGCAGCTATTAGGGCAGTTTGGGGTGATTTCCACCAGAATCCTATCTACACCTTCAGCCGTATTCGCAGCGGGCGTTCATTTGGCAGAGAAAGGGACCTTATTCACATATATTGGTTCCAGCTCCAAACGTGCGTTTATCGGCTTTGCCATTGGCGGAAGTATCGGATTTGCCTTGGGATTAATTAATGGACTCTTTCCTATCCTTGAAAAGATTACGGACACATCCGTACAAATGCTGCGGAATATCCCGCATCTGGCGATGATTCCATTGGTCATCCTCTGGTTTGGTATCGGTGAAGAAGGCAAGCTCTTCTTAGTTGCGTTAGGTGTGTTTTTCCCGATTTATTTAAATACCTTCCATGGCATTCGATCCGTAGATCCGGGTTTGATCGAAATGGGTCGCGTTTACGGGCTGCGCCATTTTCATTTGTTCCGCAAAATCATTATTCCCGGCGCGCTGCCCTCGATTTTGGTCGGGGTTCGCTTCTCGCTAGGTATTATGTGGATAACTTTAATCGTGGCAGAAACGATTTCATCCAGTTCAGGAATTGGCTACATGGCGATGAATGCGAGGGAGTTTTTGCAAATGGATGTTGTGATTCTGAGTATCATTGTCTACGCGTTGCTGGGCAAAATATCTGATTTTATAGCAAAGATTTTGGAACGCACTTGGCTGCAGTGGCATCCTAATTTCTTAAAATCATAAAGGAGAGTGGGCACGATGGCGGAAAGTAAGGGTATTCGATTTCAAGTGAAGCAGGCTGCGAAGGTTTTCGGTCAAAAGCAAGTGCTGCAAGGTGTAGAGCTGGATGCAGCGCCAGGCGAGTTTATCGCGATTGTTGGGCGAAGCGGCTGTGGCAAAAGCACCCTGCTGCGCTTAATCGCTGGGCTGGATAAGCCTTCGAGCGGCCAAATCGAAGTTGACGGCCAGCAGCTGAAAGGCATCCATTCCGATACCCGTGTGTTGTTTCAGGATGCCCGTCTACTTCCGTGGAACCGCGTGCTCGCGAATGTTCAGGTTGGCGTGAGAGATGGCTCACGCGAGAGAGCCGAGGAGGTCCTTGCGCAAGTAGGGCTCGCTGACAGAACAAATGAATGGCCTGGCGTGCTGTCCGGGGGGCAGCGCCAACGTGTTGCTTTGGCCCGTGCATTGGCTGGTCAGCCTCGCCTGCTGCTGCTGGATGAGCCGCTAGGCGCGCTCGATGCGTTGACGCGCATCGAGATGCAGCAACTGATTGAGCGGCTCTGGTATCAGCAGAAGTTCACAGCGCTGCTCGTGACACATGATGTCTCGGAAGCGGTGCAGCTTGCTGATCGTGTCATTTTAATCGAGGAAGGCGAGATTGCTCTTGATGTGAAAATAACGCTCCCACGCCCTCGCGTGCGGGACAGCGGGTTTGCCTATTTTGAACAATTGATTCTGGATCGGATATTGGTGAAGGAGCAGAATCCTGCCCTGGCCGAAATCACAGCGAGTACCAAGTATGCATATTCCATATAATCGGAGTGGAGATTCCATAACCTGAAAGAGTCAGATTACCGATAAAATTTGATTTTTATGATGAATGTCATGTTCGATAAACTCGTGGATGATGTATAGCAAGGAGTAAGGTGATCTTGTATGTGGGCAATTTTCTACGCCGTTTGCGGTTACATGTTTAGCAGCAATATCTGGCTCAGCTAGCAGTTGTTCAATCAACTGAAGACGGGTTTGCTTAAATTCGTCTAGCAGACGAACCTTAGAAATTCCCGAACGGGCATACTCATAAGCCTGTTTGTTAAATGAATTGAAATCTGGAAAGACCATTCCTTCGCCATTTTTAATAGCTGGGATAATCGTATAGATGAGGTAATTATCCCAATTATTAAGATGTGAAACAATTTCCGCTACTGATGCTTTTCCATCAGCAATTGGTTTTATCCAAATGCTTTCGTCCAAATCACGTAATGTATTCGTCCACTCTATACATTCTTTATACCGAAGAATCGTTTCTGTGCCTAAGCTAATCATATTGGAAACCTCCTGTTTAATAAGTACAAACTCAACTGAAATGGAACATGTGTTCTTGTTTTATTCTATATTATCCCAGGTTGCAAGGCTATCTGAAGTTTCATGTTAAATAGCAACAATATTTACGAAAATAGCGAAAACAAAAAGCACTTCAAGGCGGTAAGGCTGCCTTAGTAGTGCTTTTTCTATTTGTTCAGCCTACATTTGGCGGGCTTCAGCCGTATGAACATCTGTCCTTGAACGCTTTTCAATCACGATGGTCAGAATGAGTAGACATAGTAGACCGGCCACGATGAACACGGGATACCAAGTTTTCATCAACGTGCCGGCTGCCATGATCGCCATCATCCCTATAGTTGGTAAAAGTGGCTCGCCATAAGCCTTCCACCAATCAAGCGGAAATTTTTCATAGTAGAAAAATCCAATCATGGCTATTGCAGAAACAGCCCATCCTCCCGTATAAATCCATACGGCCAAGACGGGGCTTTCAGCCGCAAGAAAGGGGACGATCGCAACGACGAAAATGCCGGCGACGATCATGACCCAGAAGTTCGCTTTCGTTTTTCCAATTCCGGCAAGAATACTTCCGCCTAGTCGACCCACGGAGGAGAATAAGACACCTAACGCCATCAACCGAATATACGCTGCGGAGTCCCCAGTTGAGAAGCTCGCCCCGAAAAGAAAACTGTTGATTTGGTCTGGGTATAAACAAATGATCGCTGTCAGCGGGTACAGAAATATATTGTTATACCGAATACAGCTCGTCCCACGGTGCTTGCTTTCCTTTACATCCTGCGAGCTTTCGGCCACAAAAGGGAAGGTTACGATCATAAAGGCCCACGTAATGATGCCGATAAATCCCGTTATACGAAACCCATTGGATAAATAACCGACAGCCACAACGGAACTGGAACCGACCATCATAACTAGAAAGGGTTGTTGAAACGCTTTTGCAATGTTTCCTGCCCAGGAAGGAAGGCCATACGCCATCATGGTTCGCACCTCTTGCATAGGGATGCCCCCGAGCCATTTCGGTTTATGCACACGTTCAACTTTCCAAGCAATAAAAAGAGCTGTCAGGATCGCTCCCACGCTCATCCATACCGATATATTTTCTAAAAGGTTCAACTTGCCGATTGGCCATAAGACGCCGAGTACCGTACCCGAAGTAGCAAGGGTTGTGGTAATGACCATGAAGAAGGCTTGAACGCTGAAATCACGATTGCCAGAGAAGGATGCAACGCCTATATTGATGATCGAGTTGAACATGAACATAATCGAGCTTAGGATCAGGGCTCCTTTTAGCTCAGGTAAATGATAAAAATTGGCTAGGACTGGAGCTAGTAGGGCTAGGATTAGACCGAAGATGATTCCGAATAGGGAGCTTCCGAACAATGCAACGCGGAAATTGGTTTGTATTGCTTGCTCAGGTTTTCTTGAAAATGTATAAATCAAGGAAGAGTTAAACCCCACATTGAGAAATAGGGAGGCCATACCAAAAATTTGCAGCAGAAGATTCACTTGACCGAACTTAGTGGGATCGTCCAGTACACGAGCTAGAACGATGCTTCCCCCTGTTTGCAGCAATTGGTTAATGAAGAGACCGAGCACAATGATGGAGACATTTCGAAGTAAAAAACGCTGTGTATCCGTTAACATAACACTCCGATTCATCAGCATGGGGGTTGCCCCTTTTCCATTTTAGTAGTCTTCCGCTTATCATCCAAAGAGTAGCAGACCAATACGGTGTTGACAACCTAGGAAATGGAAGATAACCAGAGAAAAATAGATGTACTGGAAGATTACAAGTCGTCTTGAATGGGTCAAAGAGAAATACAGGGATTGCAAATATCAATTAAGTAAATCCAATTTATACCTAGTATTTAAATCACCTAAGAAATTTTCAAAGACTAGATGTTAACGACATAATGAAAGACCTTCTTCAGCAAGGTGTAATTGATTCCTCATCTAAGCTTACAACTAAAATGAACGGAACAACGGATGGACTCGTCTATACGCTTACTGTTAATGAAGTACCAACATACGTTTTAAAACTGGATCGTCCAGAAAATATTACATGGGTGGAACTTTTACATCAATGTTATAAAAAAAGCACACTGGCGATACTGGCGTCCATAATTTCGTGTTTCATGATTCTAGATTAACAGGTGTCATCGATCCATCGCCAATAGTAGGTCCTGTCAGTTATGATTTTACATATGCATTTTGTTCCTCGCCAGATGATTTGAACTTAGAAACGTTATTTGCTGCATATGATTTGCTTCGCCATGAGCCTATGGATAAAGAACGGCTGATTGAGGAAGTCATTCTTCAACTCTATTGCCGAATCGGCATCTGTGTGAAATTCCATCCACATGATTTAGAGGGATACCTAAAGGCATGGGATTATTGGAAAGTTCTCATTCCTTCATCATAATTGAGACAAGTAAAGGAGCCACGCATCATTGCGGGCTCCTTACTAACTTCCAAATTACTTATGGATCCAAACTAATCCAGCCGAATTATCCTTGGCTTCACCAACGACTCTGAACTTCAATCCATAATTCGGAACTAGGCGTCCTGCATCAGGGATTAATGTATTCATATAGCTGTTGGCATCAGAGAATTCCTCGACACCCTTCAAGGATTTATACGTATACTCGCCTCGCGTAGGGTTGTTGATGTACCATGCTGGTGTTTTGTCCAAAGAGAAGGCAGCGTCCGCTACTTGATAACGTGTCGTTTGCGCGATGGAATCCTGTCCATCTTTCTTGAATACTAAAGCATCAGCGTGAGAATCGACGACACCGAGGAAACCTTGTCCTGGGTGGATACCGGTCCAGTTGTCTAAATAACTATCATCTGCATACCAAACGACAAGTCCGGTATTATATTTGACACCACGGCTGAATTCCAATGCTTTATCGGATCCAGCGTAATTTCTCCACTCGAGGTAGTAATAGTGCTTCTTCATTTCAATACCATTAGAGACGACGAAGCCTTCAAGGTTAAATGTAGAAGCGCCCTCGGCATCATCTGAGAAAACGACCTGACCGTTAACAGTTAATTTTGCATTATCCATGGCAAAACCATTCAATGCGAGCCCGCCATCCGTCACGTAGTCGAAGTGGAGGGTTACTTTTTTACCTGCAAATTGGCTTAAATCATAGGATTTATCTACCCACGCTCCTTTAGAAGATTCTGCGCGAGCGTCGCCGTCCGTGTCGTTGTCACCAATAATATCAAGCGTTACTTGTTCGTTATAGGTCGAAGCCGTAACGGTTAAGTAGTCATACTCAAACTCGACATCATAGAGAGTTTTAAAATCAAATGTCACCGTTTGTGCTTGGGATAAATCAAACTCAGGTGTTGAGAGCGTGGTATGAAGGTTATCACCTTTCGTACTGTAATAATATTTAGCTCCGAACGCTGGTTGAATGCCTGCCACTGCTTTATCCGGTAAAGTGACTTTGACGATACCTGGATTTTTCGACTTCGTTACACTCTGATCAATGATGGCAGCCTTCCCTAATTTCGTAATGTCGGATGCATCAATTTCAGTCACATTGGCCCAGTTTCCGCCCATCGTTTTCTGGAAAAACTCTTTATTTTGAGGTGAAAAAGAGCTTGGCGTTGTACCAGCAATTTTGCCGTTCCAGCTGCCGCCGCTCATGATGGACCAAGAAGCTACAGGCTCACCCTGCCCAGTGTACTGGGTATCATATTCATCCGGTAATCCTAAGTCATGACCGTACTCATGAGCAAAGACCCCTACAGCGCCATCTTCTGGTTGAATCGTATAATCATAAGCTGCCATTCGGCCACCCCAATAGTTAACCCCCGCCGTTGTGCCAGGGATCGCATATACACTACTTAACGTCCAACGATGGGACCAAATCGCATTATCGCCTAATTGTCCGCCGCCAGCTTCTTGACCCGTACCCGCATGAATAATCATGAGGTGGTCGACCAGACCGTCGGGTTCATTTTGATCGCCATCTCCGTCCAAATCATATAAATCAAACTTATCATACTCCGCTAAATTGAGACCAGTTGCAACTGCAGCATTCAAAGCATCCTTCACAAGATCCCGAGGCCCTTTGGGGTTTAAGTTATCATGACCTCCTGTAGGACTGTCATCACCGTATTCCACGGCTTTACCTGGAACGGTTAGCCAATCTGACACATACCCATCCACCGTGTAACTGCCACCGGATTGTTCTTCGTAGTATTGTTTGAAGGTTTTGATCTTAGATCCATCAAATAACGTGAAATCTGTCTTGCCAAACATAAGCTTCTGGTAATGATCACGGTTAAAATCTTTTGCGTACATGAAACCGGGTTCTTGCTTGACATTGTTATGTTTGAAGTCTGAGAATTCGGTTAAAAGAACAAGTACTTTATCCTCACGAGTAGGACCATTGTAGGAATCTTGTTTGGCTGATGGAACAGGGATGCCATTGGGTAGACCATTCTTCAAGTCCAAATGCCCTTTATTCAGCTGCGACAAAAGCTTATCTTTTTGCTTCGCGATAAACTCCTTGGAACGCTTATCGATCTCATTATGCTGCTTGTCTACGTTGGTCGAGGCCGTTTTATTGTTCTTTGCGGCAACGTACGATTTCACAGCTTTAGAAATTTGTTCAGGTGTGGCCATTTTACTTAATAGACCCCTGTCCATCAATCCTTTTGCCAAACGATCATCGTCAACAACATTAAAATCTACTGGTGGAGCTTCAAGTGCCTCTGAGTTGTCGGTTCCTGCTGCGAAGGCAGAGGTAGTGAAAGCAGCGGTTGAGAATAGTCCTGCGGTTAAACTTGTTGCGAGTAGAACTCTAGTAATCTTCGAGGTGTAGTTTTTCAATAAGTAAACCTCCTGCAAATAGAGTATGAAACCAACCCATTTATTTAACCAATGGTATATTTATAATTAAATACTAGACTTGCCAATACGAGTAAGTGCTTTTAGTCCTGCTCAAATTGACCCATATATTTCCTGATCTGACACTGGCATGAAAGTGGTTATTGTCGGCTTAACAATGAATTTGTCGTCAGATACAAAAAAAGGAAACTCTTGCATGCCTCTCGAAATTGTAATGTTATCTATGATCTTTCCGATTTTTGAAAAGGAGGGCTTGCCATGTATATATGTAAACCTGCAAGTACGGATGATTTCAGCGCTATCAGTTCCTTTCCACGAAATGCCGAAGAGCTGTATTTTATGTCACCGCTGCTGCAATTTCCCCTTACTTCAGAACAACTTGTAGAATCAACGCAAAATAGGCTGAAGCAAACTGTCGTGGTAGATGAGAATGGTCAGGTAGTTGGATATGCGAACATTTATGGGTATGTGGCAGATGAACGCTGCTGGCTTGGCAATGTCATTGTTTCACCAGAAGCACGGGGTAAAGGCGCGGCTGAACTGTTAATTCGAACAATGATTGCGAAAGCGAGGGATGAGCTGAAGGTAGAGGAATTACATCTTGTTTGTCATAATGTGAATACAGTAGCACTGCTATTTTATACGAAGCTAGGTTTTAAGCCCTATCATATTGAGAAGAAAACGAATCATGCAGGACAAACGATTGCTGGGATATGGATGAAATTGAAGGTGATGGAAGGGGAATAAGATGCTATATAAAATGAAAACAATACTTTGCTGTCTGTTCATGTTGCTCATACTGGTCCCAAGTGTACATGCGGAAACTCCACAGCCTGCAATTACTGTTTTTATCAATGAAGAACAGATGGAATTTGATGAAGATCCCATTTTAGTGAATGGGAGTACGCTCGTGCAATTCAGACCTATCTTTGAGGAACTGGGTTATTCTGTAAAATGGGATCAAATACTTCGACTCATTACAGCCGAGCGAAATGGAAGAGAGATCATGATGACGATTGGTAATGATACAGCATGGGCCAATAACATTTCCCATTTTCTAAGCGAAGCACCTCAAATTAGGAATGGTGTTTCACTTGTACCTCTTCGCTTTGTTGCAGAAGCTTCGGGAGCCGCAGTTACTTGGAATGAAGATACATACCAAATTCATATAAATATAGATAAAAATGAAGCTCCTGAACTAAAAATTGATAGATTAATAGGAAGTTATGCCTGTTCATATAGTGCTTATGAATTCGTTAGTGCAATAACAAGAAGTGAAGGAACGAAGTGCAATGGGGGATATGAGGTTGAGAATATCTTATTTAGTGATGACCACAAGCACGCAACGATTCATTTCAAAATAGACTTTTGGGTAAGTCATCCAAGCCTGATAAATACAGAACCTACGGATGTAGAAGATATGGAGATAACAATTGAAATAAAGCATATTGTTAATTCGGATGAGGATGGAAATTGGTACTTTTCATCAAAATTAAGTGATCGAGAATATTTTGTTGTACCGAATGAAACGGAATAAAAATGCCTACTGGCCATGCGTAATAAACGAGAAAAAGGACAGAGCTTTTAGAAGCTCTGTCCTTTTTTACAGTGATTAGCGTGCCGGTGAGAAGTCAGCGACTTTCTTTAATGTGGCTTCGATTTGTTCCAACACTTCTGATCCTAGCTCGACATCCACTGCTTTCACATTTTCTTCGATCTGCTCAGGCTTAGTCGCACCAATCAATGCTGAGCTTACGCCTGGTTGGCGGAGCACCCATGCGAGCGCGAGTTGTGCGATCGAGATGTCCAACCCTTGCGCGAGCTGCTCCAGCTCATGAACCGTCTGTAGAACTTGATCATTCAGATAGCTATTGATGACGCCATTCACGGCGTTGTTCGCAGCACGACTATCGGTAGGCAAAGGCTGTCCTAGCTTATATTTGCCAGTCAAAATCCCTTGTGCAAGCGGCGAGAAGACAACTTGCCCAAGTCCTTTTTGTTCGGAGACAGGAAGAACCTCACGTTCAATGTAACGCTCAAACATATTATAAATCGGCTGATTAGAAATCAGCGGACGCAAGTGCAGACGATCAGCAATGGTCATCACACGGAGGAGGACGGGCAGTCACGTATTTATGTGCTTCCACTAGCTGGCGGTCAACCTGCCTTAATCACACCGATGGCACCAAGCTATCTTCATGGCTGGTCGCCAGATGGCATGCAATTATCCTATTGTGCGGAGCGGAATGGCGTGTACAACATTTACACGATTCCAGTCGAGGGCGGTGTGGAACGACAACTAACAGACGTCCCTGGGCTTGATGATGGTCCCGAATATTCACCGGATGGACAGCATATCTGGTTTAATTCGACGCGATCCGGTTTGATGCAAGTGTGGCGGATGAACGTGGATGGCAGCGAGCAGACGCAAATCACGGAGGATGAGAGTAACAATTGGTTCCCCCACGTAGCTCCGGATGGGAATACGATTGCCTTTATCGCTTATCGTAAGGGAGATGTCGAGCCCAATGCGCATCCTCCGAATAAAGAAGTTGAAATCCGTTTGATGGCGAGTACGGGTGGATCCTCTCGAACCTTGGTTTCACTCTTTGGTGGACAAGGGACGATTAACGTCAACTCATGGTCACCGGATAGCAAGCAATTAGCGTTCGTTAGCTACAAATTGAAGTCGTAGTTAGATCCTATAGGTTAGAAACGGTAAGTCCTTCGATACAAAACGCACCAACAGAGCACTCCTCGACCATTCACTCAACAAACCAAACAGCCGCCCCAGGTCTTAACCCGGTAAGCGGCTGTTCCTATTCACTTCACAAACCTAACAAAAACGGTACAACCATATCAGCCACGCGCCGATGGCCAGACTTATTCGGATGTAAGCCATCCGAAGTGAAGTGAGGCAGCGTCAGCTTATTCAGCCCACTCTGCGCATATAGATTCAGCACAGGCAGTGCGTACCGCTGCCCAATTTCACCAATCGCCTCAACATAGTCGATGAGCCGATGTCCTGCGGCATTCACATAGAAGATGTCGTAGCCATCTTTGTCACGTTGCAGCGGGGTCCACAAACTTAAGCGGCACGCCCAATTTCTCGTCAATATTTCCTCGACTAACGTGGCGTATGCACCATGAAACGTATACACATCCGTGTTGCCCAGCTCGCCTAGAGGCTTATCCAATCGGAAATCGTTCACCCCCGCGAAGATGGTAACACAATCCAAGGAAGTATCAATCGCCCGGCCCACATGGGTCGTCGCTCCATAATCACGGTCGCCTCCAGCTGTCATCGGACAGCCGCTTTTGCCATAGTTGATTACGCTCGCGAAGCCAAGTGCTTCCTGAACAAACGGCTGATAGCCGCCAGCTTCGGTAATGCTATCCCCAAGGGTTCCCCAGGTTTTTCCAACCCATTTGTTCAGCATGTTAGAGAGTCCCCCTTCAATTAATTCTCATCATCATAATGAATAGCACCCACTGCAACTGCCTGATCTGCATCCGCTAGACCAGGGTTATCGCCTAGATAGGCACCTTGCTCGATCAGTTTGCGTTGTAGCTCAGGAATAGACACCTCGCGGAAGCCAACTCCTTCGTAGCTCGCCATCGCGGAAGCCACGCCCGCTGCTTCACCCATCGCAAAGCAGTTCGGCATTACGCGAAGCGAGCCCTGTACAGGGCGATCGGACGATACCGAGCGTCCAGCCACGATCAGGTTTGACTTGCCTTGCGGAAGCATACAGCGATAAGGGACGCCATGGGATTTACCTTTTGGTAGATGCTTGATGGTCATCGTTGAACCGGCATTCGCCAAATGGATATCAATAAAGTAGGAATTGCGTGCGATATCGTCCTCGAAGGTACGCATGGAGAGAAAATCTTCCACAACAAGCGTGTAGTCGCCTTGAATGCGGCGTGTTTCGCGAATACCGATCTGGTCTCCGGAATGGACGAGGAAAATATGCTCGAAGCCAGGCACGTATTTCTTTAAGAAACGAATCTGTGTATCGATTAACTGACGTCCTTGAATAGCGGCGCGTGTTAAATCTTCCGCTTTGGTCCCGTCAATATTGAAAATATGGCCAAAGTTAAAGCCAACTACTGAATTCGAAATCCAAGCCATACCTGAGATGCGCTTGCGGCCTTCTGGCAGATCACCAATTTGCTGCGCCAAAGTAACCAGGCCTTCGAGCTGCCCATGCTGCCCGGTTTCAGCGAGAAATTGATCGAAGCGCTCCTTATCTGCTCCGGTCACGACGTAGCACATCGTACCAGGCTGAAGCTCGCCATTTTCACCGCCAACTTGAAAAGGAACCCCGGCCAATGCCGCTAGATCCGCATCTCCGGATGCATCGATGTACAGCTTCGCTTGCACGACCGAGCGGCCGGATTTATTGCTAATGACAAGCCCGCTGATGCGATCGCCATCGAGCAGCACTTGATCCGCAACGGTGTGGAACAGAATTTGTGCGCCGCTAGCAATAACTTCAGCATCATAGACGCGTTTGAGTGTTTCCACATCAATGGGGACCCAGTCCAAAAGCTTTTCATAACGGTTAAGAAAATCCTCCCCGGCCGCATGCTTCATTTTCTCAAGCAAATCCAGGCCGATGCCTCGAATAACAGGTTTTTCTCCATCGGTATATGGGCAAAACGCAGGTACTAATGCAGCAGTTCCCATGCCGCCTAGATAGCCCCGTTGCTCAATTAGTAGTGTACTTGCACCATTACGTGCTGCAGCAATCGCAGCTGCGATTCCTGTGGCACCGCCGCCAACTACGACGACATCAGGGGTATGACTGACAGAAAGCTTTTGAGCAGGTATGGTTACGGTTAAAGGGTCTTTGGATGCCTTTGTCATTCGGATCTTCCTCCTAATGGGTAGACATTGGCCAATCTAAGCTGCATGAATCTTTTCACGGTTGCTGATGTAGGCTGTCTTTGTATTTATTATAGATCGCTGGTCGCAAGGAACTAGTTTAATTTTTGTTTCATCAAAAAAGTAAGCGTGATATGATGAATGCGAAAATCCATGTTTCATATATGATCAAGTAATCCTTTCGCAACATCCTGGAGGTGCGACCATCCCCATGCCCACTCGCAAATCAGTCACACTCAAAACCATCGCGAATGAACTCGGCTTAACCGTACAAACCGTAAACAAGGCACTGAAAGGCAAACACGGCATGTCGGAAGCGACCCGCCAGCTCATTGTTCAAACAGCCGAGAAGCTCGGCTATTACACGATGGATCAGATCCGCAGCCTGCGGCTGGATCATATTGCGCCGTATCCGAATGAACGGCTGCGCTTTCTGCTCGTACAGACAGCAGAATCCGTCTCATATAACCGACTGCTTCTGCAAGGGCTGCAGGATCGCTTCTTCTCGTTTGGTCATCGCATCGAGCTGCTCAGGCTGCCGACACGCTTAAAACCAGCGAAGATGAGCGTATGGTTAGATGAGCAAGGTGTCACATATGCAGATGGCATTTTCATAGCACCGAGCATTTTGCCGTTGGAATGGGAGACGGCGTTGTTCAACCTGCCAATCCCCCGTATTTTACTGAACTTCCCGCCTTCTGGCGTCAAGATCGATAGCGTGATTTGGGATGTGTATGAAGCGACTTGTCAGTCGGTTGCCCACCTGCGCTCTCATGGACACGCTAACATCATGTACGTTGGCGATATTCAGATGCAGCGAGGCTCCATTCTGCGTTGGCAAGCGTTCAACTTTGCGATGCAGGCATCGGGCTTAACCATAACGCCCTCTGAGCATGGCATCGGGAAACGCGAGAATCCAAGTCAATCACGCCAAGAACTCGTTCGCCTCATTCAGAAGCATCAACCGAGTGCGATCCTGTGTGGTATTGACCAAGAAGTGTCCATCGTTTACGACGTATGCATGGAACTCGGTCTACGAGTTCCTGAGGATATTTCTCTCGTCGGCATCCTTAACGAACAGCTGGATACGTTGCCGCTATTCACTTGTCCGCTTCTGCCAATCGCACAAACGGGCTATCGTGCTGCGGATCGGATGCTATGGCGAATGGCCAATCCGACGTTGCCTTTTGAGCATATTCGCATTCAAGGTGAATTCCACGTAGGCCTGACAACGGCAGCGATTTCATCCTAAGATCAGCTACACTGTTCTTCCCGTTTCTACCATAAGATCGCACCAGAAATCATAAGATCCTCCTATGTCCCAAGGCATTGTCCAAGTTATAATGTAGAGAACTGCTACGAGGGAGGCCGACATCCGATGTATAAACTTGTCATTGTAGATGATGAACCGACAGTGCGTTATGGGTTGAGCAATTATTTTGACTGGAAGGCTTATGGGATCGAGGTTGTTGGTGAGGCGGATGATGGTGACGTCGCGCTAGAGGTGATTGAGCGTGAGAAGCCGGATATCGTGCTAACGGACGTACGTATGCCCAATATGGATGGGATTCAAATGTCCAACCAATTAAGTGAACAGTTTCCTCATATCAAAATTGTGTTCGTCAGCGGTCACGATGATGCTGAATATTTGAAATCTGCGCTGAAAGTTAAAGCGGTTGATTATATGTTTAAGCCCGTCAATTTAGGTGAGCTAGAGATCGTTATCGAACGGTTAGTAAGCTCTCTAAATGCGGAGCAGCAAGAGCGCAAACTCATTGAAGACATGCAGGTAAAACTCATTCAAAGTATGCCCCTGCTGCGAGAGAAATTCCTCATGTCGTTGATCCGGGAAGGCGTTGTTTACCCATCGCGTGTGCAGGATCGGATTGAGTTCCTTGGTTTGAATTTGCCGATGGAGGGTGCCTACTGGGTCATTGCTATTCGAATCGATGATGCAACCGAGGTAGCGCAAACCCGTTCCGAGAGAGATCAACAGCTGCTTTCCTATTCGGTTCTAAATATTGTGCAGGAGCTGATTGAACGAGATATTGGCGGTTATGTGTTTGAGAATCAGATCGGCGAATTCGTCGGCATACTTCGTATGGCCCAAGATGATGATCAGGAGAGCCTACTGTTCACCTTAGCGGAGGAAGTACGCGGAAGCCTTCATAACTATTTGAAAATCAGCGTGACGATCGGTGTAGGTGAACGGATTTCCAGACTTGCAAGCCTGCCGCAATCGTATTCACAAGCGAAGGAAGCGGCCGACCAACGATGGTTTCTTGGGAAAAATCAGATCATTTCCATGGACAATTTGGAACAAGATGAGGAAAGCGTGTATCGCTTTGATGCCTCGCAGCAAGAGCGGATGGTCTCGTCATTGAAGTCTGCAGATATTTTGAAAGTGCAGGAGGAGCTGAACGAGCTGTACAATGCGCTAGCACATAACCGGTCAGAAGGTATGGCCTATGCGCGTAACATCAGTCTACAACTGCTGCTTCTAGCCAGCCGTATTCTACTAGAACTGCACGTTCAGAAGCAAGAATTCGAAAGTAAAGAAAACGAGCTTATGGCCAAAGTGTTTCAGCAAGAAACTTTAGGGGCTTTGCGCCACCTTGTTGAGGCTCATTTGCTTGAGGTATGTGGACGCATTGGGGAGAAGCGTAACGGCAAGTCCAAGAATGTGATCGAACGTACACGAGCCATTATTGAGAAACGGTATGCAGAGAACCTGCAGGTGGGGGATATTGCAACGGAAGTGTTCCTGTCTACGACGTATTTATGTTTGCTTTTCAAACAGGAGACTGGCGAAACCATTAACGAATATATGACCAAGGTACGCGTGGATCATGCCAAAACACTTCTGAAGGATCCCGCTAATAAGTTTTATGATGTGTGCTATGCGGTGGGGTATTCGGATCCTAGTTATTTTAGCAAAATATTCAAGAAATACACGGGATACACACCGAGCTCCTTCCGAGAGCAAGTCATGTAAAGAGAGTAGGGCCCATCATGCATGTCAAGAACAGAGGCTGGCTATTTATTACGATGATTTTCAAAAGCCTTCTTGCAGCAAGGCTTTGGTTGATCGCCTATGTCGTGTTGATTATAATTCCAGCTTCCATTTTTCTATATGTCTATTCCCAGCGATACTCGCACATTCTGGAAGAAGAAGTGACGCGTTCGATGCTTCAAACGCTGAAGCAGGCTGAAATTAACTTGGATCATCAGTTCAATTCTCTACGGGATACGTCTAATTCTCTTTTTTTGAATCCAAAACTGATCCAGTATTTAAGCAATTCGACATCCTTGAATGAACAAATTGATGCTTTAAAGGAACTGCGTTATTTAATTGATAATGGCCAAACGAATACGAATGTGTTCCGAGTTCGGTTATATGTGGATGAGAAAAAGCTATTTTCTCATGAGAAAATCAATTTTTTTCCCATCGAAACGCTCAAGACACGTCCTTGGTATACGGAAGTTCAGAATGCTGGTGGTCGTCTTGTTTGGACAGGTGTTTACGAGGAAAGCTATATCGAGACGGAGGATAAAAGGTTGATTTTCTCCGGTATTCGTCTCCTAAGGGACCCGGATCATTATGATAACGTATCAGGCTTCTTATCCGTAGACGTAGATGCGAAGACACTTGATAATATCGTCGCAAGTATCTCACTGAATAAAGACCAGCGTGTCTTTATCGTTGCTCCGGATGGCTCCATTGTGTTTCACAGCGATAAGTCCTTACTAGGGAAAGGGCTAGAATCGAAGGAGATTCTAGAGGCTATTACAGTAAAAAAGGAAGGCGTTTCGCAGATTGTCGAGGATGAAAATCAACAATATGTTGTTTACACAACAGTGGATGCCACAGGGTGGAAGCTAGTAGCAGAAGTACCTAAGAAGGGGATCAATTCACGGGCCGCCTCGTTGAATCAATTTTCGAGTGTTGCCACTTTAACAGGGGTGACGATATTATTCCTTATCCTCGTGTTCATTCTATTAGCCTTTATCGTTCGAGGGATGAATCGCCGCGTCCAGACGGTTATTAAAGTCATTAAACGCGAGGGTGTGGCCGGTCTTGAAGAACGGTCTTTCACATCGGATGGCGATTTTAATCTGCTAGAAAAAAGTGTTGATCATCTCATCCATCGCGTGAAGGATTTAATGGAGGAGACGTATAAATCGAAGGTGCAGGAACGCGAGGCGCAGCTTCGTGCCCTGCAGGCGCAGATTAATCCGCATTTCCTTTACAATACCTTAGATACGATTAATTGGATTGCGATTGGACATAAGGCCCACGATATTAGCCAAATGATTGATGGTCTAGCTAAGTATTTCCGACTGAGCTTGAATAAGGGGAAAGATGTCGTAACCGTTACGGATGAATTGGAGCTTGCTAAGGTGTACTTGGAGATACAGCAGTCGCGCTTTCCCAAGAGCTTTGAATTCGTGTTTGAGTTAAATGGTGGGGCTGAAGCAGAGCATGTTGAAGAAGCTAGAACTTCGCTAGAGTCCTATGTGATTCCGAAACTCACCCTGCAGCCCATTGTAGAAAATGCCCTTCTTCACGGTATTAGGAAATCCAAAGGAAAGACAGGTAAAATTACCATTAGCGCATCTATAGAAGCGGATGAACTCATCTTATCCGTGACTGATGATGGCATTGGTATGGACCCCGAATTTGCTAGGAATCTGTTGACTGAGCCACGACCAACTATGCGAACAGATGGCTCCGGAAGCTCCTATGGATTGTACAATGTGAATGAACGAATTCGTTTGTTCTCGGGTGAGGCTTACGGGCTAAGCATACATTCACAGCTTGGTGAGGGAACTACGATTACGGCAAGATTTCAATGCCAACGCATACACACGCGAGAATTATAACCGTTTATTTGTTGCTTACGTGCAAGAGGCTGGCAATCAATAACTTAATGAAAGAAGGATGACAATGACCGACCAACAAACCCAAACATATGATTTTCAAAGACGGATCGAAACGTACGATTCAGCGGATGTCGTTGTCATTGGCGGAGGTCCAGCTGGAACGGCAGCTGCCATAAGCGCTGCGAGACTAGGGAGAAAAGTTGTTTTGTTGGAAAAATCGGGCCAATTGGGTGGCATGGGGACGCTCGGAAATGTGAGTATTTTTATGCCGATTGGTAACGTAACCGGCATTTACCGAGAGATGATCGCGGAAGCTCTGGCCGACCACTTGCCTAAGAATCACGACGTGTCGATCGCCCCGCAATATTCGCCTTTCGTATTGAGACAGTATTTAAATGAGAAAATGAAGAAGGAAGGGGTACAGGTCATCTATCATGCGGAGTTTATCGGTACGGTGAAGGAACACAGAAGCGTGAAGGCCGTCATCGTATCGACGCGTGAAGGATTGAAAGCTTTCGAAGGCAAGCAGTTCATCGACTGTACGGGAGACGCGAGAGCCGCACTAGATGCAGGAGTACCCTATACGTCGGGAAGAGATGAAGACGGCATGACCCAGCCAATGACATTAATGTTTATGATGCAAAATACAGGCAAGCCAGTAGCACAAATTTTGCCTGAAGGTTGCTACCGATACGAAGAAATATCCGATTTACCCCAAGGGCGCCGGTTATTCTGGGAACAGAACAATGACGGCACACTGCTTGTGAATATGACGCGTGTCAAAGGTAACGGGGCCAAAATCGAAGACGTCAACTATGCGGAGACGGAGGCGTTGAGACAAGTGTTTTCCGTTGTTAATTACTTACAGCGAAATGGATTTGAAACCTACGCGCTCTCGCATGTTGCGAATCAGGTCGGCGTCCGTGAAACCAACCAGATTCATGGTCTTTACACGCTAACAGAGCAGGACGTTGTAAGCGGAACACGCTTTGCGGATGTGGTTGCTCAAACAAACTACGAAATTGACATCCATAGTCCCGATGGCCAAAAAACGACGGATGAGCGCAAGGTCGATGGATATGACATTCCTTACCGTTGCATGGTGACAGAACAGCTGGATAATCTGTTGGTAGCGGGACGATCGATATCAGCCACGCATGTGGCGATGTCCTCGATGCGGGTGCAGGCGACTTGTTACGCGCTAGGCCAAGCGGCCGGAATCGCAGCATCCATCGCCACGGACGACGACTGCCCAGTCCGGGAGATTTCCATCGAAGCGCTTCATAGTGCGCTGAACAATCAGAATGTTGTCTTGTATAAGCAAGCATCCTATCAATAAATAGCCATGAGTCAAGCCACCTCTTCCATGAAAGAGGTCGGCTTTTTTTGTGCCAAAGACCATAAGATAACACCAGAAACAGAAATATTACCATCTACAAGTGGGCCAAGGTCACCTATATAATTATCCTATAAGAACACGGAGGTGAGCCATTCATGAGTGTAACACTAACAGAGCTTGAAGAAAAAACAGCTCACGCCAAACCTAAAGCAAAAGGTAGTGGCCGTTGGAAGCTAATTGTAACCAATTATGATTTATACCTATTATTAGCGCCGGGGATCCTTTTCCTACTTATATTCAAATATGCACCTATGTATGGGATTGTCATCGCTTTTCAAGACTTCAATATTTTTGATGGGTTTACAGGAAGTAAATTTGTAGGTCTAGATCAATTCGAGAAGCTGATTCACTCCGAAGAGTTCTTTCAGGTTTTCATCAATACCTTGTTAATCAGTCTTTACAAAATTATACTTCTCTTTCCAATCCCGATTATCGTTGCACTTTTCCTGAATGAGGTTCGAAAGGCATTTTTCAAGAAAACGATTCAAACGATTATCTTTCTCCCGCATTTCTTATCTTGGGTCATTATTTCCGGATTGTTCATTAATATCCTTTCTCCTTCAGGCGGGCTAGTGAACAATGTGATTACGTGGTTCGGAGGGACGCCAATTTCCTTCTTCCTAGATAACCATTTCTTCCGAAGTGTAGTCGTATTTACAGCAGGTTGGAAGGAATCGGGTTGGAACGCCATTATTTTCATCGCAGCCATTGCAGGTATCGAGCAGGAACAGTATGAAGCTGCTTCGATTGATGGTGCAGGCCGCATCAGACAGATGCTCCACATTACGTTTCCAGGTATTATGCCAACGATCGTTCTGATCTTAATTTTACGCATGGGGTACTTGCTTGAAGCCGGTACAGAGCAGATTTTGACGATGTACAATTCAGTTGTTTATCAATCGGGCGATGTCATCGGTACGTTCGTTTATCGTCAGGGACTTGGGCAACAAGATTATAGCTTTAGTACAGCGGTAGGGTTGTTCAACTCTCTCGTTGGGTTCATCCTGATCATAGGTGGGAATGAACTCAGCAAAAAGCTGATCAAACGAAGCATATGGTAGGAGTGGAAGAGCATGCATAAGAAAACACTTAGTGATTGGACTTTTGACATCTGTATTTATCTTGTTCTACTGCTCTGCGGCTTAGCGACATTGCTGCCACTAGCGAATATTTTGTCCAAAGCGATTAGTGATGAATCAGCTGTCGTATCCGGTAAAGTAGGGATTTTTCCAGTCGGCTTCCAGTTGGATACGATGAAATATGTGGTGTCCTCCAGCCAGTTCCTCCACTCGATTGGGATATCGCTCCTCATTACGGTTGTTGGTACGGTGATCGCGATTTTGGTGACAGCCTTAACAGCTTATCCATTGTCGAAAAGGCATCTTCCCGGTATTTCAATTATCATGGTTATGTTTATCTTCACGATGATGTTTAATGGTGGTATTATTCCAAATTATTTATTGATGAAGAAACTCCATCTAATCAATAGCTTATGGTCGCTGATGCTGCCAGCACTGATTAGTGTGTTCAATATGCTAGTGATCAAAAGTTATTATGAATCATTGCCAGAGGCGCTTGAAGAATCCGCCAAAATGGATGGTGCTCGAAACATTACGATCCTTTGGAAAATTATTCTTCCGTTAAGTGTGCCAGTCATTGCAACGATTGCTCTTTTCTATGCTGTTTATTTTTGGAATGACTATTTTAACCCGATGCTTTACATCAATGACGCAGGCCTTAAACCATTGCAGCTATACTTGCGTGATATCGTCATGGATGCAGATAGCTCAACTGCTGTTGCTAAAAACGCGGACGATATGATGAACGTATCAGCGGAAGGCATTCGAGCCGCAACCGTCATTGCTTCGATCATCCCGATGTTGCTTGTATATCCGTATTTGCAAAAGCATTTTGTCAAAGGTGTCCTTATTGGATCCGTAAAAGGGTGAATTTGCATTAACGCCTATGATGCGAGCATCAGTGGTTTAATGATATATTAAACAGAAGACTAGGGAGGCTTACACATGTTAAAAACAAACAGAAAAATGATGGTAGTAGCCGTTGCAGCAAGCTTATCCGTAACATCTCTTGTCGGTTGCGCTTCCAAAAGTGCAGATACAGGAAGTACAGCAGCCCCAGCAAGTACAACAGCAGCCGTAGCTACAGCTTCAGCTGGACCAAAGCCGGAATTGAAATCGCTTCAAGTATGGCAAAAGGATGACTATAACACTTATCCAGTTGCTAAGTACTTGGAACAAGCAACAGGTTATAAAGTGCAATACGATATGTTGCCACAGGACAAACCGCAAGACAAGTTGAACATCTTGATTGCTTCTGGAGAACCCTATGACGCCATTACGACAGTTGGAACAACAGACTTCAAAGCGTTATATGCGGATTATGCCAAAAAGGGCGCTCTGACAGACTTAGGCCCGCTAATTGACAAATTTGGTCCGAACATTAAAGCAGCGATTGACCCTACTGCCTTAGAAGCTGCCAAAATAGATGGGAAATTATATGCGATCCCAACAAAAACGACGCCATTTGCAGGTGAAAGCTTGTATATTCGTCAAGACTGGCTTGACAAAGTCGGAATGAAAGCGCCTACAACAATAGACGAGCTTACTGCTGTTCTTAAAGCTTTCAAAGAGAAAGATCCTGGCGGAAACGGGGATAAAAATATTCCTTTAACCGTAAAAGGAGAATTTCCGCTTATTCCTAACATTGTCGGTGCTTTTGGTCTAGCGAACTTTTGGAATGATGTGAATGGTAAGCTAACACCACGAGTGTTGGACCCTGCTTATAAAGACTATGTGACCTATGTTGGTGATTTATTTAAACAAGGCTTGCTCGACAAAGAGTTCGCCGCCAATAAAGATGCTACCGCCAAAGAGAAATTCTCAAGCGGTAAAGCAGGTATGATTATGCTTCACTGGGCTGATGTCCCTGTCGTTACAGATGCTTTAGTCAAAAATATTCCTACGGCAAAAGCTACCTTTATTCCAACATTAAAAGGGAAAGATGGAAAAACAGGTTTAAGTGCTTCAGCAGGCTTCGATCGCATTACATATATTCCTAAAGCTTCCAAGCATGCAGAAGATGCGATCAAGTGGATGAACGCTAAGCTTGAAAAGGATACGTTCAGAACGATGGCCATTGGCGAAGAAAATAAGCACTACACGTTAAAAGATGGCTCTTATACGCCGATTCTACCGATTTTTACGGATGAGCGTAATGCAGCTAATAACTTCTTAACAGGTACAGATGATAGAATCTATCCGACGTATTGGCAGGCACGTGTTCGTAAAGATATGCGTTTGTTTGATGCTTGGAATTTCATGAACACACTTCAACCAGGAAGTTCGAGAGTCATAGATCCATTAGGCTTTGCTCCTTACTTGCCAGAGTTTTCGAAGAACTTCGGCCAGCTCAACGTTATGGTTAACGACTACACGACGAAGCTAATCTTTGGTGCTGAAGCGATTACGGGGCTTGAAGCATTCCAAGCTAAATTCAAATCCTCAGGTGGAGACACAAGCTTCAAAGAAGTCAACGACTGGTACGCAACTGCGAAGAAATAAATTGAAGTAGGCGTAACGAATACGAATAGCTAACCGCTGGGGACATATACCAGCGGTTTTTTTACGTAATTTTCGAGAGAAATCATATGATTTTCAAGGCATCTGACCCTCTTGTAGGCTATAATACGTGTACGGGGGTGTGGAAATGTTTAAGAAGAAGCTGTCGTATAAACTCATCGCCTCGTTATCCGTTTTGATCATGCTCATTTTCCTCATATCCGGCTATGCCACTTATACCGTCTATCTCAAGTTGTTTACGACGGAAGTCAGCAAGCAATTTGCCAAGGCCAATGAACAAGCAACTGCACGCGTTGAAACGCAAATTCAAAATTTATATAAAGCGACCAACTATATCGTGTTTCATCCCTATATCGAGGACATTCTCCGGCGCTCAGCTGAGCGGGCAGATGACACCTTTTACAACCGCTTGCTGGATCAGGACGAGCTAACGAAGCTGCTGAACCAAATCTCGATTGACGAACCTAAGCTTTCCAGCATGTATGTGTACAACACGAAGGGCTCAGGCTACTTTTTCGAAAATAATGCAGGCACCGTCATCCCGCTTAGTGATGCCAACTATTCGGCAGTTCTACACTCCCTGGAGGGTTCCAACGGTGAACTGGTTTGGCAGCCTTTGAAAATATCGAGCATCGAAAGTTCCGGTTATCGTAATGTAATCTCAGCGGCACGCTATATGAAGAACAAGAAGCAGGAACTCTATGGGAACTTGATTTTATTTTACGATCAATCTATCTTTGGCTCGATCTTGGATGAATTAGCGAAGGGTGAGAAAGCGCAAGTCATCCTGCTCGATAGTAACGATAGGGTCGTCTACACGAATGCTAAGAAAGACAGCGGATTTAAACTTGAAGAACTGCTCCGTGTACCAAATTCACAAATTGTGAAGGCAGGTGGCGAGTCGATTCTCGTCAGTCGTAACCGAACAGCCGATTCCGGTATGACGCTGATCAGTACCTTATCTCTGAAATCAATTAATGAGAAGAGCCAGATTATTTTCCAAATCGCCCTCTACTCGGGTCTTGTCAGTATTTTCTTAGCCTCGTTGCTTATTTTCTTCACGGGAAAAAGATTGCTCAAACCCCTGCAGACACTAGTTACGGGGATGAAAAAGCTCCGTGGCGGCCGCTTCGATACGCGGATTCGCATCTCTACGCAGGATGAGCTGGCATTTCTGGGCCATAGCTTCAACGAAATGGCAGCGAATATTGAGTCGCTCGTTCAAGAAGTGTATGAACGTAAACTGAATGAACGGGAAGCGGAGCTTACCGCGCTGCAAGCGCAATTGAATCCGCATTTTCTCTATAACACACTGGATACGATTCATATGAAGCTTTATCTCGGTGAGAATGATGAAGAGGCGGCTCAATTGGTGCTTTCCCTATCGGGTCTCCTGCGCTATGCGCTGCAAAGTCCGAGTGCACATACAACCGTGAAGGACGAAATCGAGCATATTACGAAGTATATCAATATCCAAGGCGTGCGAATCGGAGGTGGCTGGAGACGTTCATCCAAGTGGATGAAGACGCTGAGCAACTCCCTGTGATTAGGCTCATTTTGCAGCCGCTGGTCGAGAACGCTTTCGTGCACGCTTTTGCCCAAATGTCCAAGATTTGCATTCTGCGCATCAAGGTTTCCATGGATCAGTCCCTCTTATGTATTGAGATTAGTGATAATGGCAAAGGCATGACGCAGGAGCAGATTGATACAATTATGCAATTGCAGCATCGCAGCCTTGAGGAGCCTACCAGTGCCACTGGCGGAATTGGTTTAAAAACCGTCATAAGGCGTGTCAGTCTTATGTACGGCCCACCCTATGGCTTAGTCATTACTAGCGAGCCAAATTTTGGGACAACGATGAAATTAATTTTACCGGTTCAATCCCAGATGGAAGGAAGTCAGCAGCTATGAAAGGGAAACTATTAATTGTTGACGATGAGCATCTGATTCGCAGGGGCTTGTCCAAAATGATCGAAGCAAGCCATGCCGGATGGACGGTCATTGGGGAAGCAGAGAATGGTCTACAGGCATTATCCCTCATAGAAGAGCTTGAGCCGGATCTCGTCATTACCGATATTCGCATGCCGGAGATGGACGGGGTTGAGCTCTGTCAGCGCATCTCCGAGCTAGGCCGCTCGATCGACGTGATGGTATTGACGGCGCATAAAGATTTCGAATTTGCGCAAGCGGCGCTGCGCTACGGGGCCATTGACTTCTTGCTGAAGCCGATCTCAGCACAAGAATTGACGCCTCCGCTGGAGAATGCCTATCGCTTATATGCGGAGCGACAGGATCAGGCTGAACGCAGTCTGATGGAACAGAATCGCCTGCTGGAGCATCATATCCAGTCGTGGCTGCTCGGTCTTCCGATGGATGAAGCGGCAACCGCACGTTTGCAGAGGACCTGCGAGGACAAGAGACTTCTGGTGCTCACGGTCGACACCTACACACCACCAACCAAGAGCTACCGACGAGAGGATGCCAGACTCCTGCAATTTGCCTTACTGAATATGATGAAGGAATGGCTTGGCATCTCACATTTACAAGGCAGCATTGCGAACGTGAAACATGATGTGTTCGGGGTTCTAACCGATCAATCATCCTCTCTGGCATCCTTTGAGAGAGGGGTAGTGGATTCCACGCAAGAACTGCTTGGTTTGACACTTCGGGCAGAGGTATTTGAGAGCATGCAGCCGCTATATGGTCAATTCGCATCTTTTGGTCAAGAGTCAAGCAGCAAGGGCGAGCTCAGCCTCCCGGATCATGCCGCTCGAAGTAAAAGTATTCAAACGGAAGTGATGTCATTCATTGTCCAAGGGAAGACTGAAAATCTGCGCGAATATTTGGAGGTTCTGCTTAGACAGGTGAAGGAAATGAATGCGAATGAGGCCAAAATCGAAGGACTGAGCACAGCCTTAGCACTGGCATCGGCAAGTAAGCGGGCGTTCAATGGCGAAGAAAGCGAAGAGAAAAAGCTTGGCGAGTGGATTGAGACACTGCAGCCGATTCGTTTAGCCGCCGAAGTAGCGGAGTGGCTGTCCAAGCAGATACAAGCCTTTAT
Source organism: Paenibacillus sp. J22P143 (assembly GCF_059692035.1). Lineage (NCBI taxonomy): Bacteria > Bacillati > Bacillota > Bacilli > Caryophanales > Paenibacillaceae > Paenibacillus > Paenibacillus sp. J22P143. The sequence continues at coordinate 152,504 of NZ_JCAUAQ010000010.1, forward strand.
GTGGCAGTTGAATTCGTGGCTAGCTGGAAAAAATGTCAATTTACTGGATAAAGCAATCGCCTACATGGAGCGAAATTACGAGGGAGCCTGCTCCATTCATGATGTCGCTCAGCATGTGCATCTCAGTGTGAGTTACTTCAGCAACCTTTTCAAGAAAGAAACAGGCGAAAGCTACACGAATTATTTAACGAAGTTCCGGTTGGAGAAGGCGAAAATCTTACTGAGTAATACGAATATGAAAATATCCGAAATCGCCGAATCGGTCGGTTACGAGGATCCGAACTATTTCACCACGGTATTCCGCACTTGGGTCCATTGTTCGCCGAGTGAATTTCGGAAGATGGGATAGCCCAGCAGCAAGTCATAGGCATGTAGCGTAATACGCTGCGTGCCTTCTTTTTTAATCCGTATAATTTTCGAGGTATTGCTTATCAGATTCAAGGTAGGTTTGACATTTTCCTTCTATAATAAGAAGTAGAAAGGAGAGAGATACGATGAACCCAAATTCGGAGGTGCATACGACGGTGATGCCGAATCAACTGCGTAAAGTAAAAGCCAAATCGAAGCTGCGACTGAAGGAAAGTCTACCGCTTATTCTCATGTTGATTCCCGGCATATTGTTCTATGTGCTGTTTAAATATTTGCCGATGGGAGGGCTTGTCATTGCCTTCAAGGATTACAATTTCACAGATGGAATTCTTCACAGCCCATGGGTAGGGATGAACAACTTCGAGACATTGTTTAAGCAAGACCAGACGGTGGACATTATCCGTAATACACTCGTTCTGAGCGGTTTAACGATTATTTGCGGGTTTCCCGTTCCGATTGCACTTGCGATTATGCTGAATGAAGCTCGCCGAATGTGGTTCAAACGGATCGTCCAGACGATTCTCTACATGCCGCACTTTTTCTCATGGGTCATTGTAGGTGGATTGATCATCTCGATTCTTTCGATAGAATCAGGCACGGTGAACAACTGGATCAAGCTTTCCGGTGGGGAACCTTTCGCTTTCTTGTACAACGCGAAGAGTTGGATGGCGGTTTTTATCACCTCAGGTGTGTGGAAGGAAATGGGCTTTAATGCCATCATCTACTTGGCTGCCCTAACGGCCATCGATCCGTCACTGTACGAATCAGCGAATATCGATGGGGCGAACAAATGGCAGCAGATACGCCATGTCACGATTCCAGGCATTAGCACAACGATCGTCCTTCTGCTCATTTTACAATTAGGTAAGGTGATGGAGATTGGCTTTGATCATGTGTATGTGTTGCAAAATTCATTAAACGCCAGTGTCTCCGAAGTCATCTCGACCTATATGTATCGCGTGGGCCTTCAAGGCGGGCAATTCAGCCTGACGGCAGCAATGGGCTTTTTCGAATCTGTTGTAGGATTTGTGCTAGTGTTCTCGGCCAATGCGCTAGCGCGCCGTTTTGGACACGGATTATTTTAACTACGCCCCACCAAGTGAAGAAACTAGAAAGGAGAGCAACATGAGAACTTCCTTTGGAGACCGCCTCTTTTTCGGACTCAATTATGGTTTGCTGGCACTCATTGCTTTAACGTGCTTGCTGCCCTTACTGCATATAGCTTCTCTATCACTCAGCCATACGCAGGATATTCTTTCAGGCAGGGTAACTCTGTGGCCGGTTGGCTGGAATACGGATGCTTTTACATCGATGATTGAAGGTACACGGATGATGTCCGCTTTTCGAAATAGTGTCGTAATCACCGTTGTTGGTGTGGGGCTTAGTATGTTGGTTACGATCCTGATCACTTACCCATTATCGCGTAAATTATTTCCTGTCAGACGCTATGTGATCTTAGCTCTCATTTTTACCATGATGTTTACCGGGGGAATGATTCCGACTTATCTCATCGTGAAAATATTCGGCCTCGTGAATAGTTACTGGGCGCCCTGGATTCCTGCTCTAGTAAATACCTACAATATGCTGGTCATGAAGACGTATTTCGAGAACATCTCAGATGAACTAGAGGAAGCGGGTAAAATGCTTATACACTCTTCGGCAGTCTAGAGTGGACCAACTACCGTGTGTCCGTGGAGGTACAACTGGACCAGTCAGCAGGCTACATTGGCCTAGCCGGTCGCGTCAACTATACCGCCAAGAGCAATGAGCCGCCGGAAGGCTACTGGCTGCGCATGCGTTATACGGGGCGCTATGAGCTGATGAAAGGGAAATACCCCCTATTGCAGGGGGATACGAAGGCTTTAGAACCTCACGTCTGGAACGCCTTGGCGCTTTCCTTTGAAGGCAAGACCATCACAGCACATTGGAATGGTGAGCGGTTACTTGAATGGACAGATAGCGAGATTCCAAGCGGGCACGCTGCGTTATTAAGCAGTTACCATCGCCATGCGTTCCGCAATCTACGGATCGAGCCTATTCGTGAATCCGCTCCTGTGAACTGTATTCGCTATCTCGATACCAACGCAGCGCTTCACTATGCAGGTGATTGGGGCAGAGCCGATGGTGATTGGAACGTATATGCACGCATACTGGCTAAATCAGGCACAGCTGGAGCGGAATTGACATTCCGATTCAAGGGTGAAGCCGCAAGTATTGTTGGGAAGAAATGTGCCGATGGTGGATTCTTTGATGTATTCCTAAATGGAGACTACCAAGGAACAGTTGATACGTATCGGCCGCAAACCGGCTTCCGTAGATCCCTATTCAGCGTGAATGGTTTAAATCCCGACATAGAGACGGAGATCAAGCTAGTTGTCAAAGGCATGAAGCAACCGGAATCATTAGATGCGCAAGTATACATTAATGCCGTGGAGATTGTTGAAGGACAATTGCTTTCATAAAGGAGTAAGCAGCTAAACCAGCGCTAGCGCGAATGTGCGGCTCGACATTGTGAAAGTTACCGTGCAATAAGGAATAAGGGTCAAGTTAATTCTTGGCTCTTTTTTCCATTATCCCCGTCTTCCCTGTTTCACCATATGCTTGATCTCATCCGCAATAATCTGTACCCCCGCATCGATTCGCTCCTCTGTTACCCTAGTAATGCTCAGAGACAGACATGACTTGGGATCGAAGCCAGGTAAATAATAAGGCGCTAGGTTCTGAATCACCACCTGTTTCTTACGTAATCTTTCGAGTAAAAGAGGGATCGGCACCTGAACCGGCATTTCAATATGCGTATGTACACCCGATTGCATCGGAGGCCCTACCAGATAACTGCCATCACAGTGCACGACAAGGGATTCATGCAATTGCAGCAATCTTAGGTTTGGTGTCTTCCTTGTTTGCTGCTTTATCGTCCTCCTATGTTCTGTCCAAAATAGAAGCATCCCAGATGAGTGTTGTCACGAATCTATCCACCATTGTTACGGTTGCTGCAGGCGTGCTAGGTACCCAATATTAAGGGGGCCATGCCAGATCAGTATCCAAGTTAAGTAGGTCAGCTTGATTTAAAATATTCGGAGTTTTCACTGGTGGCGGTGGATGCGTATAATTTATTTTGCAGTTGGGAAAATTAAACATTGCTATGTATCTGCCGTCCATGCTATATTATCAATCCGGCCGCAAGACAGAGAGGCTGGTAACGAAAAAAAGAATTTAAAAAAAGCTTGCAATTGAAATGTCAGCATGGTATATTACTCCTCGCTGCTTCGGTAACACGGTAGCGAACGAAAGAAATTGATCTTTGAAAACTGAACAACGAGTGAGTAAGCATGAACGAGAAATCGTTCAAAAAAGAGATTGCAAAATCTCGCTAGCAACGCAAATGAGCAATTAAGCTTTCAGATATACGGACAAGCAATTGTCCAAACTATTATGGAGAGTTTGATCCTGGCTCAGGACGAACGCTGGCGGCGTGCCTAATACATGCAAGTCGAGCGGGTTTATCCTTCGGGATGAGCTAGCGGCGGACGGGTGAGTAACACGTAGGTAACCTGCCTTTAAGACTGGGATAACTATCGGAAACGATAGCTAAGACCGGATAACTGGTTTTCTCGCATGAGAGAATC
>NZ_JCAUAQ010000011.1:0-149491 GCF_059692035.1 Paenibacillus sp. J22P143
TGAGATTTCCCAGTATGTAAGACCCCTTGTAGACGACGAGGTTGATAGGTTCGAGGTGGAAGTGCGGTAACGTATGCAGCTGACGAATACTAATCGGTCGAGGGCTTAACCAAAATTCCTAAGGATTTAACTTTACGTGAAGTTTCGTATCTAGTTTTCAAGGCGCAAACAAACGCTTTGACTGTTTGGTGATGATGGCGGAGGGGACCCACACGTTCCCATCTCGAACACGACCGTTAAGCCCTCCAGCGTCGATGGTACTTGAACCGCAGGGTTCTGGGAGAGTAGAACGTTGCCAAGCAACATAGGGATCTTTTGGTGGAGCCAAAAGTCTCTCAGCTCTGTAAGAGTCTTTCTGGATTTTTTCCAGAAAGACTCTTTTTTTTGCATCTGTAAATGTTGCTTTTTTAACCATACTAATCCTACGAGGAGGGATGACGATGAGGACAACAAGCAGCATGAGATGGATCAACAGGGTGTGTCTTTGTTCGTTAGTAACGTTGATGATGAATGGTTGCTCAACCAAAATCGATGAAGTGAAGGAGGAGACCAATCCACTTCACTCCTTAAGTCAAGTAGGAAGCATGGAGCCTGTGCCCAAACAGGAGCCGAAGAAGATGCCAGTCGTTGCGGCAACTCCTTCTTTTCAAAAGCCTGCCAAACCGATCGTGAAAGGTATTTACGTTTCCGCATGGTCCTCCGTAGGCAACAAATTTGAGCAATTAATTGAGCTGGTAGAACGTACGGATTTAAACGCGATGGTGATTGATGTCAAGAACGATTCCGGTCAGGTGACCTATCCCTCAACAGTTCCTTTGGTCAATGAGATCGGGGCGAATAGCCACGTCATTATACAAGATATAAAAACGAAGCTGCAGAGATTGAAGCAGAAGAAAATTTATACAATTGCAAGGCTTGTCGTGTTTAAGGATCCTTATTTAAGTAAGAAGAAGAGTACGTACGCTATGAAAAACAAAGACGGAAGTGTCTGGAAGGATGCGAAAGGAATTGCTTGGGTAGATCCTTTTAAACCAGAGGTATGGGACTATAATATTCAAATCGCGAAGGAAGTAGCTGCTCTGGGTTTCGATGAGATCCAATTTGATTATGTGAGGTTCCCAGAGAACGGGCAGAAGGTTGATCGGGAGGTCCAATTCGATAACCCGCAGAAGCTAAGTAAGGCGCAGGATATAGCAACTTTTCTGCATAAAGCGAAGGAACAGATTGGTGATAAGGCGTATATTTCCGCTGATGTGTTTGGTTTAACAACGTCCTTGCCTAATGATATGGGCATTGGACAGGACTGGGCGATGATCAGCAAAGAGGTTCATTTTATTTCTCCGATGCTATATCCGTCACACTACACGACTGGGATTTATGGGGTGAAACATCCGGATTTGCAGCCATACGCGATCATCCATCAAGCTATTAACGACGCCAATTGGAAAAATCGTCAGTTAGCCCAATCGAGTGGTCAGATCGCTCAGATCAGGCCTTGGTATCAGGATTTTACAGCCACATGGGTGAAGCCGCATAAGAAGTATGGCACTCTCGATGTAAAGGAGCAGATTAAGGCGGCTAGGGAGCAAGGGGTTGAGCAGTTCTTGCTATGGAATCCAAGCAGCACTTACTCCTATCGTTAACGGAATTGACTTATTCAAGGCATGGTTGGAGCTGCTGGATCGTCCTTTTCCTTGACACCAAAAATAGGCTTTTGTTAAGATTGCAATCATATACGAAAGAATGAGCTGAAGCTTTCTTCAGATAGAGGGCTTTAAGGAGGACATGGTACGCTGTGAGAGAAGACAAGTTTGGCAAAGAGGGCTTAACTTTTGATGATGTATTGTTGGTGCCAAGAAAGTCTGAAGTGTTCGGTAAGGAGATCGACGTTTCAACTGTGCTTGCGCCAGGCGTGAAATTAAATATTCCGTTCATCAGCTCCGCTATGGATACAGTGACGGAATCAGCATTAGCGATTGCAATGGCCCGAGAAGGCGGTATTGGAATTATTCATAAAAATATGTCCATTGAGCTTCAAGCTGAGCATGTTGACCGTGTTAAAAGGTCAGAAAGCGGCGTTATCACCAACCCGTTCTCATTAACGCCTGAGCATCATGTCTATGATGCCGAAGAGTTAATGGCGAAATACCGTATTTCAGGTGTTCCGATTGTGAATGCGGATAACCGTTTGGTCGGTATTTTGACGAACCGTGACTTGCGCTTTGTGCATGACTATTCTATTAAAATCAAAGAAGTGATGACGCAGGAAGGGCTTGTGACAGCGCCAGTTGGAACGACGCTACAGCAAGCTGAGGGCATCCTTCAGAAGCATAAGATTGAAAAGTTGCCTTTAGTAGATGAGAATTTTGGTCTAAAAGGGTTAATTACGATTAAAGATATCGAGAAGGCGATTCAATTCCCTAACTCGGCGAAGGATGCACAAGGACGCTTACTTGTAGGCGCAGCTGTTGGTGTATCCAAAGATGTGCTGGAGAGAGCCGCAGCGCTTGTTACAGCTGGTATTGATGTGATCGTCGTGGATTCTGCGCATGGACATCACATTAATATCGCAGAGACTGTGAAGAAGCTCAGAGCCCAATATCCAGAACTGCCGATTATCGCAGGAAACGTGGCGACAGGCGATGGTACGCGTGATTTGATCAAAGCAGGAGCTTCTATGGTGAAAGTAGGGATCGGTCCTGGATCGATCTGTACAACTCGTATTATTGCAGGGATTGGTGTTCCGCAAATTACAGCGATTTATGATTGTGCGCAAGCAGCTGCCGAGTTTGGCGTTCCGGTTATCGCAGATGGCGGTATCAAGTACTCCGGTGATGTGGTTAAAGCGATTGCCGCGGGCGCTAGCGCAGTTATGATCGGTAGTCTTTTTGCGGGGACGGAAGAGAGTCCGGGTGAGTCTGAGATTTTCCAAGGACGGAAGTTCAAGGTGTATCGTGGAATGGGCTCCTTAGGCGCTATGAAGGAAGGCAGCAAGGATCGTTACTTCCAAGAGAACGAGAGCAAGCTTGTTCCGGAAGGTATTGAGGGTCGTGTTGCTTATAAAGGACCTATGGCAGACACGGTGTATCAACTGGTGGGCGGACTTCGTTCCGGCATGGGGTATTGCGGCGCGCGCAACATTCATGAACTTATTCATGATACGCAATTCGTTCGTATAACCGGTGCAGGATTGAAAGAAAGCCATCCGCATGATATTCAAATTACGAAAGAAGCACCGAACTACTCGATGTAATAGTCACAATATGGATGAAATTGGAGGCGTGGGAGTTGAACCCACGTTTTCTTTTTTTTGTCTAATACAGTGTGTTACAATATAACGTGTCATATCGGTTATCCAAACATCATTTAGGGAGAGTGAAATTGTGAGATTTTTACGTTTTACAAAGAAAAAGGTTGCTTTGGTGTTAGGTGTTAGCTTAATTGCTCAATCCTTACTTTTACATATACAGCCAACCTATGCGGCATCGCCTTCTCCTTCAGCAACTCCAAAACCCGCTGCGGTAACAACACCTGCGCCTAATGCAGGAACAACGCCCGCACCCGCACTGAATGAACCTCAAGTAGCTGCAAAATCTGCGATAATCATGGAAGCCAGCACAGGAGCAGTACTATATCAAATGAATGCGGATGAAGCTTTCCCTCCGGCAAGTATGGCGAAGATGATGACGGAGTATTTGGCGATGGAGAGCATCAAAGAGGGCAAATTTAAGTGGGACTCACCCGTGACAGCCAGTAAGAATGCGGCAGATGTCATTGGTTCTGGTCAGTTGATTGCCGAGAATGAAACGCTGACGTTCAAAGATATGTTCAATGCGATGTCCATTTATTCCGCGAATGATGCTTCTGTGGCTTTTGCTGAATTACTTGGGCAAACGGAAGAGAATTTTGCGAAAATGATGAATGACAAAGCGAAACAGCTTGGGATGTCAGATAAGGCACATTTTATTAGTGCGACAGGACTTTCACGTGCTGATCTTATCAATCCGCCAGCTTCCATAGAGGGTGAAACCAAGATGACCGCTCGCGATGCGGCGATTCTTGCTTATAATATTTTGAAGGATCATAAAGAAATTCTGGAGTTTACGAAAATTCCATCGTTGAAGCTAAGAGCAACGGACAAGGCTCCTATGATCAACTGGAACTGGATGCTTGAAGGGAATTCCACGAACACGAATTTTAAAAAGTATGCGTATACAGGTTTGGACGGTTTGAAAACGGGTTCTACGGATGATGCAGGGTACTGCTTCACAGGAACGGCTGAACGTAACGGCATGCGTATGATCACGGTTGTTATGGGCACCAAGACGGAACCAGAACGTTTCAATGAAACACGTAAGTTGCTGGACTATGGATTTAATAATTTTGAAATGAAACCGTTCTTGAATGCGAAACAACCGATAGATTCTTTGAAAAGTGTGAACATTAAGAAGGGTGTACAGTTGGAAGTACCTCTTGTTACGAAAACAGGTCTAACTTTTGTTGCTAGAAAAGGCGCGAAAGACACTGATTTCGTTGTAACGACGGAGTCGGTTGAAGAGAGCAAGCTAGTAGCTCCGATTGCCAAAGGCGACACACTTGGGAAAGTAAAAGTAAGCTATAATGGTCAAGAAAAAACGGTAGAACTAATTGCAGATGGGGATGTTCAAAAAGGTAGTTGGATCAGGTTGCTGTTCCGCTCCATAAAAAACTTCTTCAGCGATCTGTTCAAAGGGATTAAAGGCGGCTCTTAGGCCAGAAAATGGGTTGTATATTACCCCTCCTTCATGTAAAATTGTTGTTTAGAAGTTTATTATCGAATCGTGTAGGGAACTACACCGAAATTGCATAGAAGCTATAGGAGGAAATTAAGAATGGAAACAGGAACTTCCCGCGTTAAAACTGGTATGGCCGAAATGCAAAAAGGCGGCGTCATCATGGACGTTATGAACGCCGAGCAAGCTAAAATCGCAGAAGCAGCTGGCGCGTCCGCTGTAATGGCACTTGAGCGCGTACCTGCAGACATTCGTGCTGCTGGTGGCGTATCCCGTATGGCTGACCCAACAATTGTTGAAGATGTGATGAGAGTTGTATCCATTCCAGTCATGGCGAAAGCAAGAATTGGACACTTCGTTGAAGCGAAGGTTCTTGAATCCCTAGGCGTTGACTATATCGATGAGAGTGAAGTACTAACACCTGCGGATGAAGTATTCCACATCAACAAACGTGATTTCACAGTGCCTTTCGTATGTGGTTGCCGCGATCTTGGTGAAGCTTTGCGTCGTATTGGTGAAGGTGCATCCATGCTTCGTACCAAAGGTGAGCCAGGGACAGGTAACATCGTTGAAGCGGTTCGTCACATGCGTACGATTCAAGGTCAAATTCGTAAAGTTCAAAGCATGTCTTTGGACGAGTTGATGTTTGAAGCGAAAACGCTTGGCGCTCCTTATGAGCTTCTGTTGCAAATTCACCAAACAGGTAAATTGCCTGTTGTTAACTTCGCAGCTGGCGGCGTGGCTACACCTGCTGATGCAGCGCTTATGATGCACCTTGGTTCTGACGGTGTATTCGTTGGATCTGGTATTTTCAAATCCGACAGCCCAGAGAAGTTCGCGAAAGCGATCGTTGAAGCGGTAACGCACTACACAGACTACAAAATGATCGCCGAAATCTCCAAAAACCTGGGTACCCCTATGAAGGGAATCGAAATTTCCAAGCTCCAAGCTTCCGAGCGTATGCAGGAGCGCGGCTGGTAATGACGAAGATTGGGGTTCTCGCGCTGCAAGGCGCGGTAGCGGAGCATATTCGTGGGATTGAAAAGGCGGGTGCGGAAGGTGTCGTTGTGAAACGCACCGAGCAGCTCGCTGAGCTTGATGGCATGATCCTCCCTGGCGGAGAAAGTACGACGATCGGTAAGCTCATGCGTACGTATGACTTCATCGATGCGCTGCGTGAGTTCTCTGCTGCAGGCAAGCCGATTTTCGGCACCTGTGCAGGGTTGATCGTCATCGCGAAAGAGATCACCGGACAACCGGAAGCTCATCTTGAGCTGATGGATATTACGGTGGCTCGCAACGCGTTCGGTCGTCAACGCGAAAGCTTTGAGACGGACTTGCCGATCAAAGGCATTGACGAGAACGTTCGCGCGGTGTTCATTCGGGCCCCGCTTATCGAAAAGGTGGGACCGGATGTGGATGTATTGGCTACGTATGACGGCCAGATCGTTGCCGCGCGGCAAGGGCATCTCCTTGCGGCGTCGTTTCACCCAGAGCTGACGGATGATTTCCGTCTGCACAGTTATTTCTTAGACATGGTAAAGCAAAGCCAACAAGCCTAATAAAACGGTTCAAGCACCTTGAGTTAACCGGGATTGCCGGTATGGGTGCTTGCTTCCATATATAAACCCATTTTGCGCTAACGGAGGAATCTCCTTGTTTGATGTAAAGTTACTTCGAAGTGATTTAGCAGCTGTACAAGCTGCCATGCAAAACCGCGGCAAGCAGATCGAGGAGCTTAATGGTTTCACAGCTTTAGACGTGAAGCGCAGAGAGCTACTGCAAGAAACCGAGCAGCTGAAGAACCGCCGTAACACGGTGTCCCAGGAAGTAGCGGGTCGTAAAAGAGCTGGCGAGAATGCGGACGAGCTGATTCAAGAAATGAAAGTGGTCGGTGACCGCATTAAAGAGCTCGATGACGAGATTCGTGTCTTGGACGAGTCTTTACAACAGGTCTTGCTCTCCATCCCGAATATGCCCCATGCAAGCGTTCCTGTGGGCCGTACAGAGGAAGAGAACGTGGAGGTTCGCCGCATCGGTGAGATTCCCTCCTTCGATTTCGAAGTGAAGCCGCATTGGGAAGTGGCACAGGAGCTAGGCATCTTGGATTTCGAAGCAGCGGCGAAGGTAACGGGATCGCGTTTCGTATTCTATAAAGGACTTGGCGCGCGTTTGGAGCGTGCATTGATTAACTTCATGATGGACCTGCACAGCGAAGAGCATGGTTATGAAGAAATGCTGCCTCCTTATATCGTAAACCGTGACAGTCTGACGGGTACGGGACAACTTCCGAAGTTTGAGGAAGATGTGTTCAAGCTGGAGAATTCGGACTATTTCCTAATTCCAACAGCGGAAGTACCGGTAACGAATTACCACCGTGAAGATATTCTAACGAATGAACAGCTGCCAGTTAACTTCGTGGCGTTCAGTGCTTGTTTCCGTTCGGAAGCAGGATCCGCTGGTCGTGATACACGGGGCTTAATCAGACAGCATCAATTCAACAAAATTGAGCTTGTAAAGCTTGTGAAGCCCGAAGACTCCTACGAGGAGTTGGAGAAGCTTACAGGGCATGCTGAGCGCGTCCTACAGCTATTGAGGCTGCCTTATCGTGTGCTGTCACTCTGCACAGGTGATATTGGCTTCACATCCGCGAAGACGTACGATCTAGAAGTATGGCTGCCTAACAGCGGCGCCTACCGCGAAATCTCAAGCTGCTCGAACTTCGAAGACTTCCAAGCCCGCAGAGCGAACATTCGCTTCCGCCGGGATGCGAAGGCGAAGCCAGAATTCGTGCATACGCTGAATGGATCAGGCTTAGCGTTGGGCCGAACCGTGGCTGCGATTCTTGAAAATTACCAGCAAGCCGATGGTTCGATCGTCGTTCCAGACGTGCTTGTTCCGTACATGAACAACGTGAAAGTGATCACGAAAAAATAAGCACTTGCATCATGTTATGATTATGTGCTACAATGCTTTTTGTCACTGCACAAGGTCGTCTCTCTAATCAGAGACGCCTATCGTGGAGAGGTGGTCGAGTGGTTTAAGGCAGCGGTCTTGAAAACCGCCGAGGTCGCAAGGTCTCCGTGGGTTCGAATCCCACCCTCTCCGTAGCCAAGGTAATACCCAACCAAAAAGTCATGCGATTCTAGAAATCGTGTGGCTTTTTTTGTTGTTGTTTTTAGGAGGGAAAGTTTTTGGCCCCTTTACAAAATCAACATCGTAATGCGATTGTAGCTTATTGTATTGCAGACATGGATGAGCTCGTAAAAGTCACGAACAGTACTACGATTCGGCTACGGGTACGTTCACATTAAAGCTGGCGCATGGCAGGTGTGAACCTGGGCGCCTACAAACAGTCCAGCTACCGCGATGTGAAGACAGATAAGCTTATAAGCCCAGTCTGTGTAATGATAGCTGAGAATGGCCTTACAAGCGGTGTAAGCGAGGGTGTGTTTGCACCTGCTGCACATATCGTATGCTGGATATGCTCTGCAGCTCAGTGTGAAATGAGCAATCGCAATTAGCACTTACCCCTGGGCACGAATTCGATTCGTGCTGGGGAGTAGGTGTTTTTTTACATGGATAAAACACGGGCGGCTTCCGCATTTTAATCATGTGGAGGTGTTACCTATGAGCAAATCAGATAAGCCTAGCGTGGATCAAGCTGAACTCGTGAAAGAATGGATGAACGTCATGCCCACTGTGTTGCAACCCGCCGATACGACAAGGGTATGGGCAGATGAGGGCGATGCGGATGCCATCCGTGTACACATTATGACGGCGGGACATACCGGCTATTCATTTGATTTTAAAGTGACGTATGTGGACGCCAGAGAAGTGAAGGTTGAGCTAACCGATGTACAGCAAGGAACCACGCATATTGACGAACGCGGCGACGTCGTGCAGTCATTAATCGATGATTATGTGCGTCATATTCATGAGTGTGCGCAGGCTTTGCAGAAGGTTACCAACGCGTAAGTAAGAAGGAGGACACCGTGATGACGAAGCAAAAGAGTCCGGATAAAAATTTGCAAAACGCGGCCAAGGATTTGGAAACGAATGCGGTAAACAGCCATAATGCGCAGCAAATTCAGCAAAAGGTCAATGACCATCGGCATCAAGATGCGCTTAATCACCAAGGCACCTAACTTGTAAAAGGAGGATGGGGATATATGTCTAAACCGAAATCATATTCAGCAGGCGACAATCTTGTGAACAATGGCAATGTCAAAAACCGAAATAATCCGGGCGGTAATCAGGAGCCCTTATCTGGTTCTAAGAAAGTGAAGAATCAGAATCATCACGGCGGACATGCTGCAGAAGGCCATGGACACGGCGGATAAAGGGCATCGAAATTTTTTTTAATAAGTATGATTAAAAAACTGTAAACGGGTCATACTATATTTGTCGGCAAGCAGAGAGGTGTGGTTCCGTTGGAGCAATTAGCGAAAGCGAAACATCCATTGCAAAGAGGACTTTTCTACCTGTTATAATCAGGCTGGAGGGCGATGTGCTAAAGACACTTACCGTGTTTTATACGCAGATTTAACTTAGGTTTACGTGTAACTGGTTCAAAGAAATATCATCAATGCCGACGAAAAAAGAACCCTTAGGGGTTCTTTTTTTCTATGTCTATTAAGTTGTCTGGCGTGGGCGTGGGATAGGTAGCTGGAAAAGCGGGTTTAAGCGGCTGCTTACGATACATTAACAATCGAATGCCGCCCCCTATCAGGAGAAGAGCTACAATCAGCGTTTGACTGAAATTGTTGATCAAATACATATAATTCCGCGATGCGGGTAGAAATTGATACAGGAATTGTACGAATACATCACTGAAGATATAATAAGCCCCTAGTACGATCAAAATAACCCCAATAGTACGTTGGTAGGCTGTCCAGTTTTCGACGAGAGGCTTGTCGGTCAGAGTGCCATTTTCGTACTTAGAAATGTTCTGCAGGGCATCGAAAAAGCTAAAGAACCACAGGATCGGGATCAGAAAAAAGAACAGAGAGAGCCGCAGCACATCCAGCACATAAACAGAGAATAGGAACACAGCCATTAACTGGATACCGCGTTTGGTCATGGATAAGTACAGGTGCGCCGCGCCAGGGAAAATGGCGATAATCGTGGCTAGCGTCCGATTTTTGCGTCCATGCTCGTCGCGTTGAAAATCCTCGAACATACTGCGATCCACGAGCTCGAGCCCGGCTTGCTTGCGATCCAGCTGTTTCAGCGCATCGAACATCGTGTAAAACCAGAGCACTGGCAACGCCAGCAGGAAAACGATAAAGCCATCGTTATGGGTCAATATGGTGATGAAGAACACGAGAATAGCGATCCCGAAGAAGGAGACCATCGCCGTAAGGCCTCTTTGCATAAGTCCAAGCCGGTAATGGCCAACGCCAGGAATGAAGGAGAGCATGAGAACTTTGGATCTTTCTTGTTTTTCCGCTAGCTGAGCGTAATAGGAAGCGGCATCCCAAGACGGCATCCCCTGATCTGGTGGATAAGGCCCATAATAGGCTGGATTCGGTTGATGATGGGCTGCTGGAGTAGGTACTGGGGAACGCAATAAATAGATAACCATATCCACCATATTCGCAATCCACGTGAAGGCAATAGGGACGAGAAGGATGGCAAACTCGTCACCATCATGTGAAGCTATACCTAAAAAGAGTAAGAAACAGAGTCCGAAGAACACGAAGCCGTATAGAAAGCCCCGGCCCTTACGGTTCATGTACAAATGACCCGCTCCGGGTATGAAGGACAGTAGGAATGCAGCAAGACTGCTTTTGTTAGACATCAAGGTTGAAGACCTCCCTCTTTGTGTTCATTTTGTAAGGTGTCTAGCCACGTAAGGGTTTTATTCACGATGTGATCGGAAATTGGAACTTGGGCTTCAAGGGAGGATGGCGCTTCCAGAGGAGGAGCGGGCTTGAAGGCACCAAAGGTTCCTAATTCCTGCGATATGCCATGGAAAAAGCCTGTTGCTACAAGTACAAGCGTCGCGGCAGCGGCGACCCCATAGTGGAACATCGTCGAGCGGTACCAAGCAGGCTTCGTACCTATCGTTCGGGATATAATGCCTTTCATGTAAGACTCTGTGTCCTCGACGTCTACGGTCGGTAGTGTTGCTGATCCCTCTATGCAGGTCATGTAGATTGCCAGACAGGCATCACAGCGGTATAAATGATGTTCCATCTCGTCCCATACTTCTGACGACAAATGTTCCTCGATATACTGCATCCATTCGTGCTGGTTATAGTGTTGAATGTTCATCGAAACTCCTCCTCCTTCCAGTGATTTCTCACCCATTGCTTGGCCCTGTACAGCTTAGATTCCACGGTTTTAATGGTAACACCTTGGGCATTCGCGATATCTTGATAAGATTGATGATGAATATAATAGGCCAGTAATACATCCTGGTAGTTCGTCGGGATTTGGTCGAGCCTCTGACGTACGAATTCTGTTGTTTCTTTGATCAAAACCTCATGCTCCACAGCGTGCTCCGGATGAGGGGGACCCGTGGACGAGATAGCCTTCTCCAGCTCGGCGACGATGTCTTCCTTACGGCGACTGGACGCGCGTTTGAAATCAATAGCTCGATTCACTGCGATCCGGGTCATCCAGGTTTTCAGGCCTTTCCGTTCATACTGAGGGAGAGAAAAGTAGATGCGGGTCCAAACCTCTTGGGACAAGTCCTCGGCATCCTTCTGATGACGAACAATCGTAAAGATCGTCTGCAAAATATACGGACGATACCTTGTAATCAGCTCACGGAATGCCGATTCATCGCCTTTCAATATGCGATCAATTAGTGTGTGCTCCTCAATATGCTTCTCCTCCTCTCCGCATGAATAGACGAAGCTTCCAATCATTACCCCTGCACTTGTACGAAAAAAAGAGCGAATCGAGAGATTCGCTCCCATTATTGCGCAATTGTAGATTTGTTAGCCGCCAATGGCTGTTTCCTAACCGAGCTTTGAACGAACAGATAAGAGAGTAGTGCACTGAAGGCTCCGAGTACGCCGAGTACAATAAAACCTTGATTAAGCGAGAAATAGTCACCAATGATGCCCATAAGGACAGGTCCAATGAACATACCGAGCCCATAGATCGCTTGGAAAAAGCCCATCGCCGTCGCCCGCTTATCCGCAGGCATATGCTTGATGCTCATCCCCATGAGCAGCGTGAACGAAAGCCCTCGTCCAAAGCCGGCAAACGCTTGTGTGATCATGAGGAGCCAGAGATGATGCGTGAACGGAACCGTAAACGTGAAAATGCCCATAAGTAGAAAGCCAACTACAACCATGCGTTTCTCTCCGTACCGGATCGACCAACGTCGTCCACCGAACAAGGAGGCAAGCGCTACAGGGACGTTAGCGAATAAAGAGAGCAGGGAGAGCGAGAATTTATCCGCGCCAAGCTGCGTGGCATAAACAGGTGTGAACCCAAACACCGTAGCGAAGATGAGCACTTGAGACAGAATAGCGAGCAGTGAAACGAATAGCAGCGTGCGATCTGTCGCCACGTCACCGATCCCGCGAAGGGTGATTTTGGGCGCGTCTTTTTCTACCTTTTCGATAAGGAAAAAGGAACCGACCATGCCGAGCAGGCCCAGCACCGCACCTAGAATGAACACGGATTCCCACCCTAGCTGGTCTGCTGCCCATCCCGCACTAAGTATGCCGAGCACCTGACCAAGTGAGTTGAAAAAGGAGATCGTTCCGATCGCTTTGGTAGACTCCTCGTGCTTGTAGTAGCTCGTGAATAGCACTGTAAAATCAACCCAAGTCGCTGCGGCTGCCCCTGCAAGAGCTCGGAGGATTAAGATCCACGTAAAATCGTGCGTGAACCACAGCCCCAGCCCTGTAATGGCGGTGAAGAGAAGGCCGAAGGTGATGAACAGTCTTCTTTTATGAAATCGATCCGACATAATGCCTACGGGTATGCGCAGCAGCATCTGTGAGATGCCGTACATGCCGACAATCCAGCCAGCCAGCTGATGGCTTCCCCCGAGGAACTCCACGTAAGGCGCCATGATCGGAACGCTAGTGTACATCGACATCCAGAAGAGCATCGTGACCACACAGAAGAGCGGGATACGATAGGATGGAATAGAGCGAGTTGTCATCGGAGTGAGGACTCCTTTCGATTGTGAGTACATAACAAAGAAAGGGATTGCCAACCTGAGTTGTAATCCCTTTGTACGTATGTATGTCTAAAAAACTATACGCGCCCGATACGATTCGAACGTACGACCTACAGTTTAGGAAACTGTGTGACTGATAGATAACCATAATAAACATTTAAACCCTTGCCACTCCAACAGTTTCTTGGAATCAATGGCGCACTTAATATCATAATGTATCTCAGTCTAAAAATACAATGGCTTTTTTGTACATTGATGAACAACGTTTGGTTGATTATCGTGTTTAGTATGTTATATACTACAGCTCAGGGTCGGACGATAAGTTCCAAACTTGTCGTATGCATATAGAGAGATTAAAGGGGGAAATAAAAAAATGAAACCGCTTAAAACTGTATTTAGCAAGACAATTGTTCTAAGTATGACAACGGCTATCATCCTATCTGGTTGCGGTGTAACAGCCGACACGCCATCCGCTACTACGAGTGTAGCGCCTGCTGCAACAGTGGCAGCAAAACAAGTTACATTGAAGTTTATTACGGTGGGTCCAGGTAAGCAAGCGGATTCACAAGAGGTTTATGATGAGTTTAACAAGAAATTGGCAACATTTCTGCCAAACACGAAGGTAGAATTCGTACCCTTTACTAGCGTACAATACCCTGAAAAGTGGAAGTTAATGGCCGCTGCATCCGAGGAAATTGACATCGCATGGACAGGATATGCGTTGGATTATCCAGCTGAGGTCAACAAAGGTTCTTATATTGAATTGGATGCCCTCGTTGATAAATATGCGCCAGAAATTAAGAAAGAGCTTCCTGCCTGGGTACTAGACCGCGCCCGTGTTAATGGCAAATTATATGCCATTCCAAATTATTCACAAGCCGTAGATAACCGTCCAGCATTGCGTGTACCGAAAGAGTTTGTCGAAAAAGGATACATCGATCCGAAAGTAGCACAAGAAACTTTCTTTAAAACGGGTCCTGTCTCCAAGGAATCTCTCGCTGTCATCGAAGGTTACCTAGAGAAATTGAAACAGAACAATCAATTACGCAAAGGGTTTAGCCCAGCTGTACTTACGAGTATGCAGCATCACAATATCATTACACCATCTTTCAAATTAGTAGGCGATTTGAAAGATCCGAAGAGCCTAAAGGTAATCAATTTGTATGACACACCTGATGAGCAACGTTATATCAAAACAATGACGGATTGGTTTGCCAAAGGATATATCCGTAAAGATATGTTGAGCTTGCAAAATCAGCGACAAGATGAAGGTAAGCCAGATGGAAACGTCGCTTGGTTCCATACGATGGTTGGCAGTATCGAAGATGTTTCGAAATCAGAGTCAACAAGATATGGTTTCCCAATTCAGGTTATTCCAATGGAAGAGAAGTATACCATCTCCAATTTGTCTGATGGCACAAACCTTGCTATTACAAGAACATCTAAAAACCCTGAGCGTGCTATGCAGCTTATTAATTTGTTAGATACTGCTAAAGGGAAAGATCTATATAACCTTTTGGTATGGGGTATTGAAGGCAAACATTACAAGAAAATTGGCGACAATAAAATCGAAACCATTGGTTACTCAGGTCAAGGAACAGCAGATGCAAAATATGGCGCATTTCCATGGAATCTTGGTAATGTAGCTAACAGTTTCGAAACACAAGCTAATCCAGCTAATTACACGAAAATTTGGCAAGACGCGAATGCCAGTGCTACAGTTTCACCATTACTTGGTTATAAGCCTAATCTTGATCCAATTAAAATAGAACTTGCACAGATTGCTGCGGTTGTTAAAGAATATGCTGGCACTGGAACTGTCATTGAAACAGGAGCAGTTACTGATTCTGAAAAAAAATATGCAGAATTCATTGATAAAATGAAAAAAGCAGGTTCAGACAAAGTAATCGCTGAACTTCAAAAACAAGTTGACGAGTTCTTGAAAACTAAGAAATAATTCGAAAAAGAGTCATGGCTTGTGTCATAACAAGCCATGACTCTTTTTCAATTTCACCATTTAAAAATTCTTGATAGATTTTTGACTGCGAACTGGTATCTCTTGACATAATTCGTTTTTTGCCTAGGAATGATGCTTTGGACATAGAAAAAACCCTCCAAGTTGGTTTGTCGCCAATGGAGGGTCTTAGTGTTTACATGGTTTAGCCTTAAAATATAAGGTATACGCGCCCGATACGATTCGAACGTACGACCTACAGTTTAGGAAACTGTTGCTCTATCCTGCTGAGCTACGGGCGCATAGTATCGTCATTCTAACACGAGATGTTTTGGAGGTGCAACCATTTTAGCCCATGGACATGAAGAAGGTTTCATTTGAGCAAGGAATGTACATAGTGAATAAAGAATAGTATAAACATTTACTACAATTCTTTATAAATCGATAGAAAGAAGGTGCCACGTGAAGAATCGTCCCGTCATTCAACTGCCCAGAACTAAAGCTGAAACAGTTCTTGATGTCATCTCTCTGTTAGTGATCGTAAGTATGATCGCTTATGTAGCTTACGAATGGCATGCCTTGCCAGAGCGAATTCCGATGCATTTTAACGGTAAAGGGGATATCGATGGTTGGGGGAATAAGATGAGTTTGATTGCCTTACCACTCATAGGTGTTATCGTCTATGTTGGCTTGACTCTCCTAAGCAAGATCCCTCATGTGTATAATTATCCGTCCCCAATTACGACCGAGAATGCCCATGGACAATACCAGAATGCTCGTTTATTTATCAACAGTTTAAAAGCGATGATTGTAATTCTGTTTGGCTTCATTGAATGGTCTGTTGTCCAAAGCGCTAAAAAGGGTATCGCTGATCTTAACGTATGGATCCTGGGCTTCCTGCTGCTGATGCTGTTTGGCACAATTATCTTCTTCATCGTACGTTCGATCCAGTTAAAGTAAGGAAGGTTTTACGCCTTCCCGCGCAATTTTCGAAAAAACTGCGTCAACATCGTGGAACACTCCTCTTGTAAAACGCCGCTTACCACATCGACCCGGTGATTGAACCGGTCCTCCTGCAGCAAGTTCATTAACGTCCCCGCACAGCCTGCCTTCGGATCTACCGTTCCGTAAATCACTTGAGGAATACGTGCTTGCACGATCGCACCTGCACACATCGGACAAGGCTCCAGCGTCACATAGAGCTGGCAGTCTAGAAGACGCCAAGCCTGTAAATGCTCACTTGCCTGCTTAATCGCAATCATCTCCGCATGCGCGAGAGGATCTAAGGTTGTTTCACGTAAATTATAACCGCGGCCAATAATTTGACCTTGATGGACGACGATGGCGCCGATCGGTACTTCACGGATTGCTTCGGCCTTCAGTGCCTCGCCGATCGCTTCTTTCATCCAGGGGATATGTTCATCCACAGGGGGACACCTCGCAATAATAGTCTATCCACATGTGTATAAACATCCGAACAAATATTCGTTGTTAACAAGCTGTGGATAACAATGTGGATAACTTGTAAACCTGTGGATATTCATTCCACTACACATTCATACAATAAAAACAGGGCTCATGCAAGGATTTTAGTTGAAAGAAATAACTAGGCTACGTATAATGGTGATAACAGTGGGTCTTTTAGACCATAAATGATGAACGACATAACATTCATAGCAAGGTTCGACAATGGCAAACTTGTTGAAAAGCAAGGACGCAAAGCTGAGGGTCTAAGGTTCTAATGAACTATGGCAGTCTGGTTACCGACAATCGATGCTTTTATTGATTAAGGTGATAGACTGTCCCTTTCTTGTGGGGCAGTCTATTTTGTGCGGAAACATACATGAACATCCATCAATAAAGGGCGAGGTGTAGGTGAGCATGGCGATGAAGCAGGATGCTTTGAAGCGATATGGTTGTAAAGAAGGATACGATGCGGAAGTATTGATCGATTGCCGGGCTGTTGTAGGGAAGGATGATTTCGTATCCACGGGTATTCTGACCTATGCCCAAGGGGACATTATGGAAATTGAACTACCGGAATATGATGTGTTCCAACTGGGTGACAAGGTGAAGATTACGATGTATACCAAATCAGGGCTATTCGTCGTGCATACGACCGTTGTCGCCAGAGAACCAGGTTCGCTCATTGTCATTAATCCACCTGAGAATCGCAGAAGATTCGCGGAGAAGCGGGAATTCCCAAGGGTCAATGTAAGAAGATTTGGTCAGATCCTCGAATTTCAGAATGCGAATCAAAAGGAGCCCCAACAGCTTGAAACCCCGATAGATATTTCAATTAAAAATATTTCGATGAATGGTATCGGTTTTACGATAGACGACAATGGCATGATTGATAAGATTCTACATATAAAATGTACACTTTACGTGCAATTAGAGTTGGGCTTCGATATGCCTTGTCAGTTGGAAATTATAAGGAAAGAAAAGCTAGAGGACACCTATTATTATGGTGCTAGCTTTGAAAGCGTTCCCGCTGAACAAAGCAATGCGCTGCGCGGTTTTATTTTGCGGAATCAGATCAAAACGTACTTCGTGCAAAAGCGGGATGACGAGTTCAAAATAGCAATGGAAAAAAAGTCTGCGGCGAATCGATAGCTTGCAGGCTTTTTTTTGCCCTCCAAGTACTATATAATAAGAAGGATGATTTTCGAAAATTAAGGAGTTGTAACGACAATGGCTTTGAAAGCAGGTATCGTCGGTCTACCGAACGTAGGAAAATCGACATTGTTTAATGCAATTACACAGGCGGGGGCAGAATCTGCGAATTATCCGTTCTGTACGATCGATCCGAATGTTGGGGTAGTTGAAGTACCAGACGAGAGATTGCAGAAGCTGGTGGAAATCGTTGTGCCTAAGAGTATCGTGCCGACGGCCTTCGAATTCGTTGACATTGCGGGTTTAGTTAAGGGTGCGAGCAAAGGCGAGGGCCTTGGAAATAAATTTCTAGCACACATCCGTGAAGTTGATGCGATTGTGCATGTTGTGCGTTGTTTTGAGGATGATAATATTACTCACGTTTCTGGGAAAGTTGATCCGATTGGCGACATCGAGACGATTAATCTTGAATTGATTTTGGCAGACATTGAGTCGGTTGATAAAAAGATCGAGCGTTCACGCAAAAACCTCAAAGGCGGCGACAAGAAGGTGGTTGCTGAGGTTGAGTGTTTGGAACGTATCAAAGAAGCCTTATATAACGATATGCCAGCACGCAGCTTGGATTTGACAGAAGATGAGCGCCTGCTAGTTCGCGATCTTCATTTGCTAACGATGAAGCCAGTGCTCTACGCGGCAAACGTGAGTGAAGATGAAGTTGCAACTGCGGACGACAATGCATACGTTAAAATTGTGAAGGCATTCGCTGAGAAAGAAAACAACGAAGTCGTTTCCATTAGCGCGAAGGTTGAATCCGAAATTGCTGAGCTGGAAGAAGAAGAAAAAGCGATGTTCCTGGAAGAGTTGGGACTTCAAGAGTCCGGCTTGAATAGATTGATCAAAGCAGCATATAGAAAACTAGGCTTGTACACGTATTTCACAGCTGGCGTGCAAGAAGTTAGAGCATGGACGATCCGTAAAGGAACGAAAGCTCCGCAAGCGGCAGGCGTGATTCATACGGATTTCGAACGTGGATTCATTCGTGCGGAAGTTGTGTCGTACAACGATTTGTCAGCTGCAGGATCGATGGCTGGTGCTAAGGAAAAAGGCCAAGTGCGTCTTGAAGGTAAAGAGTACGTGGTGAATGACGGCGACGTTATGCATTTCCGTTTCAATGTTTAATGATTTATAAAATAGAGAAAGGAGTGATCCCCTATGTTGGATCGACTTCAGTCCATTGTGGACCGCTATGACAAACTAAGCGAGTTATTGTGTGACCCGGATGTAACGAGTGATACGAAGAAACTAAGAGAGTATTCCAAAGAGCAATCTGATCTTCAGGAAGCTTATGATGCTTATAATGAATATAAGAGCGTGAGTGAACAGCTAGCTGAAGCGAAAGTGATGCAGAACGAGAAGCTGGATGATGAGATGCGTGAAATGGTCAAAATGGAGATCGATGAGCTTAGCGACCAATCCGCTAAACTCGAAGAACATCTTCGCATTCTGATGATGCCGAAGGATCCGAATGACGATAAGAACGTTATCGTAGAAATCCGCGGTGCGGCAGGCGGCGATGAAGCTGCGCTGTTCGCAGGCGATCTGTACCGGATGTACACGCGTTATGCAGATGGTCAAGGATGGAGAACGGAAATTCTCGATGCGTCCGTCAATGATTTGGGCGGATTCAAAGAGATTATCTTCATGATTACGGGAAAAGGTGCTTATAGCAAGCTCAAGTTTGAGAGCGGTGCGCACCGTGTTCAACGTATTCCAGTAACGGAGTCCGGTGGACGGATCCATACATCCACGTCGACGGTTGTTGTTATGCCGGAAGCAGAAGATGTGGAGGTCGTGATTCATGATGCGGATATTCGCGTAGATACATTCTGTTCCAGTGGAGCGGGCGGTCAGTCTGTTAATACAACGAAATCCGCTGTACGTGTAACGCACGTACCAACGGGTATCGTCGCAACGTGTCAGGATGGTAAATCGCAGAACTCCAACAAAGAGTCAGCGCTTCGCGTACTTCGTACGCGGATTTCAGATAAATTGCGTGAAGAAGAAGAAGCGAAATATGCCGGCGAGCGTAAAAGCAAAGTCGGAACGGGCGACCGTTCAGAGCGTATTCGTACCTACAACTTCCCGCAAAGCCGTATTACCGATCACCGCATCGGCTTGACGTTGCACCGTTTGGAAACGGTTCTTAACGGCGATATGGCGGAAATTGTGTCAGCGTTAACGATTGCTGCACAATCCGATGCCTTAGAGGCGATGTAATGACGACTGTGAAAATGACTGTAAGAGAAGCCTTTGTGAAGGCTTCTTCTTTTTTAGGGGAGCAAGGCGTGGCGGAGGCTTCGTCTTGCACGGAGTTGTTGCTGCAGCACCTGTTAGGCGGCTGCACGCGCACGGAGCTCCTGTTCCGCTGGTGGCAGGAACCGATGCCCGAAGAGCTGGTCGCCACGTGGGACCAGCTGGTAGCAAGGAAGGCCGCGGGTGAGCCGGTGCAGTATATCACCGGCGAGCAGGATTTCTTCGGCCTTCCGTTTGAGGTCGGGCCGGCCGTGCTGATCCCGCGGCCGGAGACCGAGCTGCTCGTGGAGGCTTTGCTCCACGAGGGCTCGCGTCTGTTCCCGCAAGGCGCTCCGCTGCTTGCGGATGTGGGCACCGGGAGTGGTATCATCCCGGTGACGATCGCGCACGCGCGCCCTACGTGGCGCGTGGCGGCCAGCGACATCTCCGCGGCAGCGCTGGAGATGGCCGTAAAGAACGCGCAGCGCCACGAAGTGGCTGAGCGGATCGAGTGGCTCGAGGGCGACCTCCTCGAGCCTTATATTGAGCGCGGGCTCGCGCTGGATATGGTGGTGTCGAACCCACCATACATCCCGGATGGCGACCTGCCGGCGCTGATGCCCGAGGTGCGGCTATTCGAGCCGCACACGGCTTTGTTCGGCGGTGTCGAGGGACTCGACCTGTACCGCCGATTGATTTCGCAGCTGCACCGGCTGCCGCGAATCCCGACCGTGGTCGGGTTCGAGGTGGGCATCGGGCAGGCGGAGGCTGTTGCGGCGTTGCTGCGCGCCGCAGCTAGCTGGACGGAGATCCGCTTCGTGCAGGATCTCCAGGGGATCGATCGCCACGTGATCGCGATCCGCTCTCCAGAGCTGTAGCCGATGCTCCGAGATCGGCTAACCCTATCTATCAGCTGCGGTAACTCTAGCAACTCTACCATTTTACAAAAAATCATAGATTCATAGGTTTAGCCCCGCCTACTCTTGTCCATACTGGTTAGTATTATAAGGGACGGGAAAGGGGCTACTCTCCATGGTTAAGAGAACAGAGCGCCAATCATTTAAGAGTTTATTATTCATTTCTTTTGCACTTATTCTTATGATTATGTGTTGGGAATCCAATCGGACGAATGCGGCGGTAATTTCGCCTACGATACCAGAGGAGTCCATTCGTTTGCGTATTCTAGCAAATTCGGATTCTGCGCAAGACCAAGCACTGAAACGCGAGATTCGCGATGCGATTATTGCCCGTATGCAGGAGTGGGTTGTTGGACCACATTCCTTGGACGAGGCGAGAGCCGTTGTGAATGCGCATTTGCCCGAATTTGATCAGCTAGTTGGAGAGATGATTGCGTCCCGTGGCTATAGCTATCCGCATACGGTTGATCTGGGAGTTGTCCCTTTTCCAACCAAAATGTACGGAAATGACGTCTACCCAGCAGGGGATTATGAGGCATTGCGTGTTGTGATTGGTTCTGGTGAAGGCCAGAATTGGTGGTGTGTGCTGTTTCCACCTTTATGCTTCGTAGATTCCGTGTCCGGCGAAGCCGTAGCATCTGCAGCAGTTGTCGTGGCCAAAACGACAGATGAGAACGGCAAGGAAAAAAAGCCAACCAAAGAAGCTAAGGCTAAAGCTAGCGAAACATCGTCTGCCAAAAAGAAAGATGATGCTTCAGCCAAAGATAAATCAGCCTCCACATCCACGGAGAAATCCGTGAAGAAAGAAAAGGATGCCGAAGTTGTGGCAGCAGCAGCAACGCCTTCAGATGAACCGGCGCAACCGAAAGTGAAATTTTTTATCTGGGAAATGTTTAAGGCGATTTTCTCGTGGTTTAGCTAGCGTCGAGTAGAGTGAGAAAATGCTGCACTTTGGTAGAATTGTAAACGATTGAGTCTATGAGCAGCTTGTCCGAAATACGAACGAGTGGTGCGAATGGGATATTCCCATAGAATTTCAACGAAGTAAGGATGAGAATGATCGTGACAACGTACTGGAACGTGGAACAAGGCGATGAGAACACCATCGCACAGCAACTCGCAGAAGCAGCTCGGCTTCTACAATGGGGGGAAACGGTCGCTTTTCCAACTGAAACGGTGTACGGTTTAGGCGCTGATGCGACGAATACGAAAGCCGTGGAACATATTTTTACGGCAAAAGGAAGACCCTCCGACAATCCTTTAATTGTACATATAGCTGATGTGAAGCAGCTTCCAAGCCTTGTGCAAGCCGATTGTCTCACCCCCGATCATCAAGCTCTTATGAAGGCTTTCTGGCCCGGACCCTTAACCATTGTGCTACCTGTACTTGCAGGTAGCCTTTCGCCGTTAGTCACAGCGGGGCTGCAAACGGTGGGGATCCGTATACCGGACCATCCGGTTGCTTTGCATCTGCTGCGAGAAGCAGGGCTGCCTATAGCAGCACCAAGTGCGAACAGCTCGGGCAGACCGAGTCCGACACTAGCCTCGCATGTGCGTGATGATTTGGACGGCAAGATTGGCGGAATTGTAGACGGGGGTGCAACGGGTGTTGGCGTGGAGTCCACGGTTATTCAACTTGTAAATGGCGAGTTATTTATACTGAGGCCGGGTGGCGTGACAGCTGAGCAGCTGCAAGCGGTTTTGCCAGAAATGCATATTCATGTGTCCGAGCCGACTGAGGTAGAAGCCTTGGATACCCCTCGCGCACCAGGTATGAAGTACACACATTATGCGCCGAAGGGCTTTATGCACATCGTTCAAGGGGATGATGGGCAGGAAGTTTCAGCGTGGATTCAACGCGATATCGATGCCGCGAAGTCACGAGGGGAGTCGACGGGCATTCTCACGTTCGAAGAAAGAGTAGCGTGCTATCGGGCGGATCTCGTACTCGCGTGCGGCTCCTTATCCCAGCCGGAAACGATAGCTCGGGGGCTTTATGCCGCTCTGCGGACTTTTGATCATAAAGGTATTAGCTATATTGTCGCAGAAGGTGTTCCAGATTCCGGTATTGGCCGTGCGATTATGAATCGACTGCTGAAAGCAGCGGGTCATGAGCGGATCCGTCTCTAAAATATAAGATTGTATAAGTTTCACGCACTAAATTGTTGTATATTTCTGGATAAACGCTACCGTCCAAGTAGGACGTCGTAGCCGTTTATTGTGACTAGCATGATTCCCAGTTTGTCCGCATATCTTGAGAAAGAATCGTGGACAAGGGGGATCGTGCTATGCTCGCATCTGGGGTACAAGTTGGGCAACTCATGACAATTGGGATTATGGCGATTGCTTTGGGCCTAGATGCTTTTTCGTTAGGAATTGGCATAGGAATGAAGGGCATTCGTCTGATCGATATTTTGAAAATTAGCATAGTCATCGGACTTTTTCATGTGCTCATGCCGCTGATGGGGATGTTTATGGGGCAGTATGTGTCCCTCCTTCTGGGTAACGTCGCTACGGCTGCAGGGGGTTGTTTACTTATTCTGCTCGGTGCGCATATGGTATACAGCTCGGTACGTGGGGAAGAAGCTACGGCATTCGATCATCGGACGCTATGGGGACTCATCATTTTTGCCCTAAGTGTTAGTATAGATTCGTTCTCTGTGGGCGTTTCTCTCGGGATGTTTGCCACGGACATTGTGCTTACGGTGCTCATATTTGGTCTGTTTGGTGGTTTGCTTTCGATAGCAGGCTTACTGCTGGGCAGACGAGTTAGTGGTTGGGTTGGGGAATATGGTGAGGCATTCGGTGGACTTATCCTATTAGGGTTTGGGATCAAGTTTTTGCTGTGATACAATACGGGTAATAACGGACGGTGCAGCCGTTTATT
Organism: Paenibacillus sp. J22P143; assembly: GCF_059692035.1. Classification (NCBI taxonomy): domain Bacteria; kingdom Bacillati; phylum Bacillota; class Bacilli; order Caryophanales; family Paenibacillaceae; genus Paenibacillus; species Paenibacillus sp. J22P143. The sequence continues at coordinate 23,591 of NZ_JCAUAQ010000011.1, forward strand.
TCAAGGAGGATTTCATGTTGCGAATTCTATTTGTCTGTACAGGAAATACGTGCCGCAGTCCGTTAGCTGAAGGTTTGCTGCGTATGAGGGTGCATCAAGAGGGGCTTGCGGCGGAGGTTCGTTCAGCAGGTGTGTCGGCCATGACAGGTGGTCCGATATCGAGAAACAGCCAGTCGCTTCTTCATGAAGCGGGCTTTAAGGAATCCATCAGTTCTCTAGCGATTACCGCGGCTGACGTCGATTGGGCGGATCTGATCCTGACAATGACGACAGGGCATAAACGTACAGTGATTGGGCGTTTCCCTGAAGCGATCGAGAAGACGTATACGCTCAAAGAATATGTAGAGGACGATGCTCGTATTCTCAAGGCGATTGAAGAGCAGGAGCAGCTTGCGACGGAGCTTCAACTGAAACAGGCGCTGTCCCAAACGGTATCGGTCGAGGAAAGAAGTCGCCTGTACGAACTACAAAATATCATGCCAGATTACGATATTTCCGACCCGTATGGCGGGTCATTAGCTGATTATCGGTATACAGCCGAAGAAATTGGCCGGAGCTTGGATAAATTGGTGAAAAAACTGAGATAGGTCAATATAGCTTTACACATCGCAGGGAATGCGATAAAATACAAGTAACAAGCAAGACTCAATGTAACTGGCGACGAGTGGGGTTAACCACAATGGAGCATTGAGCTATACGGCCGGTCGCCTGGGCACAAGAGCAACGCGCGTTTTCTAGCGTGTGCGCTCTTTTTTTCGTTTTTGGTGAGCTTTGGGATATAATAGGATGGTCGAATTCGAACAAGTCAAAAGGAGCGTTTAAGTTATGAAAATTGCTTTAGGTGCTGATCATGCAGGCTATCGTTTGAAAGATGTTATCATTCCTTTTATTGAATCATTAGGTCATCAAGTGATCGATTTCGGATGCAGCTGCGGCGACTCCGTCGATTATCCAGACTATGCACTTCAAGTTTGCGAAAAAGTTGTTTCGGGAGAAGCAGACAAAGGCATTCTGCTTTGTGGAACAGGCATTGGGATGTCCATCGCCGCGAATAAGGTTCCAGGGATCCGTTGTGCACTTGTGCATGATCTCTTCTCAGCGAAAGCGACGCGTGAACATAATGATACGAACGTGCTAGCGATGGGTGAACGTGTTGTTGGTCCTGGCGTAGCGGAAGAAATCGTCAAAATCTGGCTGGAAACCGAGTTCTCGGAAGGTGTCCGGCACAAGAATCGGATTAACAAAGTACAGAGTATCGAAGATCGTTTCACGGTACATCCCTAGAGATGAGGGAGCCACAATGACAGATTCGATGTATGAACCTATAGCAGAAGCTTTGGAAGCGAACCTGCGTGAGCTGATTACGGTTGGCAGCTTGCGTCCCGGCAACATCTTGGTGATCGGCACGAGCACGAGTGAAATTCTCGGGCATCGGATTGGGACATCGGGTACGCTGGATGCGGCGAAGCCGATTTTTGAGACGGTTAAGCGCATCTGCGGTGAGTTTGGGCTGCATGCGGCGTTTCAATGCTGTGAGCATTTGAATCGTGCGCTGGTTGTGGAGGAAGAGTTGCTGGCGCTAGCGCCGCAGCTGGAGCCTGTCTCCGTGATTCCCGTGCCGAAGGCCGGGGGCTCGATGGCTTCCTATGCGTACAGACACTTCGTGAAGCCGGTCGTTGTTGAGACAATTCAGGCGCATGCGGGCATCGATATCGGCTCAACGCTGATAGGCATGCATCTGCGCAGAGTCGCTGTTCCCGCAAGGCCGCCGGTTCGCCATATTGGCCAGGCTTATGTCACGATGGCATTCGCTCGGCCGAAGCTGATCGGTGGTACTAGAGCTGTATACTCCGCTGATCAGGCGGATCAACTTTATCAACAAGCTGCACCTGATGCAGATTGCTAATTTACTTTTGATAATCATCCTTAGGAGGAATTCAATATGACAAACTTTTTAAGCAAGCAAGATCCGAAAATCGTAGAAGCCATGAATCTTGAGCTAGGCCGCCAACGCGACAAAATTGAACTGATTGCTTCCGAGAACATCGTGAGCCAAGCGGTTCTTGAAGCTATGGGAACAGTATTAACGAACAAATACGCTGAAGGCTACCCAGGCAAAAGATTCTACGGTGGCTGTGAGTACGTCGACATCGTGGAAGACATCGCTCGTGATCGTGCGAAAGAGCTTTTCGGTGCTGAGCACGCGAACGTTCAACCACATTCCGGTGCACAAGCGAACATGGCTGTATACTTGGCTGCGCTAAACCCTGGTGACACAGTTCTAGGTATGAATCTTGCGCATGGTGGTCACTTAACACACGGTAGCCCAGTTAATGCTTCCGGTATTCTTTATAACTTCGTAGCTTACGGCGTAAGCGAAAAAGATTCCCGCATCGACTACGATGAGGTTCGTAAAGCAGCTTTCAAACATAAGCCTCGCATGTTGGTTGCTGGCGCAAGTGCTTACCCGCGTACGATCGATTTCGAAGCAATGGCTTCCATTGCGAACGATGTAGGCGCATTATTCTTCGTCGATATGGCGCATATCGCTGGTCTTGTTGCAGCTGGCTTGCACCCGAACCCAGTGCCACACGCACATTTCGTAACAACAACAACACACAAAACGCTTCGCGGTCCTCGCGGCGGTATGATTCTTACGCGCAAAGCTTGGGCTGCAGCAATTGATAAAGCCGTATTCCCTGGTTCCCAAGGTGGTCCTTTAATGCATACAATTGCAGCTAAAGCTGTTTCCTTTGGTGAAGCACTTCAACCAGATTTCAAAGTGTACGGTCAAAATGTCATCAACAATGCCCAAGCATTGGCGACAGCTCTTACAGCTGAAGGCATCAACCTTGTTTCCGGCGGTACGGATAACCACTTGATGTTGGTTGACTTGCGTAACCTGGACATCACAGGTAAAGACGCAGAGCACGTTCTTGATGAAATTGGTATTACAGCGAACAAAAATGCGATTCCTTTCGATCCGAAAAGCCCGTTCATCACAAGCGGTATTCGCTTGGGTACACCGGCTGTGACTTCCCGTGGTATGGACGAAGAAGCGATGAAAACAATCGCGAAAGTCATCGGTCTTACATTGAAAAACCCGAAAGACGAAGCTACGCTTGAGAAAGCGCGTGGTATGGTATCGGATCTAACAGCGCAATACCCGCTTTACCCAGGTTTGACGTACTAATCATTATTTGCAGGGGCCAGCTCTTTGGAGCTGGTCTTTTATTTGTTTTTGCGCGAATAGCCCCTACGTCCCTAAAACTTCAGACCATCTTACGTCAGCTGCGGATTGACGGGGCTGCAATTCGTGCTCGTTCGATGATAAAACTTCATTCCCCCATTCTCGATGCAGAGTGGCGGTGACGAGGTTTTTTGTATTTTATAGTTGTTGGTTCTATAGCAGATAAGTTGGATAACATATGATATAATGGACAAGGTTTGCCTGACCTACAAGCTTATATTAGGGAGGAACATATGGGTAAAGTACATATTTGCGATCATCCGCTTATCCAACATAAGCTTACTTATATTCGGGATGAGAACACGACAACCAAGGATTTCAGAGCGCTTGTCGATGAAGTTGCTACCTTAATGGTTTATGAGATTACAAGAAACCTTCCACTGCAGCAAGTGCAAGTGAAAACCCCGGTGACAACAGCAGATTGCCAAGTTATCTCAGGCAGAATGCTAGGGCTGATCCCTATTTTGCGAGCAGGTTTGGGGATGGTTGACGGCGTGTTAAAGCTGATGCCAGCTGCAAAAGTAGGCCATGTCGGTCTCTATCGCGATCCGGATACGCTTCAACCTGTTGAATACTATGTGAAGCTGCCTACCGATGTATTGGAGCGGGATTTACTTGTTATTGATCCTATGCTCGCTACAGGCGGATCCGCAAACGCAGCAATTGAAGTACTGAAACGCAGAGGTTGTACGCGCATTAAGCTAATGTGCCTAATCGCAGCGCCAGAGGGTGTAGCTTCGGTTCAAAAAGAGCATCCTGACGTCGATATCTACGTCGCAGCCGTTGATGATCATTTGAATGATCATGGCTACATCGTGCCAGGTCTCGGGGATGCTGGGGATCGACTATACGGAACGGATTAATTTTCTAAAAATTCAATGCTTACGCAGATAGCTTTCTTAATAGAAAGCTTTAAGGGGAGAAGAAACCGATGAAACGTCTAAAAGTGATTACGATCTTCGGAACAAGACCTGAAGCCATCAAAATGGCTCCGCTCATTCTCGAGCTGGAGAAGCATCCTGAGCACATTGAGTCTCTGGTTTGCGTAACCGCACAGCATCGTCAGATGTTGGACCAAGTGCTTGATATTTTCAAAATCACACCTGACTTTGATCTCAATGTCATGAAGGATCGCCAAACGCTGAACGAAATCACGATGCGCGTGCTGCAAGGCTTGGAGCCTGTGTTCCAAGAAGCAAAGCCAGATCTTATTCTTGTTCATGGGGATACACTAACAACATTCCTGGCTAGCTATGCAGCCTTCATGCAACAGATCCAAGTAGGACACGTGGAAGCGGGTCTTCGGACGTGGAACAAATTGTCCCCGTATCCAGAAGAGATGAACCGCCAATTAACGGGTGTTCTCGCTGATCTTCACTTTGCACCCACACAGCAATCTGCAGATAATCTACGTAAAGAAAACAAATCAGAGTCGCAAATTTATGTGACGGGCAATACCGTTACGGATGTTTTCAAATATACGGTACAACAAGAATTTAATCATCCAGTACTGGAGTGGGCGGCTGGTCGCAAATTAATCCTGATGACAGCGCACCGTCGCGAATCTCAAGGTGAGCCACATCGCCAAATCTTCCGTGCTGTGAAGCGTATTGCTGATGAGTTCGAAGATATTGCCATTGTCTACCCCGTACATTTGAGTCCAGCGGTAAAAGAACCAGCACATGAGATTCTAGGTAATCACCCACGCATCAAGCTAGTAGAGCCATTTGATGTATTCGAGTTCCATAACTTCTATCCACACGCGCATATGATTCTAACGGACTCCGGTGGTCTGCAAGAAGAAGCGCCTTCCTTCGGTGTGCCAGTTCTGGTTCTACGTGATACAACAGAGCGTCCAGAAGGCATCCAAGCAGGAACATTGGAACTAGTTGGAACGGATGAAGAAGCGGTCTATACGCGTGCTCGTGCGCTGCTGACAGATCCAGAATTGTACAATAAAATGAGCCAAGCTGCGAACCCTTACGGAGATGGAAAAGCGTCAGAACGCATTGTTCAAGCGATTCTCCATCACTTCGGTAGGACTAAGGAACGCCCAGAAGCTTTCTAACCGTGACAAAATCATGACAAACGCTACAGCGTACAGTTCGACTGTTCGGTTTGAAAACGCGCAAACCCTAGAGCCGCAAGGCTCTAAGGAGTTTTGTAAGATGTGACAAATGAAGTTCCGTCAATTGACAAACTTAGCATGGCTTCGATACAATGAATGAGGATTCGTAGCAGATAAGCTACGAGACGCGTTTTCCCATGTGGAAAACACCCAGGAGGGTGCAATGAAACGGCCAAATTCCAATGATAATCCTTGGCGGGCAGTAGCGTTAACTAGTGCAATTGGCATAGACCTTGTCGTATGTTTGGCAGCCGGATATTTCTTCGGAGATTGGTTAACTGGCGCACTAGGTGGACAGATCTGGTTGTTAGTCGGGTTTTTACTTGGGCTTGTAACCGGCGTCATTAGCATTTACTTCATGATAAAGCAGTACGGAGGGCTATGATGGACGACTTTTCAGCCACTCTGAAAACGGTTCAAAATGTGTTTCTATTCTTTTTATCCTTTTGTTTGGCTGCATGGGCGCTTCTTGTCGATTACCGCATTTACATTGCAGGACTCATGCTTGGCTCCATTGCTAGTATGATCAGTGCAAGGTTTCTGGCCTGGAAGATTAGCAAGCTGGCAGCAGCTGCGATAGAGCAGTCAGGGCGCAAGGTAACCCTTGGCTTTCTGACAAGGGCAGCAATCGCTGGGTTTGTAGGTTTGGTTGCCGTCAGGTATCCCGAACATGTTGCAATAACCACGACGATTGTTGGATACTTTTTTGCTCAATTGGCAACACTCGTACTGGGTATTCTTTCTATTAGGAAGTCTAAGAAGTAATTCCACGATGTAACTTCAACGGATGAAAGGGGTGAAAATGGAAAATATGGAACATCATGCACCAGGGTTTGAGTGGTTAGGTTTTCATTTCGATGCATCAGCACTGATGATGATCAGCATAACCACGGTTATTGTATTAATTCTTGCATTCGCTGGTACTCGTAAGCTTTCCGTATCGAATCCTTCGAAAATGCAAAACTTCATGGAATGGACGATTGAGTTTGTAGAAGGCATCATCGGAAGCACAATCGGTTCCAAGCACGGTAAGGGATTTATTGCACTTGGTCTTACGCTCATCATGTATATCTTTATCGGTAACATGCTCGGCCTTCCTTTCTCAATTGTAACGGAAGATCACGCATCTTGGTGGAAATCACCAACAGCCGATATCGCAGTTACTGGAGCGCTTACGCTTATTGTAATCTTCCTTAGCCACTACTTAGGGATTACACGAAACACCAAGCATTACTTTGCGCATTACTTTGAGTTTAAAGGGGCAATGTTGATCCTTCATTTAATTGAAGTTGTCTCCAAGCCGCTTACGCTCGCCTTCCGTCTTTACGGTAACATCTATGCAGGTGAAATCATGATAGCTGTCATCATGGGGTTAGGCCCGGTTGGTGTTGTGCCTCTCGTTGCATGGCAGGGCTTCAGTGTGTTCGTAGGTGCAATTCAAGCCTTCGTATTCACGATGCTGACCATGGTTTATATCTCGCAAGCGTTAGTTCACGATGAAGAGCACTAAGCAATTAGACTTACCTCGGGTAGTCTCGAGTCACTAATAAAACAAACAAAACCTAAGAGTTTAGAGGAGGATTTTATCAATGGGAGCAATAGCATTAGTAGCAGCAGGTATCGTATTCGGTTTGGGAGCACTAGGTGCAGGTATTGGTAACGGTTTGATCGTAGGTCGCGCTTTGGAAGGTATTTCCCGTCAACCAGAACTTCGTGGTACGCTTCAAACAACAATGTTTATCGGGGTAGGTCTAGTTGAGGCTATGCCAGTCGTTGCATTGGTTCTTGCGTTCTTGTTCATGGGGAAAGCATAAGAAAGCGTTTGGCGTTGATGGCCACAGTCGCCACCACGCCTTCGTTTTGCCCACGTTATCAGAAGGGAGTGACGTTACTTGTTGCATATTGAATGGTCCACATTTTTTATACAAATAATTGCGTTTTTGATTCTATATGTGTTGCTTTCCAAATTTGCGTTCGGTCCTCTGTTTGGCATGATGGAAAAACGCAGACAATTGGTTAAAGAACAGATTCAAACAGCTGAAACAAGCCGTAAACAAGCTGATCAACTGTTAGAGGAACAAAAGCAAGCGCTGCAACAAACTCGTAAGGAAGCTTACGATATTATTGAGCAAGCGAAACACACAGGTTCCAAGCAAGCGGATGATATTATTCATGCTGCTAGTGCAGAAGCGAATCGTCTGAAAGACGAAGCGTTGAAGGATATCGAAAATGAGAAGAACAAAGCGGTTGCCGCTCTTCGCAGCCAAGTTGGCGCGATGTCCGTTCTGATCGCATCCAAAATTATTGAGAAACAAATCGACGAAAAGTCACAAGAAAAACTTGTTGAGCATTACCTCAAAGAGGTAGGAGGCAACGTATGAGTGACATCGTCGTAGCGAAGCGTTATGCCAAAGCTTTATTCGAAGTAGCGAAGGAAAAGAATTTGATTTCCCAAGTTGAAGATGAGCTTAAATCTGTAGCTAGTGCGATTAGGGATAATGCAGACTTGCAGAAGTTCCTGAACCATCCGAACATCGGGAATACCGCTAAAACGGACCTGCTGAAGCAGATTTTCGAAGGCAAAGTTTCCGAACCGGTGTGGAACACGCTGCTAGTCTTGATTGATAAAGGAAGACTATCCATTTTGGATGCCTTAGTGAGTGATTTTACGAAGGTTGCGAATGAAGCTCTTGGACAAGCGAGCGCTATCGTTTACTCAGCATTCGTATTGTCAGATGCACAGCAAGCGGAAATTGCTTCACATTTTAGCAAAGTAACAGGTAAAACGATTCGTGTTTCGTCCGTGGTTGAGCCTAAGCTGCTCGGCGGCGTACAAGTGCGTATCGGTGATCGTTTATATGATGGAAGCTTGGCAGGCAAGTTAGACCGCTTGTCCAAAGCATTAGTTTAACACAAGCACTGTAAGAATAGGGGTGAAGTTCGTTGAGTATCAAACCTGAAGAAATCAGCTCATTGATTAAACAACAGATAGCAAACTATAATTCCGATATCCAAGTGGTTGATGTAGGTACAGTCATTCAAGTTGGTGATGGTATCGCTCGTGCTCACGGCTTGGAAAGCGTAATGGCAGGCGAGCTGCTTGAGTTTCCAAGTGGCGTTCTAGGTTACGCGTTTAACCTGGAAGAAAGCAACGTAGGTATCGTTATTCTCGGACCTTACAAAGATATTCGTGAAGGCGACCAAGTTAAACGTACTGGCCGTATCATGGAAATCCCTGTAGGTGATGCACTACTAGGCCGTGTTGTTAACCCATTGGGTCAACCAGTCGATGGTAGAGGTCCTATCGAAACAACTGGATTCCGTCCAATCGAATCCCCAGCACCAGGCGTTATGGCCCGTAAATCGGTACATGAGCCAATGCAAACAGGGATCAAAGCGATTGACGCGATGGTACCAGTTGGCCGTGGACAACGTGAGTTGCTCATCGGTGACCGTCAAACAGGTAAAACAGCGATTGCAATCGATGCGATCATCAACCAAAAAGGCAACGGCGTTAAATGTATCTACGTTGCTATCGGTCAAAAGCAATCCACTGTCGTAGGTGTTGTTGAAACACTTCGTCACGCTGGCGCTTTGGACTACACAATCGTTGTAACAGCTTCTGCTTCTGAGCCTTCACCAATGCTTTGGTTGGCTCCGTACGCAGGTTGCGCAATGGGCGAGTACTTCATGTACAAAGGCGAGCACGTTTTGATCGTCTATGATGACTTGTCCAAACAAGCAGCTGCTTACCGTGAGTTGTCCCTCTTGCTTCGTCGTCCACCGGGTCGTGAAGCTTATCCAGGGGATGTTTTCTACTTACACTCCCGTCTTCTAGAGCGTGCTGCGAAATTGAATGATGAGCTAGGTGGCGGTTCTATGACTGCACTTCCTTTCATTGAGACACAAGCAGGCGATATCTCAGCATATATTCCAACGAACGTAATTTCGATTACGGACGGACAAATCTTCCTAGAATCCGACTTGTTCTACTCAGGTCAGCGTCCAGCGGTTAACGTTGGTAACTCTGTATCCCGTGTAGGGGGCTCTGCACAAACGAAAGCGATGAAAAAAGTTGCCGGTACACTTCGTGTTGACTTGGCACAATATCGTGAGCTTGCTGCATTTGCTGCATTCGGTTCTGACTTGGATAAAGCTACACAATCGCGTTTGGACCGTGGTGTTCGTACGCTTGAAATTTTGAAACAAGGTGTTCACCAACCGATGTCATTGGAGAAGCAAGTTGCTTCCCTTTACACAGTTGTTAAAGGACATGTGGATGATCTTCCTGTTCAAGACGTTACACGTTTTGAAGGTCAATTCTTGGCTTACTTGGAATCGAACCGTCCAGAAATTCTACACAGCATTCGTGACACGAAGGATATCACTCCGGATAACGATAAAGCGCTAGTAGAAGCTATTGTTCAATTCAAAAAGAGCTTCGCAGCTTCTGTATAAATCATGATGGCAGAGCTTCATGTTGAAGTGAAGCTCTGCCTACCGTGTTAATCCTGGGCAGGCTGATCGCCTGAATTCAGGTCTTCGAATGAAGGCTTTTCTAAGCCTCAAAAGAGAGGTGAGCAGGTATGGCAAAAGGAATGCGCGAGATTAAGCGCCAAATCAAGTCCACACAAAGCACGAAGCAAATTACGAGAGCGATGGAAATGGTCTCTGCAGCAAATTTGAGACGAGCACAACGTTCTGCGGAAGCAGCGCGTCCTTACTCAGACAAGTTGAAAGAAGTCGTTCAAAGCATCGCAGCTGGAAGCAAAGGGATCAAACACCCGATGTTACAGACACGCGAAGTGAAGAAGACAGGCTATTTAGTAATCACCTCGGATCGTGGATTGGCCGGAGGTTACAACGCTAACGTGTTGCGGAAGGTCATGACCGAGATTCGTGAAAACCATAAATCAACAGCTGAATATTCGATTTTTGTAATCGGACGTAAAGGCAGTAACTTCTTCCGCAAACGCAACATGCCAATTGTAGAAGAAGTAACGGGTGTTCCGGATTCACCGAAATTCGCGGATATCAAATCTGTCGCTTCAGCAGCAGTAAAAAACTTCGAAAACGGAACGTATGACCAGTTGTTCTTGGTATACAACCAATTCAAAAATGCGATTACCCAAATTCCAACGATGATCCGCCTGCTTCCTATGGAAGAAGTTACTGGCGTGGCTGCTGCTAGTTATGAGTATGAGCCATCACCAGAAGGTGTTCTGGAAGTATTGCTTCCTAAATATGCAGAAACGCTTATTTACAGTGCGGTACTGGAAGGTAAAGCAAGTGAGTTTGGTGCGAGAATGACAGCGATGAACTCCGCTACGAAGAATGCAACGAAAATGATCAGCGGCTACACATTAGCTTACAACCGTGCGCGTCAAGCTTCGATTACCCAGGAAATATCGGAAATCGTTGCTGGAGCGAACGCGAACGCATAACAATGAAGCTTCTACGGAAGCAAAGCTTTTCTTAGGAGGGAAACCATGAGCAAAGGGCGCGTTGTAACAATTACAGGGCCAGTCGTCGACATTGAGTTCGAACGCGGACAACTCCCTGAAATCTTGAATGCCATCAAGATTGAAAAAAATGATAATGGCGTACTATCCACAATGACAGTCGAAGCAGCAGTTCACCTTGGTGACAACCTGGTTCGTTGTATCGCAATGTCCTCAACTGACGGACTTGTGCGTGGAGCAGTAGCTACAGATACAAAAGCTGCAATTACTGTACCAGTTGGAGCAGCAACACTAGGTCGCGTGTTTAACGTATTGGGAGATCCGATTGATGGAATCGAAGAAGTTGACCGTACATTAACAAGCGGCATTCACAAAGAAGCTCCAGCTTTCGACAACTTGTCGACAAAAGCAGAGATTCTTGAAACAGGTATTAAAGTTATCGACCTTATGGCTCCTTATGTTAAGGGTGGTAAAATCGGTCTCTTCGGCGGCGCGGGTGTAGGTAAAACCGTAACGATGCAAGAGTTGATCCACAACATTGCACAAGAGCATGGCGGTATCTCTGTTTTCGCAGGCGTTGGAGAGCGTACTCGTGAAGGTAATGACCTTTACCACGAGATGAAAGACTCCGGCGTTATCGCAAAAACAGCGATGGTATTCGGTCAAATGAACGAGCCTCCAGGCGCGCGTCTTCGCGTAGCTTTGTCCGGTTTGACAATGGCTGAGTATTTCCGTGATGAAGAAGGTAAAGACGTTCTTCTGTTCATCGATAACATCTTCCGTTTCACACAAGCAGGTTCTGAGGTTTCCGCTTTGTTAGGCCGTATGCCTTCCGCGGTAGGTTACCAACCAACCCTAGCTACAGAAATGGGTCAATTGCAAGAGCGTATTACCTCCACGAAAAAAGGTTCCGTTACTTCCATTCAAGCGATTTACGTTCCTGCCGATGACTATACGGATCCGGCTCCTGCAACGGCTTTCGCCCACTTGGATGCAACAACGAACTTGGAGCGTAGTATTGCTGCAGCAGGTATCTTCCCTGCGGTAGATCCACTTGCTTCTTCTTCCCGTATCTTGACGCCAGAAACACTTGGCGAAGATCACTATAGAACAGCACAAGGCGTTAAACAAATTCTTCAACGTTACAAAGAGCTTCTGGATATTATCGCAATCTTGGGTATGGATGAGTTGTCCGATGAGGACAAATTGACTGTACACCGTGCGCGTCGTCTCCGCTTGTTCTTGTCTCAGCCGCTTCACGTTGCTGAGCCGTTCAACGGTTTCCCAGGTCTTTATGTACCATTGAAAGAAACTGTGCGCAGCTTCAAAGAAATCCTTGAAGGTAAGCACGACAACCTTCCTGAAGTAGCTTTCCACAACGTTGGAACGATCGAGGACGCTATCGAGAAAGCAAAAACACTGTAAGCTTGGCATCTAGCGGGCGACGGGTTTTGCTAAACTCTAAGGAAGGAGAATCCAAGTGAGTACATTCCTACTGGAAATTGTTACACCGGAGCGCAAAGTGTACGCTGAACAAGTGAGCATGGTTAGCGTGAAGGGTACTGAAGGGGAGCTTGGAATTCTGCCGAATCACATTCCATTGGTCACTCCACTGAGAATTGCACCGATTACTGTGAAGAAAACGGGCTCTAAAGACGAAGTCATTGCAGTGAACGGCGGTTTCATGGAAGTGCGCAAGGATAAGGTGGTTATTTTGGCGGAAAGCGCCGAGCTACCTGAACAAATTGATATTGATCGTGCGAAGGCAGCGAAAGACCGTGCGGAGAAACGTCTTGCGGATAACAAGCAAGATAACGTGGATTTCAAACGTGCTGAAGCTTCTTTACAAAGAGCAGTGACTCGTATCGAAGTGTCCGGGAAATAAATATATGGTTAAAAGCGGGGGAACTTCGGTTCTTCCGCTTTTTTGCGTTTAAATGGGAAGAGAAAAACTGCCCCTCTCTAATGAGAGGAGCAGCATAGGTGAATGCTTCATTTTAAGCGTGATGCCAGATGGTGGATTCCCCTGTTTTCGGGCAAGGTGGGAAGGTTTCGCCTGCTGTTAGTTGAATGCTCTGCCCGTCGGCATCGCGATAGCGACCTGTTTCGGTAACTTTGTCATTGGTTCTATGTTTGTGATTAGCATTTGATCCAGTTGCCATGTGAATAATCAGTCCTCTCTTGTATCAAAATAGGGAATGTGGCAAGAGCCGCTATGCCCAAGCCCAATGAATAGTATTACCCGTCTACGTGGTATGCTACTCTTAACGTGAAAGAATTAATGTCGACGCATAACCCCCTTTTTGTTATACTAATATAGGTGATTATTACCAAAACTACTTAAAGGGTAAGAAACGCAAATAAGAATTGGAGGCGGTTACATTCACATGATGTATACAAATAACTATGTAATCGTAGCGATTTTCCTTGGGTTAGGCATTGTTCTCCCCATTGTAGCGCTGACGATTGGCAAATGGTTAAGACCGAGTAAACCCGTCGATGAGAAGTACACGACGTATGAGAGTGGTAATGAGCCTGTAGGTGAGGGGCAAATCCGGTTTAACATTCGTTATTATTTGTACGCTTTGATGTTTGTCATCTTTGATGTGGAGACCGTATTCCTCTATCCTTGGGCTGTTGCTTTCGATCAGCTTGGATTGTTTGCTTTAATCGAAATGTGTATTTTTGTAGCCTTGCTTGCCATAGGATTAATATACGCTTGGAAGAAGAAGGTGCTGCGATGGACTTCAGTTTAGAATCGATTTCCCCCGAAGAACGGGAAGAAATAAACCGCAATGTATTTATGACAACACTGGAGCAGGTTAAAGCTTGGGCTCGCAGTAATTCGCTTTGGCCATTGACCTTTGGCTTGGCTTGTTGCGCGATCGAAATGATGGGAACTGGCGGATCTCACTATGATTTAGACCGATTCGGAGTCATCTTCCGTACGTCACCTAGGCAATCAGATGTCATGATTGTGGCAGGGACAGTTACGAAGAAAATGGCTCCTTTGCTGCGCCGTCTTTATGAGCAAATGCCTGAACCGAAATGGGTTATCGCGATGGGCTCCTGTGCAACAGCAGGCGGACCTTATGTGAAATCGTACTCGGTTGTTAAAGGTGTCGACCAAATCGTACCTGTGGACGTGTATATCCCTGGTTGCCCACCGAATCCGGCTGCGCTTATCTATGGGATTAACAAGCTTCAGGAGAAGATTCGCTATGAAGCGAAGACTGGGAAGCAGGTGACCAATCGATGAGCGAGGAGAAAAAGCCGGAAGAAGCGGCGGTTCCGACTCCCCCTGTTGGTGAGGATGGAAAAGAGGAAGGCAATGTAGAGAGCGCAGCTGAAGCGAAAGAGGAAATTGGAGCGGAGAGCAATGCCGAAGGTAAAGCGGAAGTAAGTGTAGAAAGCAGTGACGTGGTACAAACGGAGAGCAAAGACGAAGCAAAGACGGAGAGTAAAGCGGAAGCCACTGAGCCGCCTCCGACGGAGGCAGCTCCCGAAGAGGGCAAGCCCGTGCCGCCTGAGGCTGGCGCAGCAGTTACGGACGCGGCGGCTGAGCGCGCCGCGGCAAGAGCCGCGCGCTTCGCAGCGCGCGCGGCCACAGAGGCGGGCGAGCCTGCGCCCGCCGGGGCAACAACGCCTGCGTCCGCGGACGCTGGCAGCGAAGATCCGGCGGCCAAAGCCCAGGCCGCCGCAGAAGCCCGCGCCGCGCGTGCCGCAGCACGCGGAGCGAAGACCGATTCGGCGGAGCCAGCTGCGCCGAAGGAGCCGTCACCGAACCAGCCGCTGCTGGACCGGTTGGTGACGATCTTGAAAGCCGAGGCAGGCGAAGACGCCGTCGTCGACGCTTTCATCAACGAAAGGGACGCGCATCGCCCTTACGTGGTCATTCACAGCTCGCGCTGGCCGCAGGCCGCGCTGACGCTCCGCAACCACGAAGAGCTACGCTGCGATTACTTGCGCAATCTCTCTGGTGTGGACCAAGAGACGCACCTCGAGGTGGCGTATCATCTGCTTTCCCTCACACACAAGCATGAGTTTTGTGTGAAAGTGAAGACAGACCGCGAGCAAGCCAGCATACCTTCGGTAGCTGATGTTTGGCCGACGGCCAACTGGAACGAGCGCGAAGCCTTTGACCTTTTCGGCATCGATTTCCCTGGCCACCCGAACTTAGTACGGATCATGATGCCTGATGATTGGGTGGGTCATCCACTGCGCAAAGACTACGAACCGCTTGACCCGGAGGTGTAGCACGTGTTACGGACAGAAGAACTCCTGTTAAATGTTGGTCCTCAGCATCCAAGTACGCACGGCGTTTTCCGCGTGATCGTCAAGCTGGATGGTGAAATCATTAGAGAAGCAATACCCGTTATGGGCTACTTACATAGAGGAACAGAGAAATTGGCTGAGAACCTCAGCTATACCCAGATCATCCCTTACACGGACCGTATGGACTATGTATCGGCGATGACGACCAATTACGCGTTAGTGAACGCCGTAGAGAGAATGATGGGGCTAGAAATCCCTGAACGTGCGGAATTCCTTCGCTTAATCGTGATGGAGCTGCAACGTATCGCATCTCACATGGTGTGGTGGGGAACGTACTTGCTGGATATCGGGGCGATGAGTCCTTTCTTGTATGCGTTCCGTGACCGTGAAATTATTATCGATCTATTCAATGAATTGTGCGGGGCTCGTTTAACGTACAACTACATGCGTGTAGGCGGCGTGAAATGGGACGCACCAGAAGGCTGGATCGAGAAAGTACGGAAATTCGTGCCGTATATGTATGGCAAATTAGAAGAGTATCACACACTAGTCACCGGAAATGAGATCTTCCTTTCCCGGATTAAGGGTGTTGGTAAATATGACGCTGAGACAGCCATTGCATATGGTCTTAGCGGGGCGAACCTACGTTGTACCGGTGTAGATTGGGATATTCGCAAAACGCAGCCCTACAGCCTATACAGCCGCTTCCAGTTCGATGTGCCTGTGCGTAATGGCGGGGATTGCTATGACCGTTATTTGATCCGTATGGAAGAAATTAAACAGTCGCTTCGCATCTTGGAGCAAGCATTAGACGTGTTCCCTGAGGGTGGCGAAACCATGGGCAAAGTGCCAAGAGTCATTCGCCCGCCAGAAGGCGAAATCTATGCAGCAATTGAGTCTCCGCGCGGAGAAATTGGCTGTCATATTATTTCCCGAGGTAAGCAAGAGCCCTACCGCTTGAAATTCCGCAGACCGTCCTTCGTGAATCTGCAAATATTGCCCAAGCTATTAGTTGGTGAGTCGATGACCAATCTCATTACGATTCTGGGCGGCATCGATATTGTCGTTGGGGAGGTGGATGCCTAATGGTCAACCTGTTGGAAGAGAGTCTGACGTGGACGAACTTCTTCGTATTCCTTTTCTGGGGCATCGTGATGCTAATGCTCGTATTGGGGTTCGTTACCTATGCGATCTACTTTGAACGTAAAGTCATTGGTTGGATGCAGCTGCGTATTGGGCCGAATCGGACAGGGCCTTTCGGGCTGCTGCAGAGTGTCGCTGACGTATTCAAGCTTCTCATTAAGGAAGATACGATTCCCAAAAAAGCCGAGCGTGAGCTTTTCATTCTCGCACCCATCATTACCTTTATCCCATCCTTTACGATCATTGCGACGATCCCGTTCTCGGATCGGATGTTTGGTGCGAATTTAAATGTGGGATTGCTTTACTACGTAGCACTAACAGGGATCTCAACCATTGGGATTATTCTTGGCGGTTGGGCTTCCAACAATAAATATGCATTGCTGGGCGGGATGCGTTCCGCAGCCCAAATGATCAGCTATGAAGTTCCGCTCGTTATCTCGGTCGTTGGCGTGGTCATGATGACGGGCAGCCTGAATCTACATACAATTGTCGACCATCAATCAGGCGGCTTCTGGCAATGGAATTTCATTCCTCAGATCCTCGGTTTCATTATTTTTGTGATTGCGGGTGTGTCAGAGCTCAATCGAACGCCTTTCGACTTACCGGAAGCTGAATCCGAGCTTGTTGCGGGCTATCACGTGGAATACAGCGGTTTCCGCTTCGCTTTTTTCATGCTATCCGAGTATGTGTACGTCTTCGTCATTGCTTCACTCATCTCTCTGATTTTCCTAGGTGGGTGGCATGCGCCATTTGGATTCCTTGATTTTGTTCCAGGCGTCATTTGGTTCCTGTTGAAATTCTCGTCGGTCGTTTTCTTCCTGTTCTGGCTGCGGGCGACACTGCCACGGGTTCGAATTGATCAACTGATGGGGTTCGGCTGGAAAGTGCTGTTACCACTGGCACTGGTCAACATGCTGCTGACAGCGATCATCATGACCATCTTTTAAGAGAAACGAAGTCAGTTTTGCTATCGCAAAACTTTAAGGAGTTGAAACACATGAAGGGCATTATGAAAGGTTTAGGCTTCACGTTTAAGCACTTGACTGAGAAGAAAGTAACGTACGCATACCCAGAAGTTCCGATTAAAATGCCGGATCGCTTTCGTGGTATTCAATATTTTGATCCCGAGAAATGCATCGTGTGCAATCAATGTGCGCGTGTATGTCCGACGGAGTGTATTACGTTAACTGGAAAAGCGAACCCAGACCCTGAGAAAAAGGGAAAGGTCATTGATACGTATGACATCAACTTCGAAATTTGTATTCTGTGCGACCTATGCACAGAGGTGTGTCCGACGGAAGCGATCGTGATGACGAACAATTTTGAGCTGAGCAGCTACAGTCGGGACGATTTGTTCAAAAATATGGAGTGGCTGAGCAACAACACGCAAAACATTCGTCAAGAGAACAATTCTGCGATGCCTAAAGGGGGCGCGAAGAAAGATGTTTAGTGGACTCGGTGATTTTTTATCCAGCGGAACGAGCTGGGCCTTCTTCATCTTCGCGTTGCTCGCTATCGGCGGGGCGATCTTTATGATCTCTTTTACAAAAGTCGTTCATATGGTGATTGCGGTTGCCCTTACGTTTATTAGCTTGGCTGGCCTGTACGTCATCCTTGAAGCTGAGTTTGTCGCTTTCGTACAAGTTCTGATTTATGCGGGAGCCATCTCGATTCTGATGATTTTCGGCATTATGATGACGAAGCATAGACAGGGTGAAGACGAGGGACCTAAACGTCCATGGCATGAAGGTTTGGCCATTCTTGGCGCTGTGGGATTGTTCGGTGTATTGTTCTATGCGATTCAGAAGTCGACCTTCGTCTCTTCGGGAGCATTGGATGCTGGCAAGGATAATACCCTCGAAATCGGGAAGCTGCTCTATAATGTGCATGTCATTCCCTTCGAAATCATGTCCGTGCTGCTGACGGTAGCGTTCATCGGTGCTATCGTAGTTGCGAAGAGAGAGGAGGATTAGCGTTGGGTAACATAATTACTCCTTATCTTACATTGGCGGCGATCCTATTCTGCATTGGACTATACGGTGCATTAACGAAGAAAAATGGGGTTATCGTGCTTCTCTCCATCGAGCTTATGCTCAATGCGGTGAACTTGAATTTGATTGCCTTCTCGAAGCTAGGGGATCACCCCGCATTGACAGGGCAGATCTTCTCCCTCTTTAACATTACGATCGCAGCTGCTGAGGCGGCTGTGGGGATTGCGATATTGATTACGATTTACCGGAATAAAGGTACAGTCGAAGTTACGGATTTGGATTCTATGAAGCGCTAGGAGGCTAACAAGGCTATGGTATCGGACTATTCACAGTACGCCTGGCTCATTCCATTGTTTCCGTTGCTTGCTTTTCTAGCGCTCACGGCGATGGGACGTCAACTTAAGGACTTAGGGATTTACATTAGTATTTTCGCGATGCTGCTTTCATTTATTGTAGCTTTGCTCATATTCGTAGAGCGTATTGGCGGCAAGGTGGAGGACTTCACGTGGGATAAAATGAACTGGCTGCAGGTGGGCGATTTTACGCTGAAAATGGGCTTTGAGGTGACCAACCTTAATTCCCTCATGCTAGTAATCGTCACACTCGTTTCATTGCTGGTGAATATTTATTCCAAAGGCTACATGAAAGGTGACGAGCGCATTCACGTGTTTTTTGGCTATATTGCGCTATTCTCTTTCTCTATGCTAGGTCTTGTCATCTCCGAAAATATGCTGGAGCTCTACATCTTCTGGGAGCTGGTAGGGGTATGTTCCTTCTTGCTCGTCGGATTCTGGTACTTCAAGCCAGAGGCGAAGGCTGCCGCCAAAAAGGCATTCATCGTCACCCGCATCGGGGATGTGGGTTTGTTTATCGCGATCCTGCTGTTGTATCTATACATGCCAGGGCATGCGCTTGATTTCACATCGATACATAATGCCTTCACAACGGGTAAAATCGACCCAACGATCGTCACGTGGATCGCCGTCTTGATTTTCATCGGGGCGATGGGTAAATCCGGGCAATTCCCGCTGCACACTTGGTTACCTGAAGCGATGGAAGGGCCAACGCCGATCTCGGCGCTGATCCACGCCGCGACGATGGTTGCTGCTGGGGTGTACCTCGTGGCACGGACGTTTGATATTTTCCACGCCTCACCGGATGCGTTGATGGTTGTTGCTTATGTCGGTGGATTTACCGCCATATTTGCAGCAACGATCGGTATCGCACAGAACGATATTAAGCGGATTCTCGCTTACTCGACCGTGAGTCAACTCGGCTACATGATGATGGCGCTCGGAATTGGCGTTTCGATTACGTCAGGAATGTTCCACTTGTTTACACATGCTTTCTTCAAAGCGCTGCTCTTCTTGGGCGCAGGTAGTGTCATTCACGCGGTTCATACGCAAAACATCAACGAAATGGGCGGCTTATCCCGCAAAATGAAAATCACGACATGGACCTTCGCGATTGGAACGTTGGCCTTAGCTGGTATCTTCCCATTCGCAGGCTTCTGGTCGAAGGATATGATTCTAACGGAAGCGTACGAGCATAATCAGCTTCTGTTCTGGGTCGGTGTGATTGCGGCGTTCTTCACCGCTTTCTACATGTCACGCCTGTTCTTTCTTGTGTTTATGGGTTCGTCTAGGGCGAAAGCACATGCTTCTGAGGATCACCATGATCACGAGCACAACCACGCGCATGAGCCGCATGAATCTCCGGCGTCCATGACAACACCGCTTATTATTTTAGCTGTGCTGGCTGTCGTTGCAGGATTTGTGAATACGCCATTCAATGAATGGCTAGGTCATTGGCTAACAGGGCAAGAACATGAAGAAACAGCGAACTGGACCGTTATTATTTTGTCCACGCTAGCTGGATTGCTAGGTATTGGTCTTGGTTACCTCATTTATCTGAAACGTACAATCCCTCGGGACATCGTTTCGAGCAAAATGCCTTGGTTATATACGTTGCTTAATCGCAAATATTTCATCGATGAAATCTATGATGTCATTGTTGTCAAACCGCTTCGCGGTCTAGGCTTCATCCTAGAATTGATTGATATCTACATCATAGACGGGATTGTACGCTTGATTGCTTTCACTGTGGTCAGTCTTGGACGCTTAGGCTCCCGACTTCAAAATGGTCAACTGCAGTCCTACGGGGTCATCATGCTACTAGGGATGTTGATTCTGGCACTTGCCATTGCAGGAAGGAGGTTCATACATGCTGGATAATATACCCATTTTAAGTATGATCGCCTTCTCACCTTTGCTAGGTGTTCTCGTACTGCTCTTCCTTCGGGGGGATCGTGGACGTTTAATCAAAACGGTAGGTATCGTCACGACGCTCATTCCGCTTATTTTGGCGGCATGGTTGTATGTGGACTATAACTATCAGGGGGATCCGCTTCAGTACAAAGAACAGCTCGATTGGATCAAAGTCCCTTTAAATCACGAGGGTATTCAGCAAATTACACAATTTTTCTTCGAGTTTAAATACTCGTTGGCTGTCGATGGCATTTCGTTGCCACTCGTCTTTCTAACAGCGCTGATCTCGTCCATGGCGGCATTAGCATCGGTTTACATTAAGAAACGGTGGAAAACGTATTTCATTTTGTTCCTTTTGCTAGAAACGGGCATGTTCGGTGTGTTCATGGCACAGGATCTCTTCTTGTTCTTCCTGTTCTTCGAAATTACACTCGTGCCGATGTTCTTCCTGATCGGAATTTGGGGGTATATGAACCGGGAGCAAGCGGCTAACCGCTTCTTGCTTTATAACGGACTGGGCTCAGCGATCATGCTGATTGCGTTCTTAATTTTGGTTACAACCGCAGGGTTTAACCAGGATCCGTCGCAGACTGAGGCTATCATTTACTATAGCGGGGACATCCATACGATTGCCCATAATTTGCTGCAAGCCCCTGAGGCTTATGTGAATCAGGCGAACACGCCGTTCTTCATGAGTCAAGCTATGAAATGGACCGTGTTTATCATGTTATTGGTCGCTTTCGGGATCAAGCTGCCGATCTTCCCGTTCCATACGTGGATGCTGAAAGTACATACAGAGGCTCCGCCTGCTGTTGTTATGATTCACTCCGGGATTTTGCTCAAAATGGGGGCCTACGGCCTCATCCGTTTCGGGATTCTGTTCTTCCCGGCGGAAGCCCAGCAATGGGCGTGGGTGCTCGCGCTCCTCGGTGTGATTAACATCGTGTACGGTGCGCTTCTCGCGATGGTCCAAAAGGACTTCAAACTCGTGCTGGCCTACTCGAGTATCAGCCACATGGGCATCGTCTTGTTGGGACTTGCTGCGTTCAACATTGCAGGTCTGCAAGGCGCCGTGTTCCAGCTCATCTCACACGGTTTGATCTCAGCCCTGATGTTCTTGCTCGTCGGCAGCATCTACGAGCGAACCGAAACCACGCAGCTCGATCGCTTGGGCGGTCTCGCGAAGAATATCCCCTTCATCAGCGGTATTCTGCTGGTCGGGGGCATGGCGTCGCTCGGATTGCCAGGCTTATCCGGCTTCATCAGTGAGTTCCTCGCATTCGTCGGACTCTTTGAAAACCACCGCGTGTACGCGATTGTCGGTACACTGGGTATCATTTTTGCAGCGGTTTACGTGCTGCGTGGGGTGTTAAACATCACGTTCGGCCCTCAGCAGCCGAGCTTACTGCAGCAAGGGATGCGCGACGCGCGTCTCATCGAGGCTGTGCCGATGATTACCTTGGTCGCGTTCATTCTCTTGCTGGGCGTGTACCCAAGCGTGCTGAGTCAGCCGCTTCAACAAACCATTGGCAGCTTGGATCAATTGATCCATAGCGTAGCCGGGAAGATAGGAGGTTAGTCCAGTGGAACAGATTAGACTCCATGCTGCTGATTTGATGCATCTGCTCCCTGAGCTTGCGCTGGTTGCTACCGCGATCATCCTATCTCTCTTGGATTTGGTTCTGCCGAACCGTTTCAGTCGTTCGATTATCGGATGGTTAACATTAGTCGGTATCGCGATTTCCGCCGTGTTCGTAGTCCTGCAGCTGAATCCGGAAGAGGCGATTCAGCTCCTGAATCAAAGCTATCGCGTCGACGATTTCTCGAACTTACTTAAATTATGTACCCTCGTCGGTACGGGACTTATCGTCTTTATGAGCTTAGGCTTCGTAAAAGAGGATAGCATCCCACATGTCGGGGAGTATTATTACTTCTATTTGCCTGCTGCGTTAGGGGCCATGATCATGTCATCCTCGGGTGATTTGATTACCCTCTACGTAGGATTAGAGCTGCTCAGTATCACCTCTTACTTAATGGTCGCCATGAAGAAGAGAGACAGCAAGTCCAATGAGGGAGCATTCAAGTACTTGGTTATGGGCGGTATTTCGTCCGCGATCATCCTGTACGGCATGTCCTTCCTGTACGGAATGGTCGGCTCCGTGAATCTGCAAGAGATTGGTGCAGCCCTCCCGACGTTGGTAGCGTCGTATGAGCCACTGCTCTATGTCGCCTTTTTCCTGCTGCTGGCAGGCTTTGGCTTCAAGATCGCGGCTGCGCCTTTCCACAGCTGGGCACCGGATGTATACGAGGGCGCGCCGACACCGGTTACCGCATTCTTAGCTGTCGTGTCCAAAGCTGCTGGCTTCGCCATCTTGTTCCGTGTATTCTATGTTTTGTTCGGATTTAGCAGCTTCGAAGAAAGCAAATTACAGTCCGATGTGTTCCTAGCGATTTCTGTTATGGCAGCCATCGCGATGGTTGTGGGGAATTTCATAGCGCTGAAACAAACGAATATGAAAAGGCTACTCGCCTATTCGGGTATAGCAAATGCTGGTTATCTGCTCGTTCCGATCGGAACGTATTTCTCGGCCACGCATTATGCCAATTTCTCGGAATTCATATTCTACTTAATCGCGTATATGTTTATGAACATTGGCGCTTTCGCCGTGCTGATGATTATCGAACAGGCTGAGGGACATACCGAGGCCAAAGGCTTCGCAGGTTTGTACTATCGCGCACCTTTAACGGCTGTAGCCATGGTATTGTTGATCCTTTCCTTAGCTGGTATTCCTATCTCAGGCGGATTCTTCGGTAAGCTCTACATTATCTTAGGCACGATGCAGACGCAGCAATACTGGCTTGGGGCCTTAATGATCGCAACCAGCGTTGTTTCGTTCTACTACTATTTCAGCATTGTGCGCCAAATGTTCATGCGCAGCGATTATGAGCCTGCCGCCATCAAAGTGTCCGTACCCTTAGGCATAACGGTTTGGTTATGTGCCCTCATTAGCGTGGCGCTTGGCGTGGTACCGCACTTGGTGCTGAAAGCCATTGAGAGCATCTTTACCTTGACGAAGGATTTTATCATTATGTAAAAGCGTTACAGCAAGGCCCTTCCTACTCAAAAAGTAGGGAGGGCCTTTTTCTTTCAAAAAATATTTCCTAAGATCTGAACTTTTTGCGAAGTTAAACCGTTATAGGTATCGAGAAGATGTTTATTGTGGTATAGATATATAAGTAAAAGACAGAAGAGATTCAATTTGGGATAAAGGACCTGATGTGATGAAATGTTTTCGATACGTAGGCCCCATGATACTGATGATGTTGCTTGTCCTAGGACTAACAGGGTTTGTGACCAACGTAAAGGCTGCTTATGCGGTGTCTTCGGATCCCATGAGGGTGAAGCAAACCTATCTAGATATGATTCGCGTTGATCAAGCATGGGCGGTGGCAGGGGACTCTCGTTCACCGATCGTAGTCGCTGTTGTTGATACAGGGGTTGACCTTGGACATCCAGATTTAATTGGTAATTTAGTGGATGGTGTGAACTTGTTGCAGGCTTCTAAGAAGCCTTTTGATGATAATGGACATGGAACCAACGTAGCTGGCTTGATTGCCGCTGCGATTAATAATGATAAAGGTATTGCGGGAATCGCTCCCAATGCCAAGATTATGCCGATTAAGGCGCTAGAAGCAGATGGAACAGGCGGCGAAGCCAAGTTAGGTGAAGGCATTAAATATGCAGTCGATCACGGGGCGAAAATCGTTGTGCTTTCCTTAGGGTTGAACAAATATTCAGACTACCTGGCAGGTGTTGTGAAGTATGCGGAGGATCGTAATGTATTACTCGTCGCTGCTGTTGGTAATGAAAGTACGAGTGTGAAATACCCCGCGGCTTATCCAACGGTGCTTTCTGTAGGTGGCGTAAGTCCCGATAAACTGGCTGATCCACGATCGAATTACGGCCCAGAGCTCGATGTCATGGCGCCTTGGGACGTATACACGACAGCGCTTGGAGGGGGGTATCAGTACCAAGATGGAAGCTCGATGGCCGCTCCTCAAGTGGCAGCAGCTGCAGCATTGGTCTGGGGTAAATACCCGGCGATGACGGCGTATCAAGTAAGATCGCAGATCGAACAAACAACGCAGGACTTGATGACCAAAGGGTGGGACACCAAGACAGGTTACGGCTTATTGAACATCGAGAAGGCAATGACCGAGCCGTATAAGCAAGATCGTTTTGAGCCGAATGATTTAGCAAATCAGGCAGCGTCACTACCGAGTCATACGATGGTGAAAGTGAACCTTAGCTCAGGGCAAGATCAGGACTGGTATGCGATTGATGCTGCGTACGACGGGTATATTCAATTAGAGGTACAGCCCGAAGATGGTGCGGGTATTCGTGTGAATTTCGATTCTGGGCAAAGCTTTGTCGCGGCTAGTGGTGCTACTGGAGGAAATCAGCCGTTTACAGTAGCAGTGACCAAAGGGCGCACCTATGTCCAGTTGGAGAATGTGGACCGTACACGTAAAACCGTGCTGAATTACACGTTGAGGACGGACTTTGTTATTTATACGGATCCTTTTGAGGATAATGATAAGCAGTACAAAGCGTATACGTTGCCAGAGCGCAGTCAGACCCTGCGAGGTACTTTTCATGAAAAAGGCGATCTCGATTGGTTTGCACTAACGCTTGAACACTCTGGCACGATGCGCCTCAGACTTTCCACTGATACGGGGCGGATCGATCCCATGCTTCTTTTCCAGAAAGAAGGGGAGAAGGGGGCGACGATTGATCAAGCTGGCGATGGTGGTATCGAGGTTAGCTCGCAGATGGAAGTACTTCCTGGGCAATATTATATTCGCGTTAGTAATGTGAAGGATTATGCCGGACCGATTACGGGTGAATACACGTTAGAGATTGAGTATACGCCCAAATTAATTGACCCTAATGAGCCGAATGATAAATCGTATCAAGCTACATTTGCGGCGATGAATGCTGGGTATGAGGGTGTTTTTAACAAAAATGAAGACGTCGATTGGTTTGAATTCCGATTGACATCAGATAGCTTGGCTCAAGTGAGATTAACGAATATTCCAACATCACGTACCTTATATGCCACCTTGTATAACAATTCCTTGCAGGAGCAAGGCACCTATCGTAGTGAGAGTGGCTCGAGTCAGCTGGGTTTCGAGAAGCCTTTGCCCGAAGGAACGTATTATATTAAGCTCCAGGCGAACCAGTGGTTCATGAGTCAGATGTATCGCTTGCAGTTGAATAGTTATGGGCTTGTCAGCGGGTACGTTGACATTGCAGGACATTGGGCACAGGATGCCATTAGCCAACTCACCGAGCAAGGCATGATTAGCGGATATGGGAACTATCGTTTTGCTCCAAATCAGTCGATAACAAGGGCCGAAGCGGCTACCGTGCTGTCACATGCTTTGCGTTTAACGAAACGCAAGGAATTACGGTTTAGCGACGTAGCTGCTTCACATTGGGCCTATGCGGACATTGCCAAAACGGTTCAAGCGTCGATCGTAGACGGTTACCCGGATGGCACCTTTGACCCGGATGGCAAGCTGACCCGCATGGAAATGGCGCAAATGCTCGCGCGCAGCATGAATATGACGGGGAAGCTACGAGGAAATACACCTTTTAGCGATGTGAGTGAATCCTACTGGGGTGTGGGTATTCTGAAACAAATGTCGGCCGATAACTGGATCAGCGGTTTCCCCGACGGGACCTTTCATCCAGAAGATCAGGCAACACGGGCTGAATTTGTGACATTGCTGGCCAAAGTCGTAAATCGATAATATCGAAGAGGAGTGACCTATGAGCGAGACGGACAAATGGAGTGAAGTGGCGCAATATGCGTCGTATATGAATATGGCCAGTATAGCGGTCTATATTCTTTGCATCGGTTTAGCCTGGTGGTCGCTGCAAGCGTTCCGCTTTGATGTTTTGCTGCGAAGGCCCAAAGGCGCACAAGCGATTATGCTGCAAATTTTGCTTTCGATTGGACTTGGGCAGCTGGTTGCGGGCTTTTTCATTCAGTATTTAGGTCTCTCCATGAGCTTTAGTAAGATGTTTTAATGTGATTTCCCGAATAATGAAGAAGTTTGTTGTCAACAATGGATAATAGCACGGAATGAAAATCGCAATAGGTTACGAACTCTATGTAGGGCAATCTCTGACTGCCAATAGAACACAGTTGTATCTATGTAGCTCCAAATGATAAACTTAGGAAATGTGCAAAACCTGTCTTTTAAAATAAGTGCGCGGAGGGACCATGATGAGCAAAATTATCGTCCGCGGTGGCCGAAAGCTAGCTGGCAATGTGAAAATCAACGGAGCAAAGAATGCGGTACTGCCGATTATTGCGGCTTCCATTTTGGGGTCGGAAGGTGAAAGCGTCATCCATGATGCGCCTCCCCTTGACGATGTACTAGTCATTAATAAAGTGTTGCAAAGTTTGGGGATTGAAGTCGAATATAATCGTCAAACGATTCGAGTGAAGGCTGCGCAAATTAATACTTGTGAAGCTTCCTATGATCTAGTCCGTAAAATGAGAGCCTCTTTCCTCGTAATGGGTCCTTTGTTAGCTAGGTTGGGTCAAGCGAGAATATCGCTTCCAGGCGGTTGTGCGATTGGCACAAGACCGATTGACCAGCATCTCAAAGGCTTTGAAGCGATGGGTGCCGATATTGAACTGGGTCAAGGCTATATCGAAGCAAAAGTGAAAGGGCGCCTGAAGGGTGCCAAAATTTATTTGGATGTCGCCAGCGTAGGCGCAACCGAGAACATTATGATGGCCGCAACGCTTGCGGAAGGTACAACAACAATTGAAAATGCGGCTAAAGAGCCGGAAATTGTTGATTTGGCCAATTATTTGAATGCGATGGGCGCTGTGATCCGCGGTGCGGGAACGGGCGTTATCCGCATTGAGGGTGTCGAGAAGCTTCGCGGCTGTGTACATACGGTGATTCCGGATCGTGTAGAGGCCGGTACGTACATGATCGCTGCAGCTATTACGGGCAGTGAGCTGTATATGGAAGGCGCGATCGGAGACCACCTTCGCCCTGTCATTTCCAAAATGCAGGAAATGGGCGTTACGATCGAAGAAGATGAGAACGGCATTCGCGTTCGGGCTACAGGTCCGCTGCGCGCGGTAGACGTGAAAACATTGCCGTATCCCGGCTTCCCGACCGATATGCAGTCGCAAATGATGGCGTTGCTGATGGTGGCTGACGGAACGAGTCTCGTTACCGAGACCGTGTTCGAGAACCGGTTTATGCACGTGGATGAATTCGCGAATATGAACGCTAACATTAAAGTGGACGGACGGACAGCTATCGTCAGTGGTAACTCAAAGCTTCGCGGTGCGAAGGTTTGTGCAACAGACCTGCGTGCTGGTGCGGCGCTCATTCTCGCGGCATTAGCGGCTGAGGGTGAAACTGAGATCACAGGTATTCACCATATCGATCGTGGTTATGTCGATATCACGGACGTGCTGCGTGAACTAGGCGCCGATATTTATCGCCCGGTCCCACAAGAAATCGAGCAGGAAGTAGCGGAGCTTGGGTTTTTCAATATCCAGCCAACGCTAGCGTAATTGTGAGGAACCATCGGGGAGTTGCCCTGGTGGTTCTTTTTTTTCCCTCCTCAATAGGAGTGGATGCCTTTCCTCTTATAATCACACAGCCTATCAACACCTAACCGACCTCCTCCAAGTTCTATTCTAGCAACCCCTCTCATAAGCTAAGACATACCAAAATTCCTGCTAGTAAACGCGCTTATGGAGGCTGCTCAGACATATGTTCAAAAAGAAACGTGTGCTCAGAAAAGGGGTCATCCTGTGGATGACTGTTTGCTTATCTTCCATGTTGTGTGTCACTATCATCGTCCCTGGATTGCTAGTCAAGAAGATTCCAACTGGCGATGTTGGGCCACCCACCCCTATCGAAGGTGCAGGACTTCAAGAGACAAGTGCTGAACAAGGGCTGATGATTCCCGTGTATTTGACGAAACAGGCAACCGTGCAAACCGTTCCACTAGAGCAATATGTGCGAGGTGTGCTAGCTGCCGAAATGCCCGTTGATTTCGAGCTAGAGGCACTCAAGGCGCAAGCGCTGGCAGCCAGAACGTACGTCGTGCGTAGAGTCATAGAGAAGGATTATAGCAATATGCCGGTGAGTGACGCACTTGTGACGGATACGACAGCACATCAGGCCTATCTAACGGATCAAGAACTCAGAGCGAAGTGGGACAAGTCCAAATATGAAACGAATATGGCCAAGATTGATAGAGCTGTCAATGAGACTAAGGATAAAATACTGACCTACGGACATGAACCAATCAACGCGACTTTTTTCTCAACAAGTAATGGTTATACCGAGAATTCAGAAGAGTACTGGCCTTTCAAAAGCCCTTATTTGCGCAGCGTGCCTAGTCCGTGGGATATCAATCTTTCCTCTCGCTATCAAGAAAGTGTCACGATCAGCTACAAGACGATGCTTCAGAAGCTAGGTGTAACGAGCATTGCGACGACGGATACGAGCGCCAAAGGCATGAAGGTACTCTCTTGGTCTACTGGGCATCGGATAAAAAGTATGACGATAGGCGGCAAGGTTTTCTCAGGACGCGAGGTGAGAGAGAAGCTAGGTCTAGCATCCTCTCAATTTGCTTGGAAATGGGCAGGCTCTCAAATTACGATTACCACGTACGGCTTCGGCCACGGTGTAGGTCTCAGTCAATGGGGCGCCAACGGCATGGCGAAGGAAGGGAAAACCGCGGAGGAGATCGTAACCTACTATTACACGGGCATCTCTATCGAAAATGCAGCCTCTTTTCTCCACAAATCTTAAACTTGTATCGTTTCTATAAAAATATCTTTCTGCAAGTATAAAACCTTGGAATGTGTCAAGAATGGTTGATGAGGTGATAACCATGAGTGATAATAACAAAGGTTTTCAGAAAGAAGAAGCTCCTAAAACTGTTCAAGGAGCACAAGGTCCAACATCTGCATGGAAGAGATTGCTTGCTAAGAAATGGGTATTCCCAGCGACGTATGTGGCAGCAGCAGCAATTATCTTAACCTTAATGTGGGTGTACCAGGGAGCAGGAACGAAAACAGTCAGCCAAGAAGAACTGGGTATTGAGGTTAGCAGTACAGAACAAACCGATAATCCGAGAGCACCACATGATGGGGCTGTCGCGGTTAACGGAACAGCTGAAGCGATGCAATGGCCTGTCAAAGACAGAGCGGCTGTCGAAGTAGGTAATCTCTACTACGACACGAATGCATCGAATGACGTGAAGGCAGCGGCTTTGATCGACTATAATGATCAATTGACCCCACACACTGCTATTGACTTGAAAGCCAAAGATGGTGCAGCTTTCGATGTTCTAGCGGCACTGGGTGGTAAAGTAACGCAAGTTGAGAAGAATCCTGTTGTGGGCGATTTGGTTGAAATTACACACAGCAACGGCTTGATCAGTATTTACCAAAGCTTATCAGAAGTGAAGGTAACCAAAGGTGCAGAAGTGAAGAAAGGCGACATCATCGCCAAAGCAGGCCGCAACGATTTCGAGAAGGAAGATGGCGTCCACTTACACTTTGAAGTGCGCCAAGTTAGCGACAATGCAGCCGTTAACCCGGAAAGCCTCTTGAACGTGAAGCAGTAAGATATACAGTGAAAGGCAGCGGGTACATACCTGCTGCTTTTTCCTATTTTTCAAAATATAGAAATTTATATGTTTCACATAATAAGTTGGCTATATTTCTTGATAAACGCTCCCGTCCAAAAAGGACGGCGTAGCCGTTTATTTCGTCCAATTTGGACCCGTATAAGCGGCTAAAGCCCAAATTGCTCCATTATTTTGAAAATAAATATGGGAAATGAGCTTGTCAGGCTTGATTACGTAGAATATCTAGTCATGCCCCTCATATACTTTACCAAACTATCTCGAGTAGGGAGGCGAGGGGAGTGCACGATTACATCAAAGAGCGAACCATTAAGATTGGTACCTGTATCGTCGAGACCAAGAATACGGTTCGCACCATTGCTAAGGAATTCGGCGTTTCCAAAAGCACGGTGCATAAGGATTTGACGGAAAGACTACCGGAAATCAACCCAGACCTGGCCAATCAGGTGAAGCACATTTTGGAGTATCACAAGTCCATTCGGCACCTTAGGGGAGGAGAAGCGACGAAAATTAAGTATCGTAAGACCCGTAATCCTAAGCTTTCCGAAGTCTTGGTGACGGTTAAGTCCTAAGATACCCTTCATCCCGAGATGTTTCCTGTGTTTCCTATAACTGGGCGTGTCGAAATTTCACGGAAAAAGAGGAAAACATGCATTTATAACGAATTTAGCTTATAATTAGAACAGTATATACGAGCGCCGATTCTTCACGGGATGGACGGTAGGTTTAGGGAGGATTAATTAGAAATGTTCAGCAAGGATATTGGAATAGATCTCGGCACGGCAAATGTGCTTATTCATGTAAAAGGTCGCGGAGTTGTGCTTGATGAGCCATCTGTAGTTGCGATTGAAAGCGATACGAAACGCGTGTTGGCTGTTGGTGAAGAAGCCTTCCGCATGGTAGGTAGAACACCTGGTAACATCATTGCGATTCGTCCGCTTAAGGACGGAGTTATTGCGGATTTTGATATTACGGAAATGATGTTGAAGCATTTCATCGCGAAAATAGGGGGCAAGAATTGGTATTCTCACCCGAGAATACTGATCTGCGCCCCTACTAACATTACCTCAGTTGAGCAGAAAGCGATTCGCGAAGCAGCTGAGCGCAGCGGTGCTCGAGAGGTATTCATGGAAGAAGAACCGAAGGCGGCAGCAATTGGTGCCGGTATGGACATCTTCCAGCCTAGCGGTAACATGGTTGTTGATATTGGTGGAGGGACGACGGATGTTGCCGTGTTATCCATGGGCGACATCGTCACCTCCTCTTCCATCAAGATTGCTGGCGATAAGTTCGATACAGCGATCATGAAGTACATCAAAAATAAGTACAAGCTGCTTATCGGTGAACGGACAAGCGAAGCTATTAAGTTGAAAATTGGAACGGTATATCCACATGGGCGGGATCAAGAGATGGATATTCGCGGAAGAGATATGGTATCTGGACTTCCATTGACCATTACGATCCACTCCAGCGAGGTACAAGAAGCGCTATGGGATCCGGTTTCCTCCATCGTCACAGCGGCGAAGAGCGTACTTGAGCGGACACCTCCTGAGTTATCTGCGGATATTATTGACCGTGGTGTCATTCTGACAGGCGGCGGCGCATTGCTGCATGGTCTTGACCAATTGCTTGCAGATGAGTTGAAAGTGCCTGTATTAATTGCAGAAGATCCAATGTCCTGTGTTGTTAAAGGCACGGGGATTATGCTGGATAATTTAGATAAAGTATCCAAACGTAAATTTTAGTTGAATATACTACCTAAGAGGTGACTAGATGTTAAGAGGACTGTATACCGCGGCGGCAGGGATGATTTCTGAGCAACGCAGACACGATACCATAACGAATAACATTGCCAACTTGAATTCCCCCGGCTTTAAACAGGGGAATGCCTTATCGCGTTCGTTTCCAGAAATGCTCATCTCTACGATTCGCGGTGGACAAGCTGCCTCTCCAGCGCCGCTTGGGAAGATGAGCTTAGGGGTGTTCTCCGAGGAGAGTATCTCTGTTCATTCACAGGGAGATCTGCAAGAGACGAACAACCCCTTCGACTTCGCGCTTGTATCCAACATTCAACTGCCTGGCGTGACGTTTGATGCCACAGGGAAGTACGTGAATGAAGACGGAGAGCGTACGTTTCAGCCTCAGGCTTTATTTACAGTGCTAAATCCGAATGGCGAGCAGCGGTACTCCTTGAACGGGAAGTTCACTGTCGATGCAGCAGGTCAGCTTGTAAATGCCAATGGTGAACAAGTGTTGGGCCGAGATGGACAACCCTTGGTGCTGTTGGATGGGACAGGTCAACCGATCACGTCCTTTAAAGTAACAAACAGAGGCGAGTTCATGGACAGCGAAGGTCGTCCGATCGTGGATGCGGCAGGTGCGCCGATCGGCTTGATGCTTTCACGTGCAGAGAATCCGAATCTGTTACTGCGTGAGGGAAATGGATTATTACGCATTAATCCGGGGGATGAAGCGACGATCACGCAAGTAGCACCAGGCGACCAAGTTGAAGTTCGTCAGGGCTTTATTGAGCGTTCGAACGTGGATTCCGCGCAATCGATGGTAGATATGATGTCGGCGCTGCGTGCCTATGAAGCGAATCAGAAGGTCATTCAGTCGTATGATAAAAGTATGGACAAAGCAGTAAACGAAGTAGGACGCGTCTAAATCTAGCTTGCGAAGGGGCCAGCCATGAACAATTCCATGATTAACTCATCGGTATCCATGCACAGCTTACAGCAAAAGCTGGATATTCTCTCCAACAACATAGCAAATGTGAATACCAACGGCTTCAAGAAGAAAGAAGCCTCCTTCGAGGATGTGTTGACGAATGTTCAAACACAGCCCGAGGGGTTCCGTCAGCAAGGGCGGTTCTCGCCATTAGGCTTTAACCAAGGGTGGGGTTCGAGGCTTGTGCAAATTCAGACGAATTTGGCACAGGGACCGATCCAACCGACAGGTCTGCTAACCGACTTCGCCATTCAAGGTGATGGCTTGTTTGAAGTTTCTGTCAACAAAGTGGACGAGAACGGGAATCAAGTCTTTCAGCCGGCATGGACACGTAACGGGGCATTCAGCTTAACGCCAGATGGTCAAGGTGGGACGGTACTAACGACCAAAGAAGGCCACTTCATTTCAGGAACGGACGGCAATCCCATTCATGTACCGGTTGGCTTTCGGCCAGCTGTAGGGAAAGATGGTTTGATTCAAGGCTATAATGAACAGGATCCAGCAGCTGCGCCTGTGACATTAGGGCAAATCAAGCTCGTTCGTGTGGTACGTCCGCAGTTGCTTCAAGATGTAGGGGATAACCTTTATACGCTTCCAGCGGGGATTACAGCGGGGGAGAAGGCCAACATCTTGCAAGATGTGAATGGCGTAGCCGCGACAGAGGCAACACGCGTTAGCTTGATGCAGGGCTTTTTGGAGCAATCGAATGTGACACTCTCGGATGAAATGACAGACCTGGTTATTGTGCAACGAGCGCTTCAGCTGAATTCCCGGGCTATCACATCTTCCGACCAGATGATGAACATAGCCAACAATTTACGTGGTTGATCGTAGAAAGGAAGGGTAGGCTCGATGGCAGATAACCCTGCACCAGTTAAGAAGAAGCAGCCAAGGCCGAAATGGCAGAGAATCACTTGGCTTATTTTCAAAATTATACGAATTCCCGTACTCGCTGTGTTAGCTATCTATATAGGTTTATGGGTGGGCTATACGAAGCTTGGGGATCAGCCATCATCAGAAATCTTACATATCAGCACGTGGAAGCATTTGTACGATCTCGTTTTTGCTAATTAATTCGAACTCCCGCATGGGAGTTTTATTTTTGCGTTCGCAGCGGTATAATGTAGAAAGGCTTTATCTACCATTTATCGATATATCGGATCCTAGGCACAGGAGGAGTACCTTGAATATACCGAACATGCTCACGATCAGCAGGTTTGTACTAATCCCCGTGTACCTCGTGCTTTTTTTTAACGGCCATATCCGAACTTCTTTCATCATTCTACTCGTTGCTGGATTAACGGATATCTTAGATGGCTATATCGCTAGAACACGTAAGCTGATCACCCCCATGGGTGTCATGCTAGACCCGCTAGCAGACAAGTGTATGATGATTGCGGTCATCCTCTCCCTACTCATCTCAGAGATGATTCCTTGGCAGGCCGCAGTGGCCATGTTTATACGTGACGCAAGTATGATTATTGGCTCCGCCTTCTTTCATTTCAGAGGCAAGTTGACCGTTCCAGCGAATGTTATGGGCAAGCTAACGACCGTTCTCTACTATTTCGCCATCCTCTTCATTGTGTTTGAGTTTTCCTTCGCCATCTCGTATTTATGGTATGTTATAGGGGTTTCCTTCTTAACATCATTTATTTATATTTTTCAGTTCCTTCTACTAAATCGAGGGGATAGAGCGAAATAACCATCACAGGCACAAGAAAAAGAGCCTATGTAGGGGTCTGTCATACAGACCGTTACATAAGCTCCCCTTATATGAACCTTCACTTCTGCAGGATATGAAGGGACCTCCCTATTGTAAGTAATTCCCTTGTATTTTATACAAGTATTCGAAAGGAGCACGAACGCACGATGCTAGATATTAATCAAATTCAAGAGATCATTCCTCACCGCCCGCCTTTTTTGCTGGTTGACCGCATTTTGGAAGTAGAAGAAGGGGTTCGAGCTGTAGGAATTAAAAATGTTACGATCAATGAACCCTTCTTCGCTGGGCACTTTCCTGGTTATCCCGTCATGCCAGGTGTTTTAATTGTTGAAGCTTTAGCACAAGTTGGTGCTGTAGCGGTATTGTCGATGCCTGAATATAAAGGCAAAATTGGTTTGTTTGCTGGCGCAGACGGTATTCGCTGGCGTCAACAGGTTGTGCCTGGAGATACACTTACGCTAGAAATGACCATCACACGGGTTAAAGGCACCATTGTTAAAGGTCAAGCTATCGCGAAGGTTGGCGACAAAGTGGTAGTCGAAGGTGAGCTCATGTTCGCCCTTGCTAATAAATAGCCCATACATATAAAGGAGATGAACCTAACAACGATGACGCGTGTACAAACAGAGTATCAACTATGGCTCCAAGATCCAGCTGTCGATGAGCAAACGAAGAAAGAACTTCAAGCTATTCGGGAAGATGAGAGAGAAATCGAGGATCGCTTTTATAAAGATCTTGAATTTGGGACAGGCGGTCTGCGTGGGGTCATTGGCGCGGGAACGAATCGTATCAATGTGTACACCGTGGGACGTGCTAGCCAAGGCTTAGCGCAATACGTGAACGGAACAGGCGCAGCTAACCCTGCTATTGTTCTAGCATATGATTCCCGTCATATGTCACCTGAGTTCGCGTTAGAATCTGCGCTTGTTTTCGCAGGTAACGGGATTAAAGCGTATCTGTTCAAGACGTTGCATGCGACACCTGAACTTTCATTTGCCGTCAGATACTTAGGCGCGACTGCGGGTGTTGTTGTCACAGCGAGCCACAATCCACCTGAATATAATGGATATAAAGTGTACGGTGCAGACGGCGGACAGCTTGTTCCTGAATTTGCAGAGCAAGTCATTGCTCACGTACAAAGTATCGATACCTTTGATAAAGTGAAGAAGCTGTCTCAGCAAGATGCGGAAGCGCAAGGGCTGCTAGCTTGGTTAGGTGAGGATGTCGATCAGGCTTACATACAAGCGGTTACGGCTGTTAGTCAAAATCCTGACGTCATTAAGGAAATCAGCGATGATTTCCGTGTGATTTTTACGCCGTTGCACGGCGCAGGGAATATACCTGTACGCGAGGTGTTGAAGGCCGTAGGCTTCGAGCAAGTGCGCGTTGTTGCCGAGCAAGAACTGCCGGATGCACAATTTTCCACAGTAAAATCGCCTAATCCGGAAGAGCGTGAAGCATTCACGCTAGCAATCGCACAAGCAAAGGAATGGGATGCCGATATTATTATCGGAACCGATCCGGATGCAGACCGCATGGGTGCTGTCGTGAAGGATGCGAATGGTGAATATGTCGTATTAACG
Source organism: Paenibacillus sp. J22P143 (assembly GCF_059692035.1). Lineage (NCBI taxonomy): Bacteria > Bacillati > Bacillota > Bacilli > Caryophanales > Paenibacillaceae > Paenibacillus > Paenibacillus sp. J22P143. The sequence continues at coordinate 59,852 of NZ_JCAUAQ010000011.1, forward strand.
GGTAATCAATCCGGTGCGATTATTGTGAACTATTTATTGGGGAGTATGAAAGAGCGTGGAACACTTCCTGCGAACGGCGTTGTGATCAAGACGATCGTGACCAGCGAGATGGGCGCAGTTATAGCTAACCATTACGGCATCCCAACACTGAATACGTTAACGGGCTTTAAGTATATCGGTGAAAAGATGTCGCAATTCGAACAAACAGGCGAGTATACGTACCTGTTTGGCTATGAAGAGAGCTACGGCTACCTAGCTGGCAGCTATGCAAGGGACAAGGATGCGGTCATCGCAGCTATGTTAATCGCGGAAGCTGCGGCTTATTATAAGAAACAAGGCAAGACCCTATATGAGGTACTGCAGGAGCTGTACGAATCCTTTGGTTTCTTTTTGGAAAAACTGGAATCAAGAACACTCAAAGGGAAAGACGGCGTGGAAAAAATTGGCCGCATGATGGAAGCTTGGAGAACGAATCCGCCAGCAGAGATCAACGGTACACGTGTAAGCTCCGTCCTGGACTATGCACAAGGGATCCAGGGCTTACCTCGCGAGAACGTACTGAAGTTCATATTAGAGGACGGTTCATGGTTCTGCTTGCGCCCATCGGGTACGGAGCCGAAAATTAAATTTTATTTTGCTGTGCAAGGGTCAACAGGGCCTGAAGCCGCGCAGCAGCTAGATGGTATCATTCAATACGTACTTAATCGAGTAGACGGATAGTGAAATAGGTATACAAAACCTCTTCAGAACCTAAGTGAGGGATAGATCGTCTAATGGATGGCTGGATATGAAATCCACCATGCATTGGGCGTATTTCCCACGTTTGGGGGCGGAGAGGTTTTCGAATGTATACGGGACTCGGGAAGTTTATCAAAAGTAGATGCTCTAAGGAGTGGAAGAACTGGTGAATTTGTATCAAACCTGGAATAACCCGCTAAGAAATATGTTGTGGTGGATCGTGATTGTAGGGATGCTATGCTCCTTGCCGCTTGCCTACACACGTCACCAAACTGAAACTTCAGCGAACCAAGTCGAATTTGTTTTTGACTATCGAGATTTATTGGATATTGCTGATGTGCAGACGAATCCACAGAACTTTGTGAACACAGAGTTGAAGAACATGAAAGCCGCGGGCATAAGCTCCATGGCTGTTTATGAGAGCACATTAGGCGAGCTCAAGGGGAGCCGTCGCATTGAGATGTATAACTCACGTGACGCGGCCATGCTGACTCAAACACTGGGTGATCCGAGTGAGAATTTCACCTATGTGCTGTTTGCGGATAGTCAGACTCAGCAGAAGCTTGAACCTCTGATCCAGAAAACATTCGCAGATCTTAAGGTTGGTGTGAAACCTTGGAGCTTCAAGAATCGGAATGGTCTCATCATTCAGATGAGCATGGATGACGCTTCTATTAAAGGTATGGATCCGGACCCGATCGCGCTGCAAATGCTCAAAGATCAAGGCTTCCAAATCGTCGTACGGTTATCGAATCGTAGACCGCTCAACACCAATGAGATGGATGCTCTGTTGAAGCAGTTCCATGATCTTGGCGTGAAGCGAATTATCGTGGACGGCAATGAAGTGCCTGGTTATACCGAGGAGAATACGGAAGATAATTTGAATAAAATGGCCGATTTGCTGAATAAGAACGGCATCGGGCTTGCAGCGATTGAGTTATTGAAGGAGCCGCAAAAAGGCTTCAGCACATTAGCCAAACAAACGAATTACAACGTCGTGCGTCTGCACTCTTTTACAGAAAAAGATGGTGAGAAGCTGACAGAACCGCTGAAGAAAACGGAGCTTGCTGATCGTATTCAAGGTGTGTCGGACCGACTTGTTTTGGCCGTGAAGGATCGGAATATCCGCATGGTGTTCTTAAATGCCAAACCGGTAAAAAGCCTAGATAAAGGCAAGGTTGTTGATCCGCTTTCGTCCTTTTATGCAGCCTTGCAGGGCAAAGATGGCGCAATCCCGCGTATCCAAGACGTAGGCTTTACGTTGGGGCCAGCAGAGGCTTTCGATGTACATACCACAGGTTGGCAGAAGATTGCTCGCTTTTTCGTACTATTAGGCGGACTTAGTCTGATTGTATGGATGATTTCCTTCTTCTTGCCGGAATTGACGATCGTGTTCTTCGTCCTAGGATTGCTTGGTTTAGTTGCCCTACATACACTTTCGGCTAATATGTATGCGCAAGGACTTGCTCTGGCGACGGCCGTTAGTGCTCCTAGTGTTGCTGTTATGCTGGCCATCCGATCGGTGCGATCCGGCGTAGCAGCGAAATGGAAATCTGGACTAGCTTACGGGTTATGGCAGCTGCTTCGAACATCACTAATTTCATGTATTGGTATTGTTTATGTCATAGCACTGCTGAATCACGTAACATATTCACTTGTTCTACAACAATTTAGAGGCGTTGGGATGCTGCATTTGCTTCCAATTGGCATTGTTGGGCTGTATCTCTTGTTCTTTAGTGAGAATAATACGTATAAGGAAAAGATCGCGAATATTCGAAGATTGCTTTCTTCCTATATAAGTGTGTTGTGGATCGTAATTGCAGGCGTAGCGCTTGCGGCTGTCTTCTACTACTTGTCTCGTACAGGGAATGAAGGACAAGCTTCCTCTGTCGAGAAGTTATTCCGTTCTTTCTTGGAAAATACATTAGGCGTGCGTCCACGGACGAAAGAATTCATGGTGGCTCATCCAATCTTCTTACTGGGTGCGTACTTGTCAGTCCGCTATCGTCATGCGGTGTACCTGCTGTTCATCGGTGTCGTTGGTCAGCTTTCCTTAGTTGATACGTTTGCTCACCTGCATACGCCGCTGCACATTTCCTTGATCCGTATTTTCTACGGACTTGTTCTAGGTGCTCTGATCGGATTAGTTCTTATTGCAGCTTGGGAAATACTCACAAGGAGTTGGAAACGATGGGTACAGCCCCAATTGTCAAAATAGCGTTATCCGGCTACTACGGTTTCGATAATAGCGGGGATGAGGCTGTGCTGCAGTCGATTTTGTTCGCTTTGCAGGAGAAAGGTCAGGCGCAGGGCATTCAGATTGAACCTATCGTGCTTTCGGCCAATCCAGAGAAGACCACGGAGATGTATGGGGTGAAAGCTTATCATCGGATGAAGCCGGGTTCGCTCCTGCGGGCTTTGCGCGAGTCTGATGGTCTGATCAGCGGCGGTGGCAGCTTATTACAAGATGCCACTAGCTCGAAGACGATCCCGTATTACTTGGCGGTATTGAAAATTGCCCAATGGCTCGGGAAGCCGACATTTATTTATTCGCAAGGCATCGGGCCGGTGAGCCGTCCGATGTTCTATGGCTGGATCCGCAGCGTGTTCAAGCGCTGCGCCTTCGTGTCGGTCCGCGATACGGAGTCCGCGGACCTGTTGGGGCGGATGCGCCTCCCGCGGGAGCGCATCACGGTCGTGCCCGACCCGGTGATGGGCTTGCCCCTCCGGGATGTGGTTGGTGGCGCGTCTGATGGGGGGGAGCGGACGATCGGCGTGTCCGTCCGCTTCTGGAACGAGGACCGCTCGGAGCTGGAAGCTCTCGCGCGGTCTTTGCAAGAGCTGCTCGCAGCACGCACGGATGTGCAGCTGCGGTTCTTGCCCTTCCACCTCCCTTCGGATGAGGTGGCGTCGCAGTTCGTGATCGACCGCTTGGGCGATCACGGTGGGCGTGCGGAGATGGTGCGTGGCATCACGCATCCGCAGGATATGCTCGCGCAGGTCGCGGGCTGCGACCTGCTGATCGGGATGAGGCTGCATTCATTGATTTATGCAGCCTCGCAGTACGTGCCTATGGTAGGGATTTCGTACGATCCGAAGATCGACCAGTTCCTCCATAGGCTGGGTATGAAAGCCGCCGCATCGACGAGTCAGTTCGATGCGCATCGGTTTGCCGAGGAGGCGCTTGGCCTCCTCGATGCTCGGGAGCAGTGGGCGGCGTCCAGCCGCGCCGCCATCGAGGAGCTGAAGGCGCAGGCGCAGCAGCCCGCGCAGCAAATCATTTCCTTTTACAAAAGGAAATGATTCTCTGCTGTATCAACTCACCATATCCATCGGCGAAAATACGAAACGAAGTTCCGCGTTGAGAATCTGATTTAGTTCGATTTTGCCTGCTTATTTGCAACTGTTGGAGGGCTTTAGCGGCATTAGGTCAATTTCACCCACTTAAAATGCCCAAATCTAGCTATCACCCTGAAATAGGTCAAATAGTTCGGCAAAATCGAATTAAACCATCATCGAGGTCCAATGATTTCGGTTGAGCTCGGTTTTTTCAAACAAATCACTTCTTAAATTAGTTTCCATATTTTCTAATCTACCAATTAGCAACCAAAACGTAACCTACAACGTCAATAATAAGGAAGAGATATGATGAGCTCGACATCCGTAACGAATGAGCCAGCAACTCTGGCGTCATTGCAAGCTATACCTAAGGTTCGCATCTACGGCGTACCGATCTCCAAAATGAGTATGAAAGAAACCGTCGACTACTTAACGAAAGTTATCGAACTGAAACAGCCGCATCAGGTCATTACAGCAAATCCCATTATGGTGATGGCTGCACAGGATGATCCTACTTATTTGAGTATGATGCAGCGCGCGGAGCTGATCGTTCCGGATGGTACCGGTGTCGTTTGGGCGGCTAATCACGTCGGCCAACCTGTCGCTGAGAGAGTGCCAGGCTACGATTTAATCCACGAACTCATGAAAGTCGGGGAGAAGAAGAGTTGGAAGGTATATCTGCTGGGTGCTTCCGATGAAGTTATTCAAGCTGCCGCTGAGAAAATCCGCACGACATATCCGAAGGTCAACCTCGTAGGAGTCCGGGATGGCTATTTCGGTGATATAGAGGATGCAGAAGTGATTCAAGCCATCAAAGATGCTGCACCAGACCTGCTTCTAGTAGGAAGAGCCGCGGCGAATCAAGAGCCTTGGATCGGAAAATACAAAGAGCAACTAGGCGTTCCCGTAATGATGGGCGTCGGCGGAAGTTTTGATGTGCTTTCGGGCAAGCTAAAAAGAGCGCCGGTATTTTTCCAAAAACTACGTCTAGAGTGGTTCTACCGCCTTCTTCAGGAGCCGTGGCGCTACAAAAGAATGCTTCTACTCCCGAAATTCGCAGTGAAAGTCATGCGCGACAAAGAGAACGTCACTAAACCATGAAAATATCTATGAAAATTGGCTGAAAACGGTCATTTCAGATGAATTTAGCAGTAGTATTTGTGACGGAATGGGAGTATAATTCATTTCGGCGGCTAGCCTGCCACCCATGACAAGAGGAGCTGTGAAGAAGACATGTATGGATTATATGCGATAGGGTTTATTGCTGCGTGCGTTATGGCGTTGTTGCTGACACCCCTGGTCAAAAAATTTGCCTTCTGGGTTGGAGCTGTTGATGCCCCGAACCATCGGAAGGTGCATACGCGAATTATGCCGCGTTTAGGGGGATTAGCCATATTCCTTGCTTTCGTCGGAGCTTATTTCGTCGTCTCTCCAGCACTGGATGCCGTGAACTCAGATGCTGCTTTTGGACTTCTGCTCGGAGGCTTTGTGATTGTTGTCACAGGAGCCCTAGATGATCGCTTTCAATTATCTCCCAAATGGAAGCTGTTAGGCCAGCTTATCGCTGCCTGTATCGTAGTATCCTTTGGTCTTAAGATTGACCTGGTAAACATTCCTTTCGGGGAAACCAACCTTCCGATTGGCTGGTTGAGTATCCCGATTACTATATTGTGGATTGTCGGCGTATCCAATGCGATTAACTTGATTGACGGCCTTGATGGCTTGTCAGCAGGTGTATCGGGTATCGCAACAACAACCATTCTCGTTCTTGCCCTTATGATGGGTAATGTTACAGTTATCCTGCTATGTGTGATTTTACTAGGAAGTATCTCAGGCTTTATGTTCTTTAACTTCCATCCGGCCAAAATCTTCATGGGCGACTCCGGCGCCTTGTTCCTGGGCTTCGCCCTTGCAACGCTTTCGATTCTCGGCTTTAAACAAGCGGCGGTCGTTTCACTATTGATTCCGATAATGATTCTAGGTGTGCCATTATCTGATACTTTCTTCGCAATGCTTCGCCGTTATGTGAATAAACTGCCGATCTCGGCACCGGACAAAAGCCACTTGCATCACTGCTTATTGCAAATGGGCTTCAGCCATCGTACAAGCGTCCTGATCATCTATGGAATTGCTGCTATCTTCGGCGGTAGCGCGGTAGTCTGCTCGGTATTTATTTCCCAAGATTCCACTTGGGGACTTATCATGATCATTGTTGCTCTGTTCTTAGTAATGCTCGTTGGCGCAGAGGCAATTGGTATCATTAGCAAGAGCCGCAAACCTGTGATCAACTTCCTGCAAAGAATTGTAGGCAAGCAAGTTCAAAGCGATCGCATGGGTAAATAAATGACTTTGTAATGAGAGAGATCTCCATCTAATCGATGGAGATCTTTTTTTTGCTGAAATTTCCGCGGGGTTTCACTAAACTATAGGGCCTTATTTGCCGATATAAGGTTATAAAACTAACTACAGCTACGACAGCTTAGGAAAAGGAGAGGTACAAGCATGTTTAAAATGCGATTTTTAGCATGGACAATGATTGCGGCGTTATTAATTTCGCTAATACCATTCGCCAGTCCAGTTCAAGCAGCTGCGACGTTTTTTATTCCGGATGATACAAATATTTCCCGAACGTCAAATGTAAATGAAAATGAAACAGATTTAACTAAAAACACAGCATTAGCACGAGGGAATGTATTTGTTACGACCAACAAAGAACTTACGATTAATGGCTCCTATCAATTCGTATCCAAAGATACAATGACTGTGAAGATTGAGCAGCTACTATTCACCCAGGGAGCTTGGAAAACAGATACCAATCGTACGACGACGAAAGGTGTTACAGCAAGCTCTTCCAACAGATTCTCTGCAACAGCACTACCTTTGTATCCAGGTTATAACCGTGTTACTTTCACTGGTATACAGGGTGGGGTGAATAAGACAGATACTTTTTACATTATGTACGATGAAGTCCCTTACCTCAGTAATTTAAAAGTGACCTCTGGCTCCAACCCTTCAGCTAACCTAAACCAAGGTACTAGTATGGTTGTGGACACAGAGCAAATCATTCTTGAAGGTAAAGCCCTGAATGCAACCAATGTATCCGTAAATGGATATCAGGCGTCTATTCTAGATGATGGTACATTCTTTGCCCCAGCGATTAGATTAAATCCCGGGACGAATACATTAAATATCATTATTACGAATCCAGCTAACGAATTGAAAGTGACTAGAACGATTTATTATTTTGATGATGAGAATCCTTTTAACAAAATTGAAGTTATACATGATAATGATTGGAGCAGCTCTATATTAAATAAAGTTCCAATTTTGACGGCGGACAACGGTGTGCCAGAACAAGCAAGCCTTAATGTAGAAATGATTGTTCCATATAGCGCACGAGACTTCGTAACTAATGCATCTGTTCAAATCAATGGTACGAATATTGGGATAGATGCTTTAGCGACTAATCAAATATTGGTTGTTCCTGGGAGTGACGGTGTAACACCAGCTTACAAAATTGTTGACTTCACAACTAATGCTTTTGATTTTCAACCAGGTCCTTCTGGTTATGCCCAAATACAAACAGTCTCTTTAGATGTTTATTACGATAAGTTCAGAGGTGTCGCTACTAATTCATTTAAATATTATCCGAGAGATGTTGTAATCAATAATGTTTACATGATCACGGATAGCAGAGCTGTTCCTACTGCACCGGATGATTTAGTTAATATTAATTCGACTTATAGCAAGGAACCTTTAGATCACAGTGAGATTCAGAAGCCGGAATTCTACATCTTAGTAGAAACCAATCGAGATATTGAAATAGGTAATATGCCAGACCAGGACACTTCCGAGCTTACAGGAAAACTGCTTCCTATTGGCATTGCGCCGCTTTCGATTGAATATGTAGGTAACTACATCACGGATGCTAGCACTACACCTATTACTGTAGCTCCCAATAAGAAGGTCTATAAGGTGAAAGGGTTTCCTAGCGGTAGCCAGTCCGTATCCCTTCAATTTGCAGGTGCAGTTTCAGATTATAGGGCATCAGTGTCGTATGTTTCCAAAAACTTCATCTCAATAGACAACTTAGTTGATGGGCAAACGATAGAGATTGATTCCCGGATCTCCTATCCAACAGGTGTTGATTTGCCTATTACTGGTGCATATGTTGGCTATGACGATTTAACAAATCATGAGCTATTTCTTAATGGTCAATTAATCACGAATACTACATTTGCACTTAATACAGACAATACATTAAAGAATCTACATCTCAAAATAGGTGACCCTAGACCCGTAAACCTCTTGGCGAGCCCTCCTGTTGAACCTTCACTTTCTGTCGGGGAAAATAGACTCGTCTTTACTGGAACCTATACCAACGGAACAAGTGTAAGTAACATATCGAAAGAGATTCGTATTTATGTTGTAGACAAGAATGTACCTGTCATCGAACGATTCCAACCATCTGCCCTTCCAATAGGCGGTCGTGTTGGCTTCCAATCCATGCCGATGTCGGATGCGCTTTTATCACAAATTTTCTTTACTAGTCCAGATATGCAATTTGTAAAAGATAAATATGTCACGAGTAGAAAAAATTATGATTTATCCTTTAAGGTAGGGGGCGTCAATAGCATCGTAGTGAAAAGAGGAACGGATGTTATTCTAACCCTAGATCCAGGAAGCATCCCAGATGTCACGAACGGTTTACCTACTCTTGTTAGTAAACAAGCATCAGGTACAACGCCTGCCTATGATTTGAGTGGAACCAAGACTAATCTCGTGGTACGGTTGAATAATTTGATATTTGACGCTCCGGGTAGCCACGTGTACACCTTAGAGTTAACGAACATTACGGGCGCTAAAGTTCACCAACGCTTAGAAATAGAACGCGTATTGGAACCATTCCGTATTCTCTCTCCTGTGGCTTCCGTTGGAGACCGGATTATTGTAAATAAAAACTTTGTCCACTTTGACGTAGAAGCCGAGGGTGCAATAACTGTAGCTATTAATGGAGTTAATGCGACGCAAAGACCGGATATGAGTGATCGTTTCATTTATGATTTTGTTGGTTTAAAACCTGATAAAGAAACTGTACTTAATTTAGTTATTACGCGTCCTGGTGGCTCACTCAAAAAAACCGTTACGGTGTTCTACGCGAGTGCCATTCAGAAAGATTCTGAGTTCATGGAACAAATCAAAACGAAGCACACCATTTTCGATAAAAACTTAGAGCTCTCCTTCCCTAAAGGGACGATTCTAAAGTCTGCTAATCCTGCTAATGGTGTAACACAATTCTATGATAAAACGAATGTGTTGTTTGGGATTGCAGACCCGACAGATGGTGTTGTTGAGAGAAGGAACGATTACGGGAATATTATCAACCGAGATATTGATGCTCGGACCGATGCTAGAGCACCATTAGGGCAATCTGTCATCCGAATTCCTGACATTTTAGTACAACGATATGTATCCGAAATTAACAGAAGAAACTTTAGCCGCGTATCTCCTGTCTACTGGATTTCGGGCGGTGTTGGAGAAGAAGGAGTTGTTGGATCAGCTAACTATAAACCAGCAACAGACGGGCTTGCTCCGTATTCAACGGAAGGAACATTTACTTTGTTCCCAGCTACCCGCAAAGTCGTTCCTACTAACAGAGGCACACTTAAATTGACGTATGACAAAAGTGTTATTGAAGCAGTAGGTACAACCATTACCGTATTCTTCTTTAACGACAAAGGAGAATGGATTAATCTCGGCGGGGAAGTAGATGCCAAAAACAATACGATCACAGTTCCTTTCGATGATTTCGGTTACTATATGGTTACGAAATTAAAGTATGGATTCCCTGATGTAACGAATCATCCGTGGGCACGAAATGTGCTTGAGGCACTTTTCTCGAAAGGTTTAATGCCTAACTTGCGTTTCGACACGTTTGGTACAGATGATTTAACAACACGTGGAGAGTTCGCATCCATGCTTGTAAAATCATTAAACATTCCACTGAACTATGACAACAACCAAACATTCTTTGAAATTGGTCCTGGCGCACGTTCGTTGACATGGGATTATGCTCACATTGAGACCGCGGCGCGAACAGGTATTATCGCAGGCCTTGATAATCGATTCTTCGGAGCCGATCTGAAACTAACTCGTGAGCAAGCCGCTACGATGATAGCGCGCGCGCTAGAGTTCAAGCTTGCCATTAATGATGCTAAGCTTGCGACAAGCTTGTCCAAGCTGTATACGGACTCTTCCCAATTTTCCTATTATGCGATTCCTGCGATCGATGCAGTGAGTAAAGCAGGCGTCATGTTAGGCAAGCCTAATGAGCATGTAGTTGGCGAGAAGAAGCAAACCGTACGATTTGATGCAACTGCCAACTTAACGCGCGCAGAAGCGGGTCAAATCGCAGTGAGATTGCTGCAGAAGTACTCCGAAGTATTCCCGACGAACCTTAACTAAGGCAGCATTAAAGTAAGCCCATCTCTTCGGAGATGGGCTTTTGTGCGCTTGCAGCTTCGCTTCCTTTCAGGAAACCTTCAGTGAACTTTTAGTTCAAATTAAGCTACCAATCATAGTTTCTTTACAATTGATCTGTAAGATTCTATTTGTAGGTCAAGAGAAACACGTCTGGAAAATACTTAGCAAGGAAACTTAGTATAGAGTATTGTATACTAAGTTTGTAGCCGAGGTGATAGACGACAGGCTACACGGAAATGTATCAAGTAAGTTGAACCTAGACAGTGATTCAAATATTGCACAGTTGGCGATAAGTTTTTATAACACAAAAACTTTAATATATTAGGAGGAAACACAAATTATGAAAAAAACCCTTAAAGTACTAGCAACGGCAACTCTAGCATTCTCCATGTTCGCATCGGTAGCAATGGCTGATACAACTGTAACTCCTGTAACAACTTCCGCGACAACTACCGCGGCTGTGAAAACTTCTAAAGACTTCACAGATCTTGCTGGATTAGATACAGCAATGGCAACTAAAGTAGATGCTTTGCTTGCTAAAGGTTACATGGAAGGTAAAACAGATACAACTTTTGACATCACAGGTAACATGACGCGTGCAGAAGCAGCTAAGCTTGTTGCTAAAGTACTTGGATTGACAGTCGGGACTGAAACAACTTCTTCTTTCGCAGATGTTGACGGTACTGACGCTTCCATCGCTTGGTCAGTTCCTTTCATCGAAGCAGCTAAAAAAGCTGGAATCATTGATGGTATGACTGATACAACATTTGCACCAAAAGCTAACGTAACACTCGGTCAATTGGCTACAATGTTCGTTAAAGGTCTTGGTAAAGTAGCTGATGTTAAAGTGACAACTCCTTGGTACCAAGGGTACATGGATGTAGCAAAAGCAAACGGTGTTGACCTTGGAACTGACGGTTCCGTAGCGGCAACTCGTGCTGATCTAGTAAGTGGTTCTTATGCTGCTGATGTAGCGGTTCAATCGGCTCAAGCTGTAACTCTTGCAGATGTTAAAGCAACTGGCGCTAAGAAAATCACTGTAAGTTTTAACAAAGCTGTTGATACAAATAAAGCTATTATCTCAATTGCAAATGGTACTAATACTGTTAACACCAAGTCTGTTACTTTCTCTGACGATAAGAAAACTGCAATTGTTGAATTTCCTTTCGCTTTAGCTGCAGCTGATTATACTGTAACCGTAACTGGCTTAGGCAAAGATCTGACTGGTACAGCTAAAGTAGAAGCTGAGAAGGTTACTAAAATCAACTACAATTCTGACAAGGCGGTATTGGTTCGCGGCGATCTAACTCAAGTTAAAGTTGGTTACAAAGTATTTAACCAATACAATGAAGAGATCACTAGTTCCACGTCCCTAACTGCTACTACTAGCGCAGGAACAATTGTTGGTGGCAATGCTGTATCTGGTGGTACTATCACAATCGACAACGGTACAACTGAGTTCAAGACTAACGATCCAATCGCAGTGTCCTTGATTCACACTAACGGTACATTTGCGAGTGCAACTGTAAATGTTGGCGCTGTAGCAAATGTTTCTACAATTGAAATTAAATCCCAATATCAAAACAATACTACAAAATCAGATCTTCAAGCTGGTAATACTAATGTTGGCGAGTACAGCCTAGTACTTGAAGCTAAAGATCAATATGGTAATAGTCTAACTGACACAGGTGTTCTTGCATCTGACTTGCTCGTTACGGTTTCTAACACTGCAGTAGTTTCAGTGAATGGATACACGAACAACGCTGCAACTTTCAGCAACCTTACTATTGATGGTGCTAACAAAGCAGTACTTTTATTGTCAGGCGGTTTGACAGCTGGTACTTCTAATGTGACTCTTATCTCCAAGTCCACTGGTGCTAAATCCAGTTTCGACGTAGTAGTTAAGGATTCCGTTAAAGTTGACAACTTCACAATGACAGTTCCTGCATTGGCTGTTGCAGGTGAGGACACAGTAATTCCATTCACTGCGCTTGATCAATTTAACAAAGAAGTTGCACATCCGACAACTGGTTCCTTCACATCTGTAAACACTACAAGCGGATCAATCGTATTCGAGAAAGATGTAGTAGCTAACAAAACGAATATGAAACTACACAACCCAGCTAAAGGCACTGTAATCATCACCGTCGTTACTGAAACCAATAAAGTACAACAATTGACTGTTAACGTGGTAGATGCAAAAGTTCCTACTGTAATTTCAGCTACAAAAGACTTCAGCACATCAGTTCTGAAAACTGGTACTGTAGCAATTGCTAAAGCAAACGTAGTAGTTAAAGACCAATACGGTCGCGACATGACTCCTAACTGGGGTGATGGCACAGTAGCTGCTAACGCTGCTCCTGAGTATCGTGTAGTTGTTGAAACGGGTTCCGAAAGCAATGTTGGCTTATCTACTAACGTATATGTAGATGATACACAGTCAGTAGTACTAACTGGTGCAGCTAAAGGGTCCTCCACAATCACACTGAAACTTGAAAAAGCAACGGATACAGCAGCATTCGCTCCAGTCGCTAATAGCTCGTTCGCTTACTCACAAAATGTTGTTGAGAATGCTGACATCGCATCTTACGAAGCAACTGTAGGCGGCACTGTTTACAATGGCGGCGCTATTGGAACATACGGTAAAGAGCTAGTTGTAACAGGTGTTCTAGCTGACGGTTCCAAAGTAACTGTTCCTAACGCACAAGCTAACTACGATGTAATCAGCAGCGATACAGCTGTAGTTTACACTCGTGGCACAGATGAAGCGGTTGCTGGTAAAGTAACTGCAACTGGATTTACATTCAGTGGTACTGACACTTCTGCTGACTCCGTTGTAACTGTAGTTGTGAAAGGTGCAACAACTCAAAGCATCCCTGTGACAGTTAAAGTATCTAAAGCTGATCCTTCAATTCAAACACTGTCTTTGAAAGATACTTTCGCAGCAATTAATGGTGAAGTTAAGAAAGAATCTGACGGTGTGATCTCGGCACTTGCTAATGATGTTAATACTATGGCTAAAATGGAAACAGCAGTAGAAGGTATCGTTAAGTCAGTTGACCAATATGGTGTAGAGGTCAGCGAAGACTTTGCACAAGCTAACATTATTGTGTCCAATCTAACTGTTGCTAACACTACAAAAGATCTTGCTCATGTTGCAACTGGAGATTCCTTCAACGTAACTGCAATTATTGGATCCAAAGTTATATCCTTCAAAGTTATCGTTAAGTAATTGACGTAACAAAAAGAGAAGTCGAGATATCCCTCTCGGCTTCTTTTTTTGCACAAGTGGCAATGGAAAATACTTAGCAATGAATTATATTACACTCAATTGTATACTGAGAGTATAGCAAAGAGAGCGAAAAGATATACAGCAAATAATTATTCGAGTAATCGCAACTTTTATTGATATGTTGCGTTTAATACTTTGAGAGTATCCCAAGCAAGATTTGTTAATGGTTTGCTCAAAAATAAATCTTTACGGTTATTCATGAGCAATGTATAATGTAAATTGGTCTAGCTGAAGTATTTTCATTCAAAGTTTACTAGTTTCAAATGTGGCTACCAAGACCACAAGCGAACCTTAGTTATATTATGCTCTAACTCTGGAGAGGGGGTGAACAATAAGATGAGTGAATTGAGCTCAAATAAAGAAATGCCTAACTTAAAAAATAAAACTCACGATATTCAAGGAGGAGAAAAAAAGGTTATGAAAAAAAGTTTAAAAGTACTAGCATCCGCTACTCTAGCGTTCTCATTGTTTGCATCGGTGGCAATGGCTGACACAACACCAGTTGCTCCAACAGCAGCAACAACAGCAGCAACAGTTAAAACTGCAGCAGACTTCACAGATTTGGCAAGTGCAACACCAGCACAAATAGTTGCAATCAACGCTTTGCTTGCAAAAGGTTACATGGATGGTAAAACAGATACAACTTTTGATATCACTGGTAACATGACTCGTGCAGAAGCAGCTAAACTTGTTGCTAAAATCTTTGGTCTTACGGTTGGTACTGAAACAACTTCTTCTTTCAAAGATGTTGACGGTACTGATGCTTCCATCGCTTGGTCAATTCCTTTCATCGAAGCAGCTAAAAAAGCTGGCATCATCGATGGTATGACTGACACTACTTTCGCTCCAAAAGATAACGTAACAATTGGTCAACTAGCAACATTGCTTGTTAAAGGCTTTGGTAAAGGTGCTACTGTTCCTGTAACTACACCTTGGTACGATGGTTACCTAGCAGTTGTTAAAGCAGCAGGTATCGACCTAGGTACTGACGGCGCTAAACTTGCTACTCGTGCTGATCTTGTTGTTGGTTCATACGCTGCTGATCAAGCGATTCAAGCTACTCAAACTGTAACTGCGGACGTTAAAGCAACTGGCGCTAAGAAAATCACAGTTACTTTCAACAAAGCAGTTGATTCAAGCAAAGCTGTTATCGCAGTTAAGAACGGTACTAACGCTGTTAATACTAAATCAGTTACATTCTCCGAAGACAAGAAAACTGCAGTTATTGAATTTCCTTTCGCTTTAGCTGCAGCTGATTACACTGTAACCGTAACTGGCCTAGGCGCAGAACTGACTGGCACTGCTAAAGTAGAAGCTGAGAAAGTTACTAAAATCACCTTTAATTCTGACAAGGCGGTATTGGTTCGCGACGATCTAACTCAAGTTAAAGTTGGTTACAAAGTATTTAACCAATACAATGAAGAGATCACTAGTTCCACGTCCCTAACTGCTACTACTAGCGCAGGAACAATTGTTGGTGGTAATGCTGTATCTGGTGGTACTATCACAATCGACAACGGTACAACTGATTTCAAGATTACCGATCCAATCGCAGTGTCCTTGATTCACACTAACGGTACATTTGCGAGTGCATCTGTAAGCGTCGGAGCTGTAGCAAATGTTTCTGCAATTGAAATCAAATCTCAATATCAAAGCACTACTACAAAAACAGATCTTCAAGCTGGTAATACTAATGTTGGCGAGTATAGCCTAGTACTTGAAGCTAAAGATCAATATGGTAATAGTCTAACTGACACAGGTGTTCTTGCATCTGACTTGCTCGTTACGGTTTCCAACACTGCAGTAGTTTCAGTGAATGGATACACGAACAACGCTGCAACTTTCAACAACCTTACTATTGATGGTGCTAACAAAGCAGTACTATTATTGTCAGGCGGTTTGACAGCTGGTACTTCTAATGTGACTCTTATCTCCAAGTCCACTGGTGCTAAATCCAGTTTCGACGTAGTAGTTAAGGATTCCGTTAAAGTTGATAACTTCACAATGACAGTTCCTGCTTTGGCTGTAGCAGCTGAGGACACAGTAATTCCATTCACTGCACTTGATCAATTTAACAAAGAAGTTGCACATCCGACACTTGGTTCCTTTACTTCTGTAAACCCAACAAGTGGTACAGTTGTATTCGAGAAAGACGTAGTAGCTAACAAAACGAACATGAAGCTTCGCGGCGCTGCTAAGGGTACTGTAATCATCACCGTTGTTACTAAGACTAACAAAGTACACCAATTAACAGTTAACGTGGTAGATGCTAAAGTTCCAACTGTAATTTCAGCTACTAAAGACTTCAGCACATCAGTTCTGAAAACGGGTACTGTAGCAATTGATAAAGCAAAAGTAGTAGTTAAAGACCAATACGGTCGCGACATGACTCCTAACTGGGGTGATGGCCTTTCAGTTGCTAGCGCTGCTCCTGAGTATCGTGTAGTTGTTGAAACTGGTTCCGCAAGCAATGTTAGCGTATCTACTAACGTATATGTAAATGATACGCAGTCAGTAGTACTGACTGGTGCAGCTAAAGGGTCCTCCACAATCACATTGAAACTTGAAAAAGCAACGGATACTGCAGCATTCGCTCCAGTCGCTAATAGCTCGTTCACTTACTCACAAAATGTTGTTGAGAATGCTGACATCGCATCTTACGAAGCAACTGTAGGCGGCACTGTTTACAATGGCGGCGCTATTGGAACATACGGTAAAGAGCTAGTTGTAACAGGTGTTCTAGCTGACGGTTCCAAAGTAACTGTTCCTAACGCACAAGCTAACTACGATGTAATCAGCAGTAATGGAGCTGTAGGATACACTCGTGGTTCGGATCAAGCAGCTGCTGGTAAAGTAACTGCAACTGGCTTTACTTTCAGTGGCACAGACACATCTGCTGACGCTATTGTAACTGTTGTTGTGAAAGGTGCAACTACTCAAACTATCCCTGTAACTGTTAAAGTATCCAAAGCAACCCCTTCAATTGAAACATTGTCTTTGAAAGATACTTTCGCAGCTACTGCTGGTGAAGCTAAGAAAGAATCTGATGGCGTTATCTCTGCTCTTGCAGCTGATGTTAACACTATCGGTGAGTTGGAAGCAGTAGTAGAAGGCATTGTTAAATCTGTAGACCAATATGGTGTAGAGATCACTGAAGACTTTGCTCTAGATAACATTATCGTTTCCAACCTTACTGTTGCTGACACTGTTAAGGATCAAGCTCACGTTGCAACTGGAGACACTTTCAACGTAACTGCAATCATTGGTTCCAAAGTTATTACCTTCAAAGTTATTGTTAAGTAATTAACACAACTATGAGAGAAGTCGAGACATCCGTCTCGGCTTCTTTTTTATTCTGAACCTAGTGAGTTGCTTGATTCTATTAAAAATGGTAATTAAAAGTTGATTGGTTTACTATAAAGATCAAAGATATATAAAAAGGAGAGAATTCATGAAAATCAGACTATTCCTAACAGCAATCTTACTAACATTTCTATTAAGTACTTTCATCTCGACTTCCCAAGCCGAAGCCCCATCACCAGGCACAACCGACCCAGTAATCACGCAAAGCTACTTCGAGCAAAACACCTTAAGCGAAGCCAAGGTGAAGGAGATCGTGGCCTCCGCAATCGCAGCTGCTGCTGGAAGCAACGGAGGCACGAGTATTACACCTACGCCAGCGGTGAGTATGAAGGTTGTCCAATTGCTTAGTGGACAAACTTTGTACGCCGGAGCTGGCGCTGAATTTATCGTGCGAACCGGCCGTGTGCTTGCGGTGAGCAACGATGAGAACGGCATCCCGGATGTAACGGGAGGCAAAGATTTGGCAGCGGGTACGGAAGTGGCGCAAAATCATCTTTTGATTTTCCCAGCGGAGGGCCGAGGAATTAAGCCTTCGCCGAAGAATGACACATCCATTTATGTCATGGTGCGTGGTGGATATTTGATTTTGAATGCAGACGGTAGTAAGGTCTCGCCATAATAAATGTCTACTCCATAATTTTACCCAATCTGACAACTTCTTATGCGTGTTGCCTTAATGATTCTAGCCATACTAATCATTGTACCCAGCAGAGAGGTAGCTGCTTATCGAGTGCATGATCACAACTTAAACTCTGAGGAGGCGTTTGGTTATGGCTAGAAGTAAAGTGGTTCCAGAATCGAAGAAGGCATTGGATATTCTCAAGTATGAAATTGCTGCAGAATTGGGCCTGCCAGTAGGGAAACAGATGTCGCTGAATGCTGACACGGAGTTCGCGACGGAGTTAGGTTCTATCCAAGCTTCATCGATGAAAGAGGATTATTGGGGACATATTACGTCGAGAGACGCGGGGGCCGTAGGCGGACGGATCACAGCGCGTTTAATCCAGCGCGCGGAGGAAACACTGTTCAGTCTTTAATTGAATTTCCGCATTTATATCCTTTATAAAAGAATGCTTTGATGAATTGACACTAGACGACAAATGAAGTAAGATAACTAATTGAAGGTCAATCTTTCATTTAACCTTTTCCTATCGGAAAAGGTTCATTTTATTTGCGGAATTCATTAATCCTTACAGCGCATGAGCGCAAAAGAGGGATTCCGTTTGGCGTGAAAAGCTGCCGCTAAAGCCGGGCCCGATTTTTTTATCATAAAGTGGCATCGTGTAAAAGCTTTTCAAACATACTAATGATTAAGTAGGGGGATGAATGATATGGCGCAAGTACGTGGACGTCGTTTATTTACATCCGAATCCGTAACAGAAGGTCATCCAGATAAAATTTGTGACCAAATTTCTGACGCGGTATTGGATGCATTTCTTGCTAATGATCCGAATGCTCGTGTAGCATGTGAGGTCTCTGTAGCAACTGGTTTAGTATTGGTAATCGGTGAGATTACTTCAAGTTCTGAATACGTGGATATTCAAGCCATCGCAAGAAAAACCATCAAGGAAATTGGTTACACACGTGCGAAGTACGGTTTTGACTCCCAAACTTGTGCGGTTCTTGTTTCTTTGAATGAACAATCTCCTGACATTGCACAAGGTGTTAATAGAGCCCTTGAAGCAAGAGAAGGTTCCATGTCCGATGAAGAAATCGAAGCAATTGGTGCTGGTGACCAAGGCTTGATGTTTGGATTCGCAGTTAATGAAACGCCTGAGCTTATGCCTCTTCCAATCTCGATTTCTCACCAATTGGCTCGTCGTTTGACAGAAGTACGTAAGAATGGAACTCTTCCATACCTGCGTCCAGATGGTAAAACACAAGTTACAGTTGAGTATATCGACGATAAGCCAGTTCGTGTAGATGCGATCGTTGTATCCACACAGCACGATGAGAATACAACTTTGGAGCAAATCCAAAGTGACATTAAAGAACACGTTATTAACCCGATCGTTCCAGCGCATTTATTGGATGAGAACACGAACTATTTCATTAACCCAACAGGCCGTTTTGTTATCGGCGGACCTCAAGGCGATGCTGGTTTGACGGGTCGTAAAATTATCGTTGATACGTACGGTGGCTATGCTCGTCATGGCGGCGGCGCATTCTCCGGTAAGGATCCGACAAAAGTTGACCGTTCCGGTGCCTACGCGGCGCGTTATGTTGCGAAGAACATTGTAGCAGCTGGTCTTGCTGAGAAATGTGAAGTTCAATTGGCTTATGCGATTGGGGTTGCACGTCCAGTGTCCATTGCTATTGATACATTTGGAACGGCTAAAGTGAGTGAAGAGAAGCTTGTTGAGCTAATTCACACAAACTTTGACCTTCGCCCAGCTGGTATCATTAGAGAGCTTGATCTTCGTCGACCGATCTACCGTCAAACAGCGGCTTATGGCCACTTCGGCCGTAACGATCTAGATGTTCCTTGGGAGCGTACAGATAAAGCGGAAACTTTGAAAGCACAAGCTCTAGAGCTTAAGCATTAAGATATAGAGATGCCGTCCTTTGTGGGCGGCTTTTTCTTTGTATATTCGTTAACTAAAGTAAATATAGTCGTTTTCTTTTGCTAACAATTATGGTAGTATATGTATATGTCATCTGATGCTAATTCATAGGGAATTATGTTATGATAAGAACATGATAAGTTCTGCGGAAGTATACGAAGGGAGAGCGATATTTTGGATAACGATTTGAAGGAATCACTTACCAGTATAATTAGAGCAGAATTATCACCAGTTATTGAAAGATTAGATGGTATAGACTCTCGATTGGATAGGCTCGAGTTCGAACAATCACAAATCAAACAAGCCGTGCTAGAAACCAATGAGATCGTGAAGCGGTTGGAAGTTGTTCAAGAACAACAACATCGAATCATTGAGCTGCTCTCAGCGCGTTCAATTGAACAAGAAGCAAAATTAAAGCAAATAATTTAATTGTATGTTATAGATCCCACGCATCTCAAGCAGAGAGCAGACCCAGGTAGGGTTATGCTCTCTTTTGGTTTGGGTTCTTATTTGTGTGTCTCTACGGCATATGAATACAACATGGAGAATATCGTAACTTTTTCCATAGTTTAAGAGTCTATATAATTATCGATTAAATAATAGATACTAGAATTAGATATAAAAGAGGAGTGGAACAACAACATGAAGGTACAGAGGCAAGTAGGAGTAGCTGCGCTAGCTTGCGCCATGATGTGGCAGTTGGTGTCAGGTACAACAGTGAACGCGGCGGGCACGAAGTTGACGCTGAGCTCGCAGGAGACGATAACATCGGGTGCAATTATGAAGAATTACGTATGGACTACAACAAGGAGCAATAAAGAAGTATCGGTGAATGCCAATGTGATCGAGGTTGATCTGACCAACCCGAACGTGAAGATAGACGCAATGGCGGGGACGAAGAACCAGTTCACGAAGAACCAGAGCGTGCTTGGCATGGTGAAGGATACGGGTGCTGTGGCAGGGGTAAATGGTGACTTCTATAACACACAAGCTGAAGGGGTGCCGGAAGGTGCACAGATTACCAATGGTCAGGTGATGGCGACGCCTGCGAAGATTTCGGGTTTATACTCTTTTGCCATTACGAAAACGAATCAGCCGATTATTGATATTTTCGATTTTCAGGGTAAGGTTACGGCGAAAGATGGCACTTCATTCGAGCTTGGCGGCGTGAACAAAACGTTCTACTGGGACGATAATGACGTACCGATGATTGCGGATGGCCTCTTCCTTTATACAAGTGCTTGGGCGATGACGCAGCGTGCTGTAGATGGCACACACGTACCAACTGAGGCACTCATCCAGAATGATATCGTCAAGGAGATTCAGATCGATACGAATGTGAAAATGATGGCTCCTGCGGATGGATATATCCTAAGAGGCTCCGGTTTGGCTAGAGAGTTTATTGTCAAGCATCTCAAGGTTGGGGATAAAATCACGACGAAATATGACATGATTCCACACGATGCGTCCAAGACTTATGATTGGAAAAACTTCAAAATGCTCATTGGCGGCAGCACGTTGCTGGTAGATGAGGCGAAGCCGAGCTATTTTACGCGGAATATTAATGATTTTCAAGGATATAGTCCACTTTCACGGACAGCAGTTGGTTACTCCCAGGATTTGAAGAAGGCCTATATCATAACATCTGATCGAAGCGGCGATAGTACTGGAATGACGCTCCCTGAATTGCAGCAATTCATGATTGATGCGGGTGTCTGGAGGGGAATGGTACTCGATGGCGGTGGATCGACACAGATGGTGTCTAGGCCGCTAGGAGATGTGGATCCGAAGCTGTGGAACAAAACGCAGAATGGCAATCAACGTGCCGTTGTAAATGGATTGGGCGTGTATTCGACAGCGCCGAAGGGTGAGTTGAAAGGTCTTATTTTAAAAGGACAATCCTTATTATTCATGAATGAATCCAGCACTTATCAATTTAAAGCTTATGATGATTATTATAATCCGATTGCAACAACAGGCATTGTTCCACAATGGAGCAGCACGATGGCCAATGGCTCGTTCAAAGATAATGTTTATACACCGATTATGCCTGGGAAAACGCAGATTGTCGCTCAATCAGGTAAAGGATCTGCAAGTATGGATGTCGAAGTTGTCGGGCGTGATCAGATTACGTCGATGACTTTTAGCTCGGGGGCTTTCTCATTATCAGAGGGCGGCGATTTCAAGCTTCCAATTACCGTTACAACACGAAGTGGAGCAACGCGAGAATTACCCGCGGCATCTGCTGCATGGGAGCTTAGTGGGGTTAAGGGGACGATTACGGGCGGCGTGCTGCACGTAGATAGTACGGCAGGGGCGCAAACGGCTCAGGTCATTGCACGATACGATGGGTATAGTACAATGGTCACACTACCCGTAGGGCAGGAGAAAGTATGGTATGACTTAGATAAATTTGCTGTCATGACAACAGGGGATAAATTTCCGGCTGAAGTTGTTTCTACAGTCAATATTGCACAAAACAATGGAAATAAGAACTTGGAGATCGCCTATGACTTCTCAAAAGGACTGGGTACCAAAGCAGCTTATGCGAAGTTTAATAATGGGAATGGTGCGCCAATAGAGGGTGAACCTGAATTTATTACCGCTAAAGTCCTAGGGGATGGCAGTTTCAATTGGGTTCGCGCAGAAGTTGTCGATGCGAATGGCAAGTCGAATTTAGTGAGTTTTACAGAAAATATGAACTGGACAGGCTGGCGGAAGGTTACAGCGGATGTGTCTGGTCTGAAGGCTCCCCTTATCGTGAAAAGCATTTATGTCGCAAATCCAGCGAACGGACAGGATGAAAGAGCCGCTAAAGGGAAAATTAATATTGACGATATTTCATTTATTTATAAAGGACAACTGCCAGCATTACCGAAAAATGCAATAAAACTTACCGTAAATAATAAGCAAGCAAGCTTAAACAGTAAACCGATGACTTTGGAGCAAGCACCGACGATCGTGAAGGATAATACCTTGGTTCCGATTCGTTTCGTCACAGAGGCATTGGGTGGAACGGTGAAGTGGGATGACAAAGAACGTAAGGTAACTGTCATGCGTGGTGATAAGCTTATTGACTTGTGGATTGATCAAACGGATCTGCTTGTAAATGGGGTGCGAGTCACAGCAGAGGTATCACCAACGATCATGAATAATGTGACTATGGTCCCATTACGGCTCGTTTCTGAGAAATTAGGCTTTAAAGTAGGCTGGGATCCCCAGAATTACGGAATTTCTATTGAATAAATAGTACTAGAAGTACACGGCAAACGGGAAGAACTATGCTACAATATGGGGTAGACAACTTACTACTATAAGGTTTTATTAAAGGAGCTCGTTTCATGTGCAACCAGACGCTATAGACCAGGTCATTACCAACGCCATTAACGTCATGGAGAGCAGCAAGTATCAATTGTTTGAGATTGCTCAGTCATCACGCTTTGAGAAAGAATCACTTGCTCGGGAGCTGAATGACATTAAGCATGAGACGGGTGTCACGATTGATCTCGTGGATATGTTAGAGAAAGAATACAAGAGGTCGCGGATCCGACTCACTGAGGTTAGTCGTGATTTCAACAAGTATCGTGAAGAAGATATCAAGATTGCTTATGAAGCCGCTATCGCTTTTCAATTACAGCTAACCGTTGCGCGGGAAAAAGAGAATAATCTCAAGATCCGTCGCAATGACCTGCAGGTTCGCATGAAAAATGTGGACAAGCAGGTAGAACGCGCTGAGACCATAGTCTCTCAGATGAATGTTGCATTGGAATACTTATCAGGGGATCTCAATCAATTAACACGAATACTCGAGTCTGCTAAGAATCGACAACTGCTGGGGTTGAAAATCATTTTGGCCCAGGAGGAAGAACGCAAACGAATCGCACGTGAAATTCATGATGGCATGGCTCAAACCTTGGCGAACGTCGTGCTTCGGACTGAAATTGCCCAACGCATGCTTGTGAAGGAAGATATTTCGGCTGTGAAGGATGAGTTAGTCGATTTGAAGGGACAAGTCAGAAATGGCCTTGAAGAGGTTCGCAAAATTATCTTCAACCTTCGGCCAATGGCGCTCGATGATCTGGGGATTGTACCTACTTTACGGAAATATGTGCAGGATTTCGAAGACAAATATCGAGTTCACACACAATTTAACTTGGTTGGGAAAGAAACTCGCATACCTTCCGGGCTAGAAATTGCGGTTTTCCGATTGGTGCAGGAAGCTTTATCGAATGTATACAAGCATGCCAGAGCCACCTTCGTATCTGTTGAACTCACATTAGAACCAGATCAAGTACAAATCTACGTTGTAGATAACGGAATTGGCTTTAATGTGCCTCTGACAGAACTAAGAATAGCCAAGGGGAATAACTTTGGTTTACTGGGAATGCGAGAGCGTGTGGAGCTGCTAGAGGGTACTATGGTTCTGGAGTCCGAGAAAGATTCAGGAACGAAAATTACGATGCTTATCCCTATCGGCGGCGTTGGAGAGAACAAGGAGGAAAATCAGAATGGACAACACGGCGAGTCATAAACGCAATGTGCATATCGTCATTGCAGACGATCATCAGCTTTTTCGTGAAGGTGTTAAACGAATTATTAATATGGAAGATGATATGGAAGTTATCGGTGAGTGCGGCGATGGCATTCAAGTCATTGAACTGTGTAATCAAATTACGCCGGATATTGTGCTCATGGACATTAATATGCCCCTTGAGAATGGTGTAATTGCAACAGAACGATTGAAACTGATCTTCCCGGATATTAAAGTTATCATTCTCTCTATTCATGATGATGAAAGCTATGTGTTTGAGACGCTTCGTAAAGGGGCTTCAGGCTACCTGCTGAAGGATATGGAAGCAGAGTCGCTGATTAATGCGATTCGTTCTGTTGTTGCAGGACATGCCTACATTCACCCTAAAGTGACGGGTAAACTTATTAATCAATTAAGACGTATGACATATCTGGACGACGTTGGTGTGGTTGGAACAGGCACAGGCGTTAAGGATTCCGGTCTGAAATACATACATAATGCGAACAGCCCATTGACCAAAAGGGAAGCAGAAGTGCTACGTCTTATGGCGGAGGGCAAAAGCAATAAGCTGATTGGCGAATTCCTGTATATCAGTGAGAAAACGGTTAAAAACCATGTAAGTAGTATTCTTCAAAAAATGGAAGTCGATGACCGTACACAAGCGGTAATTATTGCAATCAAAAATGGTTGGGTAACGCTGTAATTCACGCTACTCCCATTCTGTGCCACTAGGAACCCCCCTTTGCTCTGCCGCATACACTGCAGGTAAGGGAGGGACCCGCTATGTGGATTGGATTGCTTTGTATCTTCGGTTGCTATGGCGTGAGCATTCTCATGCTGCATCTCTTACTGGGTGCCCGGAAGGGGACTAAGAAGAAACCGACAGCTATTTTACTTGTTACCAAAAATAATCAAAATCAGATTGAGTGGGTTATTCGCTCGTTATTTTTCTTTTCGCGTATAAAAGGCAACCAGGTCAGAGCAACAATCATCGATGAGGGTTCGTCCGACGATACGAGAGTGATCATTGAGCGTTTATCCCAAACGTATGCGTTAGAGCTGCGTTATCAGTCCGATTATGATGCTGTCGATCGTTTTCTAAGTCAGCACGACGAAGATCCGGTTGTACTTGTACACCTCAGTAATAGGGAGGAACTTGTGAAGATACCTGTTATCTGACGGTAAACGATTTCAAATACGTATGTAATAGGAAGAGAGTACGGTGAGGAGTCAACTGCTCATGACTGAAGTCACGAGCTTGTAACTGCCCGGAAGTGAGAACGGCGACAAGCCTCCTTCCTTAGAGTGGCGTTACGATAGGCAGGCTGACCTCTGCCCGGCTGTTTAGGTATACCTAAACAGCCACTTCAGCGATGTACTCCATTCCAATGCGCTGAAGATTCATTGCTCCAATCCGATCATCATTGGAGCTGTAATTGCACTTCTGACAACAAAAATGATGCTTCTTCTTGTTGCGGTTTCCTTTGTCCGTATGCAGACACTTGGGGCACATCTGTGATGTATATCGCGGATTAACGGCAATAACTTTAGCGCCTGACCGAATCGCTTTGTACTCGATCATTCGGCGAAGCTGGTAGAACGACCAGGATACTGTCTCGTATCGATCTCGAATGTGAACTCGCTCAGTCGCTTGGCGAATGCCTGTTAAATCTTCGATAACAAATAAAGTATGTGCTCCGTAACGGTGGACGAGTGCCTTCGATATCCGATGATTCACATCGGTCATATAACGGTTTTCTCGTTGTCCGATTCGTTTGAGGGTTCTGCGGGCGGAAGCCGTTCCGACCTGCCCTAGTCGCTTTCGTAATTGCTTATATCCAGAACGTTTATCTTTGATTCGCCTACCATCAAAGAACGTGCATGCTCCTTGGGAATCGTAGCTGGCGGCGATAAAGTTGATACCCATATCCACGCCAACGACCTTATCGATTTCATGCAGAGCCGGTTCTGTCACTTCTTTGGTCATGGGGATATGCAAAAAGAACTTCCCGCCCTTAAAGACCAGCTTTGCCGTGCCGAATGTCCAGGTTCCATCAAGGAAGTGTTCCATGCCTTTGCTTTCGAACGGTACCTTGATTCTCCCGGACAAGGTATTAATTGAAAACATCATCTTGGTAAGAGAATAATCGCGGTTCCAGACAAGATCAAATTCAGGCTTCTTAAATCGCACGAAAGTCCAAGGATGTCCATTGCTGCGAAGGGACTTGTAGCGTGCAATGACTGTCTTCATGACCGATTGTGCCATTTGTGACCGTAGAGAAAACATTGCACGAAGCTCGCGATACGCAAGTAGATGCAGCTTCTGAATATGGAGTTCCTTCGTATCGAAAACCAATTGTGATGTAAAATTGCAGGCCACACGATAGGCATGCAGCGTCTGGTGCAAACATTCCCTTTGCTCTGGAGCAGGTGCAATTTTTACTTTGGCAGTCAGAGTCAACTTCAACAAGATCACCCGTCTTTGTGGTTTGAAGAGTACATTTGGATTATACCAAACGCTAGTTCGTATTTAAAGAGAAAGTTAACCATTCTATTTTTCGAAGGGAGGAAGCAAGGATATTCACGATCATTCATTGGGAGGGAAAAATACGTAATTCCTCTCACGACTAAAGTCACGAGTGTCCTTACGCAAACCATGAAGGTTCAGATTTATGCCGTTCGTAAGAGAAATGTATGGGAATGGCGATTTACAGTACACGCCCAGACAGATATCCAATATTGGTTCGAACACTACGCAGCCGACGCCGGCCTCGTATTGTTCGAACCTTTTGTTTCATTAGGGCAAGCGATTCGACTGCTTGAAGGGTTAAGAAAGAGCCTCATGATAGGAGAACCCAAGGATAATGAGGGACGCTTACTTACGTTGGTAAAACGAGAGGCCACGGCGTGTGGCGTAACGAACGTAGATGAAATACGTTCGGAAATGATAGACTACTCGCTTTGGCGTGATGAACGTGTTCGCAGAGTTAAGCTGCTTCCGAGTGCATATATTAGTCTCGTTGAAGCGTGCAGAGGGCGTTCTTTGCTGGTAGAAGAACTTCAGCAGCTAATAGGAGCATCTGGTGCTGCTGGGATGGAGGACATGTGGACAGCATACCTACAACTCGCCTACCTCAACGGCGATGTGTCGCTAACGAATGGCTTGCACATTCGTGTAAAGCGTGAATGGCGACGGTGGTTCAGGAAGGCTTCGGACTACGCATGCAAACGATGTGGAAGTGGGGCAGAGCGAATGTTCTGGACGGGTTGCTTGTCCTGTGGACAAGCCTGCCCTTACTGTGAGGAGTGTCTCACGATGGGGAGAGTCCGCTCCTGTTCTTTGCTCGTTCTCGGAGGCTCGGGTGAAGTGGTGTCTGGGGGGCATGCCGCTGACGATTTACAGGCTTATATAGCACCCTGGGGACTAAGTGATGCTCAAACCAAAGCGTCCCTTGAGGGGCTGAGCTACATCAAGGGCAAGCAACCCGGGGGCCCAGGCAAGTTCCTCATCTGGGCTGTGACGGGTGCCGGGAAGACGGAGATGATCTTCCCGTTCATTCACTACACCGCCGCTCGTGGCGGGCGTGTCCTCATTGCGACACCACGCAAAGACGTGGTGTTAGAGCTGCAACCGCGCATCCAGCGGGCTTTCGCTAGTTACAGCGTGGTCACGCTGTATGGGGGAAGCGAGCAACGCTGGGAGCAAGGGCAAATCACGATCGCAACGACGCACCAGTTGTTGCGCTTCTATCAAGCCTTTGACCTGGTCATCATCGATGAAATCGATGCCTTCCCGTATCACAACAACCCTATGCTCAGCTATGCGGCTGAGAACGTATGCAAGCCCAGCGGGACGAATATCCTGCTGTCAGCAACACCGCCTGTGCGGATTAGGCGAGCCGCCGAGCGCGGGCGTTTACCGCACGTTCGCGTACCCGTACGCTTTCATAAACACCCCCTGCCCGTCCCGCAGTTGATTACGACCCCTACGTTAAGAAAGTCCATCGTGTCACAAACCATTCCGATATCGATTCAATCCCGGTTAGAAGTTTCCATTGAACGAGGAGCCCAGGTATTTGTCTTCGTTCCCAATATTCAGCTCGTAGAGCCGATGGTAGAGCTATTGAGAAGTAAGTTGAAAAGTGAGGCTGTTCGCGTAGAGGGAACCTCCTCCAAGGATGCATCGCGTACAGACAAGGTACAGCTTTTCCGCAATCGGGAAATCCGTGTGCTTGTCACGACGACCATCCTAGAAAGAGGGGTAACCGTGCCCCAGTCTGATGTTCTCATTTTGGACGCAGACTCGAAGCTATTTGACGAGGCAGCGCTCGTCCAGATGGCGGGGCGCGCAGGAAGATCGAAGGATGACCCGCATGGGAAGGTGTATTTGGCTGCTGCCGAAATAACGAAATCACAGAAAGAGGCCGTCCGACAAATTCGTACGATGAATCGTATTGCTCGTAAACAGGGTTTTCTGCAAGGAGGAATTAAATGAGCCAGTGGTGTAGGCAAGTGGGGAATGCGTTATTTTCGCTGTTAGGCGCCAAGAGAGAGGTCTGTTTATTATGTAAACAAGTAAGCAGCCTGCAGAGAAGTGAACTAGGACTTTGTCACGCGTGCTACACGCGGATTCCGTGGATTCGCAAGGTAATTTGTACATCCTGCGGACGAGGGGAGTACTGTCCAGATTGTCGACGGAAGCCGCACGCTCATTTTATAAGTAGCCGGAGTGCCGTCCGATATGATGAAACGATGAAAGAGCTCCTAGCCAGGTATAAATATCGCGGAGATGAACGCATGAAGGCAGTACTCGGCCATATGCTGGTTCATTCTTTTCAGTTACTGCAGCTGGAGAGGGAGGCTTCGCTAGCAGTGGGAACGGGGCAGGTGAGGGAGTTCATCACGTACGTACCTGTTAGCGAGCGCCGCATGCAGGAGCGGGGATTCAATCAGGCGGAGCAAATGGCTATAGAGCTAGGTCGGCGTGTCGGCCTTCCGGTCGTAAGTTTGCTCAATCGTTCGAAGCACACAGATAAGCAGAGTTTTAAAAAACGAAATGAGCGGCTCGATGATCTTGCGCACGTTTTTGATGTTAATGTTTCGTGTGAGCGTGATTTATGTGTATTGGGGTCTGCGATTATTATTTATATCGTGGATGATGTGTACACAACCGGGAGTACAATGAATCAATGTGCGATGGCATTAAGGGAGAGATTGTCGATATCTGTCGAAATTTATGGACTTACTTGGGCAAGGTGAAAGCAGAAAAGTCCTGTTTTTATAAAAATAACAATAGGCAAAAGCTGTCGAATTGCGGTAAACTGGAATTAAAAAGTGGGAACTGGGAATCCTTGAGAGGAGGCCATACAATGGGTATGAATGTGGCGAATTGTTCGCGTTGTGGGAAGATATTTGTGAAAGGCTTCGCAGAGTTTTGCCCGAATTGCATGAAGGATCTCGAGCAGCAGTATGAGAAATGTTTGAAGTATCTGCGTGAGAATAAGGGAGTCAATATCAATGAACTTAGCGAAGCCACGGGCGTTTCTGTAAAGCAAATCACCAAATTTATTAAAGAACGCCGGATTTCCATTATGCACGCTCCGAATATGTCTTACTCCTGTGAGGTATGTGGAACAGCCATTCGTGAAAATACGATTTGTGAACCATGTCGAGCGAAGCTGATGAAGGATGTCAAGAATACTTCGGAAGATGAACGTCGAGACGAAGAGCGGAGACAGCAAGAGAACAGGATTACATTTAACATCAGTGATCGACTGAAAGATAAGCGATAATTCGAAATAGGTCTATAGAGATATAAAGTTTCATATAGAAGATGCCGATAATAGTACTAACGATTATCGGTTTTTTATTTTTTTAGGTCAGTGAACATAGGAGTGTATCGGTATGAAAATTAATGAGAATGGGCGCATTGGCGCTGTGAATCCGTATAAGAAAACAGGAGATATAACTTCTGCACAAGCTGCCGGCAAGAAAGGTAAAGTGAAGGATCAGGTTGAAATCTCTGCAGAAGCCAAGGAACTTCTAGGAGCTTCAGCCAGTGCTCGTACGGAAGAGCAAAGCCTCAGAATCGAGTCATTGAAGAATTCAGTTTCATCAGGGACCTATCACGTAGATGCTAAGAAAATTGCAGAGAAGCTGCTCCCATATTTGAAGTAAACATATTAACAGATTTATTAAGGAATAGGAGATCGCCATGTCTATTCAACCGTTGATTACGATATTGGAACAGCTTCTTGAGGCGCATGAATCGCTGCTGGAGCTGTCCAGAGAGAAGACTCAGGAACTAGTCAGCAATAACGTGAACCAGCTTAATTTGATTATTAATAAAGAGAGCAAGCTTGTAAGGCATATTAGCGAGCTGGATAAGCAGCGGTTTCATGAAATCGGCAAGTATTTAATTTCACGTGGCTATAACCCGAATCCTCAGGTAACAGTGAGCGATTTGATTAGGGTGATCTTTAAAGCGGAAGAGAAGCAAGCCTTATCACATGCTCATAAACAGCTAATGGTTGTATTGGAGAAGTTGAAAGAGATCAATATATCCAATCAACAATTGATACAACAATCACTTTCATTTATAGATTATACGATTGATCTTGTGATGGGACCCTCTGAAGATGATGTCGTTTATCGGAATCCCTCCCAACAAAAGAATGAGAAGCGAATGGGAATGTTTGACCGGAAAGCATAAGCTTCAAGGAAGGTCTTTAATAAGAACATTTAAGGGGGGAATTGCTGGTGGGATCTACATTCTCTGGCATTGAAATTTCGAAGCGAAGCTTATTCGCACAACAAACGGCTTTACAAACGACCGGACATAACGTAGCAAATGCGAATACGCAAGGATATTCGAGACAAAGAGTAAATATGGTTGCATCTCTCCCATATGAACCTGCGAGCATGACAAGAAGCGCAGTTCCAGGGCAATTGGGACAGGGTGTTGAATTCGATCAAATCAAGCGAGTTCGCGAGAAGTTTCTAGATACGCAATTTTACGATGAGAACAAAACCTTAGGAGAATGGACCATTCGCAGGGATACGTTAGAGAAGTTGGAAGCTATCGTGAATGAACCATCGGATACTGGTATCAGACAAGTGGTCGAGGGCTTCTGGAGTGCTTGGCAGGATGTCAGTAAGGAACCTGATAACTTGACAGCTCGTGCCGCACTTAAGGAAAAAGCGTTAGCCATGACCGATGCTTTCAATCATACAGGGAAGCAATTGGATGATCTATCTGCGAATCTGACAGATAATATTTCTGTTAAGGTTTCTGAAGCCAATACGATGTTGCAGCAAGTTGCTAATTTGAATAATGAAATTTTTAAAATAGAAGGATTAGGCAATAACGCCAATGATCTAAGAGATCAGCGGGATCTATTGGTAGATGGTTTGTCCAAAATCGTTAATATTACCGCTGTTGATACGACTGGCGGATATACGTTGCGAATGGGCAGCGTTGAGCTGGTTAATGGGATTAATGTAACCACCTCGCTTGATGCCGGCTCTGTTGCTGATAATTTACAATCCAAGGATTTGCAGAGCGGCGAGATCTATGGAATGCTCGTTTCCCGAGATCAATATTTAGAGAGTTATAAATTTCAATTCAATTCCATGGTTAAATCTCTTGTCCAAGGCCCAGTAACGATTACGTTGCCTGCAGGTTCAGTGATCCCAGTTGGCGCAACCCTTACCGGCGCGACACCAGGGAGCACCTTAGCGGCCGACACGAAAGTAACGGTTAACGGAATTAACGGTCTACACGCTTTGGGCTATACCTTAGAAGATCCACCGAAAAGCGGAATCCCTTTCTTTACTTTAAAAGATGGTGCTACGGAGTTTAATGCAAACAGCCTCTCTGTAAATCCAGATATCGTCAAGAAAGTGGCCAATATTGCTGCTTCCTCTCGTACCTATGTGGATGCGAATGGCAGTACCAAAGTAGTTAGAGGGAATAACGATATCGCGTTAGCTTTGGCATCGCTCCAGAATCAGAAGTTTGACTTTGATCCAAGCGCTAACGGAACGCCGCTTTTGACTAGCGGCACTTTCGACGAGTTTCTCCGTGCCATCGTAGGACAACTAGGTGTACAGTCACAGGAAGCTACGAGACAAACAATGAACCAACAAGCACTTGTCGATCAGGTTGATTCGAGAAGGCAGTCTGTTAGCGGTGTTTCTTTGGATGAAGAGATGGCGGACATGATTAAATATCAACACGCCTACAACGCTGCGGCAAGATCTTTAACCACATTTGATGAAATGCTGGATAAGGTCATTAACGGCATGGGCACGGTCGGCAGATAATTATTTTGAATATAAGGTGGGGACTTTATGCCAACCAGAATCACACAAACGATGATTAATACCCAGATGGTTCGGAATTTGGGCTCAAATCTCAATCGAATGGACAAGTTACAGAATCAGCTTGCAACAGGCATGAGAATTAATAAGCCATCGGATGATCCGGTTGGAATTAGCTTTGCTATGAGATACCGTAGTGAGTTGTCTGCGAATGATCAATACCAAGCGAATGTCTCTTCTGCTACATCCTGGTTGGAATATACGGACTCTACGCTAGGTAAAACTAATGAGGTTCTACAGAGAGTACGAGAGCTAACTGTGCAAGCAGCAAACGGAACCAATCCTCAAACAGCTGAGGATGCTATAAACAGTGAAATGAAGCAGTTATACAGCCAACTCGTCGAATTAGGTAATAGTAATTTTAATGGCAAGCACGTGTTCAATGGACAGATAACAGATATCGCTCCGTATACCGAGGCCAATGCGGCAACAATCGATGTGGACAACACAACTATTCAATACGAGATTGGAGCAGGCGTGCGGTTATCAGTTAATGTCACTGGCGATCAAGTGTTTGGTAAATCAATAGATACGGATAATGTATTTAAAGTTATGCAAGATTTAATGAAGGCGTTGAGCACAAGTGACATCAATGGGATAAGCGACAGTTTGGGGCGGTTGGACACAAGGATGGATACTTTCTTATCTATCCGCTCTGATGTTGGTGCCAAGATGAACCGTGTGGATTTATCGAATGAACGCCTGAAGGATATTAATTCCAACCTCCAGGTACTGCAAACTAGAGTAGAGGATGTAGATGTAGCCGAAGCGATGACGAACCTCAAAACTTCGCAGAATGTGTACGAAGCCTCTTTGTCGATAGGTTCACAGATTATACGTCCAAGTCTAGTTGATTTTCTCAAATAAGGCGGTGTAGGTCATGTCGTCCGTACCCTTGATTAGACTTGATATTCAGTCTGGCCAAATTGGCATAGATGTTCAGCGTGGGCAGTGGGATATTCGTCAGCCAAAAGCTGAAATGGAGATGCACACAACTCCGCTAACAATGGAGATGCGTTCCCCTCAAGGGGAACTGCACATTGATCAGAGTAGTGCTTGGGATGCGCTAGGGATAGGAAGCCACACTACGTTTATGAATCGGATTTACAGTGAGTCGAAGAATATAGCTCTTCAAGGAATCGCAAGCATTGTAGAGAAAGGGAATAGACTGGCGGCCATCGAAAAAGGTGGAAACCCGATTGCCGATATGGCAGCAGAGCGGGCTTTTGAACCAAGCAGCATGAACTATCTAGGTGAGGCTTCTTACGACAATGTCGACCTGGATTATACGGCGAACAAGGTTGAGATCAATGTGACCCCGGGCAGTATTGACATCCAGATCACGCCGCATCAAGCTGAAATATCGTACGCACCTGGCAAGGTCTCGATCTATATGAAGCAATATCCGAAGGTTGAGATGATTCCCCCAGAAATCGACATGAAAGTATGATTGCCCAACAAAGTAGGGTATAGTTTAAACTGTAGATTACCTAATCTATAGTTTTTTGTTTTTTCCAAAACCACTAATCCGTATAGGAGTTGCCACTCATGAATATAACCACGTTGCAGTTCGGTGAATTAACAATCGCCGAGCAGGAGGTTTTCA
Source organism: Paenibacillus sp. J22P143 (assembly GCF_059692035.1). Classification (NCBI taxonomy): domain Bacteria; kingdom Bacillati; phylum Bacillota; class Bacilli; order Caryophanales; family Paenibacillaceae; genus Paenibacillus; species Paenibacillus sp. J22P143. The sequence goes on from NZ_JCAUAQ010000011.1 coordinate 94,150, forward strand.
CATTCCCGCAGGGGATCCCAGGGTTTGAACAGTATGTTCGTTATATCTTCATTCAACCTGATATGGAGTCACCGTTTATCTTCTTACAATGTGTGGATGATGGGAATGTAGCACTGTTATTAACGAATCCATTCGAGTTCTTCCCTGATTATGATATGGAATTATCAGATAGTGTCATTACTGAGTTGGGGATTGGAAGCAAGGAGGATGTGGCTGTTTGGTCGGTTGTGTCCGTAGGGGAACAGCTGGAAGAAGCGACTTTAAACTTATTAGCGCCAATCATTGTGAATGTGAATACGAGGTTAGGGAAGCAGGTTATTCTTCATGGCTCTTCCTACAACGCCAAACATAAATTGATGCAATCAGTTCCATCCGATAACAAATAAGGGGTGACAGGCATGCTTGTTCTAACTCGTAAAAAAGGCGAAGCCATTATGATTGGCGACCATATTGAACTTATCGTATTGGGTACGGAGGGGGATACAGTTCGACTAGGTATTTCAGCTCCTAAAAGCGTCGAGGTATTTCGAAAAGAGATCTACCTATCGATCCAGCAAGCTAACAAGGATGCTCTTGGCAGCGCATCGAATTTCAATGGACTAAATGAAATGGTTAAAAAAGCGAGAAAAACAGAGTAAATAGGCTAATGAAAGGCGAAATAACTAGATAATGTATTATTTATAGACTCAAATGTCGGAATTTCGCGAAAATAGGACTTCAGAAATAGTCACCCCTTGTCGATATTAATAGTATGAGCGATTCCAAGGGCGGCCGACCTGGAAGAAACGCTAATCCACATGGAAGTGGAATTCATATATTCAGGGAGGAATTACAAATGAGAATTAATCACAACGTAACAGCATTGAACACACACCGCCAATTATCTACTAACACAGCTAACCAAAGCAAATCCATCGAGAAATTGTCTTCCGGTCTTCGCATCAACCGTGCTGGTGATGATGCAGCTGGTCTAGCAATCTCCGAAAAAATGCGCGGTCAAATCCGTGGTTTGGATCAAGCTAGCCGTAACGCACAAGATGGTATCTCCTTGATCCAAACAGCTGAGGGTGCATTGAACGAAACTCACGATATTCTTCAACGTATGAATGAGTTGGCAAACCAAGCGGCTAACGGAACTTTGACGGCTACTGATCGTGGCAATATCTCTGATGAGATTACTCAATTGAACTCCGAGATCGATCGTATCTCCAAGTCTACGAACTTCAACACTCAAAATCTGCTTGATGGTACTTTTGGTGTTCAACGTGGTACTACTTCTGGTATTGCTGTAGGTACCGCTGGTGTAACTGCGATTGATATCAGTGGCGCGAAAGGAAGTAACACTTATACAATCACTTCCTCTGGTGCGGGGAGCTACACGTTAACCGATACTACTGGCTCAACTGGTACCCAGGTAGTTTCTCTTGCAGATAGTACAGCTGGCGTAATTAATTTTGATAAGTTTGGTATCAAAATCTCTGTTAACGGTACTCAAACAGCTGCAGGTGTTATTGCTTCCAACGCCGGTGGTGGTGGTGCTGGTACTATAATCACAGGTGCTTCCGCGGCTGTTAATCTGCAAATTGGCGCTAATAATGCAGGTGCTGAACGCATGGGTATTCAAATCTCTAAAATGGACACTACTGCTACTTCTTTGAACACAGCTGCGATTGATGTATCTACTGACGCAAATGCTCGTACTGCTATGGACATCATCAAAGCAGCAACAAATAATGTATCTTCCGAGCGTTCCAAGCTAGGTGCGTACCAAAACCGTTTGGAGCACACAATTAACAACTTGAACACATCCTCTGAGAACCTGACTGCAGCTGAATCCCGTATTCGTGATGTAGACATGGCGAAAGAAATGATGAACCAATCCAAACAAGGTATCCTTGCTCAAGCAGCTCAAGCAATGCTTGCTCAGGCGAACCAACAGCCTCAAGGCGTGCTTCAATTGCTTCGTGGTTAATATTAGCCCTCACGAAGGGGACTCTAGACTTTCTAGAGTCTCCTTTTTTCATACGTTGGAATGGGGGAATTGCGTGGATATCATGAAAAAGAACTGTAGAATTGTCTGATAGGTGTTTAAAAGCGGTTGATTGGACTACGTTTAACGATGAAATAGACCGCTGATTAGAGCGGTCTATTTCTATGTATTAGGGTAGCCAGCAAACCTCCTACGATCTGAGTTATTAATTTTCATAAAAGGATTCAGAAAAGTGACTCTTTAACCGATATAAAGAGTAGAGATTTCTTTACGGATGTAGCAAGTGAATTTTAAAGATAAATGGAGGAATGATGATGACATCGGTCAATCGGATCAGTGGAATGGCCTCAGGTCTGGACACAGATACCCTTGTGAAGAAGATGATGGCGGCTGAAAGTGTCAAGTTAAACAAAATGAAGCAAAATCAACAAAAGTACACCTGGCAAACTGATGGCTACCGCCAGTGGAATACTGATTTGTTTGCGTTTCGAAGCAACACATTGTTTAATATGAAGTTATCGAGCAATTACAACACGTATTCGACAACTTCTTCAAGTCCTGATTCAATGAGTGGGGTATCCACATCTGATGCTGTAGTGGGAACCTATAGTTATGAAATTTCAAGTCTTGCCCAATCGGCAACGATGAAGTCCAATATTGATATTGATCAGACTGTTGCATTGGGTATTGCGACAGACTTAACTATAACGACCAAAGATCAGACGGGTGCTACCTATACGACGAAGGTCAGTGTTGTTGCTACGGATAAAATAGGTGACGTGGTTGCTAAACTGAACGCTGCCAAAGATAATACAACTGGCCAACCGACATCCGGAAAAGATATGGGACTCAAAGCGATTTACGATTCCACACTCAAACAGTTTATTTTGAAAACAAAGGATACAGGGGCAAACACACAAATCTCAATTTCATCGAGTCAAGCTAGTTTTTTAGATACAACTCTCGGTTTTACTGGATCTGCTGCTGCGGATTATAAGAATGGATATAACGGAGGTACTGGTTCCTATGCAACGACTGCTGCAACCAGTGGCTTGTCGAATGCCAATCTTGCTCAAAATGCGGTAGTTAAATTTAACGGTACGGACGTAACATCGGCCAACAATACGGTAAAGATAATGGGTGTCAATTACACGCTTAAAAATGTTACGACAACAGCCCAGTCGGTTACTGTTGCGAGCGATATTGATGCTGAAGTAAAAAATATTAAAGAGTTTGTAAACAAGTATAATGAGATGTTAGATAAACTTAATAAAGCAGTTAATGAGACTGTCTATAAGGACTTTCATCCCTTGACTGATGAGCAAAGAGAAGCTATGTCAGAAACACAGGTCACAGCGTGGGAAACGAAAGCTAAGAGCGGATTGTTCCATAATGACAGCAGTTTAAAAGAATTGATTACTAGTATGCGAAATCATATAACGTCTAAGGTCGATAATGGAAGCAGTTATAACTCTCTTTCCTCAATCGGTATTGCTTCTCAAAATTATGCGGATAAAGGGAAGCTGTATATTGATGAAACGAAGTTACGAGCGGCGATTCAAGCCGATCCAGAGGCTGTAAAAAACTTGTTCTCACAATCCTCCAGCGATACGACTACAAACGTAAAGCAAGGGTTGGTTGTTCGTTTGTACGATGATTTCCAAACAGCATTTACTAAAATTAAAGATAAAGCGGGGAGTGCTGGAAGTACCCAATATGATCAAAGTGTAATCGGAAAGTTGATGAGCAAGACATATAAGGACATCAATATCGAGACAGATCGATTAAGCAAGAAAGAAAGTAATTTTTACAAAAAATTTACTGCCATGGAAACAGCGATGAATAACTATAATTCGCAAAGTTCTTATCTTTCACAATCCCTATCAAGTGGTAGTTAATCATTTATCACTTAAATAATATGTCTCTGTTCACCTTTATTAGTAATAAATATTCTTCTAGGAGGTCTTTGCTTTGAGTATGAACCAACCAATTGGAAATGTTCCAACGCCTAGCGCTAACGTAGCTCCTGCAGTACCTAAAGTTTCGAGCAGTGATGGCATTCAGAGTGTTCATGATTTAAAGCAAGCACAAGCGCAAGGTCGGAATATTCCTATTAGTGAAGAGCAGCTTGTAAAAGCTATCGAACGTGCAATAAAAGCGGTAGAAGGAACTTCCACAACGCTTGATTTCTCCATTCATGAACAGACGAAGCATATTATTGTAAAAGTATTAGACAAAAGTAACGGTGAAGTTATTCGAGAAATTCCGAATGAGAAGTCGCTTGATTTTCTAGCTAGGGTATGGGAAATGGCTGGAGCTATGGTGGATGAGCGCAGGTAATTAGCGAATAAGAAAAGACTTTAGGGGGGTATTTGCATGATTTCGGCGCAGCAGAATAAATATATGCAAAATTCAGTTCAAACAGCGAGCCCAGCTCAGCTGCTTATCATGTTATCCGATGGTGCTATCCGATTTTGTAAACAAGCCATCGAGGCACTTTCTCAGAAGAACTACCAAGATGCTAATAACTATCTGATGAGAGTACAAGATATCATCCAAGAGTTTATTATCACCCTAGATAAGGAAGCAGCTGTGGCTGACGAGCTACTACGCTTGTACGATTATTTCCTCTTCCGCCTTGTCGAAGCGAACACGAAGAAGCAAGTGGAAGCAGCTGAGGAAGTACTGGGCTATTTAATTGAGTTGAAAGAAACGTGGGTTCAGGCAGCCAAGCTTTCTTTAGCATCGAAACATGGATAAGCTTCTCCAAACGTTACAGCAGATAACGCAAGAAATCATCGTAGAGCTGGATCTGATGGACTATGAGCAGTTAGCAAGCTTTGTTGAGGACAGACAACTCATTATTGATGAATTACAATCGATGAATCAGAGCTACAATGATCAGCAAAAGCTGGTGATTAAGAGCATTCTCCAACATGATGAGGCGATTGTGGGACGTATGCAGCAATTAAGAGATGAAGCCAAAAGCGGAATTGATAAAATAGAACGGGCTCGTGTGCATAACAATGCGTATGAGCAACCCTATGCACAGGAAAGTTACTTCTTCGACAAGAAGAAGTAGTCTATCCACACCAACCTTTTGCCGCGGCAGAAGGTTTTTTCTTTTATCCCCTGTTTTCCTCAACCTCCTCCAGCATTCCGTGGATAAACAATCCGATCTGGCCCCACCATGTGAATAAACGGGCCGCTTCACCACGAGTTATCCCTAAATTCCCCTCACCAGCCTGTGGACAATGTGCATAAACCTGTGAATAACTTTGTTAATAATGTGTGAAGAAGACCGTCATGACAGGATTCTACAAATTCTGCAGTTATCCACGGCTTGTATATATTTAAATTTTCTAAATATTTAATTTTATTTAAAAGTTAGAAATTGACAGGTCAAGCATGAAGGTGTTATAGTCAAAAAGAAAGGGCTTACATTTTGTTGGACTCTTTTTAATATTTTTTAAAACGAAAGGATTGTGTACGTTATGCAAGGTAAAGTGAAATGGTTTAACGCAGAAAAAGGTTATGGTTTCATCGAGCGTGAAGATGGCGGGGATGTATTCGTGCATTTCTCAGCGATTCAATCCGAAGGATTCAAAACGCTAGACGAAGGTCAAGCTGTTGAGTTTGACATCGTTGAAGGCGCTCGCGGACCACAAGCTGCCAACGTAAGCAGACTATAATTATTAGGCACACGTTGTGCCGATCGCATACACCTACGAACAGATCACCCTGGGGAATGAACCTGGGGTGTTTTTTATATTTTGCTGATAAAAGTTTAGCTCGGTATATAAAGGAATTATGAAGTTCGAGTGGAATGTAGTATAATGTAAGCAGGAAGGGAGATGTTTAACTATGGAAATTAGCATTCGCGGAGAACACCTTGAAGTTACTGAAGCCCTCGGAGACTATGTCGACAAGAAGTTGAATAGACTAGAGAGGTATTTTGAAACTCCCCTTACATCTGATGTACAAGTAAAGCTAAGTGTGGTTAAAGGTCTTCAAGCCATTGAGGTAAGCATCCCGCTAACAGGTGTGCTACTAAGAGCAGAAGAACGCAACACAGACATGTACGCATCCATTGATTTGGTTGTGGACAAATTAGAGCGTCAAATTCGTAAGCACAAGACCAAGACGAACCGTAAAATTCGCCAAGACGGCGGCAAGCGTGATTTGTTCAAGGCAGAGGTTGCAGCAACATCCTATGTGGAAGAAGAAGAGGACTTCGAACTCGTACGTAACAAACGCTTTAATTTGAAGCCGATGGACGTGGAAGAAGCGATTCTCCAAATGAATATGGTGGGTCATAACTTCTTTGTATTCTCGAATATGGATACAGACACGGTCAACGTCGTGTACAAACGGGACGACGGCAAGTATGGCCTGATCGAACCGGCGATGTAATGCATAAACAATTGGCCTAATAAATTTATTAACATTCCTATACAAAATGATCAAGTGAGCTTAATTCGATATCATCGAGTTAAGCTCTTTCCTTTGGCGCAAGAAGTCTTGACACGGGCATGCATGTTAGTAGCATCTCCATTACATACTAAGAAATACGGGGAAGCATGGTTTTTAAGTCCTATTTCTATAGATTTTATAAGGAAGAGATTGCTCGTTTGTTGCGACAAGACTGTTATAAGTGGTACAATTTAAGGATACGAATGTAAGGGAAAGGGGTTCACCGATGCTAGGACTAGTGAAGAAAATTTTTGGTGATTCCAATGAACGGGAGATTAAACGGATGCTCAAGGCCGTTGACTACATCAACGAGCTTGAAGCTGGCATTAAGCCGCTGTCCGATGAAGCGTTAAAAGAGAAAACAACAGAGTTCAGAAACCGCCTTGAGAAAGGCGAAGAAATCGATGATTTATTGCCAGAGGCTTTCGCTGTTATTAGAGAAGCGGCATGGCGTGTGTTAGGTAAACGTCATTATGACGTTCAACTCATTGGAGGTATGGTGCTGCACGAAGGCCGTATCGCGGAGATGAGAACAGGGGAAGGGAAAACACTTGTAGGAACACTTCCTGTTTATTTGAATGCCTTGCTAGGTAAAGGCGTACACGTTGTAACAGTCAATGATTATTTGGCACAGCGGGATAGTGCTGAAATGGGTCAAATTTACGAGTTCCTCGGCATGACAGTTGGGGTTAACCTGCACGACTTGTCTCACGAAGAGAAGCAAGCGGCTTATGCTTGTGATATTACGTATGGAACGAATAACGAATACGGGTTTGACTATCTGCGTGACAACATGGTGCTGTACAAAGAACAGATGGTTCAACGACCACTGTACTATGCGGTAATCGATGAGGTGGATTCCATTCTAGTCGATGAAGCAAGAACGCCATTGATTATTTCTGGACAAGCTGCCAAGTCTACGGATATGTATTTCACTGCAGACCGCTTTGTATCCATTTTGACGGCAGAAGAAGACTACACGATTGATATCAAAGTGCGCGCTGTCGCGCTAACAGAAGATGGCGTAGCGAAAGCAGAGCGTGTATTTGGGATTGAGAACTTATTCGATCACCAAAACGTCAATATCAACCACCATATTACACAAGCACTCAAAGCTCGTTTGATCATGAAACGTGACGTGGACTATGTTGTTCAAGAAGAAGAAGTCATGATTGTTGATGAATTTACAGGCCGTATTATGACAGGCCGTCGCTATAGTGATGGGCTGCATCAAGCCATTGAGGCCAAAGAGCAGCTAAAAGTTCAGAATGAGAGTATGACACTTGCAACGATTACGTTCCAGAACTATTTCCGTATGTACCGCAAGCTAGCGGGGATGACGGGAACGGCGAAGACGGAAGAAGAAGAGTTGAAGAAAATCTACGGGCTTGAAGTCATTATCGTGCCGACGAACCGCCCTATGATTCGTAAGGATCTGCCAGATGTGGTTTATAAGTCAGAGATGGGTAAGTTCAGAGCCGTAGTTGAACAAATCCTAGAACGTCACAAGTTGAACCAACCAGTACTTGTCGGTACAGTATCCATTGAGAACTCTGAGAAGCTTTCAGAGATGCTGAAGAAGAAAGGTGTTCAACACAAAGTATTGAATGCCAAATATCATGCCGAAGAAGCGGAAATCGTTTCACGTGCAGGTCAACCAGGTTCGGTTACGATTGCAACGAATATGGCGGGCCGCGGTACTGACATTATGCTTGGTCAAGGCGTACACGATGCTGGCGGCTTGCATATCATAGGTACAGAACGTCATGAAAGCAGACGTATCGATAACCAGCTGCGTGGTCGTGCAGGACGTCAAGGTGACCCAGGTTCTTCGCAATTCTACCTCTCCCTTGAGGATGAATTGATGAAACGATTCGGCGCTGAAAATATTATGGCGATGATGGATCGTCTGGGAATGGAAGAAGATCAACCGATTGAGAGCAAATTGATCTCCCGTGCCGTGGAATCCGCGCAAAAACGCGTTGAGGGTAACAACTTCGACGTGCGTAAGGTCGTCCTTCAATATGACGATGTCATGAATCAACAACGTGAAATTATATATAAACAGCGCCGCGAGCTGCTGGAGTCCGAGAATATCCGGGAAGTTATCGAGGGTATGATCAGCGCCGTGATCGAGCGCATCGTGAAAGTACACTGTCCGGAAGAACAAATTCCGGAAGAGTGGGAGCTGCTAGAGGTTGCGAACTTTGTAAATAACAACTTGCTGCATGACGATGCTCAAATCACAGATCAAGCCATTTGGGGCAAAGAGCAGTCCGAGATTATCGAATTCATTAAAGATCTGGTGAGCAAACGTTACGATGAGCGTGAAGCTGATATTGGCGCAGAGTTCATGCGTGAGTTTGAAAAAGTCGTTGCGCTTCGCGCGGTAGATAGCAAATGGATGGATCACATCGATGCGATGGATCAGCTGCGTCAAGGTATTCACCTTCGTGCATACGGCGGTACAGATCCACTTCGTGAGTATCAATTCGAAGGCTTTGAGATGTTCCAAGAGATGATTGAGAATATTCGTGAAGAAGTTGCTATGTACATCATGAAAGCACATGTACAGAGCAACCTGGAGCGCCAGGCGGTAGCGGAAGGTCAGGCGGTTGACACGAAGAATGAAGCAGGCGGTAAGAAACCAGTGGTACGCGATGAAGAGCAGCGTATTGGACGCAACGACCCATGCCCATGCGGCAGCGGTAAGAAGTTCAAGCAGTGCCACGGGCAAGGCATGTAAGGCAACTTAGCAACCTTGTCTACGTACATGCAAGAAGAATAAACGAGGTGTAAGACATGCTAGAACCAGAAGTGAAACAAGACTTAAGAGAAACAGCGAAGCGACTAACCGAATTACGGGGGTCTCTTTGACTTAGATCATAAGCTAGAAGCGATCGGGGATTATGAGGAAAAAATGGGCGCGCCAGATTTCTGGGACGATAACGAACGTGCCCAGAAGACCATCGCGGACCTCAACGCCATCAAGAGTGTCGTTGATGAGTTCCATGGCTTCTCTAACGCCTTTGATGACCTGCAGGTCATGGTTGAGTTAGAGGAAGAAGAGAACGATGAAGGCCTCGTGAAGGATATCGAAGTGGGCATCGCAGCTCTAATCAAAAAGCTCGAATCCTTCGAGCTTGGCTTGCTTCTCAATCAGCCGTACGACCGGCTGAATGCGATCCTTGAGCTGCATCCAGGCGCCGGCGGCACCGAGTCGCAGGATTGGGCAGAGATGCTGCTGCGGATGTACCGCCGCTGGGCGGAGAAGCGGGGCTACAAAGTCGAGGTTCTCGACTATTTGCCCGGCGACGAAGCTGGCGTGAAGAGTGTCACGCTGCAGATCACAGGCTTCAATGCCTACGGCTACTTGAAGGCAGAGAAGGGCGTGCATCGACTCGTCCGGATCTCGCCGTTCGACGCTTCTGGCCGTCGTCACACGTCTTTTGCATCGTGTGATGTGATGCCAGAGATCGAAGACGACACCGACGTAGGTGAGATCCGCTCCGAGGATCTCAAGATCGATACGTACCGCGCAAGCGGCGCCGGCGGTCAGCACATCAACACCACCGATTCGGCTGTGCGGATTACGCACATTCCGACAGGCGTTGTGGTGAGCTGTCAGCAAGAGCGCTCGCAGATCAAGAACCGCGAGAAAGCGATGAAGATGCTTCGCTCCAAACTCTACGAACGGAAGATCGAAGAGCAATTGAAGCACCTAGCCGAGATTCGCGGCGAGCAATCGGATATTGCGTGGGGCAGCCAAATTCGCTCCTATGTCTTCCATCCGTACAGCATGGTGAAGGATCACAGAACTTCGGCGGAGACCGGCAATGTTGGAGCGGTTATGGACGGCGATCTGGATACCTTTATCGATGCGTACTTGCGTCATCAAATTCGGAAGCCAGAGTAATAGGACTTACAACACCACACGAAATCATGCAGGCCGAGCAGGCGAGTTTGCCGGGCTGTGCATGGTTCATGTCATAAACGTTGATCCTACACCTATTGGGTGTAGGATTTTTCGTGTAAACGAACGAAGGAGGACCACTCGTGTCCAGAAGAGAACCACGAATACGGATCGGAAGTAGGGCGCATACCGTATTCGAATATATATTGCTGATCGTCGGATCGTTAATTATGGCGGCGAGCTTTAACAGCTTTTTGAACCCGAACCAAATCGCAACAGGCGGGGTCTCCGGGATTTCTACCATTTTGCAGAAAGTCACCAACATAAACCCCGCTTACACGCAGTGGGCACTTAACATTCCGATTCTACTGTTAGCGCTGTGGCTGCTAGGTAAGAAATTCGGCATTAAAGCCATAGTGGGATCGGTCATTTTCCCATTCTGCGTATTGATCACGAGCCACTTAGGCGTGCCAACACATAATCCACTGCTTGCTGCTGTATATGGCGGTATTGGCGTCGGTTTGGGACTCGGTATCGTCTTCAAAGGGCGTGGATCGACGGGCGGACTAGGGCTGGCTGCTCAAATGCTGCATAAATACTCAGGCTTAAGTCTAGGCTTCTCGGTCGCCATATTCGATGGCCTCGTCATCATCAGCTCTGCGCTGGTGTTCACCCCAGAGAATGCGTTGTACGGGATGATCGGCTTATTCGTCACCACCAAGACCATTGATATCGTGCAGCTCGGCTTCAACTATGCCAAGGTGGCTTTTATTATTTCGGATCATACGGATGCTATTCGTAAGGCGATTTTGTACGATTTGGATCGCGGCTTAACAGAGCTCAGTGGATCAGGTGGATTTACGGGGGAATCACGGACCGTCATGATGGTAGTCGTGAAGCAGAATGAGGTCAGTCGGTTGAAAACACTGGTCCAATCTGTAGATCCGCAGGCTTTCGTGATTTTGAGTGAAACGAATGAGGTATTAGGTGAAGGCTTTAAGAGGCATGCGTAGATTATAATAAAACCACGAAAAGACCGTCAGGAGAAGTCACAATTCCTGGTGGTCTTTTGTTACCACATTAGAAAGTATAAGTTTTCGGTTCTCGAAAACATCTTTCTAATTGGCGATAAAAACAACCTTTAAAACTCGGTCGCTCATCCTCGAAGGACTTCGATAGAAGTTTTTCTCGATTTGTGGACAACTTGTTGGTAACTTGTGAATAATACCCCCAGTTATGCACAGCCATTGTGTACAAATGTGTATAACTAAAGAATGCCTAACATAATTTGCCTAATCACTAAAGAGTTTGGGATAATAGGTAAGTTGAGTTGCGCAGGCATTTTGAATAGGGATACTAACTTTTATGCACGACTTGCGTAATTTTGATGCATATTGTGCATACGACCCTTTATAGTCAGACTATTCTGTTAATACATACGTGGTCAATTCCTGCCTGCTAAACCCTTGAAATACCTTGTCGGAGAGCAAATTTAACCCCGCGCAGCACACAAAAAAATTCGTTGAATTATTATGTATACGAATGTATAATAATACATATATTTTCGGAAGATCGGGAGGGCATGGAAATGAGTCAGAGCATAAGAGCGGCTATTATTGGAGCAACAGGGTATGGTGGTGCGGAATTGATTCGTCTTTTGCAGGCGCATCCGTACGTACATATTACATCGGTCATTTCAACATCGAATGCAGGAGCGCCTTTGGCGGAGCATTTTCCACATTTGCAAGAAGTGGTTGTGGATATCCTAGACGTCTTAGATGTGGATTTGATCGCAGGTAAAGCTGATGTTGTGTTCTTGGCAACACCAGCGGGTGTGAGCGCGGAGCTTTCACCAAAACTACTGGCAGCTGGCCTGAAGGTCATCGATATTTCGGGTGATTTGAGATTGAAGTCCGCTAGCGACTATGGAAAATGGTACAAAAAGCCGGCTGCTTCCGAAGAAGCGCTGGCACGTTCGATTTATGGTTTATCCGAAGTGTTCGGAGACGAAGTGAAGGGCAGCGATCTGATCGCCAACCCTGGCTGTTATCCGACAGCGACGCTGCTAGGTCTTATTCCTGCGGTTGAAGCGGGATGGATTGATCCATCGACGATTATCATTGATGCGAAGTCGGGTGTATCCGGAGCGGGTCGCGGTGTTAGTTTAGGTGTGCACTATGCAGAAGTGAATGAGAATTTATCGGCTTACAAAATAAATAAGCACCAACACATCCCGGAAATTGAGCAAGCGCTGAGCCGCATTGCCGGCAAACCGGTTGTGACGACGTTCACGACGCACCTTGTGCCAATGACACGTGGAATTATGGCGACAATGTATGCCACGCTAACAGGCGAACATACAGCTGAGGAGTTCGTCGAGAAGTATCGTCAGTACTATGAAGGCCGCAAATTCGTACGGATTCGTCCTCTTGGGAAATATCCTTCAACGAAGGAAGTAACGGGCTCGAATTTCTGTGATATCGGCTTCGCTGTGGATGAGCGCACAGGACGTGTAACGATCGTGTCCGTGATCGACAATGTTGTAAAAGGCGCTGCTGGTCAAGCGATTCAGAATTTAAATATTATGCAAGGCTGGGACGAAACGACAGGTCTGTTGTTCGCTCCTGTATATCCATAACTAGAAGATAAGGATAGGTGAGCGTACGACGATGTCGGATCAAGTTAGCTTTACTGTTGTGCCAGAGGGCACAGTGACAACACCGAAGGGTTTTCGTGCAGGCGGACTGCACTGCGGATTGAAGAAGACGGAGCGCTATGATCTTGGCGCGATCCTCTGTGATGTACCCGCATCAGCGGCAGGTGTTTACACGCTGAATGCGTTCCAAGCGGCGCCACTGCGTGTGACGCAAGAAAGCATCGCCGACAGCGGCAAGCTGCAGGCGATGATCGTGAACAGCGGCAACGCCAACGCGTGTACCGGCCAGCAAGGCGAAGACGACGCTCGCGCCATGCGCGCGGCAAGTGCGAAGGCACTTGGCGTGGCGGAGTACCACGTCGGCGTGACAAGCACAGGTGTGATCGGCGAGCTTCTGCCGATGGGCAAAGTGCTGAGCGGCATCGAGCAGCTGCCTGCGAAGTTGAAACTAGACGGCGGCGAAGACTTCTGCCAGTCGATCCTGACGACGGATCTCGTGCAGAAGATGACATGCGTCCGTGTTGTGATTGGCGGCAAAGAGGTTCACATTGCCGGAGCAGCTAAAGGTTCGGGGATGATTCACCCGAACATGGCGACGATGCTCGGTTTCATGACAACCGACGTTGCGATTGAGAGCGAATACCTGCAGCTGTTGCTAAGCAGGATTACAGATAACACGTTCAACATGATTACTGTTGACGGAGACACCAGCACCAACGACATGGTCGTGGTGATGGCAAGCGGGCTTGCCGGCGGAGAATCGCTTCATCCGGGGCACCCGGATTGGGAAGCTTTCGCGGCAGGATTCCAGTACGTTGGCGAATACCTCGCCAAAGCGATTGCGCGTGACGGCGAAGGCGCGACGAAGCTGATCGAGACGACCGTAATCGGCGCTGAGAGCGACGATGCGGCGCGTAAGATCGTGAAGTCGATCATCGGATCGAGTCTCGTAAAGTCCGCCGTTTATGGCGCTGACGCGAACTGGGGCCGGATCATTGCGGCAGTCGGCTACTCTGGGCAGCCAGTGAATGTGAACACGGTCGATATTCGCCTGGGCGATATCGCGGTGTTAGAGCAATCTCGTCCCGTGAAGTTCGACGAGGAAGCGGCACTGGCTTATTTGAAAACAGATACGATTCAAATTCATGTGAATTTACATATGGGCGAAGGCAAAGCAACGGGTTGGGGCTGCGATTTGACCTATGATTATGTGCGCATTAATGCGGCTTATCGGACGTAAGCAAATGCTTACGAAGCTAGTTTTGCTACGCAAAACTTTTAGGGGGAAGAGCAGTGAAGAACAATTGCTTTGTGATGAAATGTGGAGGCAGCACGCTTGCGGCGCTGCCCGCAAGTTTTTTTGAAGACATGCGCCAGCTTCAAGCTGAGGGCATTGTTACCGTCATCGTGCATGGCGGCGGTCCTGCGATCTCGGATACGCTCGGCAAGCTGGGCATTGAGTCCGGCTTCGTAAACGGGCTACGCGTGACCAATGAAGCAGTGCTCGACGTGGTAGAAATGGTGCTATCCGGCCAGATTAACAAAGAAATCGTACGCCGTATTCAGTTGACGGGTGCGAAAGCGCTAGGTTTGTCCGGTGTGGATGGACATTTGATCGAAGCGAAGCCTGTTGCGAACAGCCATGAAGTAGGTCTTGTTGGCGACGTAACGAAAGTCAATGCAGAGCTGATTCAAGGTATTGTCGGCATGGGCTACATTCCGGTTATTGCACCAGTTGGTCTAGGTACAGATGGTGGACAGCGTTACAACATCAACGCCGATACGGCGGCAGGTGCTGTGGCTTCCCACCTCGGTGTGGAGCAGATGGTCGTCGTGACGGATGTTCCTGGCATCATGAAGGTCGTGGATGGCGAGAAGCAAGTGCTTCCAGTCGTCAGTGTAGCGGAAATCGAAGAAATGATCACAAGTGGCGACATCTATGGCGGCATGATCCCGAAGGTTCGTGCAGCGATTGCTTGTATACAAGGGCAAGTGCAAGAAGTGGTTATCGTGAACGGCTCGGAACCGAACGTTTTAAGTAAAGTGCTGAAGGGCGAAGGCATCGGCACGCGCATTGTACGGTAATTAGAAACCCAAACAACCCATAAGGAGGGAATGTACATGACAGAACAAGGAAAAAGCTCGTTATTTCCAACCTACGCCAGATATCCGATTACGCTAGTGAAAGGTGAAGGCAGCCGACTGTGGGACGACACAGGCAAGGAATACATCGATATGATGAGCGGGATCGCTGTTGCAGCTCTCGGTCATGCACCAAAAGCTGTGAAAGAGAAGTTGATCGAACAGTTGGATCAGCTTTGGCATGTAGGCAATCTTTTTCATATTCCGAATCAGGAAAAGTTGGCTGGTTTATTGACAGACAACAGCTGTGCGGATGCTGTATTTTTCTGTTCCACAGGTGCAGAAGCGAATGAGGCTGCGATCAAAATCGCCCGTCGCTACTCCCAAAAGGTGCTGAACAATGGTAAGTACGAGATCATCACGTTCAACATGTCCTTCCATGGGCGTACGATTGCTACATTAACTGCTACCGGTCAGGATAAAGTAAAGGAAGGCTTTCTTCCACTTCCAGAAGGCTTCGTCTATGCCGATTATAACGATATCGAGTCCGTGCGCCGTCTCGTGAATGACAAGACCTGTGCAGTCATGCTCGAATTTGTGCAAGGGGAAGGCGGCGTATTGCCGGCTGATCCAGCGTTCGTAAAGCAATTGGCAGAGCTATGCAAAGAGCATAATCTGCTCCTGATCGCGGATGAAATCCAGACGGGCGTAGGGCGTACGGGTAAGCTTTTTGCCTATGAGCATTATGGTGTAGAGCCGGATATTTTCACATTAGCCAAAGGTCTTGGCGGTGGATTCCCGATCGGTGCGATGCTGAGCAAAGGGTACTTGGCTGAAGCGTTCAGCGCAGGAAGTCACGGTTCCACGTTCGGTGGCACACCGATTGCTACGGCAGCGGCACATGCTACGTTAAGTACCATTGTCGACAATGGGCTACCAGCGCGCGCAGCCGAGCTTGGCGAGTACACGGTGAAGACGCTTGAGAGCAAGCTGGCGGGCAATCCGCTAGTCAAAAGCATCCGTGGCATTGGTCTTCTGATTGGCATCGAATGTACACAGCCAAGTGCCGAAATCATTAGCGAGATTCACAAGCAAGGTGTGCTTGTCATTCCAGCGGGCCCTAACGTGATTCGTTTGGTGCCGGCATTAACGATACCGCAAGAAGATTTGGATCAGGCGTTAGATGTGGTGTGCGGTGTCCTCTCCCAGAAGGCATCAACCATCAGCGGCGTCTAACCGAAGTTTATCGAAGAGAGGTTGGATCACATGAATAGCATGGTCAAGGAAGAACTGGCTGCCCAGTTGAAGGGCAAGGATTTTCTTGCTTTGGTTGATTATACAGCGGAAGAATTGGAGTATCTGATTCAGTACGCGATTGAGTTGAAACGCAAGCAAAAGGCGAGAGAGCCGCATGCTGTGCTAGCGGGTAAAACGCTGGGCATGATTTTTGAGAAGTCCTCCACGCGTACGCGTGTTTCCTTCGAAGTGGGGATGTACCAATTAGGCGGGCAAGCACTTTTCCTGAGCAAAAATGATTTGCAGCTGGGCCGCGGAGAGACGGTATGGGATACCGCTCAAACGCTGTCCCGTTACTTAGACGGGATTATGATTCGTACTTACGAGCACCGCAAGGTGATCGATCTAGCGCGAGGTGCGACGGTGCCTGTTATTAACGGCTTAACCGACCATGCACACCCTTGCCAGGTAATGGCGGATTATCAGACGGTTTTGGAGAAAAAAGGCCGTTTGAAAGGCATCAAAGTCGCCTATATCGGCGATGGCAACAACATGGTGCACTCCCTGATGATGGGGGCTAGCAAGCTTGGCATGGACTTCGCGATTGCTTCGCCAGAGGGCTATGAGGCTAGTAAAGAAGTGATTCGTCAATCCAAGGAAAATGCCGCTGAAACAGGCGGAAGCCTGCTCGTTACTCGTGATCCACGCGAAGCGATTGAGAATGCCGACATCATCTACACAGATGTATGGGCGAGCATGGGTCAAGAAGCGGAGCAGAAAGAGCGGGAAATCGCGTTCAAAAACTATCAAGTAAATGAAGCTTTGGTGAAATATGCGAAGCAGGATTACCTGTTCATGCACTGCTTGCCTGCACACCGCGGGGAAGAAGTGAGTGAGGGCGTCATCGATGGCGCACATTCCATTATTTTCGACCAAGCCGAGAATCGTCTTCATGCGCAAAAGGCCATTATGGCCGCGACAATGATATAAATTTATTTAGTGAGAGTAGAAACGGAGAGAAGAAGAGACATGGCTAAGGAAAAAATCGTACTCGCTTATTCAGGCGGTCTGGATACATCAGTTATCCTCAAATGGTTAAAAGAAACTTACGACGCAGAAATCATTGCATTCACAGCGGATATCGGGCAAAAGGATGAGTTGGATGGCTTGGAAGAAAAAGCACTCGCAACTGGCGCATCCAAAATCTATATCGACGATCTACGCGACGAGTTCGCGAAAGATTTCATCAATCCGATGTTCCAAGCGGCTGCTCTTTATGAAGGACAATACCTGCTTGGCACGAGCATTGCGCGTCCTTTGATCGCGAAGCGTATGGTTGAGATCGCTCGCGCTGAAGGCGCAACGGCCATTGCACACGGTGCAACGGGTAAAGGGAATGACCAAGTGCGCTTCGAGCTTACAGCAGCGGCGCTTGCGCCTGAGCTGTCCGTGATCGCGCCTTGGCGTTTAGAGCAGTTCCGCGAGGAGTTCCCAGGCCGCGCAGAGATGATCGCTTACGCAGAGAAGCACAACATTCCGGTAACGGCATCTGCAGCGAAGCCTTATTCGACAGACCGTAACTTGCTGCACATCTCCTTCGAGAGCGGCATGTTGGAAGATCCTTGGTTTGATCCAGCCGCTGACGACAACAAAGGCATGTACGTGCTAAGCGTTGCGCCAGAAGATGCACCAGATCAAGCGGAATACATTGAACTTGAGTTTGCTGCTGGTGATTGCGTAGCGATCAACGGAGCGAAGCTTACGCCGCTTCAAGTTATGGAAACATTGAATGAAATTGGTGGCAAGCACGGCATTGGCCGTGTGGATATGGTTGAGAATCGTTTCGTCGGCATGAAGAGCCGCGGCGTATACGAGACTCCAGGTGGAACGATTCTATTCACTGCCCACCGCAAAATGGAATCCCTCACGATGGATCGTGACGTGATGCACCTTCGTGATTCCTTAATTTCGAAATATGCATCTCTTGTCTACAACGGCTTCTGGTTTGCGCCTGAGCGTTTGGCAATTCAAGCGCTTGTGTCCGAGAGCCAAAAGAACGTATCCGGTACCGTTCGTTTGAAACTGTACAAAGGTAATGTGATGGGCGCGGGCGTGAAAAGCCCAGTATCCCTATACAACCCGGATATCGCGACCATGGAAGCTGATCCTACGAAGGCATACGATCAAGGCGATGCAACAGGCTTTATCCGCTTGAATGCGCTGCGCTTGAAGGTAGGTTCCGGTGTGGAACAAAACGCGAAGAAGTAACATTTCAAATAGCTGCTCAGCCGTGGGCTTTCCCTTCGTGGAAAGCCTTTGGGCTGTCCATACGCTTGTCTCATAGACGAGGTTAATACGAGAGGGGTCATGCACGGTGTCTAAGCTTTGGGGTGGACGTTTCACGAAACAAACCGACCAATTGGTCGAAGAATATACAGCTTCCATTACTTTCGACAAAGAGCTTGCCGAGGAAGATATTGAAGGCAGCTTGGCGCACGTGACGATGCTGGGCAAATGCGGGATTCTTCCTGCTGACGATGTGGAGAAAATCAAAGACGGCTTGCTGCAAGTACAAGCCATGATTCGCCGCGGCGAGCTGGAGTACACGATTCAGAATGAAGATATTCACATGAATATCGAGAAAACCTTGATCGACATCATCGGTCCTGTCGGCGGCAAGCTGCACACGGGCCGCAGCCGCAACGATCAGGTGGCAACGGACATGCATCTCTACCTGCGCAAGCGCGTGGTTGAGTTCGTTGGCTTACTGATCAAGCTGCAGGAAGCTTTGCTTGAGAAAGCGAAGGCTAATCTCGATACGATTATCCCAGGGTATACCCATCTGCAGCGTGCGCAGCCGATCCTGTTCGCGCATCATCTGATGGCCTACGTCAGCATGTTCCAGCGTGACCTTGAGCGCTTGCAGGACAGCTACAAGCGCGTAGACATGCTGCCGCTTGGCGCGGGCGCGCTCGCGGGCACGACCTTCCCGATTGACCGCCATTTCGTGGCGGAGCAGCTCGGGTTCGGACGCGTGTACGAGAATTCCCTGGATGCGGTCAGTGACCGCGATTTCATCCTGGAGTTCCTCTCCAACGCGTCCATGATCATGATGCACCTTTCTCGCTTCAGCGAGGAAATGGTGCTCTGGTCTTCGACCGAGTTCGCGTTCATCGAACTCGATGATGCGTTCTGCACCGGCAGCTCGATCATGCCGCAAAAGAAGAACCCGGACGTAGCGGAGCTTGTCCGTGGTAAAACGGGCCGCGTCTACGGCAACTTGGTCGGTCTCTTGACCGTACTCAAGTCGCTGCCGCTGGCGTACAACAAGGACATGCAGGAAGACAAAGAAGGCATGTTTGATACGGTTCGTACCCTGCAAGGTGCGCTGCAATTGTTTGCACCGATGGTGTCGACGATGAAGGTGAACACCGAGCGTATGCGCCAAGCTGTGAACCAAGACTTCTCCAACGCGACGGATATCGCGGATTACCTGGTGAACAAGGGTCTTCCTTTCCGTCAAGCGCACGAAGTGATCGGCAAAACCGTGCTCTACTGTATCCAGAATAAAAAATACCTGCTCGATATGAGCATCGAAGAATTCAAAACATTCTCCGAGCTGTTCGAGTCCGATATTTATGCCGTACTACAACCAGAACAAGTTGTGAATGCACGTAATGTCTACGGCGGTACAGCGAGCAATCAAGTGAGTGAGGCCATTGGTCGCGCGGAGCAAGTGCTGGCAGAGTCGCAGGCGTGGTTGCATGACTTTTTAGAGAAAAGTAAATAAGTCTTCTTCTTTCCAATACAAAAGCTCTTCCCACCACATCCGTGATGAGAAGAGCTTTTCGCTTTTTTCTACACTTTAAATTGCTCAATAACATCCCGCAGCTGGGCGGACATCTCATTCAAGTTTTTCACCGAAGCTGAGATTCCGTCGATGCTGGACAGCTGTGTTTCGGTCAAAGCGGAAATCGTTTGTGTCGTGCCTGCCGACTGGTTGGCTGAGTGTTTCATTTCGGATAAGGATAACATGACCTGTTGGGATGTAGCTGCCATACGCTCGGCTTCGGAGGATGCTTGCTGCACTTGGCCGAGCACCTGCTTAACAGCGCTGTGAATCCGTTCAAAAGCAAATCCGGTTTCCTGCAGTGTCCCAACACTGGATGAGATTTCTTGATCACCCTGATGCATGGTCTCTACGGCCCCGAGGATGTCACCTTGGATGCCAACGATCAGTTCTGAGACCTGCTCCGAGGATTGCTTGGAGCGTTCTGCAAGCTTCTTCACTTCCCCTGCGACGACAGCAAATCCTTTGCCGTGTTCCCCAGCCCGTGCCGCTTCAATTGAAGCATTCAAGGCCAATAGGTTCGTTTGCGACGAGATTTCGGAAATGATCGAAACAATTTCACCAATCTGCTTGGAGCGATCACGCAGCAAGTCGATAATGCCAGACAGGTTGTCCATGGTCGAGCTGACGACCCGCATCTGTTCGTTCGTTTGTTGGATATAGGCATTTCCCTTTTCCGCTTCCAATACTGTGATTTCTGACAAATCGAAGGCAGTGGAAGAACTGGCTGCGACCTGCTGAATGCTATCGGATAATTCCTTCATGGCGGATGAGCTCTCTACTACATTGATGGCATGTGAGTTTGTACTGGCTGCCACGCCATGCATAACGGATGAGATATGATTCGCTGCCTGAACCATTTGATCCAAAGAATGTGATACTTGATTCGATTCTTCATTTAAAGCACTTGAGCTCGAGTTAGCATGGGTAACGAGCTGCCTGATATAAGCTTTCATCTGATTAAATGAGGCGGCAAGCTTACCGATTTCATCGCGGTTGGACACATTCAAATCCGCTATCGACAAATTCCCTATCGCAATCTGGCTAGCTTGACGTTCCACCCGAATGAGCGGCTTCGAGATATGTCTCGCAAAGAGGACTAGGACAATCATGCCGACCAGCAAACAAACAATAAGAGTAATGATAATCGTATTCAACATGTTCGTTTGTCCTGCGTTATAATCCTGCAAGTAAGAGCCAGCCGCAACGATCCATCCCCAATTCGGGTCCTTTTCAGCGTAAGCAATTTTCATAGCTTCCTTCGTCGATCCTCCAGGCAACGGCCACATATAGGTTGTGAATCCTCCACCGCTTTCTGCTCCTTGAATCATTTCCTGTATAAAAAGCTTTCCGTCATTCGATTTCTTATCCCAAATGTTTTGGCCCTCTAAGGAAGGATGCGCGACTTCATTTCCTTTATTATCAAGAACGAAGAAGTACCCGTTTTCGCCTAAATCGATCTTTCGATTGATGGGCCTTTTGCCGTCTTTTTTCGGTCCAAGCATCAAGACTTTCACTTTCTCTTGCGCTTCTTCTTTGGTGATACTGCCCGATTTGACGGAATCATCGAAGGATTGGATCAATTGAATGGACATTTGAACGGCATTCCTTAAATCTTTTTCGATCAAGGAATTCGTGACGTTGGAAGAAACGTAATAGCTGATGCTGCCGAGGATGAGAATTGGAATAAGTAGTAAAAGCAGCGATGTTGTTACAATCTTCATCTGAATATTCATTTGAAAACTTTTTAACATATGGTTAGTTTACCTACTTTCTCTATTATTTTGTATATATTCTATTTAATTGGCTTAATCCCTCTATTTCGACAGAATCCTTACAATTCGATTGATCTGACGCTTTTTCAGTCTATTTTCTAACTAAGTTCGACATTTCAACATCACATGGCATGATATATATGGTAAAATATACATGCGACATATGCTTTTAAAGCAAGGATGGAATGAGGTGCCTACATGGATAAAATGTGGATGCAAAGCGCTAGTTTTCTGATTATCGACGATCAGGCGTACAATATTAGCCTTTTAGAGCGAATACTGAGCCGTGCGGGTTTTTCCAATTTACACTGTACAACGGATCCCAGACAGCTAGAAGCCCTATTTGACGAGGTTAAACCGGATATTATTTTATTAGATCTACATATGCCCGACGTGGATGGCTTCGCAGCTTTAAAGCTGTTAAAGGATCGAGTGGAGGAAGGTCATTTTCTACCGATCTTAGTGCTAACAGCTGATGTGACGCAGGAGGCCAAGAAGGAAGCGTTGCATTTGGGTGCGCATGACTTTCTTACGAAGCCCTTAGATAAAACAGAAGTAGTATTACGGATCAATAACTTATTGAAAACACGATTTTATCATTTGCAGCTGCAGGACCAGCATCAACTTTTGGAGCAACGCGTTCAAGAACGGACTGCCAAGTTGGAGCAAGCTAAGCTGGAAATTTTGCAATTGCTGGGACGGACCTCTGAATTCCGCGATGATCAGACGGGGCAGCATTCGCAGCGCGTTGGTCGGATGGCGAAAGAAATTGCATCTTCGCTAGGACTGCCTGCGCACGAGTCCAAGCTCATCGAGCGGGCCACGCCTTTACACGATCTTGGGAAGCTTGGCATCCCGGATGACATTTTATTAAAACCAGGAAGATTCAGCCCCGAAGAGTTCGAACAGATGAAAACACATACGACCATTGGCGCAAGTATACTGGAAGGCAGTCTATTCCCGGATTTACAATTGGCCCATACGATTGCCTTGACGCATCACGAGAAATGGGACGGAACTGGGTACCCGAACGCATTAAGTGGAGAAGACATTCCACTTGCAGGGCGCATTGTGGCGCTTGCCGACTTCTATGATGCATTAACACATGAGCGCCCTTATAAACGGGCTTGGTCGGCTGAGGAAGCTTTAACAGAAATTCAAAAGCAGCGTGGGCTTCATTTTGACCCCCAAGTCGTGGATGCATTCATGAGGATCGTACGAAGAGATAATCATTCATTATAGAAAGGGGAGCGTGTGGGTATGAAAGGCATGGTTTTTACTTCTTTTCTCGAAATGGTCGAAAATAAATTTTCCCTAAGCGTTGTGGATCAAATTATTGAGGGCTCCGATTTGCCTTCAGGCGGCAGCTACACCTCTGTGGGCACCTATGATCATCATGAAATGATTCAGCTTATTGTGCAGTTGAGCCAGCGGACAAGCATCCCTGTTACTGACTTGATCATTACCTTCGGTGAATATTTGTTTAAACAACTCATCGAACTGCATCCGCAATTTCTTCAAGAAAACAGCACGGTATTCAGCTTTTTGCAAAAGGTGGACAGCTATATTCACGTAGAAGTACGTAAGCTCTATCCTGGCGCCGAGCTGCCTGCGTTCGAATATGACACCTCAGTAGCTGGAACATTGATGATGACTTATCGCTCGTCGCGTCCATTTGCTGATTTGGCAGAAGGGCTAATTAACGGATGTATTCAGCATTATGGCGAGGAGATCAACATGGTGCGCGAGAATTTGGAGGAAGGAACCGCGGCCCGGTTTATTTTGTCGAAAGCGGAAGTGAAATAAATGCAGGACATGCAAGAAATAGATGTTCTTCGAAGGCAGCTGGAACGGGAGAAGAAAGCGCGGAAGGAAGCCGAACAGATTGCCGAGCAGAAAACCCGAGAGATTTATTACGTGAATCAAGAATTGAGACAATTGAACGATCAGCTGGAGGAATTGGTGAAAGAGCGTACGGCGGAGCTATCCAAAGCGCGCGACGAAGCCATTGAAGCCAATCAGATCAAAAGTCAGTTCCTCGCGAATATGAGCCATGAGCTGCGTACACCGCTGAATGCCATCATCGGGTATAGTGAGATGCTCAAAGAAGATGCAGAAGACATGAATGAACCCGCATTTGCAGACGATCTGGGCAAAATTCATAACGCCGGTAAGCATCTGTTGACGCTGATCAATGATATTCTGGATCTCTCCAAGATCGAAGCGGGTAAGATGGATCTTTACTTGGAGGTATGTGATATTCCGACGCTGATTCGTGATGTGCTGACGACGGTCAATCCGGTTGTGGAGGCGGGCGGCAACCGTTTGGAGGTCGTTTTCCCTCAAGGTGAAATAAGGACGGACGTCACGAAGCTGATGCAGGTTTTATTCAATTTGTTGAGCAATGCCGGCAAGTTTACGAAGGATGGTACGATCTGGCTAACCGCTGGTTATGAAATGGTCAACCGGCAATCTGGTATTAGCTTTAGCATTAAAGACACCGGTATCGGCATGACGCCGAAACAGATGGAACATTTATTTCAAGCCTTTAAACAAGCGGATTCCTCGACAACGAGGAAATACGGAGGTACTGGACTTGGACTCGCCATCTCTCAGAAGCTCTGCCAAATGATGGGCGGCCACATCACCGTTGATAGTGAATACGGTCAAGGTACAACCTTTACCGCTTGGTTGCCTCTGCTGGAGAATCCAGCGGACGACAGCGACGATCAAGTTATGGAGAACAGCCCACTCACGACACAGGAAAACCGTACGGTGCTGGTCATTGATGATGACCCGGCTATGCTGCAGCTGATGCAGCGGTTTCTCAGTAAAGAAGGTTGTACAGTTGCTCTGGCTCAAAATGGCGAAGAGGGCATTCGACTCGCTAGAGAGCTGCGTCCTACATTAATATCCCTGGATGTACTCATGCCGGGCATGGATGGCTGGACCGTTCTGACGACGCTCAAAAACGACCCGGAATTATCCGGTATCCCTGTTATCATGATGTCGATGACCGATGACAAGAATATGGGTTATGCGCTTGGAGCAGCGGAATTTCTGACCAAACCGGTTTATATTGATCGATTAATTTCTGTGTTGGATAAGCATATCCCTGAGCGGCAAACCAACGCTGTTCTCGTCATTGAAGATGATGTCACAACAAGCCACATGATGACTCAGATGTTGGAAAGGGAAGGCTTCAAGGTCTCGAAGGCCAAGGATGGACGCGTGGCTTTGAACATGATGTCACAAGCGCTTCCTCAATTGATTCTGCTCGATTTAATGATGCCGGGCATGGATGGCTTTGAGTTCGTTACCGAGCTGCGCAAACGCGAAGAATGGCAATGGATTCCGATTGTCGTTGTTACTGCGAAAGATATTGGTTCCGAGGATCGGCTGCGACTGAACGGCTATGTGAAAAACATTATTCAAAAAGGAAGTTTTAAACGCGATACGCTGTTGCGTGAAATCCGCAGCCTCATGGCTGGTGCGATGAATGACCAGAACAACGGGGATCAAGCTTATATTCGACGTAAAGAGGAAGCAGACGACCATGTTTAAAATTTTATTGGTAGAAGATAATGAAATGAACCGCGACATGTTATCCCGCCGCTTAGTACGCAAAGGCTATGAGGTCATCATGGCTACGGATGGGCAGCAAGGCGTCGACGCGGCACGGACCGAAGCGCCAGCCCTTATTCTTATGGATATGAGCCTTCCTGTCTTGGACGGGTGGCAGGCCACCCGTTTGCTCAAAGCATCGCCGGAGACGAAGGGCATCCCGATTATCGCGCTAACTGCGCATGCCATGGCATCGGATCGAGAGATGGCTTTGGAGGCAGGGTGCGATGACTTCGATACGAAGCCGATTGAAATGAATCGTTTGCTGGAGAAGATTCAGACCTATTTGAAATAGAAAACGGCTCATCCGCTACCAAAGCGAATGAGCCGTTTTTTGGATTTTCATCGGTAAGACTCGTCTATGTATGTTTAGCTAATCTGTCCGCATTTAGGATATCGTAGAATACCGATCTTGCTGTGGTGTAATAAGCGCTAAGCCATAATCCTCCGATAAATAGAGTAAATGGAACAAGCAGTGCCCAGCCTATAAAACTAAGTGCTAAACAAAAGAATTTCCACTTGTACCCTTTCATCATCTCTGAACTCATTCGAATGGCTTTCGATGAAGATAGTTCTGGATTATCTAACTTAATGAATATCGCTTGCGAATATCGGAAGGAAGCAATGATACCCGGAATGACAAATAGAAGTGTCCAAGCCAATATTTTGAGTCCCATTAAAAAAGTTAACTTGAAAAATGACCAGAATGTTTTAGTTCCATAAGAAAATGAGGGAGAGTACCCAAGCTTTTGATGTCTAGCTAAATGGAGGAAGTAGGTGGATACCGTTGTAGATATGATAACGGAAAGAGCCATTGATCCCAAACTGACTAAAATAGTTAATAATAGCTGCTCTTTTGTTTCTAATATGTTACTAGCAACCGATAATGGGATCGTGATTAGGATTGTAAGCAGATACAGCCCAACTGCTGAAAGCCAATTCCCCTTTAATGCTTTTCTTGCTTCTTCTCGAATTTCTCTGCTATTTTTCATTTTGACCTTCTTTCTTTTGTTCATACAGGATTTTTAACATTTGGTTAAATATAACTATTTTATGTATAATTTTGTATATTCTAGACATGTAACTTAATTCCTTCTTCTTCGACAAAATATTTATATGGCCAACAAGAAAGAAGCCGATTCCTTAGAATCAGCTTCTTGGATAATTCACGATGGTACTTATCTGCCTTTAACCTCAACATAGCCTGTATCCGTCCGAACCGTAACCTTTTTGCTGCCATTGCCGATCGAGCCTTTGGCTTTATTATGGCTGGTTCGTTGTTGAACATTCACACCTGGTACTTCCAGATTGGCACTGCCGGTGTCCGTACTCAGATCAAAGCTTGCATCCGTAGGCGTAGGATCTAGTTGTAGGCGTACAGATCCAGTGTCTGATTCAAGCAAGGCGGTATCTCCAAGCTCACGGAGTGTTGCTGTAATGCTGCCTGTGTCTGTTTTGAGCTTCACATTGCCCTGCCCGTCATTGAGGTGAATACTGCCTGTGTCCGTTTGCAGACTCAATGTTTTTCCTTCGTAGCGGTCAACGGTAATGCTGCCAGTATCCGTACTAGCTGTCAGTTTCTCAGCTTTCACTTCCTTGAAGTTGATGCTGCCTGTATCGGTGCTAACGGTAATCGCCTTGTAAAGCTTGTCGGGCAGACTGACCTCTGTCCGTAAACGAAGGCTCTTACCGCTGAATAAGCTTTTAAACTCCGTGAGGTCGAAGCCGAAGTTAATGTGTGCCTTGTTATTCGTGCATACGTCCACTCGCCAAGTATTCGTACCTTCTGTCGTAGCCTCGACGGTGCAATTCTGCGCATTTTCGGATCGCGCAGCACCTACTAAACGAACGCTAATGTCATCCGAATTGGTAGGAACGAAAGTGACGCCTGAGATATCATTTTCAATAATCAAGGTATCGATATTGGCTGCTGCTGTCTTTTTCTCGATATCAATGGTTGTGACGCCTGTCTCAAAGTCTAAGGATTGGAAAGATACGGCTGCTCCAATCAGGCCGATCGCAAGGCAGATAAAGCCAGTCACTAAGAAAAATTTCACTTTAGGTTGCATGGCTTAAACCCCCTTGATCAATTTGGCGTTGAATTGGATGTACTTCCAGCTGAGCTTGAAAAACTGCTTAAGCAGCCAAGAGCTAAGCGTCGTGAGGATGATGCCTAAGCCGAAGCAGGCAAGGAGAGAGAATGAAATGAATTGGAAGTCACTACCCGTCGTTCCCGCTAAGCTAGTGAGCACGCCGATGACGGGGGCGACCAGAAGGGCGAAGCCTGCAACAAAAAATGCGATCATCGCAGAGCAAATCCCTACCCAAGGGCCGACAACGAACACAAGATTAAAGAAACCGAGCATAATCGAAATAATGATCGCCTTAAGCCCAGTGTCCGTTTTAGCTGTCGGATAGGGGGGCGGATAAGGTGTGTTATACACAGGAGGGTAATTCGGCTGAGGCGGCTGTGTATAGGCAGGCGGTTCCCAAGCCTCTGGGGCCTGTACAGGAATCTTAGGTCCGATGGCCGGCTCAGACTGATTAACATTG
Organism: Paenibacillus sp. J22P143; assembly: GCF_059692035.1. Taxonomy (NCBI): domain Bacteria; kingdom Bacillati; phylum Bacillota; class Bacilli; order Caryophanales; family Paenibacillaceae; genus Paenibacillus; species Paenibacillus sp. J22P143. The sequence goes on from NZ_JCAUAQ010000011.1 coordinate 122,302, forward strand.
GGTATAGATTTCTCTTCTTGCTCTTCGCTTAAATAAGGTGTTTCCTCAGCTTGCGTCACATCCATTTCAAATGTACTTGTCGTACGATTGAAAGCTTCCTCTTGAACAGGAGGTACCTCTTTTTGTGCATCCCAGTTCGGAACCCGCGGGTAGCCGAGAGACTGTGAAATCTCGTCTTCGTTCTTGCCATTTTGGGCGGCTTTTTGAAATAATTCTTCGTACACTTTTAATATATTGTGGCGCTCCTTCTCAGGAAGTCCGCGCAGGCGATAGTTTAATTCTTTGAAATAATCCACTTTGCTCATCGTTATGCCTCCTTCGATACTCTTTCCATAGTCTTATCATAAAAGAAAAAAGTCATAATGACGTAGTAACTACAGTCACATGACCTTCATGATTTCATCACATTTATTGTTTATCATTGGGTAGCGAACGTACTCACGCCATCTTCCACCATAGGCCGCTTTGGCGCAGTGTCCTCCGTTTGGAGGTCTTTGCGGTTGGCCGCGATGACTGTAGGTACAGGCGAATACTGATCCTTCGAGATTAACTCTTTGCTCACGACTGTGCCGTTTTCTCGTTTGGTTCGATACGTCTCTACCTTGTAACCGACCTTCCCTGTACTGATCGGGCGCTCTAAGCCTGGTCTCAAGCTCGGATTGTTCACATATTTGATCGGGGGCTGGATCGTTTCCACAACTTTGGAGTCGATGTCATAGGTGATGGCTGGCGTTTGGTGACCGAAAAGCTTCACGGTAACCGATGAATCTGTCGTTATGGTTCGAATCCAGACATAGCTATTCGTACTATTACGGAATTTGAAATTAATATAATTGCTTGCAAATGTGGCATCCTGCCCGAGAGGGACGTAGCTGACAGGGAGTGAGTGGTTGCGCCGCTCAACAACTTCAAGACCGCTGCGCAAGACGGCGTTATAGAGCGTCGTAGATACTTGGCATATACCGCCACCGATACCTGGTACGAGGCTCCCATTGAGGATAACAGGGGCTTCCTTGTAGCCGAATTTGGCTTCCGTCTGTTCGATAATTTTGCTGTAATCGAATGTATCGCCTGGTGCCATCAAGTAATCTTGAATGGATGTAGCGGTGACTCGTATATTGTGAACCCGCCCTTCGTTTGACAGGGGAAACACGGTTGTGAATTCGGATATTTTGCCATCGATGCCTTGCTGCTTTAAGGTTGCCAGCGTTACATCGGGGCTCAGCTCGTACACAGGTAACGTGAGCCCAATGGGTGCGGTATGCGTTAATGTACCTAGGGTAGGGGCGATACTTTGAAGCTGCTCCTGCAAGTGCGCGGTATCAATTCTTAGCACATTTCGCTCGGGTTCGTAAGCAACCTGATCTTGAGATTTGAGGAGTCGCTTGGCGGCAACAGGTTGTTTCGTATATAGCTCCTTCCAAGTTTGTTTGACAGTAGCTGTAAGTTGATTGGCATCTACCGAGACAGGCAATGGGATTGTCGCATTTCGAAGGGTCCAGCGCGCTTTGACACGCTCGAAAGGTGATCCACTGGTTAATTGCTGCAGAGATTGTGTGAGGATGTTCTTGTCATAGCGAATGCCTAGTAGTCCAAGGGAGAGTTCTTTGGCGGGGATTTCCGGATAGGATGTGTGTAAAAGAACAGGAAAAGAGGACAATCGCTTTAAGCGCTGTTCGGATTCAGTTTGAAAGGCTTCATAGGACATTCCTCCTACACGCCAGCCAGCAATCGTGACATTAGCGGGAAAGGTAGTTTGAGCTCCGTATATGTAAAGTGCAATGCCGCACGTGACGAGCAAACCAAGAGCGATCGAGGAATAGAGGATGGGGTTTCTGAATGAGCGTGTCATGAAGAGCCACTCCTTTACATACGAATGTGATACGGCCTGTCTCTCTATATGTATCAATTTCTATGCCAATTTAGTACAGATTCCTTTTTCGGCTAAAATATGTACAAACCATGGTATAATGACGGTATTCCCCATGAATTTCAAAGTGGATTTAGAAGGATTTTCACCTTATGTGTCGAATGGATATAGGCTATCTATATAATTAGGATGTGATATTGTGATCGAAATGCAGGACGTATGGAAAACATACGCCAACGGGACTCATGCATTAAGAGGGATTAATGTAAAAGTGGACCGCAATGAATTTGTCTATGTGGTGGGACCTTCAGGCGCAGGTAAATCTACTTTCATGAAGTTGATGTATAGAGAAGAAAGACCGACCAAAGGTCAAATATTCGTGAATGGTTTTAATTTAGAAAAACTAAAACAACGCAAAATCCCCTATGTACGTCGGAATATCGGCGTTATTTTCCAAGATTATCGCTTACTACCGAAATTAAATATTTTTGAAAATATAGCTTTCGCCATGGAAGTTATTGAGGCACCGAAAAAGCAAATCAAGAAACGCACCATGGAAGTCCTTGAGCTTGTTAAGCTAAAGGATAAGGCAAACTCATTACCATCGCAGTTATCTGGCGGCGAGCAGCAGCGTGTTGCCATTGCCCGGGCAATAATTAACAGTCCATCTGTCATTATTGCGGATGAACCGACAGGAAATTTGGACCCTGAAACATCATGGGGCATTATGAAATTGATGGAGGAAATTAATTTCCGCGGGACAACCATTGTCATGGCTACACATAACAAAGAAATCGTAAATACGATGCGTAAGCGCGTGATTGCGATTGAGAATGGCCTTATTGCTCGCGATCAATTACGGGGGGAATACGGCTATGAAGATTAGTACAGTTTCTCGTCATCTGCGAGAAGGTACGAAAAATGTCGTGCGAAATGGTTGGATGACCTTCGCGTCGATTAGCTCCATCGCGATTTCCCTATTTATTCTTGGTGTTTTCGTACTCATAACCTTAAATGTGAATGATGTAGCTACACAAATTGAGCAGCAGGTCGAGATCAATGTGTATCTGGAGGTTAACACCCCCCAGGATCAAATCACGGCGCTGCAAACGCAAATTCAAGCGATCCCTGAAGTCAAAACGATTAAATTCGTTTCGAAGCAAGAGGGACTTGTGTATTTGCGCGAGAAGCTTGGCGATAGTGGGAAGGCACTCTTAGATGGCTTCGAGGGGGATAACAATCCGTTGAACGATGCGTTCACGATTGAAGTGGACGACCCGCGGAATGTGGCTAGTGTGGCGGATCAAATCTCCGCACTGAACGTTGGCAAGGATCCGAAGCCGATTTATAAAGTGAACTACGGCAAAGGAACCGTTGAAGCCCTGTTTAAAGTAACCAAGATTGCGCGCTGGATCGGTATCGGTATCGTGGTATTGCTATCTTTTACCGCGGTATTCTTAATTGCTAATACGATCAAAATCACGATTTTAGCTAGAAAACGTGAAATTTCGATTATGAAGCTCGTGGGTGCGACGAACTCGTTTATTCGTTGGCCGTTTTTCATAGAAGGTGCGTTACTTGGCTTCATTGGATCTGCGGTCCCAACCGCAATTATTCTTGCAGGCTATTGGAAATTGCTAAACTTGAGCTCATTGAATTTGAATTTATTGATGATTAAATTAACACCTTTCGAGAATATTGCGCCTACGATGACTGTGCTTCTAATTGGCTTGGGCATTGTTATCGGAGTATGGGGTTCCCTCATCTCCGTTAGAAAATTCCTCCGCGTATAAGGAAACCTTTATAACCAGCTTTGATAACGAAGATATTTCTATGAAGCCTACTCGGCGTCGAATCTTGAACGAAAATGGAGTAGTCCGGTACTCATGTAGCTCGCTACACTCCGTTCCTCCTACTCTAATTTTCGTCCAACCTTCTCGGTTCTGAAAGCCGGATATAAAGGCTTTATTTTTGTTTTTCTAACTTTTTCCATTTTCAAAGATTCATAGATTTGTAGAAATATAGGATTAATAGTTTCACTTACTAAGACGGCTATATTTTTGGATAAACGCACGCGTCCTAAGAGGACGGCGTAGTCGTTTATTCTAATTCAGAACGTAAGAGATTCAAACCATACATGCAGCATAAAACGCTTGAAAATGGGGAGGCTACGTGTTTGAAGAAGAAAATTCTACCTGTCGTGTTGACACTAGGAATGGCGATATCCCTTACTATTCCACATGCAGCGAGCTATGCCGCTACGTCAACGGAGAAGATCGATCAGCAGTTAACGCAGCTCAAGAAGCAGAAGGCGGAAGCGCAGCAGAAAGCGAATAATGCCCATAATCAAATTACGAAGATTCAAACAGAGAAGGACCAAACGACGAAGGATATGAATGCCCTTGTCAACCAGGTCAATGAAGCCAGCAAAAAACTAACCCAACTGAATGAACAAATCGACCAAGTGTCGAGTGCTCTGGAAGCGAGCGCTAAGCAATTGGATGAAGCCGAGGCACGTGTGGAAAGCCGCGATAATATGCTGAAATCCCGTGTTCGCTTGATGTATATGAACGGTTTCGTTTCATATATGGACGTGGTGCTGAGCGCAACGAGCTTTTCTGATTTCTTGAATCGGGTCGAAGCTTTGAAAGCTATTGTTAATCAAGATAAAGAAATACTAGAGTCTAATTTGAAAGATAAAGAGACGGTTACACAGAAAAAAGCTGACACCGAGAAGCAACTTGAGAATGTGAAGGGGCTATACGCGGAAGCGGATGCGCTGCGGGACGATCTGCAAGCGAAGGAAAAGGCGAAAGAAGTGAAGATTGCCTCACTTGCCAAGCAAGAGAGAGTGCTCGAAGAGATTTCCGAAGAAAGTGAACTCGAAGTCACGCGTATCGCTCAGCAAGAAGCGATACTCCAAGAAAAGAGGCGTGCCGAGACCAAAGCGAAGTCGCCGTTCACATATAAAGGTGGTAAGCTGGGCTATCCGCTAGCTGTGCAGGCGTCAATCACTTCTGATTTTATTCATCGTATTAATCCCGTTACAGGGAAAGCAGAGAACCATAAAGGGATTGACTTAGGAGCGCCAAAAGGTACGGGTATACTGGCAGCTGAGAACGGCTCAGTCATTTATGCCTCTTGGATGAATGGGTATGGTAATTACATCATTCTTGACCATGGCAACGGGCTTTGGACGGCTTATGGCCATATTATGAACGATGGCATTTATGTAAAAGTCGGCGATGAAGTGAAGCGCGGCCAGAAGATTGCTGGTGTGGGCTCAACGGGCCAATCGACCGGCAACCATTTGCATTTTGAGGTCAGATTGAATCAGGCTTACGTCGATCCCAAGCCTTATCTGAGATAGGACAACTTGGTAATAAAATGTGAAGGGCTTGTCATATACTACAAATAAGCCTCTCAAATTGGTTTTTGGAAAAAGGATGTGAATCGTCTTTGCAATTCAAAGGTCGCACGGTCATCGTATTTGTTTTGTTAGCTATGTTTGCAAGCAGTATTGTTACATTAACGATTGTAGATCCATCCTTCACTTGGGGACAGAAAAAAGAGCAAACCAGGGGTGGGACAGCTACTTCGGTATCCGCTTCGTCTGGTCTCTCAAGCAAGGATTTAAACAAAATCGCAACCACGTTTCAGTTGATTGAAAGCAAGTATTTGAAACAGCCTGATCATGATCAACTGGTTAACGGCGCGATTAATGGGATGTTGGAATCATTAGAAGATCCGTTTTCCGTTTATATGGATCAGAAGGAAGCGAAGCAGTTCGACGAGAGCATTACGTCCTCTTTCCAAGGCATCGGGGCTGAGGTATCGCTAGAGGATGGTAAATTCGTTATCGTATCACCAATTAAGGGCTCGCCTGCTGAAAAAGCAGGAATTCAGTCCAAAGATGTCGTCCTCTCTGTGAATGGCGATAAATTGGACGGGCTTACCTTGAATCAAGCAGTCATGAAAATCCGCGGACCGAAGGGTACGCAAGCTAAGCTAGATCTACTGCGCCAAGGCACAGGTGATCCGGTGCAAGTCATCGTAGTAAGAGACAATATTGATGTCGAAACGGTCTACGGTGAAATGATGCAGGATCAGATTGGTAAAATTGAGATTCGTCAGTTCTCTTCGAACACGGCAGTTCGTTTTGCAGAAGAATTGAAAAACCTTGAGGCCAAAGGGATGAAGGGGCTTGTTATCGATGTCCGTAACGATCCAGGTGGTTTACTGAACGTCGTTGTTGATATCGTGAATCCATTCGTGAAGAGTGGGGCATCCATCCTTCAAGTGGAGAATCGGGACGGAAAGCGAGAGCCGACACCGTCCACAGGTAAAGGTAAGAATTATCCAGTCACCGTGTTGATCAATAAAGGAAGCGCGAGCGCATCGGAGATCCTAGCAGGCGCATTCCAAGAAGCGGTTGGCAGTAAAATAGTTGGGGAAACGTCCTACGGAAAAGGGACGGTTCAAGTGACGTTCGAGAAGGAAATGGGCGACGGCAGCAATATCAAGATGACTGTGTACAAATGGCTTACGCCAAATGGCAACTGGATTCACAAAAAAGGGATTACACCAGATATCCCGATCGAGCAACCAGCTTACTTCAAGTCAGCGCCGCTTACGAAGAAAGAGGTATTAAAACAAGACAGCAACAGCGATGATGTGAAGAATTTGCAGCTGATGCTTGCTGGTATTGGTTTCAATCCGGAGCGGACGGATGGCTATTTCAATGACAAAACGGTTCTGGCCGTCAAAGCGTTCCAACGGACGAATAACTTGCCGGTAACGGGTGAGGTAGATACGGATACAGCGGCCAAAATCGAAAAAGCGATTTTAGCGCAAATCCGCGATCCGAAGAACGACTCGCAATTGAAAGCCGCAGTCTTTCAAATTCAGAAGCAACTCGGGAAATAATTACCGTTAGTTAATGGAAATTGTTCAGAGCGGCAGGAAATAAGCATTAACAGTCGAAATAGTGTAGGAAGGTTGCTTAGGCGGCCTTCCTATTTCTTTTCATCAAGGAGCCTAGATTCGTATGGATGTGTGGTTTCAATTATTGGACAGAATGCTGCTGGCTGTGGGGCAGTTGTTTGCGAATCCTTTCTACTATATAGGCATTGTATTTATTGTTTTGCATTACAGAAAGCAAATTCAACTAGAACGGAAGCTGTTTCACACGCGTCTCCATTCCTTATTGAACGAAACGTGGCGTGTGGTGCTTTGGGGTTGGGTAGGCGGGCTGGGAGCCTCGGTTCTGCTCCTTTTCGTCGGTGTCAACATACAACTGAATGTGGTGATCGTGCTCTGGATCGTCACGGTAGTGCTGATGATATTCCGCATCCGTTTCCTATGCTTAGCATATGCAGTAGGGATTCTAGGAATTGTACAAGTGATTTTCTCTTGGTTTCCTAATAAAGCGAGTCTACGCGAGTCGTACGCGTTTCTCGAAACCATTGCGAGTGCAGATATCCCATCGCTGTTGGTGATTGTAGGCGTGCTACATCTCTTAGAGGGTGTACTCGTTGGTTTCCAAGGGGCTAGAATGGCCACGCCGCTGTTCCTTGAAGGAAAGCGCGGGCAAATGATTGGCGGACAGCAGCTGCAAGGCTTCTGGCCTGTCCCGTTGTTTCTCTTAGTGCCGATGGCAAGCGGAAGTGAGCTTGGCTTGCCGTGGCAAACCTTGTTTGCCTCTAACCTGAGCGCAGGCTGGACGATGCTCGCATTCCCAGCGATGATTGGTTTCGCGGAGCTGACGATTTCGAAGCTGCCGAAGAAGCAGGCGCGCTTCAGCGCTAACCTGCTCTACGTGTACGGACTCAGCTTGCTAGGCGCAGCTGTTGCTACCCACTACTGGACGCCGCTGGTGCTGCTAGGCGCAATCCTCAGCATAGCCCTTCACGAAGGGCTGCTGCTCTATAATCAGTGGGTAGAATCGAAGCAGACGCCGTTCTACATCCATTCCGAGCGTGGACTCATGGTACTCTCTGTTGTACCGAACAGTCCGGCTCAAGAGCTAGGCATTGGCATCGGCGAGATCATCCACAAGGTCAATGGATACAAAATCAAGTCGAAGACGGATTTGCATGCGGCCATGGGGATTAACTCCGCCTTCTGCCGGCTGGAAGTTTTGAACGATCAAGGAGAAGTTCGCTTCCTAAAGCGAGGTATTTTTGCCGGTGATCATCATCAGTTGGGCATTCTATTGGCACCAGATCAGGATGTACTGTACTTCTTAGAGCAGCGCCCGATGCACCTGTTTAGCTATTTGCGAGGTAAATTAACGGGGTTATTACCGAATAATTCTACGAAGTCATTGTGAGAAAGAGCAGTTCTCTGGGTAGAGAAATCTACGGAGAGGACGGCTCTTTTTTTCGTTGGAACACAACAAAGCCCTATCTCCACATAGCAGTGGAAATAGGGCTTCTAAATGTGCGTGCCAGATGAATTATTGCACCGGCGTTGTTGGAGAAATATCGTTCCGCAAAACAATGATTTCAACGCGGCGATTTTTACTGCGATTCGCATCGCTCGAGTTGGCCACTTGGGGCATGGTATCTGCATAAGCGGTGGCAATGAATTTGTGATCGTCCAGTTTAGCCGTATCGCTGAAATAGCGAAGTACGGAAAGGGAACGGGCAAACGAGAGTCCCCAGTTATCTTTAAAAGGAGACCCAGGTGCAAGTGGCAAATTGTCCGTATGGCCTTCAATGCTGACCTTACTCTTCAATGTTGGGAAGAGCGAAGCCAGCTTTTGCAGAATCGGGAAGGATGGTGCTTTCAGATCAGCTTTTCCTAGATCGAACAGGAACAAGTCGTTGAGCGTGATCGCCACACCGCGTTCCGTATCGCTGGCGGATACTTGTGCTTCTAAATTTTGATCCTTAATATAGGCTTGTACTTGTTTCAGGAGATCCTGAAGCTCTTTCTCGCGCTTTTCTTTCTCGCTGTCTTCGGTCTTCGTTTTGTCATGCTCTTCTTTCTGCTCTTCCTTACTCTGATGCGTGAAATCCTCGTCCTTGCTTTCCGCGTCACCTTGCTTAGGGGTCATTGAACCGCTGATACCATGATTTTTGTCCAAGACGGAGTCCGCTTTTTGGAACTGGAGGTTTAAGGCTTGCGCCAATACGGAATACTTTTGAACATCTACTTTACTCATCGCATACATAATAATGAAAAAAACAAGCAGCAGCGTAATTAAGTCAGCATAAGTAATTAGCCATCTTTCATGATTAGAATGCTCTTCTTGCTTCTTACCGCGCCTCGGCATTAAAGTCATCCTCCTCTACGGCTTTTTTCTCTGATTTATCGTGGAGGAAGGAGTTCAGTTTTTTCTTAATCAATTGCGGGTTTTCACCGGCTTGTAAGGCAAGGATGCCCTCTAGCATCAATTCCATTTCATTGACCATTTCTTTACCACGAATTTTAATTTTGTTAGCGATGGGCAAATAAACCAAATTGGCACTCATAACACCATAGAGAGTAGCTGTGAAGGCTACGGCAATGGCTGGCCCGAGCGTGGCAGGTTCTTCTAGATTACCTAGAACGTGAATAAGTCCCATGACCGTACCAATAATCCCCATCGTTGGCGCATATCCGCCTCCGGCTTCGAATACCTTTGACATATTATTAACTTGATGTTCGATGGCGTCCATTTCGAGCTCTAGAATTTGTCTAGTCAGCTCAGGATCTGTTCCGTCTACAACCATCATTAATCCGTCTTTTAGGAACGGGTTCTCATGCTCCTGAGCGCGCTGCTCCAGGGCAAGTACACCTTCTCTGCGAGCGATGGTGGCCATATCAACAATTTCGTTAATGGTTGCTGCAGGATCTCTTTTGACTTGCTTGAAGGCAATGCCGAGTGCTTTGGGGATTTTGGCTAAAATAGAGCTAGGAAAGCTCACGGCGACTGCACCGAAGGTTCCGCCGAACACGATGAGCATGGCGCTGGGGATGATCAAAGAGTCGACATGACCGCCATCCCAAATATACCCGCCGATTAAACCTACAAGACCTAATAGTAAACCTAATACTGTTGTCAAATCCATGACTTTACCACTCCTAATTAGCATACAAAGAATAGGGTCCAAAACACGCAAAAGCCGCCTTGTGTAAGGCTAAAACAGATAAAGCTGTTTGCATCCATGATTTAAAAATAGTATAATGACAAAACGAGAACAAACATTCTTATGTTGGATAGTTATTGCAATCCTTCATATATGTACGAAAAAGTTCCATAGACTTCTATATCGGAATGTCGAATGGGAAAGTTTATAGGATAAAAGTTCGATTTATTTCGACAATGAGGGTGATAATGGATGAGTGAACTCGTCATGAGCTCTAAGAAATTTGAGCTTGTATCAGATTTTCTGCCGCAAGGGGACCAGCCTCAAGCTATTGAGGAGATCGTCCAGAGCATACAAGCCGGCAACAAGCATCAAACGCTGCTCGGTGCAACGGGAACAGGGAAAACATTCACAGCAGCGCAAGTGATAGCGAAACTAAACCGACCAACCTTGATTATTGCCCACAATAAAACCTTAGCGGCACAGCTGTGCAGCGAATTTAAAGAGTTTTTTCCTCATAATGCCGTTTCCTACTTCGTTAGTTACTATGATTACTACCAGCCTGAAGCCTACATTGCCTCCTCCGACACGTACATCGAGAAAGATTCCAGCATCAATGAAGAGATTGATAAGCTTCGTCACTCGGCGACAAGCTCCTTATTTGAACGTCGCGACGTCATTGTTGTTGCCAGCGTATCGTGTATTTACGGCTTGGGTTCACCAATAGAATACGGTAATTTGCTGCTCTCTTTACGAGTAGGGATGGAGAAGTCGCGCACGGAGATTCTGCACCGACTCGTAGATATTCAATATCAACGCAATGATTTGAACTTTGTTCGCGGTACGTTTCGTGTGCGTGGAGATGTGGTGGAGATTTTCCCAGCCTCGCATAGTGAACATGCGATACGCGTAGAGCTATTTGGCGATGAAATTGAGCGTATCACGGAGATCAATGTCCTCACAGGCGAGATCATTGGTCAGCGTGATCATATTGCCATTTTCCCAGCCTCTCACTTCGTGACACATGAGGACACGATGAAGCGTGCCCTCGTGAACATTGGTCAGGAGTTGGAGGAACGGCTTGCCGAGCTTAGGGATCAGGGTAAGCTTCTGGAAGCACAGCGTTTGGAGCAGCGTACTCGTTACGACATGGAAATGATGGAAGAGATGGGCTTCTGTTCAGGTATTGAGAATTACTCAGGGCCGCTGACATTCCGTGAGCGAGGGGCAACACCGTATACGCTGCTGGATTATTTCCCAGACGACATGCTGTTCATGGTAGATGAATCTCATGTTACTTTGCCACAAATTCGCGCGATGTTTAATGGGGATAAAGCACGGAAAGATGTATTGGTGGACCATGGTTTCAGGCTTCCTTCTGCATTGGATAATCGTCCTCTGCGTTTCGAGGAATTCGAAGAGAAGGTCAGTCAGATTTTATATATATCAGCAACACCAGGACCTTATGAATTAGAACATTGCCCAACCATGATTCAACAAATTATTAGGCCAACAGGGCTTTTGGATCCGATTATTGAGGTTCGGCCAACCAAAGGTCAAATCGATGATTTGATCGCGGAGATACATGATCGTGTTCGCAAAGACGAGCGGGTGCTTGTAACCACCTTAACGAAGAAGATGTCGGAGGATCTGACGGATTACTTCAAGGAAATCGGCATTAAGGTGCGTTATTTGCACTCGGATATTAAAACTTTTGAACGGATGCAGATTCTACGGGACTTACGCTTAGGAACATTCCATGTACTCATCGGTATCAACCTTCTTAGAGAAGGTCTCGATTTACCAGAGGTTTCGCTTGTCGCTATCCTAGATGCGGATAAGGAAGGCTTCCTGCGTTCCGAGCGTTCGTTGATTCAAACGATCGGCCGTGCGGCGCGGAACTCCGATGGTCGCGTCATCATGTACGGGGATAAGATCACCGATTCCATGGAGAAAGCGATATCGGAGACCAACCGTCGTAGAGCCCTGCAAGAAGCTAACAATGAGAGATTGGGCATCACGCCGCAGACGATTGCGAAGAAAATTCGCGATGTGATCGAAGCAACCAAAGTTGCCGAACAGAAGTCCGACTATCTGGCTGATGTGAAGGGTGCTAAGATGTCCAAGAAAGATCGAGCATCCCTCATTGAGCGCTTAGAAGTTGAGATGAAAGAGGCTGCGAAGAATCTGCAGTTCGAACGTGCAGCACAGCTGCGTGACGCCATTATGGAAATGAAAGCTGATGCTTAGATAAGGGTTCAGCTTCACATAGGAGAGGAAGGTTATCTGTGTCTAGAGATCAGATCGTTATTAAAGGAGCTAGAGCTCACAATCTTAAAAATATTGATGTCACCATCCCGCGTGATAAGTTCGTTGTTCTTACGGGCTTGAGCGGATCGGGGAAATCATCACTGGCCTTTGATACGATTTATGCGGAAGGGCAGCGGCGCTACGTGGAGTCGCTTTCTGCCTATGCGCGTCAATTTCTTGGGAATATGGATAAACCGGATGTCGATTCAATTGAAGGCTTATCCCCAGCCATTTCAATCGACCAGAAAACCACAAGCCGTAATCCACGTTCCACGGTTGGAACCGTAACGGAGATTTACGACTATTTAAGGCTATTGTACGCTCGGATCGGGCGACCGCACTGTCCTACCCATGGTATCGAGATTACTGCACAAACCGTGGAACAAATGGTAGACCGGATTATGGAGTACCCGGAGCGTACGAAGATTCAAATTCTCGCACCGCTTATTTCGGGACGCAAAGGTGAGCATTCCAAGCTGTTTGTGGATGTTCAGAAGCAAGGGTTTGTGCGGGTACGGGTGAACGGGGAAACGATTGACCTCTCAGAGAAAATTGAGCTAGACAAAAATAAGAAGCACACGATTGATGTCGTCGTTGACCGCATCGTGGTCAAGGATGATGTACAAACACGTCTGGCAGATTCCCTTGAAACAGCGCTGAAATTAGCGAATGGCCGTGTCATCGTGGATATTATGGATAAAGAAGAACTGCTGTTCAGCCAGAACCTCGCATGTCCAGAGTGCGGATTCAGCGTGGAAGAGCTTGCGCCGAGAATGTTTTCTTTCAATAGCCCTTTTGGTGCTTGCCCGGATTGTGACGGCTTAGGCAGTCAGATGATTGTCGACCCCGATCTTCTCGTTCCTAATATGAAGTTAACGATCGAAGAGGGCGCTTTTGAAGCGTGGGCGGGCAGCACATCGAATTATTATCCGCAGTTTCTTGCTGCTGTTTGTGAGCACTATGGGATTCAACGCAATGTACCGGTATCAGAAATCAGCAGCGACCAATTGAAAGTGATCCTGTATGGAACGGGTGGAGAGAAGATTCGTTTCCGCTACGAGAACGATATGGGAGCTTCCAAGGAAGCGTTGGTTCCTTTCGAAGGGATTATTCGCAACTTGGAACGCAGATTCAAGGATACCTTCTCAGAGGGCATTCGCGAGCATATCCAGACATACATGAGCACGAAGCCATGTCCAAAGTGTAAAGGGCACCGATTGAAGCCTGAAACACTTGCAGTAACGATCAATGGTAAGAATATCTCCTACGCAACCTCCCTTTCCATCGGAGAAGCGGAGGAATGGTTCAAAGGGCTGAATCTGAACGAGCGAGAGCTGACGATTTCGAATTTGATCTTGAAAGAAATTCGAGCACGCCTAGGGTTCCTCGTGAACGTCGGACTTGATTATTTGACGATGCACCGTGCGGCGGGCACCTTATCAGGTGGAGAGGCGCAGCGGATTCGATTGGCTACGCAAATCGGTTCGAGCCTCATGGGCGTCCTCTATATCCTCGATGAGCCAAGTATCGGTCTGCATCAACGGGATAACACACGCTTAATTCAAACGCTTGAGCATATGCGAGATCTTGGCAACACACTCATCGTTGTTGAGCATGATGAAGACACGATGATGGCGGCCGATTACATCATTGATATCGGTCCTGGGGCCGGAATTCATGGTGGACAGGTTATTGCCCAAGGGACACCAACAGAACTGATGAAGGATGAGAACTCGCTGACGGGTCAGTACTTGAGCGGCAAGCGATTCATTCCGATTCCAGCTGAGAGACGTAAGCCGAATGGCAAATGGATCGAAGTGAAAGGCGCCAAAGAGAATAACTTGCGTAATGTATCAGCCAAAATACCATTAGGGGTATTCACTTGTGTGACTGGCGTATCTGGTTCAGGCAAGAGTACCTTAATCAATGAAATTTTGTTCAAAACGCTATCCCGTGATTTGAACGGAGCCAAAGTTCGTCCGGGCGAGCATAAAGAAATAGTCGGATTAGACCAAGTCGATAAAGTCATCGACATCGATCAATCCCCAATTGGACGTACACCACGTTCCAATCCAGCGACCTACACCGGCGTATTCGATGATATTCGTGATGTATACGCGAATACGAACGAGGCGAAGGTGCGCGGCTACAAGAAGGGTCGATTCAGCTTTAATGTGAAGGGCGGCCGTTGTGAAGCTTGCCGCGGGGACGGCATCATTAAGATCGAGATGCACTTCCTGCCTGACGTTTACGTGCCTTGCGAAATCTGCAAGGGCAAACGCTACAACCGCGAGACGATGGAAGTGAAGTACAAGGGCAAGAGCATTTCTGAAGTGTTGGAGATGACGATAGAGGACGGCTGCGAGTTCTTCAAGAACTTGCCGCGCATTCATCGTAAGCTGAATACACTTCTCGATGTCGGCCTGGGCTACATGACCCTCGGCCAGCCAGCGACTACGCTGTCAGGCGGCGAAGCCCAGCGTGTGAAGCTCGCGGCGGAGCTTTACCGCCGCAGTACAGGCAAGACGATCTACATTCTGGATGAGCCCACGACGGGGCTCCACATCCATGATATCGATCGTCTGCTGAAGGTCCTTCACCGCCTCGTGGAGAGCGGTGAGACCGTGCTGGTCATCGAGCATAACCTCGATGTCATCAAGACGGCGGACCACCTTATCGATCTAGGACCCGAAGGTGGTAACCGCGGGGGCTTGATCGTGGCGGCAGGTACGCCTGAGGATGTCGTGAAGGTGGCCGGGTCGTATACCGGCCAGTATTTGAAGCCGATCCTCGAGAGGGATCGCGTGCGGTCTGAGGACTATGCGAAGCGATTGGATGTCCTAGAAGGCTCTGTGAGTTAAAAAAGCGAATAAGAAGCTTGGAATGTGGTGTTTCATAAGCCAATTCCAAGCTTCTTTCAATTCAAATCTTCTAATGTAAGCAGAATTTGTCAGATTTAGATGGGATCGCGTTCATTTTAAAATTTTGCTAATACTTAATTGAATGATACAGGCTTCGACAATTTAACCCTCTATCAATAATGACAAGTGTAGGCCATAATAATAGTAAATAACAGTGAACATCTCCTACTTAACCAATGACCAATGACATGATGATTGAGAGATAGAGCAGTTCTAAACTAATTTATGTTGTGGAGGCTAGTAATAATGAAACCGACGTTAGAGCTTCAGGAAATTGTATCTGCTTTGGGGATTGACCCTTTCCGATTTCTAGCATGGCAGGAAAAAGAGCTAGCCTACGCCCGACTAAACGAATTCCTGGAAGATGAAGATCACCAAGATGCGCTAGCCGTGTAAGAACGGTCTTAAGTGTCAAACGATAAAAGCCCGTACGGTACTCTCCGTACGGGCTTTGTCGTGTTCGAAATCGGGGAAATGACATCCTGCTTAGAAAGGAAATCTCGGTAGGTACAGAGTTATAAATAGCCGTCAAGATGGACATTTTATACGTAGAAGGGATATTTAAGAAATAGGGATACTGCTCTCTAAACGGTGCCGAACCCAAACAAAAGGTGACAAACTTGTTACACATCGATGCAACTACTTGCATCTCGTGTCCAATCGAGCTAACATAGTATTAAAATAGCAGGACGTGTGCCTTGCACCGAGTTACTATAAGGAGGTTTCACCATGTTATTCGCAGAAGCAGCTGAAGCATCAACAAGCACGTATACAAGCTTTGATATCTATGTGTTGATCTTCACAGTGATTATTGGTATTGCCGTTATCCGACAATTGATCAACCCTAGAAGAAATCTCTTTGCGCTCGGATTTGCAACTGTATCTCTACTCGTGTTCCTCTTCATGGATGTTATCATGATCAAAGGCTGGTAGTACATACAAGCAAAACAAAAGCCCGCAGGACTTGAGATCGTAAGATCTTTAAGCCTGCGGGCTTTTATTTGTCTTATATCACACCCACCACATTTCACCAAGAGGTTCCTTGATGAGTACTTGTTGTAGGTTTTGAACAGCTTTGGAGAAGCCCTCGTCAACGGACATCAAGCCGTCTTCGTGTTCAATACTAACGACATAGTCATAACCAACCAGACGCAATGCGCTGATGATGTCGGCCCATACCTTCATATCGTGGCCGTAGCCCACGGAACGGAACTGCCAAGAACGATCCAACATGTTCGCGTAGGACTGCATGTCGGTTACACCGAAACGGTTCGTGTTATTGTAATCATGCGATGTATCTTTGGCATGGAAATGGTGAATCGCGTTAGCGCGACCTAGGATTTGTACCGCTTGAACTGGATCAATTCCTTGCCACCACATATGACTTGGATCCAGGTTGGCACCGATTACTTCACCTGCAGCTTCGCGAAGGCGAAGAAGGGTAGCTGGCGTATGTACGGAGAATCCACCGTGCAGCTCTAGACCGATTTTGACATTACGATCTGACGCGAATTTACCTGTTTCTTGCCAATATGGAATAACTTTGTTCGTCCACTGCCAGTCCAAAATCTCTTGGAAATCGTTCGGCCATGGAGCTACCGGCCAGTTCGGATATTTCGCATCCTCATGGTCACCTGGGCAACCGGAGAAGGTGTTAACAACAGGGACTTCAAGGCGCTCAGCTAATTCAATCGTTTGTATAATAGCATCGTGAAACTCTTTCGCGATGTGTTTTTGCGGGTGCAGAGGGTTACCGTGTGCGCTTAGTGCGCTAATCGTTAAGCCGCGGGACTCTACCGCGTGTTTGAAAGCTTTTAGTTTCCCTGCATCGGCAAGTAGTTCAGCGGGATTGCAATGTGCAGTACCTGGATAGCCACCAGTTCCAATTTCAACAGCTTCCAAGCCTTTTGCAGCAATATAATCCAACGCTTCCTCGAAAGGTTTTCCACCGAAAAGAACCATAAAAACGCCTAACTTCATTCGATTACACCTCCATAATTGATAAAACAATCAGATCAAATTATACCACTATCATCCAGTAAAATGAAGCAAGCCTTTATAGATGCGAAGCACCGTATCATAATTAGAGCTGTAAATAATGACTGAGAATGTAACCAGTGTTTGCGTAACGAAACAACGGAAGTAGAAGTAGGTTTTGGATACCTTTTTCTTATTCACGGTGGTGAGTTTGAAGATATTCTCGATCGCAATAATAATGCCATGGTACAACCCGTAGAGGAAGTACAGCCACGTAAAGCCATGCCATAAGCCCATTAGCACCATAATGAGAATGGAGAGGCTTGCGGTTAGCCAGACCGAAGGGGTTTTACGCGAAAAGAACATGAAGATGTGGTCTCGGAAAAAATCACCCAGCGTCGCATGCCAATTCCGCCAAAACTGCGTCATGGAAGGCGAGAAGAGAGGCTTTTTGAAGTTCTCAGGCATCGTATAGCCCATCAATCGCCCAAAGCCGATAGCCATATCGGAATAACCCGAGAAGTCGAAGTAAATGAGTGCATAGAACCAGACTAACAGAAATAACGATTGATGCGTATGAAGCTCCTGCTTCAAGACGTGGTCAAACACCCCAGTCATCCAAGTTACGACGACAATCTTTTTAAATAAACCGAGGATAATTCGCTTGATACTGTCTTCAAATAGCGTGGCATCTACGGTGTAAGGCTTCCTACTATCGGCCATGAAATCACGGAATTTCAGAATCGGTCCGGAAGTAAAGGTCGGAATGAACAAGAGATAGTTCGCATAATCAATGGCCGGCACTTCGCCTTCTTTTCCAAAGAAATAAGCGAAATAATACGAATCAATCACTTTGAGAACATTGTAAATGAGACCCAAATAGATGATGGCATCGAACAGGGGATTGCTGAAAACACCCATTACGAAAAAGCGAACACCGAGAAAGACGCCCACGATATTCGCGGCGATCCCCATAATAAAGGTTGCTTTCCGCCAAAGCGTCGTCCGACACAGATACACAAAGCCGAAATAATTAATAAGGGTAAAAGCGGCATAGAAAACGACCAACTTCTTACTAAATAGCAGCAGAAAGCAAAGGCTGAATATGATCATCAAAATGCGCTTATTATCCGCCCACTTGCGGGTGAGCATCAGAACGGCAATCATGCCACTCATCGCGACCATCGCGTTCATGTGCATATAAAACATAGCTAAAGAACTCCTCGCTTGCTAGAACTGATCTTAGAACTTTTCATAGATGAACAATCCCTTGCCGGTAAAATAAATGAAAACCAAGTAAAGCATCACGAGGTAGATGAGGATTTCGACGGTTTTCCTAAGGAATTTAACCATGTGTCAACCTCCTTCGTAAATAGCGGTGCTCCCTCTTCGCGGTTCAGATGAACAAGGTCATGGAAATAGCGCGGATCATAAGTGTGCATGAGATCCAGTGTCGGGACGTTCGCAGCCTTAAGCTGGGTGTTAACCGCATCTTTAAGTGAAGCCATATAGGGCGGATCGGCGTAGCCTTTGTTCCACGGCATCCAAATGACTCGAAGCGCAAGCTCGTGCTCATCGGCATACTGGAGAACCCACTGTAAGGCATCCAGATTGTCTTTAAAATCCTTCAAGGTCATGGCGCCGAACCGTTTATCGTAGTCGTCCCACTTGGTCTTGAGGGCAGCGTCGTCCTTGCGACCGGGGTACAACTCCTTATCAATCCAGCGCGGCTCGTAGGCTAGACTGCCTTTGCTTACATTGCGAGCAAATTCCACGCCTGAATCACGGAAGTAATCACGGTACGTATACACGTAAGGCTGGTACCAAGGCTTGAACCACTGGTAGGTAGGATCTGTTTCCAGAGTGTCGAGCATGGTATGCACATCGATCCCGATGACAAGCTCCTCTTTCACCTGGTAGAGGTTGTCCTTAAGTATCCCCTTCAGGTCAGTCAGCTTGCCATAAGAGAGCCCCATCTCAACCAAATGTGCCTCAGACTTCTCTTCGATATACGCGCCTGTCACAGCCGAATTACCGAAGAAAACCGGACCCGTGTGGGACCAGCTGTGATGGTAGAGCGTTTTGGTAAAGTCGTTTTTGTAAAAACGGCGTGAAGACGCCATCGGGTTCCACCAGGAGATGAGCAGGTCGGAGACGACGATGGCGAGCAATAGGCCGAGTGCAAAGCTGTTTTTTTTAAGAAAAGTAGTTGCTTTCAATAGAATCACTCATTATCTTCGTAGTGGTTAAAATGAAACCCAGGGCGCTCGTCTGTACAAAACGTGAACCCTGGGGTAGTTGAACTAAGAATTACAATGCCTTCTCTTGCCAAGCATGGAACTGCTCACGGAACGTGGCAGGCCATTGCTGCTCATCGAGACCGTACTGTGCAAGGAACGCGAACGCCCAGCGCTCAATACCGAAGCCTACGCAGCCTGTAACTGCGTTACGCTTGCCCATTTTGATATTAAACGCATTGCCGAACGTGTTGCTATGGAAATTGACAGAGGAGCAAGCGATGGATTTCTTCACATGAGGGATGCTCAAGCGAAGCTCATACTTCATCTCCTGGTTGCGTTGGAAGGATGCTTTCACTTGGAAATCGTTCGTGAAGAACGGATCGTTCGCGATCTCCAACATGCTGTCTACGTTCCATTCAACGGCCAATTCTTTTAGATATTCGATCGACTTCAAGCGATTCTCTTTCACGAACTCAGGCTTACCGACGAAAATAATTTCGCGCATCGAGAAGTCGAGTAGGCGTCCGAAGTCGGAGTGGTTTTTGGACTCGAATCGATGACATTTCGCAATTGCCGTCACGACAATGCCGTCGCCTTCCAAGGTTTCATTCTCCAGCCCTTCATAGCAGTGATAGCACGTGGAAGGGTTCATCATAAAGTTAGGCTTCACCATGTTGTTATCCAGCGCCAACGGCTTCTCTTGGTCCCAACCGCCAGCTTCACGGATGGTTTGGGAGAACGCTTCGATGACATCGAGATCCTCACGTAGATGCGTGACGAAATGAATGTGCTCCGGGAACGAAGTGAAATGATTCGTTTTGTTCAACGTATGACTGTTGATGACCGCAGGATATTGTTCTTCTTGTACACCTTCGAAACGTCTAGCAATTTTGCTAACGAACGAATAGTCAAGGAAACGCATTAAGCTGGAGAAAGGCTCACGGAAAATGAAGAGGCCGGGCTCTAACACCTTAATCGCCTTACGCTCAGCGAGCTCAGCAATAATATCGCCTTCATACGGCGTGTCGACTTTATTTTCGAACAAAATATTTTCTTTAAAACCGAAATCACCATGGGAGAAACGCTCAATAAGGCGCTCAACTCGCTCCGTAATACCCTTATCGCCGTTTGGTGAGTTGTGGGTGATAATGATGTGTTCATCGATCAAAACGATTTCTTGAATATGCTCATCTGCGAAAGCAGAGGCATATTTGACTTGACCGTGCTGGCTTTCAGCTAGACCGGCCAACGAAATTTTAACTGTATTCATCAGTCGCTTACCTCGCAGTCTTCTTAGTAATAAATTCGGCAATTTCATTCACCGTGTTCATGGGATAGAGCATGAGATCCTGATTCGTCACTTGCAGGCTGTATGTTTTCTCAATGTGAGCGATGAGGGCTGTTGCCCCTACGGAATCAATGAACCCATAGTCGAACAAATGAACATCCACATCGAAATCATCGTCATCCTCGGCAATTTCGTAACGCTCACGAATGTGCTGCTCTAGCTCTTCTAATAAATTAGACATGGGGGAAGCCTCCTGATTTCAATAAAAGTAGGTAAATACAAATATGGTTACTGCGCATTCGCGACAGGGCCGGTAAAGGTAAGTGTCGTTATGTCCCCGTAGCGGGTCACTGTGTAAGTTTGGGAAGCAGCGTCATACTGGATTGTAACATCTGGTAAAGCTTCAAATTTCAGCTCGCTAGGGCTGAAGAATTTTAATTGCTGCAGACCCGCAGATTCAAGCTTCAAATCATAGGTGCTTCCTTCACTTGTGAGGGTAAAAGGGACATTCGAACGCACAACATGGAACTGCTGCGCCGAAGGGCCCACGCGAATGTCAGCTTTCTTGGCTAATCCTAGATAAAATTTATTTTCTATCGCGGTGTAAATGTCTGAATCGCTTTGCAGGGAGTAGAGGGCTAACTGATCCCCCTTTTCAATGATGACCCCTAAGGTATCCGTATACTCTTCCGCTAAGCTAGGAACACCCGATGAATCAGGTGACAGCGTAGCATGGAAGTGCGGACTGCCTCCGCTAAGACGATCCTTCAATCGATCCCACAAGTAGGAGCCCCAGGACTGGCTGATCTTCACATCGCTTTGCATGGCGGTTAGGAAGGATTGAGCCATTTGGGTTTCGGACATAAAGTTATAATCATGCTTCGTACGAAGTTTGTCAAAGTAATCAGCAAATTCCGTTAAGCCGGCAACCTTCTGAGGGTCAGGGAAATGGTACTCAATATGCTCGAAATAATCAATCGGCATATCCAGCTTCACCATCGACTCGAAAATATCCGTGTTCACATTGTCACCCGCCGGCCTCAGGACGGGAGTAGGTGCATGAATGAGCATCGTTGCGTCGGTCGTTCCCTTCTCATCTTGTAAAAGAAATGGAAGGGACCAGATCGATTCTGGACGGGAGAGCACAGGTGATTCGGAAGGTAAGAATCCGAAGTTGTACCACATGCCTTTTCCTTTTTCCGTAAGCAAGGTCTGAGCATGATCTTCATTATTGACGCGCCAAGTATGTTGGTTCGTTCCCGGATGCAACCAAGGAATACCAAGCTTCTCAAACGCTTGTTGATGGAGGTTGAATTCTGCTCTCTCGTCATCTGCACTCTTAAAATTATGCACAAAAGTATGCGGATTTAGTTGTAAATGGTTCATCTGAGCATATTGAATGAAATCGTTTAACTCCGATTTATATGGGAAGTGCGGGTTATCAATCGACACAGGAGATCCGAATTCGATACCACCCAAAAGGAGATCGTCATTGTCATCGTGATTGAGATCCAGCCATAAAGGAACTGAGTAATGTCCAGCAACCAAAGCGTGGTTGCCGACTTGGTTCAAGGTTGTCCCTGCGAGGGGACCTTGTGCCGTCCAAGAGCCATTAGTGCCTTGGAGGAACACCTGCAGGTCCCCATCGCTGCTGCCGACGATGATGTCGAGCCGGCCGTCTTGATTTAGATCACGCACCGCTGGCGCGGCGTGCGTGGCCTGGTGAGGCAGCGTCACAATCACGCTGCCTTGGCCTAGATCCAGGGCCGCTGCGCTGCGGCCCTGGTACAGCCACACTCGCCCATCGGCTGCGCCTAGGGCGAGATCGAGCTTGCCGTCGCCGTTCACGTCGGCGACGCTCGGCGCTGCAGGCCCTCCGGGCAGCTGCAGCGCTTTCCCGCCCGCGCTTAGCACCGCGGGCGGAGAGAACTTGCCGCTAGCGAGCTGCGGCAGAAGCTGTACCGCGCCGGACTCGTCGGATACGACGAGGTCCGTGCGGCCGTCCCCGTTCACGTCAGCGGCGTGAACGGCACTGTAAGGGCCAAGCTGGAGCGGTGCGCCGCTCTCCAGCAATACCTTCGCAGGCGCGCCGAACGTGTCGGGCAGCGCCATGCCCTTCGGCGGCGGCTCGCTTGCGTAAGCCGCCGCATCCTTGCCAAGATTCGTGTAAACATACACGAATCCATCCGAGCTGCCGGCCAGCAAGTCCGTGCGGCCGTCGTCGTTCAGATCCGCGGCGGCGGGGTACGCGCGGTACGGCAGTTCAATCGCGCTCGCCAGATCGCGATCTTGTGGAAACGTGGCTTGCCTGAGCGGAATGCCGGCAGCCATCACATGCAGACCGCTCGCGTAGCCGGAGCCAGGCAGCTCACCGACGAACGACGGCTTCGCGTTCGTTCCTGTGTTCAGCTGCACGGTCACGCTCTCGCGCCATTTACCCCAGTAGAAGGCGCTGCGCACGAGCGTATACGAGGGAACCTCATTATACGCCTTGAGCTTCTCCGCCCAAGCAATGCCGTCCTTCTGCCCGAACGCCGGCATCGCCTCAAAATGATTCTGAAACGCCATCGCTGGCCTGCCATAAGGGCCAAGGCTCTTCTTCACACTGAAGCCGAGCGTCTCTTTAGAGACATAAGCCAGCAGCTCGCTGCGGTATTGCATGTTCGCTGCGGCCCAAGCAAAGTTGAAATAGGGCTCAATCGGCAGCACTCTTTTATTGAAGTAAGTCGTCCCAGGTTTGGGCTTGTTTTCCGCTTGGTATTTCGCTGCTAGCTGAGCAAAGCCCAGGTTCAGATCCGCACCGCTCTTCATGTCATAGCCCGTAGGGAAGTAACGGTTCGGCAGGAAATTGCTGCTGATCAGCACGGCACCTTGGCCGACACGATTGTGCAGGACAAGGGAAACGGGGGTCTTGGACTCGAGTGGTTTACCCATGTTCACAACAGAAACACCTGCAGAAGGTGTAAAGCCAAATCCAAAGTTAAAACCTGGCATATCGTCCATCGTATTATGCTTTAAATAACTGTTTGTAAATAGTTGAAAGGTTTGTTGAATGCCCTGCAAATTAACGGGTACCTGCGGATAGCTGAGCATTAATGCGTCTAAGGTCATAACAGGTGAAGCGAACTCAGTAAGCGGCACCTTTTTCAGATCAATAATCGCCTTAGCACCCAAAAATTCCAGCGGAAAGCGGTCAGCGAACTCATTTTCGAGCAACAAATGACCGCCCTGCTTCACGAAAGCGATCAGCTTATCCGCTTGTTTGGACCATGTAGGATCTTGGACTAGCCCTGGATCCAAATACAAAGCGTCGTACTTGCCAAGCTGTCGGGTTGAGTAGGTGAGCAAGCTCTTTCTATCAATTTGAACGCCGGCTTGTAAGGTTTGCTGAAAATTACTATAAGCGGCAGTATCATAAGTATCCCCGCTCGTTGCGTAAAGCAGCTTAGTTTCCTCGACTTTTGGCAAAAATAGAAGGGTTAGCACAAGGACTAAAAAGCCGAGGCTTAACCCGATAAGTAGTTTGAGTACGCGAATTTTCGACAAATTCAAAAGGATCCCTCGATTGCTAGAAAGATTGCAATTCACCCTTGCGAAGCTTGGGAGAATTGTCAATAAAGGTCACTATCCTTGCCATTATAGCATTCATGGGTACGTTTGTTAACTTTTAAAGGCATGGAAAAGCATTGTATTGTCGGATATTGGCTTTGTGCGTAGTTATCTCCTGCCCTAGATTCCTACCTATCGTTTCTGTTACACTAAAGAGAAGACTTTGAGGATTACCGAGGATTGATATTGAAAGGATTTGCTGCCATGCGTACGATACGCAGAGAAGATGTAGAATTATTGGCCCCTGCGGGGGATTGGGATTGTTTGCGAGCGGCTGTTGCCAATGGGGCGGATGCCGTGTTTTTTGGCGTGGAGAAATTCAATGCGAGAGCGAGAGCGCATAACTTTACGATGGCTGAACTGCCGGATATTATGTCGTTCCTTCATCTATATGGTGTACAGGGCTTCCTGACGTTTAACATTCTCGTGTTCGAGGAAGAGTTGAACGATGCGAAGCAGTTAATTGAAGCGTGTGTGGACGCAGGCGTGGATGCGGTGATTGTACAGGATTTGGGCTTGGTTAAAATGATTCGTGAAATCTCCCCGGATTTCCCGATTCACGGCTCAACGCAGATGACGATTACATCGCCAGAAGCTGTTGAGTTTACGAAACCGTTCGATATCGAACGTGTCGTTCTTGGACGTGAGAACAACTTGAAACAAATTAAGCAAATCGGTGATCAAGCGAAGCTTCCGATGGAAGTGTTTGTGCATGGTGCCCTTTGTGTGTCTTATTCGGGACAATGCTTGACCTCCGAAATGTGGGGAGGCCGTTCCGCTAACCGTGGAGAGTGCGCGCAGGCTTGTCGTTTGCCGTATGATCTCATGGTGGATGGCGTGCAAAAACCGATGGGTGACGTGACGTATCTATTGTCTCCAAAAGATTTGGCGGCGATTGAAATTGTACCTGAGCTGATCGAAGCGGGTGTTCGTTCGTTTAAAATTGAAGGTCGTCTGAAGACCCCTGAATATGTAGCCAATGTGGTGAGCAAATATCGCAAAGCGATTGATCGATATTTCGATGGGCTGGACGCGCGTCCGTCACGCGAGGAAGTGCGTGAGTTACAGCAAAGCTTCTCGCGTGGTTTCACGGTTGGGTTCCTGCAAGGAACGAACAACAAGCAGTTGGTTGACGGCACGTTTCCGAAGAGCCGCGGGGTGTTCGTGGGCCGCATCAAGCAGATTCTGCGCGATGCAGTGATCTGTGAGCTTGAAGCGCCGCTGAAGCGTGGCGACGGGCTAGTCTTCGACGCTGGGGATCCGACGAAGAAGGAAGAAGGCGGGCGCATTTACGATTTGCGCCGCAAGGGTGAGAAGCTCGAAGGCGAAGCCGAGGGTGGTCTCATCGAGATCGTTATGGGACGCAACGATGTTGAGCTTGGCCGTTTGCACGTGGGCGACCGTATCTGGAAGACGAACGATCCCGCGCTGGATAAACGTCTGCGTCAGACGTTCGAGACGGATAAACCTTACCGTACATTCCCGGTAAGCGTGAAGGTCAGCGGCGTGGAAGGCGAGACGCTGAAGAGCTGGTGGACGGATGTAAAAGGCGGTCACACCGTCTTCGTACAATCCGAGCTTCCGCTGGTTCGCGCGGAGAAAAGACCGATGGACGAACAGCTCTTCACCGAGCAGTTCGGTCGCCTCGGCGGCACGATTTATGAGCTTGCCGAGCTGGATGTCCAGCTGGACGGCGCGTTGATCGTGCCGATGCGTGAGCTGAACAGCATGCGACGCATGGCAGTCGAGCTGATGGAAGACGAGCGACAGAAGCCGCGCGCGTATATGAAGCGTGAAGTCGGCGTGTATGATGATGTGCCTGCTTCTGTGACCGAGCATCACGCGGCTGTTACCGCCGTTAACGCACCAGCTTTATCTTTAGCGGATCGCAGCGCGGTCGAGTTGACTGCTTTATGCCGTACCTTGGATCAGGTACAAGCTGTTCTAGAAACAACAGACGTCCAATTCATTTATGCGGATTTTGAATTTATTAAGCAGTTCCCTGCAGCCGTTGAAGCTGTTCATGCCGCTGGGCGCAAGATTGCGCTAGTGACACCGCGTATTCATATGCCTGGGGAAACGGGCTATTTTAACAATATTCTTAAGCTTAAGCCAGATGCCGTTCTCATTCGGAATACAGGCGCAGCCTTCTATTTCTTGAAGCATCGCCTGGAGAATCCGGATGCACCGCAACCGCAGCTGATCGGTGATTTCTCTTTGAATGTAGCGAACCATAAGGCAGCAGCCTTGTTCCTAGAAGCGGGTTTGTCGAAGGTAACACCTTCGTATGACTTGAACATTCAGCAGATGGTTGACTTGCTTCGCCGCGCGGAAACGTCCAAGCTCGAAGTCGTCATTCATCAGCACATGCCGATGTTCCACACCGAACACTGCGTGTACTGTACATTCCTGAGTGAAGGTACAGACTTCACAAACTGCGGTCGTCCATGTGAGGAGAAACGTGTGTCCTTGCAGGACCGTGTGGGTATGTCCCATCCAGTCCGCGTAGATGAAGGCTGCCGGAATACCGTGTACAACGCGGTAGATCAGTCTGGTGCGGAGTATTTGAACCACTTCATGGATCTGGGCATCCGCTCATTCCGTGTGGAGTTCTTAGAAGAGACACCTGAGAAAGTTACCGAAATTCTTGATTTGTACCGCCGCGCGATCGATGGTCAAATTAATGGCACACAAGTGTGGCGTTCCCTGAAGGCAACGAACCAGTTGGGTGTAACGAAGGGTACTTTGGTGAAATAGATAGCAAGAAGTAAACCACCTTACGACCATGATGGGGCTGTTGACAAACACATACAATATTGAGAGGTTTTTCTAAAGACTGCGTAGAATTTATTTCTATGCAGTTTTTCTATTTGGAGGGATCGGATTATGATGGGGGTTAA
>NZ_JCAUAQ010000012.1:0-147630 GCF_059692035.1 Paenibacillus sp. J22P143
GGGATAAGCGCTGAAAGCATCTAAGCGCGAAGCCCCCCTCAAGATGAGATTTCCCAGTATGTAAGACCCCTTGTAGACGACGAGGTTGATAGGTTCGAGGTGGAAGTGCGGTAACGTATGCAGCTGACGAATACTAATCGGTCGAGGGCTTAACCTAATCCCAACCAAGTGAAGATAAGCTTTGTAGCGAATTCCGAATACTTGATTGGGGCCCAGAAAATCCTAAGTAATTCTTTCCTTTACGTGAAGTTTCGTATCTAGTTTTCAAGGCGCAAACAAACGCTTTGACTGTTTGGTGATGATGGCGGAGGGGACCCACGCGTTCCCATCTCGAACACGACCGTTAAGCCCTCCAGCGTCGATGGTACTTGAACCGCAGGGTTCTGGGAGAGTAGAACGTTGCCAAGCAGTAACCCACTTGTGGGTATTTTTTTTGTCACGGGGCCATAGCTCAGCTGGGAGAGCGCCTGCCTTGCAAGCAGGAGGTCAGCGGTTCGATCCCGCTTGGCTCCATCATTGTTCCCTGATAGCTCAGTTGGTAGAGCACTCGACTGTTAATCGAGTTGTCACAGGTTCGAGTCCTGTTCGGGGAGCCATTCTTTTCTAGGCCCGTTGGTCAAGTGGTTAAGACACCTCCCTTTCACGGAGGTAACAGGGGTTCGAGTCCCCTACGGGTCACCACATTTTCTTTATCCCATGGAGGCTTAGCTCAGCTGGGAGAGCATCTGCCTTACAAGCAGAGGGTCGGCGGTTCGATCCCGTCAGCCTCCACCATTTATATAGATGTATACGGAGCTGTGGTGTAGTGGCCTAACATGCCTGCCTGTCACGCAGGAGACCGCGGGTTCGAATCCCGTCAGCTCCGCCATTTTATTGATTGGTAGAAACAGAATACGGCGCTATAGCCAAGTGGTAAGGCAGAGCTCTGCAAAAGCTTTACCCCCAGTTCGAATCTGGGTAGCGCCTTTATATACAAGCCGGAGTGGCGGAATCGGCAGACGCACAGGACTTAAAATCCTGCGGTAGGTGACTACCGTACCAGTTCAAGTCTGGTCTTCGGCATTTTTAACAACATAGATGCGCCCTTAGCTCAGCTGGATAGAGTATTTGACTACGAATCAAAAGGTCGGGAGTTCGAATCTCTCAGGGCGCGCCACTTTGCTTAAACAAACTACGCGGGCGTAGTTTAATGGTAGAACTTCAGCCTTCCAAGCTGATCGCGCGGGTTCGATTCCCGCCGCCCGCTTTAATAAAAAGATCACCTTAGGGTGGTCTTTTTTATTTAAGCTAGAAGCGATCCCAATCCGATCCATGCAGATTTGGGTTCTTTGAACCAAGTTGTATCCATGGCAATCTCTCCCTCGATTACAAAGATACCGTTCGGTATCATTGTGGTTTATTGGGTGTTACATTTTAATACCTTGATTTCATTTGTTATACTAATAATTAGTATTTTACGCGTGTAACGGAGGGTTATCAGGCAAAAAGGCGAAAGAACTCGAAAACATATCATTGCTCAGGCTACTGAGCTTTTTAACTAGAAAGGGTATGCAGGTTCATCCTTGTCTGATATTACGGAGCTAACAGGCATTAAGAAGGACGGAATCTATCGCCATTTTGCCAGCAGTGTAGTGGGTGGGAAAATTAAAGACGCCATCAGTGAGCAAGGGACTGCCTTTGGCAAGTTGGTAGCATATTTGCATGTGTATGAAAATGTGGTTGAAACACCGTCCTTTATCGGAGGTTGCCCCCTCCTTAACTTAGCTACTGAGAGCGATGATAGTCATCCTATCCTGCGCGAACGAGCTCAGCGGGGCTGAAGGGTACGTTGCACAACATGTAAGAGATTATTTCCGAAGGTGTACAAAATGGCGAATTAAAAGGTTAGAAGATGAAGGGGGAGGAAGGTATGGTGCGGCAGAGATATAGTAATTTAGATCCAAATGCGAAGACGAAAACTTGGAAAGAAGTACGCCGCTGGCAAAAGGAGCGGAAGGGTAAAGTCAAAGATCTGAGTTTCCGCATTGGCCAAGCAGAGCAGAAGCAGCAGGAAATGCTGAAGAATAATCAGCGTGAAGTCACGATCACTTGGATCGGGCATGCCACCTTTTTGCTGCAGGTAGCGGGTTTGACGATTGTTACCGACCCCGTCTGGGCCACTCGAATGGGCTTTACCCAGAGGCTTGAAGCGCCAGGGCTTACTATAGAAGAGATCCCGCCAGTTGATGTTATTTTGTTATCCCATGCGCATTATGATCACTTGCATGTAGGTTCGTTGAAAAAGCTGAGAGGTACGCCCTACGTGCTTGTGCCCGAAGGACTTGGCTCCAAGGTGCGGAAGCTGGGGTTCAGCACCGTTTATGAATTGCCATGGTGGGGGAGTCAGACCATCGGCCAGTTAGAGTTTCATTTTGTTCCTGCGCAACATTGGACAAGGCGTACGTTAACCGATACGAATACCTCGCTATGGGGAGGTTGGATGATTAAGCGGACTGCAGCGTCTTTACCAGTAGGTGAGCAGGATCCTCATTCGATATACTTTGCTGGTGATAGCGGGTATTTTGAAGGGTTCCGAGAAATCGGGGCGAGATTTCCGAGCATTCACTACGCATTGATGCCGATTGGCGCCTATGAGCCGGAATGGTTCATGGGGATGCAGCACGTTTCCCCCGAGGAAGCGGTGCAGGCATTTCTCGATGTCGGCGCGAAGCAGTTTATTCCGATGCATTATGGAGCATTCCGACTGGCCGATGATACGCCGAAGGAGGCGTTGGATCGGTTGCTGGCTGATTGGCAGCGGAGGGGGCTTGATCGAAGCATGCTACACTTGTTAAAACACGGAGAAACCTTGGTGGCGGAGCGAACTGAGGGATAGGATGTGAAGTAGAGGTGCGTGATTTCAAGGATGAGAGTCCTGAGATCAAGCACCTCTATGCGTTAGGCGGCATGTTGTATGACAAGACTGACGGAACGTTTTTCATTTAAGTTGCATGTCCTCCGAGGGGGAACTATATTGTTTTATAATATTTGCGAATGACAAAAATGGAAAAATGTCATTTGATATTTGTCATTCGTGTATTTATTATAAAGGTAATAGGTTAGGCGGCGGTCAAAACGGCTGGTTCATTCAACTCAATGAAAAGGCGGGACTAGGAAATGGAACGTAAATTAGGAGCTGTCGCTTCGAGTGAATGGCGGTTTTGTTTAAAATGATGAAGAATGAGTTGCCATTATCGAAGGATGAGATTTTGGATGCAGCCGAGCAGGTGCTTCGGCGTTATGGACCGGACAAAACGTCCGTCGTGGACATTGCCAAGGTGCTGCAAGTGAGTCATGGGACGTTGTATCGGCATTTTGAAAGTAAAGCAGCGCTACGGGAAGCCGTGACATCGCGTTGGTTGCATATGAGCATCGCAGTTCCTTTGGAGGCTATTGCGAGTGAGACTGGAGGTAGCGCCGCTGACCGTTTGCGATTGTGGTTAGAGACGCTGATTCAAATCAAGTGGAAATTCGCTGCCCAGGATACTGAAATGTTCACGATGTATGCCAATGTTACGATCATTGAAGTTGAAATGATTAGCACGCATGTATATCGTTTGATAGGACAGCTTACAAAGATCCTCGAACAGGGTATGGCGAGCAAAGAATTGAAACAGGGTGATTCGGAATCGATTGCTAGAGCTATCTTCTTGGCTACCTCGCGCTTTCACCATCCTTCGCATGCTGGGGAATGGGGAATGGGGAGCATGGATGAGGACTTCGAGAGTGTCTGGCAGTTGTTGCTTGGAGGGTTAACATGATCAAACCAAAGAGATTACAGTCTGGATCCCGAATAGCCATTATTTCACCTTCCAGTGGACTGCCTTATTTGTTCCCGGATATTTATGAGCTAGGCCTGAAGCATCTTCGAGAGGTCTTCGGTCTAGAAGTTGTTGAAATGCCATCGGCAAGGATGTCACCAGACGAGCTGTATAATAACCCGCAGCTACGTGCGCAGGATATTAATCATTGTTTTGAAAATGAAGAAATAGCCGGGATCATCACTTCAATTGGTGGATATGAGTCGGTGAGGATACTACCTTTTTTGGATAAGGAAGTTATTGTTAATAACCCTAAATTTATCATGGGATTTTCGGATGCGACGACATTCTTAACGTACTTAAATATTTTGGGATTGGTAACATTCTATGGGCCATCTGTTATGGCGGGATTCGCACAGTTAAGAAATCTTCCTGAAGCCTATGCGGATCATCTCAAAGCGATATGGTTTGAAGAGCAATTCCCATATCGCTATGTGCCATATCCAATATGGACGAATGGCTATAAAGACTGGAGCGATCTTGAGAGAAGCCCTCACCCATGCAAGTGGGCTATATGCTGCGGAATTATGGCATGCAGGGCATCTTTTCACGTGTTAAAGGCGTCATATTGGGTAGAGCGAAGGATTACAGCATGGCTGAGAATCAGGAGCTTAGAGAGATTCTAGTGAATATTATTGCAAAGGAGTTTGGAGCGGGTCATGTGCCGATTGTTGTTGATTTTGACTTTGGGCATACGGATCCGAAATTGATTCTGCCTCTCGGCGGGAGAGTAGAGTTAAACCCGAGTACGAATGAGGTTATTTTGTTGGAGAGTTCTTTTGAATAATGCTGAATTAAAATAACATCCAATTTATATTATCCCAGCGAATTCCATATCAGTACTAACTTTACCTAGTACCTTAATGTTAAAATGAGATCATTCAATCAGAAAGCTCTACGAGTCTTTTGGTTCGAATTTCAAAAAGTATGTTGAAATAGGCGTTGCGAAATTAGGTTGATGGGAGAGATCGCGATGGATTTGAAGAAAATTAACTCTTTAACCAAATATCCAAGCATTCTGACATACCATGAATTGGGAGAAAGAGGAAGATTGAATAAAGAATTGTCCGAAGCAAGTGGGTTTTCAGATTCTGATGATATATTTGTGTATGAAAAAGTTGATGGCGAGAATTCAAGGATTATCCTGTTGAAAAATACTAGCAATGAGATTGATTATCTAATCGGATCAAGAGAAGAATTATTGTTTGCAAAGGGAGATAGAATTGGGAACCCTTATGGTAATATTGCTGAATTCCTCAAGCCCTTGGCAGATAGAATAAGCACAGATAACTATCTAGGTGGTGATTGGGCTCTGTTAGTCATATTCCAGGAATCTTACGGAGGAAAAACTAAAGCAGCTAAAAATTACACTGAAACCAAATCTCAAGGATATCGAGTATTTGACATGTTCTCTTTAAATAAAGATGAGCTAGATAATCTTCTTTCTTTACCACAAGAAAAAATTGCCGAGTGGCGCGATCATGGTAATCAACCTTTTTATGACGAAACGGGAAAGATGAGATTTGTTGAAAATTTGGGATTAGAGATTGCTCCATTATTAGATACAGTTAAGGGCGTAGATTTTCCCACTTCACTTGAACATACATTTTCATTTTTAAAGTTATTTGAGAGCACAAAAGTAGGGATGGATGCTTCTGGAAAGTCAGAAGGAGTTATCGTTCGCAATTCAGATCGTAAGTTGATAAGAAAAATTCGTTTCGAAGATTATGAAAGAACCTTTAGAAATTAAATTAGTTAGGTAGAATCAATTATTCATCCTATCAACATGAGAGGGTAGCAGATAAACATGAGCGAAACGGTAAGTTTAAGTCTTGGAGGTTCGTACGTTGTGGCACCAGACAACCCCAGAAAGACTAAGAATCGAGGTAGAAAATGTATGATTCTTTCTTTCGAGCTTAACAACGAGGAATTAGACATTAGAGTTATCTATCTCGATACGAGTAGAGAAGTATTGCTAAAGTTCAGTGATTTGAAGCCGATTACAGAGTAAGCAGGGACCAGGGATACTGCAACGTGCGTGATGGAACGGATGGGATAGGGAGGGGCGGCCGGCCGATGAGAATACAGTGGTTTCTTTTTATACTAACCTTGATCATCATTTTGGTATGTGTAGGGTGTGCTCAGGGCGAAATGGCTTTAAAGCCTAAGCTGACTGTTAAACAATTGGAAGAATTCTACCCCGGCGACATTTCAAATGTGGATCATATTGAGATTAGAAGCGGTTCGACGGGAGCGCTCAAGATCGTTAAGGATAAACAATTGGCTCAAGATTGGATCGCTAAAGTCCGTTATGTGAAGCTCACGCCAGACGCTAATCAAGAAGGTAGAGTAGGTTATTTATTCTATGTGGATCTGTTTGAAGGCCAGGAAAAGAAGCTCCGATTCCTCCCTAACGAGATTGCTGGGAATTATTATGTTTACTCGGAGGAATTGGCGAAGGAAATTAGCGAGCTGTTTCAAGTGTCGCAGTGACTTTGAACCCCTTTCGTATATTGCATGCTCAGATGGTGGAATACTGATCTGAAAGGGGGGATTCTATGATGGTTGACTGGGTTTGGAAAGCCATCTTCATTATTACCGCTGGTTCGTTGCTCCTCCGACTAACGGGTCGCACGTCAATCGGGAAATTAACGATTATTGACGTACTTCTAATGCTGATTATGGGTCCGTTGTTAATTCGACCTGTTGAGAATGAGAACATATGGACGACCTTCGGCACTGCGATTATTCTCATACTAATAGTACGAATGATTAGAACTTTGCTGAAACGCTATGCTTCTTTTCGCGCTTTATGGATCGGCAAACCCATACCAATTATCGTGAACGGAAAGTTGGAGCACGGTGCAATGGCATCGCAGAACCTTACCGACGAAGGGCTTGACGCTCAGTTGCGTACCGCTGGAATCCACGATCGCAATGATGTTGAATATGCAACTATGGAGGTCAACGGTGAGCTGAGCATTAAGCTAAAGCCGCATAAAGTTCCTGCGACGAAACAGGATATAGAACAGTTAATGCAGCTAATTGAGTCCCGACTTCCCGCTAAAGTAAAGCATGATTAAGACAACGGATGAATAAAGCCAGAGCCCCTATCAGGACTCTGGCTTTATTTATTAGACCCGTCCATCACCCCCAAATAAGGTGTGAGACTGGTCTTTCTCATATTTCATTCTTCCTGTGGCCGCTTCCCCCCAAATGCTAGCTTCAGCAGAGGCGGTGTCACTAACGTAGTCAAGATAACCACGATCAATAATGGCGTAAAATAGGATGAATCCAACAGACCAGAGTCCAGTCCGATTGCCGCAATGATGAGCGCAACCTCCCCGCGAGAAACCATACCTGAGCCGATCCCGAATGAGGATCTCCAGTTGAAACCTGTGAGTTTCGCACCAAGACCTCCACCAACCATTTTGGTTAAGATCGATAGGACTGTCAGAACAACGATTAACCACAGATGTTGGGTAACGCCTTCAAATGAGACAGATAAACCGATGCTAACGAAGAAGATCGGCACGAATATGGCATAGGCAATAGGTTCCAGACGCTCTTCTACGGTATGTTTATATTTCGTTTCTGATACGGCGATGCCAGCAGCGAATGCGCCGATCATCCCCGCAACCCCTAAATACTCGGCGAGATAGGCGAACAAAAAGCAAATGATCAATGCCGCGCTGATCACGGCTTCGGTCGCACGAAGCGGTGCTAACAATCGCATGATCCAAGGGACGACTTTCCAACCCAATATGAGAATGCCCCCGAAGAATAGTGCCTTCTTGAGCAAGACCGCAGTAAGTGAGACATCAGCTCCACCAGTTATGCTTAGCAGGACGGCAAGCAGAACCACAACCAGCACATCGTCGATGACCGCGGCACCTAGCATTGTCGTGCCTTCCCGACTATTCAGTTGGTTTAAGTCTTTCAGCACCTGGACCGAAATACTGACGGATGTTGCGCTTAGCAATAATCCAAGGAACATGGCCTGCGTTGTAGTGAATCCAATACTTATTCCAGTCAAATAGCCGCCAGCAAATGGGAAAAGCACGCCGCCGAATGCGACCGCGAAGGAGGAAGTGAGATTACGGCGCAATTCCTGCAGATCCGTTTCTAGTCCTGCAATAAACATGAGCAATAGCACGCCAATTTCGCTAAGCTCATCAATCATTTCACCGCTTTTCATCCAGCCTAACACGGCGGGTCCCAAAATAATTCCCACGATGAGCTTGCCTAAAACGGCTGGCTGTCCGAGTCGAACGCTCAAGTCAGAAGCCAGCTTAGTCGCTAATAATATGATCAGTAATTCGAGATATAAGGTCATTTGATAGCTCCTGTCCTGCAACATCCTTATATAGGGTCTTTTTCCTATTTTGCCCTACTCCGGAAATACTACACACACTAATTCTTGAATTGAAATTAAGTTGTCTTATCTTTACACCATCTTTATCTGAGTATGTTACAACACCAAGTGAAGCTTTTTATTAAAAAAAATTGCGTTAAGCATATACTAAGTTACCTCTCGTATTTGTCATAAACAGTGGTGTAGGAGGCCTTATGCAAAAAACGACCATTCTTATCGTAGAAGACGAAGAAATTTTACGTGAAATTAGTAAAGATTATTTGCTGAATGAAGGGTATCAGGTATTAGAAGCTGCGGATGGGAAAGAGGCGTTATCTTTATTTGAAAAGCATGATGTTCAATTAATTATTTTGGATATCATGCTTCCAGAGCTAGATGGTTGGTCCGTCTGTAGGCGAATACGGAAGTCATCGAATGTTCCCATTATCATGCTGACAGCAAGAGTCGATGAGGACGATACGTTACTGGGATTTGAGTTAGGCGCTGATGATTATGTGACCAAGCCATACAGTCCACCTGTCTTATTAGCTAGAGCCAAACGGTTGATTGAAAGTAGGAATCGAGAGGATCGACAAACCAATGCCTCGATGCCTTCTAATAAGGACACCATCACCTTAAAAGGAATTAGCATTCATATCCCGTCCAGGACGTTAACTGTTGATGGTGAACCTGTCTACCTGACCTATACAGAGTTCCAAATTTTAGCTTACTTCATGCAAAATAACGGGATTGTCATTACCAGAGAACAGCTTATTCTGAAAATTTGGGGTTATGAATATGAAGGGGATGACCGTACCGTGAATACGCATATTCGAAATTTACGAAGTAAGCTGGGTGATAAAGCTAAGTTGATCACAACCATTGTTAGGACAGGTTATAAGTTCGAGGGGAAAGTATGAGGGTCAGTATTGTTATCAAATTATTTGCGTTGACGACTTCGTTATGTCTTTTCATCCTAGCGACGATCTATGTAGGACAAACGATATTTTTCAAGCAATATTACGAGAACAGAAAAGTAAATGAACTTCAAACGAATATCCAATCATTTAAGAATGAGTATGTGACTAGTACAGGGAATTTACTGGCTATTCAGAAGCTAGAGCAAGATTTCTATCGACAAAATAATACATGGATTACAACCTTAGATAGTCAGGGGAACTTGAAAAATGCGAATGATTTTTATGTAGAGGTGAAAATCGATTCACCTAAAACCAACAATGCGTATCTTGGCAAAACGATCACAGTACCTTTGTATCAGATGATTAATATCAATGAGGTATTAAATAAAACTTCAAGCCAAACGATCGCTATGTTAGTTCCAAAAGCTCGAGTCATTGTAGCGGAGTATAAAAAGGATGCCGTATTCATTCCCTATCGTTTGCAAGTTGAAAAAAGTAATTTCGTTTGGATTAATGAGAAAATAGCGAAAATGCTCGATGATCTCACGTTAGATATTAAATATTCGAAGAAAGAAAAAGTCGACTTCCCTGGCATGACACTTAACGGCGTGGTTACTAAAGTTCAATTCCCAAGCGGGAATGAATCCTCCAGCTTCATCTATACGAACAGTTTATTTATGGACAGAATCAAAGATTTCCAAGCGAACCTGTTGTTTAATGAGTTGAACAACAATGTGGATAGCCCGCAAATTCTTGATTTCACACAGAATGACGTTAAGTATAAGATTTTTATTGAGCCAATTAAAGATCAGGCTGGCATAACTAGTTATATCTTCTCGATGGCCTCCTTACAGCCCGTCGATGAAGCCGTTCAAATGCTCAAAGATTATTATGTGTACATGATTGCTTTAGTTGTATGCCTGATTATTCTAGCTGCCTTGTACTATTCGAGAAAGATTGCCCGACCTTTATTGAAAATGAATCAAACCACGAAGCGAATAGCGCAATTAGATTTTTCGGAAACGATTATGATTCGATCCAACGATGAAATTGGCGAATTATCACGCAATATCAATTCACTTTCCCTAACGCTTCATTCCTATATCGGACAGCTCCAGAAGGACATTGAGAAAGAAAAACAATTGGAACGTACAAGGAAAGAATTTATCTCAGGTGTATCCCATGAGTTAAAGACGCCGCTGAGTATTATGAAGAGCTGCATTTCAATCCTTCAAGATGGCGTAGCCGTGCAGAAGACAGATCACTATTTCGAGGCCATGAATAAAGAAGTTGATAAGATGAATGTCTTGATCGTGGATATGCTGGAGCTTGCGAAGTTCGAGTCTGGTACGTATAAAATGGAGATGGATGCGTTCTGCATCGACAGGCTAATCGAGGAAATCTGTGAGAAATTATCGATGGCCTTTAGCAGTAAACGACTTCAAGTGCATATGGAGCTTCTCTCCATTGAAGTTATGGCGAATCAGAACCGCATTGAACAAGTGATTACCAATTTTCTGACCAATGCGATTCGTTATTCGCCGGAAGATGAACATATTTATGTGATGGTACGTGAAGAGCGGGAGATCGTTAAGGTCAGTATAGAAAATAAAGGAGCGCATATCCCCGAGGATCAGTTGGCGAAAGTGTGGGATCGTTTCTACCGCGGTGATACGGCTCGCCACCGTTCACAAGGCGGAACAGGCTTAGGCCTGGCCATCTCTAAGAACATCTTGGAGTTACATGGTGCTGAGTATGGCGCGGCGAATACAGAAGACGGGGTTTTGTTTTACTTCTATTTGAATAAAGCTTGAGCAGCCACTTTTCTTGACGTGAGTTTCTACGTCTTGAATGGTGGCTTTTTTCTTCATCTGATCTTTATCTCAATTTCGTTTTATGTTTATCTCCCTCTTATAAAATAACTCTATGAAATGAAAGTTTCAGCCAGATAGAGTATGCATCTTGAGAGGAGATCCCACCTATGAAAAAGAATGGAATTCTTGCCCTAACTGCCATTAGCGCACTTATTTCTGGCTTTATTGTATACAACGTACAGGCGAGCAGCCTGTTTAAGGATGATGAAACTGCACATTCTGCTATTCAAGTACATTCCCCAGTAGAATCGGCTACTAGTAACTCTAGCTCTATGAATAAAGAAAACCGACTTTTAGAAGGAAAAACGATCGTGCTTGATGCTGGGCATGGTGGCAAAGATGTAGGTGCAACAGGACAATCAGGCATCCATGAGAAAGATCTGACACTTCAAACGGCATTCAATATCCAGCAGGAATTAGCTGAAAAAACGGGCGCAAATATCGTTTTGACCCGTGAAAAGGATGAGTTTTTGACGCTTGCGGAGCGAGTGGAGATCGCCAAGAAGAACGCGGCTGACTTATTTATTAGTATCCATTTTGATGCATTTACAAGTAATGATGTAGCTGGCATAACGACGTATTACAACAAACTAGCAGATCGGAAATTAGCAACTCTGATCCATGAAGAGATATTCAAACAAAACATAGATACCAGAGATCGCGGCGTGGCACAAGGAGATTATCGTGTACTCCGAGACAATCAAAGCCCATCTCTTTTACTTGAGCTAGGCTATATATCCAATCGAGAAGATGAACAGCGAATGCAAACACCAGATTTTCAAAACAAGGCAGCTACTGCAATTACAAAAGGCATTATTTCCTATTTATCTTAAGAAACGAGGCGATCTGAATGAGAAAAACAATCATCCCTATCATCGTTGCCTCCATGACACTCGCAGGTACAGTTAGTTCGAATGTACCTGCTTATGCAGATGGAAGGCAGAGCAGCGTCAACGCCCAAGTAGGGACCGTTGCCTGATCAAGAAGGGCAATTACTGACATTCACTGTTACTATGCACAACAAGGCTAGTCATGAAATAAGTTTCAACGATGTTTGGATTCGTGTGAAGGAAAGCTCAGGCAAATCCTATCCCGTTAAACTGAACCCGCAAGATCTGAACAAGAAGCGGATCCAGCCAAATTCGAGTCAAGATCTAAGCTTTTATACAACGATAAATGATGCAACGAAACTTCATGAACTTATCTTTCAATTTTATAAATGGGATTTCAGTCAGACGAATTATGAACGAAATATAGGCGAATTAACGATTCCAGAAGGTTACACCACTACGGTGCCGGCTGGTGAAAGCCAACTCATTCGCATGAATGATGTCAGCATCAAAGCGCAAATAGCCAAAGTCGAAACGTATTCGAATGGGCGGTATCTCTTACCGACTGTCTATGTCAACTTGGAGAATGACGGGGTCTATCAAGTCACTGTGCCTGGGTTCACCTTTGCCATCCGCACATCGGATGGACGAATCCATCCACTAGAGGCCGAAGATTTGAAAGACATGACCATCAGCCCAAATGATGCCAAAGAACTGCAACTCTCTGGATCCATTCCTGTCTCTGTAGATACAGATAACTGGCAGCTTGTTGTGACTAGCATGGTTTCGGAGCTAAAACGGCCTATGCCCGTTGCAACATTCCAATTACCACCCGAGACCATACAGGAAGGCAAGACAATAGGCCATGAATATACATTTTCCAACGATGATGGGACATATACGACCCAGCTAAATGATCTACAACGCTTGCCTTTGAACGATCAAGATATGCTCTCTGCTAATTTGACCATCAGTAATCAAGGCGATCAATCACTGCCAATTCCGGAGTTAACAGGATATTTCCTCTTGGATGGCGGCGTGAAAGTCGGAGCAGAAATGATTCGAATGGCCAAGACGATAGGAATTGGTTCGGGCGATCGTGTAGATGTCCAATTGGTTGGGAAAATTCCTTATACGTATGCATTCTCCGATTTGCAACTTGTCTTACAGCAGAAGGAAAGCGACGCCAAGTTGCAAGATTTGCTAACTTTTTCAGATTTGAAAGAACAACAGACGATGCCATACATACGTGAATTCGAAACAAATACGATTCATGACCCAGGACGCCGAACACGATACACCATTTATCGTACAGCGGGATTTACAGGGAGTTCGTCCGATCTATTTACGGCACAAATTCGTGTGGAAAATCTAGAGAAACGCTTCTCCAACCTTCCGAAGTTAGTTGCTTATTTTCGCTCGAAGGACGGCTCTATTTTCCCAGCGACACTGGATGAAATAACTCAGAAGATTAGCCCATCTGGTCAAGCGCAGCTTAATGCTTGGACCCGTTTACCGAAAGATTACGCGACTTCGGATTTGCAGCTTGTGTTAGGTGAAGCGATCCCAACCACTTCTGATAATGATGCAGAGATGATGTATGTGAAGCCAGCGGCTTATTGGTTGCCAGCAGATACGAACGAGGTTAAAACGACGCTGAAAGATCTTTCCCTCTATCCCTATCACATATCGCTCAGTCATATTAATGCCTCGATGTCTAGTGTCACACCGGCGGGAATCAATCTCACATTAAAGTTTAATTACGAAATAACGAAAGATCTGACTGCTGAAACCAATCTAGATGGTCATAAACTGATTCTGGCTTTTGAAGATAAGGCAGGGGGAAATTCGTTCGAACGGGCTTATGACATGAAGGAATTCGAACATATACCGACGGATGACGATCAGGCAGGTCTACAGCGCCTCTTACTTGGCGAACACGAAGGTTTTCGTATTGATATTACGAAGAAAGAATTCAGCTACCAAAGTAAGTATACCTTGCAAATTTACGATGAATACCAAGGGCATCGAAGACTGCTAGGAAGCCAAGTGATCGACTGGTTCACGACGACAGATTAATAAGAAATTGGAAAAATCCCTTCTCATGAGGGATTTTTTTGCGGGGATACTACGGGGTAAATCAAGGTTGTAACGGATGGGAGTTGATTCTTAGCATGAAGCGAACGATTGCGATTGTTTCTACATTGATTCTAGCAAGTGGATGCTTCCACAAATCTGCAACGCCTAACGTGATTCCAATTGAAACGAACCATCATTTACCTCATGTCCAGTCAACAGATATCCCAACACCTAAACCACTCGTCATTTCTTCTCTTGAAAAGGAGCCCGTAAAGCCGCGCATAACGAAGGTTACGCTGGGGGCCATCGGTGATGTACTTATTCACGATAAGATTTTTTGGGACGCCGAGCAAAAAGACGGCACTTATCAATTTAAGCCTATGTTTGAAAAAGTGAAACGTTCCCTAGAGCGTCCTGACATCCTAGTAGCCAACCAAGAAACTATGATCGGAGGGAAGGCGTTGAGGCTCTCCAGTTATCCTTCGTTCAACAGCCCGCATGAAGTTGGAGATGCACTGAAAGATGCAGGGGTGGACATTGTCACGATTGCTAATAACCATGCACTGGACAGAGGAGAGAAGGTTATTCAAAGCGCTCTCAACTATTGGGATATCCTTGGTATTCCTTATACAGGCACGTTTAAAACGCAAAATGACAGAGACCTTATAAGAACGATGACGAAGAACGAAATTAAGTTTTCGTTCTTGAGCTATACCTATGGTACCAATGGCATCTCTACGCCAAAAGGAAAACCCTTTCTCATCAACAGAATCGATGAAAATCAAATCCGTCAGGATGTGGAACAAGCCAAACACATAGCTGATGTTGTTGTAGTTGCTCTACATTGGGGGAAGGAATATCAACGGTTTCCAGACCGCGATCAAACTGTTCTTGCGCAAAAGCTCGCGGATATGGGTGTTCATATTGTCATAGGCAATCACCCGCATGTCCTACAGCCGCCAGCTTGGGTATACGGTAAAAATGGACATCGAACCTTCGTTCTATACTCGCTTGGAAATTTCATTTCCGCTCAAATTGACCTATATAAACAAATTGGCGGAATGGCCACGATTGAGGTTACGAAAACGAAAAGCAATGACCAATCCACAATTGCCTTACAAAGCCCCAGCTTTTTACCTACGTTTACAAACAGCCACAAGGGACATCAATTCAGAATCTTGCCATTGGAGAACCTATCAAACAATGAGCTGCCTCATGCTGCCGCGCAATATGAGAAGTTAATCAAACATATGCGAACCTATATGCAAGAGCTCCAGATCCTTTCATCATCTAAACGGTAAACTTCATTTCATCTTTATTTTGACTTGTCTTTTTCTTGATTTCGCTAGGATATGCTCTTCGTAGGTTCTTCAAGAGAGAAATAAGTTTTAAGAAGGTGCTTACAAGAATGAAGATGCAACAGTTATTACGAAAACAACATGTCGTTGCGATTGGCTTTCTTGCGCCAAGCCTAATTGGGTTTGCTATTTTTTATTTAATCCCATTTGCTATAGGTGTCGTTTACTCCTTTATGGATCGTTCGGTTGATGGTTCGTTCGTAGGCCTAGCCAATTATCAAGAGTTGTTAGCTAGCGATTCTTTCCGCAAGGCATCAGCGAACACCTTCTTGTTTACAGGTATCAGTGTGCCGCTATTGATCGTTGTTTCTCTACTTCTTGCTTTGTTCTTGAATCAGAATGTGTTTATACGCAAATGGCTCAGAACTGCTTATGTTCTGCCGCTTGTTGTGCCTGTGGCCTCGATCGTTATGGTTTGGCAGATTCTATTCGATTGGAATGGTGCATTAAACGGCTGGCTATATCATTTGGGTCAAGGCCGTGTGGACTGGATGAATTCAGCGTGGGCGAGAGGGGGCATTTCCGCTGCGTACCTTTGGAAAAATGTTGGCTATAACATCATTTTATTTCTAGCTGGCCTGCAAAGTATTCCAACCGATTATTACGAAACAGCTGATTTGGAGGGGGCTGGACCCTTCCGTAAACTAACTTCGATTACGTTAATCTATTTAATTCCAACCTTGTTTTTTGTTGTTCTCATGTCGATTATCAACTCTTTCAAGATTTTCCGGGAGACGTATTTAATCGCAGGAGATTATCCGCATGACAGTATTTATATGCTTCAGCATTATATGAACAATATGTTTTACTCTCTTGATGTTCAAAAGCTAACTGCGGCAGCAACATTAATGGTTGTTGTGATCTGTGTTCTTGTCCTTGGGATGATGACGCTAGAGCGCAAATTCAGACAATTCATGGAGTGATTATGACGAAATCAGCTTTTATTCAAAAATGCATCGTATCCGTTATGTTACTGGTCATTTCAGTCTGTATGATTTTCCCCGTTATATTCACATTTACGAACTCGTTGATGACGGAGAATGAAATCGGTACCAACTATGATTTGATTGGGCAGATGGTGGAGAAGACGGCAGGTAGTAAAGAGCTATTTATAACATTAAAACTCATTCCCGATTGGGTGTCCTTTGCGCAGTACGGGAAGATTCTGTTTGAAACGCCAACGTATCTGAACATGTTCTGGAATTCGGTGTTCCTGGTTGTGCCGATGATTATTGGACAAGTTATTGTGGGCTCATTGGCTGCTTATGCCTTAGCTAAACTCCGCTTTCGAGGCCGCGATTCCTTATTCCTTGCCTATGTCATGGTTATGCTGATGCCATTTCAAGTTACCTTGGTGCCTAACTATATCATTGCTGATCGGCTTGGCCTGTTGAATAGTGCTAGTGCGATTGTTTTA
The DNA here is from genome assembly GCF_059692035.1 of Paenibacillus sp. J22P143. Classification (NCBI taxonomy): domain Bacteria; kingdom Bacillati; phylum Bacillota; class Bacilli; order Caryophanales; family Paenibacillaceae; genus Paenibacillus; species Paenibacillus sp. J22P143. The sequence goes on from NZ_JCAUAQ010000012.1 coordinate 16,693, forward strand.
CCTGGCATTTTTGCTGTGTTCGGCGTCTTCATGCTCAGACAGTTTATGTTGTCGATACCGTACTCCTATGTTGAAGCAGCCATTATGGATGGCGCTGGGCATCTTATGATATTTCGGCGTATTATCGTGCCATTAATTAAGCCGGGTCTGGCCGCACTTGTCGTACTGCTCTTTGTGGATTATTGGAATATGGTCGAGCAACCTCTGATCTTCTTGGAAGATGCATATAAACAGCCGTTATCGCTTTATTTATCTCGTATTCAAGAGGAAGCACGAGGTATTGGTTTCGCAGCATCCGTGCTGTATATGTCTCCGATGTTACTTCTATTTCTATATGCAGAGCGTTACTTTATTGAGGGTGTTCAGATGTCGGGGATCAAAGGCTAGTGTAACGATTACTTCTAGGAAAGGGGGATTACTTTGAAAACCCAAATCTCTGATCAGGCTGGAACTGGCTTACATCCAAAATTGAAAGGGGCTTCAATCCTATTTATTGCGGTATTACTTATTCTTACCCTTTATAGCAATACCATTCTCACCTTGCATTTACCTAAGGTCGTGGCAGAAGAGGGGAAATCGCAACCACTCGTTCAACAGTACAGCGGCAGTGGTGATCTGCAGCCGATTAGCAAAGTGGAACTTTCCAACAAGTCCGGATGGACAATTAAAGATGTTCTGGTGAAGGCAGGGGACCATGTGGAGAAAGGGCAGGTTCTCGTGACTTACGAGAGTAAGGAAGCATCGCGTCGTATTCTAGATGAGGAGGCTTCCATATCCCGACAGAAATTAATGATGGAAGGCATGCAAGAACGCTACATCGAAGCTGTCCAAAGCGGGGATGACCTCAAGATTCGCGCTGCCAAACGAGACTTGGACGTCGCTCAACTAGATAAAAGCGTGCAGGAGCGAAAAATAAAAGAGTTGAAGGATGACTTCGCGAGCCTAAGTCAAATTGCAGCACCATTCGAAGGCGTCATCTCACACCTATCTGCTGTGAAGGGACTTGTTTCTGGAGCCGCCGGGGCTGATATATCGATATCGAATGCGAGTTTAGGGTATCAGTTAGTTCTACAAATGCCATCAGCGATCTCAGACAAGTTGGAGCTTGGCAGCAAACAGGATATGGCTGTCAAAATCAATGGGGAAAGAAAAACATTGGAAAGTGTCATTTCTGGCATTGAAGACGCTGATGAGAAAATGAAAAAAGTAAGTTTAACTGTGAAAACTGCCGAATTACAAGGCGGCGAGCAAGCTAGCGTGGAATTCCGTATAAGTTCTGCTGCCGGCGAAGGCTTGCTTCTACCTAAAAAAGCTGTATATGGTGAGAGTACGAACAAATATATGTATGTTTTGGAAGAGACGAAGAGTCCACTGGGTAACACCTATCATGTACGCAAAGTGTTCATTGAGGTAGGAGAGGCCACTGAAGATGCAGTGATAGTCCGAAAAGGTGCGTACCCTGGACTGATGATTATCACAGATAGTAGTGAAGCGCTCACAGATGGTAGTCGAGTAAGAAAGAATTAATATATTGAACTTAATCTAAGGAGTGAAATAAAGATGAAGAAATGGTTTCTTATTCTCATGAGTTTAGTCGTGATGTTCAGTTTGACAGCGTGCAATGAAAGTACCTCGGTCAACCAAAGCGAGCCGACGAGCAGCAGTAATAGCGAAAGTACTGCAAACCCGAGTAGTCCTGCTAACAGCCCTGCCGGAAAAGCAATGACAATCGCAGATGAAAACAAAGACAGCAAGAAGACGATTGTTGTCTCCGTCCTTGCGGTCAATGATTTCTACAAGCAGGCAAAGCAGAAATATGAAGCAGCGCACCCTAACACCACAATAGAATTTAAACCATTCGCAACAGGCGGAGGAGCTATGAGTCCTGCCGAGGCTGAAAGATACGTAAAAACGACTACGACACAAATATTGTCAGGTAAAGGGGCTGATTTGTTCGCCTTGGACACCATTGACTTGCCAATCGATAAATACGTGAGCAAGAAAGCATTCGTTAATTTGGACGAACTAATGAAGCAGGATAGCACCTTTGACCCGAGCCTTTACTATACGAACATTTTCGAAAGTTCAAAATGAATGACGGACTCTATGTTCTGCCAACACGTTTCTTCTTGAGTCTGTTGTTCGGTGACGCAGTTGGAATTGAAAAAGCCGGTGTCGCCATAGATGATAAGAATTGGACATGGAGTCAGTTTGCGGAGACAAGTAAACAGCTAGCTGCCAAAGGAGTTCACGCCAGTTCTCTGGCTGCGCCTCCCGTGCAGATGCTTAACTCCCTAGTATCCGACAATTATGCCCAATTGGTGGATGGAGAAAAGGCGAATTTCGAATCCACAGTCTTTACCGATTTACTAAATCGTGTGAAGAGTTTGTTCGATGAGAAAATCATTGCATCCGAAAATCCAGGTCCTAAAGGCAGCACTTTCTATCAATCGGAGATATATAGCCCCAAAGACTTCGTGGCTCGTCTCGGGCTTTACTATACAAACGGAAAGATTTATCAAAAACCGCATGCTGCAGGACAGAAATCAGGAGTTGCATATGGCGGGCTTGGTAAAATTGCCATGAATTCGAATTCAACAGTTAAAGGAACGGCATGGGATTTTATGAAGTTTCTAATGTCTGAAGAGATGCAATCCATGCCTGGGCCGCAAGAGAATGGCAATGGCTTCTCGGTGAACAAGAAGATTACTGAGAAACAGCTAGCAAATTTAGCAACTGAAGTGTCAAACGGAAAAGGAACGATTACGGTTATGAAGGGCGGTGCCGTCCAAGTAACAGAGAAGGATATTCAGTCCCTTAAGACTATGGTGTCTGAAGCGAGTCTCCCTATTACGCTCTTTAACAAGGTTCAAACGATCATCGCTGAGGAGTCGAAAGCTTACTTCACCGGGCAGAAGTCTGCTGAAGCTGTTGCAAAGCTGATTCAGAATCGTGTGACGACTTATTTAAATGAATAATTGAGTTGTAGACCCCAGATCCCTCTTTGGGGTCTATTTCATTTTCAGGGGAAGTAGGAATCTCAGACCCAGGGAAACAAGAATTTGAAGGGGCTGTTTTTAATTCTAGTGTGAAATGGGCATAATATCCAGAAAAGGGTTCATTTATTTACTTCGTAGGAAGTGAGTCGCCAATGACGAATTGTCATCTGAAAGTTTGACACTTTTGTGTAATGAAGCGCTATATGGACAACTATTGGTTGTTTGATTTGGATTAACTTTGACAAAGTATGTTATCATGAGATTACATTATTTAATAAGCGAAAAGGTAACATATACTTGGAGGTAATTACCATTAATACCGATACCCTGAATGATGCAATGACGATGTTGAAAGAAACGAGCCGAACCTTTTATATACCGATTAGCAACTTGGACTTCGGATTAAAAGAGGCTGTAACATCTGCCTATTTATGTATGCGGGCCATCGATGAAATCGAGGATCATGAGGAACTCGCAGACCCATTGAAAATAGAGCTTTTATCTGGGGTGTATGAAGCGTTCCAAACCTCAGAAATTATCGAATCCATTCAGAACCTGCTAGCGCCTCATAAGGAGGTTTTACCTGAAGTCTCGATGCGACTGGATGAATGGCTGGCGCTCTGTCCACCCTCTGCAATGCCAATCATTGAGCAGTATATTGCTAAAATGTCATTGGAAATGTCCGAATGGGTCCAAAACGGTTGGAATATCCAAACGGAAGAGGATTTGGACCGATATACGTACAGCGTAGCTGGTATGGTTGGTGAGATGCTGTCCGAGCTTTGGTTGTGGCATGATGGAACACAATCCGATCGTGATAAGGCGATTGCCTTTGGAAGAGGACTGCAAGCGGTGAATATTCTCCGTAATAAATTGGAGGATGCGAAGCGCGGCGTGAACTTTTTCCCGGATGGCTGGGGATTTAAAGAAATGCAGCAGTACACTCGTCGCAATTTGCAACTGGCAGATAGCTATATCGCAGACCTGAAGCAGGGTCCAGCGTTGAAATTCTGCAAGGTTCCATTAGCTCTAGCGCATGCTACGGTAAATCTTATAGCTGCTGGCGGCAACAAATTGACACGAGATGCGGTTTTGAAAATTGTGAGTAAAGTGACGTAAGAATGAGATTTACATAGGGAAGAAGCCCGCAGCGGTTTGTGTGGGCTTCTTTTTTTGTTTAGGTAGAAGAGAAATGGTGAAAGTGTTGGATGAGAGTTTACACTATATACCAATAACATATATATGCAGTACAATTTATTAGATATTATTAAATTCAGGGCGGCACTTTGTGTGGGATACAATTTAAGTATTACAAGGGCACACAAACACTCCCTGATGGACAGGTTCTTACAATGAGAAGTATTGGGATGGCGGTTTGGATGTATGAAGGACACGAAGTGGTGTTTCGATATTCTAATGGTTTGATCTCATTGCCATATCCTCCATACGGGGATGAGCAGGAAGAATTCTAAAGGGCACCCTACGGGTGCCTCTTATATCTTAGTTATGATAAACGTACCACTCACAACGCCCTCTCAATCACCTTCCTATAATGCTGAACAGACAGCACCCCAAACACGGAGTAAAGCACGGTGTACAGCACCATAACGATCATCATCGGCGTCCACAGCGACGTTCCGAAGAAGAACCACCCTGACCGGATGGCGAAATAACTGTGAACCAGCCCGACCACTAAGGGAATCCCGAAATTAAATAGTTGTTTAATCTTAATTCCTTTTAATAAATCGCTCTGGGTGAAACCAAGCTTTCGTAGAATGGTATACGATGACTGCTCATCTTCGCTTTCATCCATCTGCTTGAAGTAAAGAATGCAGCCAGAAGTGATGAGGAAGGTTAAGCCTAAGAAGCCAACGATGAACATCAATAATCCGATTCTATTTTTATTATCATTGACCATAGTGAGATAAGATTCATTAATATGATTTTCATCAAAATCTATCGAATGAAAAATCCCGTTAGCCTCCTCCAATTGCTTCTCATCTAGGATATCAACGCCAATATAGAGGGATGATTTTTTCTGAATCATAGGATCCATATCTTGCTTTAATCGCTGAAAAACAGAATCGTCCACGACAACTACGGGCTGGTTGCTTCTTGTGAAATACCATGAAATGTAGGAGCGCGTCTCAATGCTAATATTCGTTTGGGGAATGACGGAGTGCTGTGCATGCAGCTGGATTTGGCCGTTATTTTGGAAATAGAAAAACTGGGTCATCGCGTCAGTCACTCCGGTAAGAAGTGTTTGGTCTGCCTTCAAATCAATGGATTGCGCAGCTTTATCGCTAATAACAGCCATGGGTGTAAGGCTCGAATCCCTAACCATAAAAAGCTCGCTTTTCGAATTCATAGCTTGACTATGGTCGACGTTGGTTTGAATAACATCAATCGTTGTTTCACGATGCCCGATGCCGCTTGCATCTAAAGCTGCCTGCAACCGCTCAGCGTCTTGTAGATTCGTCATCGCAAAGTGAGCGGGCACGTTCATCTTGGCTGTTTTCTCCGCAGAGTAATAGGCGATATAGCTTAACGATAGCAAGCCAATCGCAAGTGCGGATACGGTCGTAATCACGGTCAAAAGCAAGGCATTGGATTTCATTCGATACATGATGGAGGCTAGGGACAGGACTTCGTGAACGTTCAGGAAGCCGTTTTTCTTCGTTCTAACGATGTTAAGAATCAAGCGAACGGATCCTTTATAGAAAAGATAAGTTCCCACGATGACAGATCCGAGAATGAAGATCATACTGCCGAATAACGCAGCAGCAGTCGTAATCTCACCAGCAAACAGCCATGAGGATACATAGTAGCCGATCATTATCAAGGAAAGCCCAACGAGTCCCATGATGATTTCCAAGGTAGACATTTTCTTCACTTTAGCTTCTGCCTCGGTTGAGGCACGAAATAGCGAAAGAATGGTCTGTCTTTTAATAAACATCGAATTGACCAGCAGGATAAATAAGTAGACGGCACTGAAAACAACAATGGTTTGGATGAACGCCTGTACCGAAAAATGTAGTGTGGCCGTAGATTTAACCCCTGTAATTTGAAAGAGAACCATCAGGATCAGTTTGGACACGGAGAATCCAATAAACGTCCCAATGACTAACGAACCGAAGTAAAGGATACAATTTTCGGTACTAAGGATGCGAAAGATTCGTCCCTTCGTCATGCCGATTAACTGCAATAAGCCGATTTCTTTACTGCGTCTTTTCACGAAAATATTATTCGCATATAAATTGAAGATCGCGATAATGGCAAGGAGTAAAATGGATGCCGACCGCATCGATGCGGCTCCTTTAATCGTCCCTTTCGCCGCGTCTAAAGCGGGATCGTACTGCAAAGTGACGAAAGAAAAATAGAGTGCAACGCTAAACATTAAGGCGAACACATACAAGTAGTAGTGCTTAATATTAGCCTTCAGGTTTTGGAGGATGAGCTGATTAATACTCATATTGCACACCACCAAGAACGCCTTGCGTCTTCATAATGTCTTGAAAGAAGGCTTGTCTCGTTTCTTGCCCTTTGTAGATTTGGGAATAAATCTGTCCATCTTTGATGAAAATGACCCTGCTGCTGTAGCTAGCGGCAACTGAGTCATGCGTGACCATCACAATGCTGGCTTGCCTGCTTTGATTCATTGCGCTCAGCTTGTTCAGCATATCGGAAGCCGATTTGGAATCTAGTGCACCTGTTGGTTCATCGGCGAAAATAATATCAGGATCATGAATAAACGCCCGAGCAGCGGAAGTTCGCTGTTTTTGCCCACCGGATATTTCGTTCGGATACTTATCCTTAACCTCATAGATTCCGAGCTCTGTCGCAATGTCATGAAACCTCTGATTGGCTTCTTGCTTGGACATCTTCGTAATCGATAGCGGTAGCAGGATATTTTCTTTCACAGTTAGCGTATCTAGCAAATTATAATCCTGAAAAATAAAGCCGAGATGATGCTTCCGGAATTCAGCTAATTGCTTTTCCTTCATGCTCGTCGTTTCTGCCTGGTTAATCTGAATAGAACCATGACTCACCTTGTCGATGGAGGAAAGCACGTTGAGCAGCGTTGTTTTTCCAGAGCCGGAAGGACCCATGATGCTAACGAATTCCCCTTTTTCGATCGAGATGTCGAGGCCTCGAAGTACCTCCTGTTTGTTATGTTTATTGCCAAAGCTTTTATGAATTTTAACGGCTTGTAAGATCGACATGAACCACACACTCCTTTACACGATAGCTTTATTATAAAAAGCTGGACCGCATTTATCCTTCGATTGGACGAACAAAACTAGACAAGCATGTGACAATAATGTCACATGCTTGTAATTCGTACGAGTTCATTTTGCTGCGGGAAAGAGAGGATGAACGTGCTTCCTACGCCTACCACGGAGTGCGCAGAGACCTGGATGTGCAGCGTGTCAGCTGCTTTGCGGGCCAAATATAAGCCCATGCCCGTCGCGGCGCTGTCCTGATGCCAGGTCGTTGAGGTGAAGCCCTTATCGAAGATGCGGGGAAGATCCTTAGCGTTAATACCGCGTCCAAAATCCGTTACTTCGAGGACGGTACGCTCCTGTGTGAAGAAGCTCTTCACGATGATATCGGAAGCAAAGCTGTCGCTATATTTCACGGCATTCGTCAAGATCTGACGAAGGATAAAAGCGAGCCATTTGGCATCGCTGAGGACCGTCTCGGTAGCGTCTAGTTGAACATCAAAGCCAATCCCTTTTTGAATGCACCAAGATTGCAGCGATTTAATCTCCATATAGAGAAGATCTTCTATGTCTACCTTTTCAATGTAGAGATCATTTTCAATCGACGGTAACCGCTGTTGGTGAAGCTGTTGGTCAAGGAGATGATGGATGCGGAGCCATTCGAAGGTTATAGAGGCTTTCATCGGATCGTTCTCCAAGCGGCCAATCATCAAATGCATCGCGGTGAGAGGCGTCTTCACTTCGTGAATCCAAGCCAATAGCTCGTCTTTCTCCTGTTCCAGCGCTATTTGCTGCCGCGAGGCCGTCTGGTGGAGCCGCTGGGTTTGGTTGACCAAGGCGGATTCCATGATTTTCTCAAATGGACTTGCCGCATCTGCGATAGAGGATATATCAAGACTGGTTTCCCAGTCATTTAACCGCTTGATAAAAACCGTTTCTTTGGTATAACGAATGATCAAGAAGATGACGAACAGCATCGTGGATAAGAAAACAATATACAGAACGGATCGTAATGGAATCGAATGGTCGAGATAGGCAATTAACAGCAGGAGGGCTTCACTGAAGAGGAACATGAGGATCCAGCTTTTTCGCTCTAAGAGATACGCTTTAATCATAATGAGAGGTCTCTTCCGTTGCGATGTAGCCTTGCCCGACTTTGGTTTCAATAAAACGACCTAAATCCAGCTCGTCCAGCTTTTTTCTGAGCCGATTCACGTTCACAGTCAAGGTATTATCGCTGACAAAACGCTGGTCATTCCACAAGCTGTTGATGATGGCTTCCCGGCTGACAATCGTGTTCTTATGCTCGATGAGGAGCCTCAATATGTAGATTTCATTTTTGGTTAGTTCAATGGATCCCGAAGCGTTACTAATCATATTCTTTTCAAAATCAACCGTCGCACCGCACCATGTTTTCAGCTTCATTTGCTCCGTATTATAGTTATAAACGCGGCGGAGAATGGCATGGATTTTCGCGATCAGCACGTCAAAATGAAAAGGCTTTTGGATGAAGTCATCCGCTCCAAGCTGCATGGACATCACCATATCTGTCGGATGGTCACGCGAAGAGAGGAAAACAATCGGCACATTGGAATGCATCCGAATCATGCGACACCAATGAAAACCATCGAATTTGGGCAGTTGAATATCAATAATGACGAGGTCAGGCTTCAGGTCAATAAATGCCTCAACCACTTTATTAAAATCAGCGATGCCATGGACCTCATAGGACCATTGGGCCAACCGTTCTTTCATCTCTGCGAACAGGGTTGCATCATCTTCAATAAGTAAGATCTTAAACAAGGGAAGTCACCTACTTTACGTCATGCTATCGAGCTTATTCAAGCCAATGATAACATAAATTCTTCCACTCACAACAGACGCTTGTTTACTCAGATTAGCCGATTCTTAATTTATGGAATCAAATGGTATAATAATAAATAAGTAGAAGGAACTTAATCCACTTTGGATTATCATGCAAATTCCATTTAGACTTTCTTGATCACGATCCTACTTTTGATTTTTTGTTTTTAAATTTTGTCTTTTCTGTAACCATAGTATTTGGAATTGTCTTACTTTGCTATCTCCTAACTCGTAAGATTTGGTCTAGTAAGAAATTGCGGCATTGACAAAGTCCCCCGAGAACGCTATGATATCTCTTGTTGTATTTAGAATGTAACTGGAGGTGTTTTGACAATGGCAGTTCCTCAACGGAGAACGTCCAAAACACGTCGCGATAAGCGCCGTACTCACTTTAAACTGGCTGTGCCAGGAATGGTGAAGTGTGAACAATGTGCTGAACTTAAAAAAGCGCATCATGTTTGCAAAAACTGCGGTTCATATAAGGGTAGAGAGATCGTACAAGCTCAATAATCATATGAATCTTGCAATGAAAATGACACTCCTTAGGGAGTGTCATTTTTTTTTCTTTTTACCTCAATAAAATCAAAACTTAAAGCACAGTGTGCTTAACGAACCATGTTCGATGGTGTCGTGCAATACACGGATTTCTCGACCAGGGCTTCCGCTTCCGAGAGCAATGAGCAAAGGCACGAAGTGCTCTGCACGTGGAACACCCACTGCTGCATGCGGGGCTAGCGTTTCGTAGTTGCTTAAGGATTCGATATCTCTGGCGAGCACTTTGTCACGAATCCAATCTCTGAATTGCACAGTCCATTCGCGAGGTGGAGCATCCTTCTCACGGTCAATTTCATTAAAGTTGTGAGTCATAAATCCGCTTCCGATGACGAGAATACCGTCTTGCTCAAGTCCTTGCAACGCTTCGCCAATGGCAATCTGCTGTTTAGCGGGCAGGAATGGATTGACCGAAACGGGGACGATGGGAATGTCGGCTTCTGGATAAGTATGCATCAGGAGAGGGAATACGCCATGATCTAAGCCGCGATACGCCATCCGAACCGGAATGTTATTTCGGCGCAGACGTTCTTCTACCATGGAAGCAACGATGGTTGATCCTCTAGCAGGATACTGAACCTGATAAAAGGCCGCAGGAAATCCATAGTAATCATAAACCATTTCATGAACATCGTCCGTCGCAGCTATTGTTGTTATTTCGCTTTCAAAGTGAGCTGAGAAAATGACAATGGCTTTTGGTCGGTTTTCCTTGCCAAAGCGGTTCAGGAATGCGGTGAATTCGGACTTTTCGAAAATTGTATAGGGTGAGCCGTGGGGCAAAAAGACGGGTGAAAGCATAACATGACCTCCTATCCTTATTCGTAATGTTTGTTAAGTGTTCGCAACTTACAAACGTCCAGAAGCTACAAATAGTAATATCGCCAAGAGAATGATGTTCATTCCGATAGCCTGATTTTCTTTCCTCTTCGCGTGAAGTATTGCAGCAAGTACCATGATTAGACCAAGCGCAAAAGCGGCAAGTGGGGTCAAGGAAGGTGCAATTCCTGTCGCATAAGGTAATATTAATCCTAGTCCTCCAAACAACTGCGATATCCCGATGAAAGTTACCAGGCCTTTCGAGGAATCTTTCACCCAAGGCATCCCAGCTTTCGCTTTCTCATACTGAAAAGCTTTCATGGAACCAGCCATAATAAAAGCTAATGCCAACATACCTTGCGCGATCCATAATGCAATATTCATAATAAATTACCTCCTTGAATTAAGTAAGTGTATAGACGTATACTAATCCCTAGGAGCGATACTGAGAAGTAGTTACTTAAAATATATCTAGTATACAAAAAGATACCTTACGAGGGAGGCGATCAAAATGTCAACGGATTGTAAATTTGAAACTGTGTTAGAGATCCTTGTCGGCAAATGGAAGCCTGTCGTTTTGTTTCAACTTTTTTCAAATGGCACGATGAGATTCAACGAACTTCAAAAAGCTATTCCAGATATAACGAAGAAAATGCTTACCCAACAATTAAGGGAGTTAGAGTATCATGATATCGTTCATCGTGAGATCTATCGCCAAATCCCGCCTAAAGTCGAATATTCCATCACAGAATATGGTAAAGGAATGGCTACCGTCTTACAGGCAATGAATGATTGGGGAATGGCTCATGTGAATCATTTGAATGAGCTATATGGAGAAGATAGATCGGTGGAATCATTCGGAAGTAGATTGGATGAAGTTACAGGTAGATAGAATAAGGATGTGGCAGGGGACCCTCTTTTCAGTTCCAATCTCCACCCATCTCCACCTCCGAACGGAAACACTGAAATCAATGGTCAAAGATGCTAAAGTACATTTATTTCGATAGGATATGGCTCTAAATCGTAGAATTAATGCGAAAATACAACTTTTTGGAGCAAAAGCTGCCAAAACTGATGTTCACCTCCAGAAATAGTTGCATAATCACACGCATTTCAGATTGAGGGGTTACTTCGATTCAAAAGGATGTACTTTTGCATTTTTGACCACATAAGAATTTACAAGTTTCCGGTACTCGGAAGAACAAATTCTTATTGGCGATAAAAACCACCATTTATAGGGATCTTTGGTCGGAGACCAAAGATCCCTATAAATGGTCGCTCATCCTCGAAGTACTACGATAGAAGTTTTCTCATGCTCCTCAGCTGTTTGCTGTACTCACGATAGAAACTGGATTTTTATAAGATTAACACTAATTTCAAGAAAATAGGGCTGCCCTCAAGTAGAATTATCTACTTTTGGATAGCCCATTCGTTATTCCGTCAAGAAATCACTCCATCACCACATGCCACGGCTGCATCCACACAATTCGCTCGCCTACACGAAGGACGATGTTCAAGTCGTGCGGGCCCGAGGAGAGCGTGACAGAGGCGCTCAATCGATAGAGAGGGACGACCGTCTCATCGGTAACCGACTTAGTAGTGGCAGGGGCGAACGAAATCGCTGAAACGGAATCCTTACTGCCATGATCGTTGTTTTCTTCGAGAGATAGCTGTGGTTGCAGGGAGTTTTTAAGATTCTTCTGTGTCCATGCGTTATTTGTATCGTAAAGGAAGGCTTCTAGTTTGGCAGTTGTCCCCGTTAATTTGCCAGGGAGCTCACCGATTTCGACTTTATAGGCTCCTTCATAGAGGGCATGCCCCTCATACCAAGGAATGGGTGAAAGGCCGAATAATTGTTTGACGGCGGGCTGTTCCAAGTATAATTCGCCATCGCCACTTGATCGGGTGGGCGCGCTGCTAAGGGTTATTTTATTTGTTAAAATACCCTTCCAATAGATCTCAGCATTCCGGTCCCCCTTATGCAAAACGAAGCCATAATCGCCTTTCGTAAACCGAACGGCTTCCCTCGCTCCTTCCACATCCGCTTGCTCGTACCCCAGCTGCTCAGCTAGGATCTTCAGCCTCAGAACGTCCACGCCTTCCTTTACAAAGCCTGCGTCAACATCATCATTCCACTTCAAATTGCCTTGGCTGCCAGGCGAGATGATCAGTTCTTGTGGATATTGGATGCCAATTTGCAAAGCTGTGCCTGTATCCAGATCCCAGAATCGATCCTGATTCCATGGCTGATAAGGAATCCATCCGGTATGGCCTTCTGCGCTCACTTTGAGCCAGGTGGCTCCATTCGGCAGGCTCCATACCGCGGTTACGTCCACGTCCTGATTCCGTAGCAAAAGGACCGAAGACATATAGTACACATCGGGATAACGCTGGAGCTCACGGTCACCTCGAATGGACATCTTCCAATGGACGTTGACCGCATCTGCGGGCTCTCCCAAGAAGAGATTAATCCAACCGGTTCCTTTCGAGGTTTTTACATGGTACCAGGTCTTGGCGTACCAAATTTCATAAGGACCTCTACCGTACCAGAGCGGTTGAGTGATTTTCTCGAAGGCAGTGACCGTCTCACCGGAGAGGACAGCTATTTCTTTGTTCGATGGTCCATCAAATAAGGGCACCTCGGTGGTTAAGTTAAGCGTCTCATCGGTTGAGACGATGGGAACGCCATTTTGCCATGTCCATAGGGGACCCTCGTCCGTTTCTACTAAGAAATACCGATCATAGATGGTCGTAAACTCCTTAATGATGCGAGTTTCGCCTGCTGGCACATAGACCGTTTTTGCATGACCTGGATCCGGATGAAGAACGTCCAGAAGATCCGAATTTCCGCTTACATTTTGATGGTAAACAGGCTTGTTAACGTCCTGAATAATACCTATCTGATTCACTGGGATATGCGCCCACAAGTCTCCCAGCCAGGTAGTGTGAATCTGAATCCATGCCTTACTGGACGGATCGTTCGTATAGAACCATTGCTTCGCCGCGCTGACGACCTCTACTTCTTGCGGTGTGAGTGCCGCTATTGAACCGCCGCGTTCACTTGCTTTGCTGTAGAGAGGCGTATCTGAAGTCAGCATTACGTGTTCAGGTGGCGCGATATCAATCTCCCATGGGTTGGGATGAATCCACCTTGGGCCGAACATCGTCTCGATTTTCCAAGTTGCTGCGCCGATGGACCAAGCGCCATAGGTCTCAATGACCTTGACGTTTTGCGGGGAGAACCATCCCTCGGGTTGATCGATAGGTGTATCTGACGCAGGGTAGTAAGCTGTATCTGACAAGAGCTCTATAGATTCAGGAATACGCAAACCATCAGGGGAATAGGGCCCCTGAGCCATGAAATCAGCTGAAGTTCCAGCCGGTTTGACCAGCAGACCAACTAGGATTGCAGCTAACAAAGTTACCATCAAGCTTACCCGCCACTTCATTCTCAACCACTTCCCATCACTATTTGTGGTAAATATTTCAAATATTAGACGTGAAATATGGTTAAAAGTTTCTATTATAGGAGTATCATAGTAGCACGAGGTGAAACGCATGCTGAAGATGAGGCGTCGAAAGGAGTAAGTGCGTTTGAAATTTTTGTATTATTTTATGGTGTTAATTTTAGTAGTAGGTTTGACCGCATGCCAAGCAACAGAGCCTACAATAGTTGAACCGAGCGCCGTGCAGCAGGAGAAAACAGCTCCCGATATCGTGAAAGGGAATGAAGCAACCCCTACGATTAATGAGGTTAAGGATCTAACGTCTCTTATTCCTAAAGGGTGGCAGCTACTTGTTCGGCAGAGTGGCCCTGTGAAGGTAGAAGGTGACTTGAACAAAGACGGTATCCAAGACGTGGCTGTTGTCATCGAAAAGATAGAAACCAAAGCAGGTGAAGCACCTGATAGGGCACTACTTATTGCTTTTGGGAATAAGGATAATACCTATACACGCTCAATTGTCGCTGATAAGGCGATTCTCAAAGCCGACGAAGGCGGGATTTGGGGCGATCCCCTGGATAGTATTGCTATCGATAGAGGTTCCGTTGTCGTTCATTTCTATGGGGGGAGTAACTGGAGATGGTACGGAAATTACCGATTCAGATTTCAAAACGGTGACTGGTACCTAATAGGTGCCACCGTTGGATCTTATTTTACAGGTACGACAACGCAAAATAATGGAGATGAAGAAGACTATAACCTGCTTACAGGTGATTATGTCAAAAGAATCGTAGACGACCCCAAGGCTGAGAAGCCCACTTCACACACAATAACTGGCAACATCGGGAAGAAGAAGCTTCTGAAGCTAAGTAATTTTGAGGCGACGGGATCGACCGATCAGTTTTTACAATAAATCGTGTTCGCGGCCACTGGATGCGTCAGATGATGCGGGTTCTTGTGGTTGCGGGCTGCTACATGAACTCTCTATCCCATCGCCCATATACCTAGCCATTTTCTCTCCCTCTTTTTACCCCGATTTTCGCCCCGGAAATCACCTGAACACACACTTATCCCCAAACTTACCCACAGTATTCACATGTCCACAAATCATGCTGTGCATAAGATTCTGTAATCCTTATACACATATCCACAGAATATCTTATCCACAGGTGGGGTAGATCTGCCTTTGGGAACTAGCTACTAAACCAGTATCGCGAGTTGACTGAGCGAATCGATGATGGCTTACTGAACTTTTAGATGCTCAAGAAGGTGCTTTTCCTCCTCTAATTTGGTATGCTGTATTATGTTGTAACATTGTTGTAATATTTTCGTAACAGTGACACCGCAAAAGCCGCTCAGCGGCTATACCGGATGAGTCGCCAACAGCACCTTATATGCACCTGAGGATGTGGACAACTCCGCCTTTGGTCTAGTTTTTTTCACGACCTTTGGCTAACGAAAGACAGTACCTTAGTGCGTTCAGTAAATGGCTCAACTCCTTTATGATAGAGGTAACGTAGAGGAGAGCGAGGATTTGGTATGAGAACGAAAGCTTGGATGTCCTATTTGCTGGCTTGCAGCGGATTACTTGTGATCCCTTTAGTAGGGCTCATTTATATACATTTAAATCAAGATACTGGAACAGCGTATAGCTTAATGACGGATCTCGATCGACAGATACCTTTTATCAAAGGCTTCGTGGTCCCGTATTTAGCCTGGTATGGCTATCTAGCCGTAGGATTCCTGTATATCGCGTATCGAGATCGCGCGAACTACCTCCAAACACTCGTGGAATTTATTATAGGTTTGCTTTTGTGCTATGGCGTCTATGCTATATATCAGACAACAGTGCCGCGGCCGGACATTATTGGAAGTGATTGGCTGCTGCAGACGGTACGGTGGGTGTACAGCTCGGATGAACCTTTTAACTGTTTTCCCAGTACGCATGTATTAACAGCTTATCTCATGATGAGGGCGTATCTTCGCTCCACACGGATTGCGATGACTTACAAATTCCTTGCAACAACTATGGCGGTTCTCATTATCATCTCGACACTGTTCGTTAAGCAGCATGTGCTCATGGATATTGTGGGTGCAGTGATAGTGGCTGAGGGTGTCGTCTATATAGTTAGTAGAAGTAGAAAAGGTTGGTTAACAGGATCGATGGCTGCTAGTGCGCGGCAGGATAAGCTCGAAAGGGGACTAAAGCAATGAGACGAAAAGGAAAGCTTTTGATACTGACGGGCAGTCTTGGAGATGGGCACAATAAAGCAGCACAGGCGATTCTGGAAGCCGTTTGCCTGCATAGACCGGATATGGAAGTGAAAGTGGTCGACTATTTGGCGTGGACACACCCGTACCTGCATGGGTTCGGCAAATACTGTTATATGCAATGGGTGAAAAGCTTGCCCTCGGTGTATGGTTTTCTATATCACAAGACCAGACATGATACCGCGTTATCCCATATGCTCAAAAGAATGAAATCATTCAACACTGACCGAATGTTGGATTTGTTAGAAGAGGAAGCGCCCACGGAAGTTGTATGTACGTTCCCAGGAGCTGCTGCAGCTATGTCTTATCTAAAATGTAACGGCTTTACGACCGTGCCGACCGTGACGGTCATCACCGATTACACCGATCACAGCTACTGGATTCATCCGGGGACGGATAAGTATCTGGTCGGGGCAGAGCATGTGAAGCAAGCGCTTCTGAAGTATGCGATTCCCGAGCAGCGTATCGTCGTCACAGGGATTCCGATTCGCATGCCCTTCACACAAACGTACAATCGTGCCGAGCTGCGAGATAAACATGGCTTGAAACGCGACATGCCGACGGTCCTAGTAATGGGCGGCGGACATGGTCTGATCGGGAAGTCATTCAAATCCGTGCTGCAATCGGATGAACTGGCGGTGCCGGTGCAATTCGTTTTCGTGTGTGGGCGCAACGAGAAGCTGAAGCAGCATCTGGAAGAGGAGCTAGGCGGCTCGAATAGGCATCATCATGTGATGGTGACAGGATTCGTTGATCATGTTCATGAGCTGATGGCGCTGTCCGATCTGATCGTGACGAAGCCAGGCGGACTCACCGTATCCGAAGCGCTTGCGCTCGATCTACCGATGATGCTGTACAAGCCGATTCCAGGACAGGAGCAGGCGAACGCTGCCTATCTGGTTGGGATTGGTGCAGCCGTTGAAGTGAAGAATGAGGCCGAGATGAAAAGCCAACTGCTTGAAGTCATCGCAAACCAATCTGTTCTGCTTGAGCTGAAGAAAAATGCACAGATGAGTCATCGCCAACCGGATGTGCTTCGCACCGTGGATGCGATTTTGGAAACGGAGCATCATTATCTTCCCATTCAGGATGGCTTACAATTTTCATATGCCAATGTTTAAAATCGTTGTCAGATCACAGAGAAGACCCTTCTTCCACCCCTTTTTGGCGTGGAAATAGGGTCTTTTTTTTATGCGAAAATAACCCATCAGCCGCAACCGTCAGTCGTTACTTGTCTTCCTGCATCGTGACGATGATATCCTGCGCGTAGTTGCCGAATGGTTTACCAAATAGCGTAACCCCGCCACAATTCGCGGCCGTTTCTAAGGATGCAATACGGAAATGAATGTCTTGCGAGAATAAGATATTCAGGTCATGAATCGTGGTCGTCGATATTTGCGTGCCATCTAGAAAAGAGCCCTGCGGATTCACCGTAATAATTTTCAGCAGACCATGCTGCGTGTTGCCATTTCCCCACCAATCGGGGGACAGTACACCTCTGTGCTTGCCGAAATCGCCAGGGCAGGTCCATTGACCGAGCGGCTTATCGTTGATGGAAAAGGAAATATCCGAAGGCCAGTTCTCGTTAAAGCCAGGAGCCTCTGAGCATATTTCAAACGAAATTTCCAACGTGCGGAGCTTCTGGTTACTGTGAAAAAAATTAGGGATGCGGTACTCGACATAGCCGCTGCCGAACCAGAGAATGCCAGCTTGCACATGCTGCGGATCTGCAAAATACCGCGGATCATCCAGCACCCCAATCAACTGCGTCGGGGAAGCTAGGCCACACGTTGGGTTCACGTCGAAAGCCGAATATTGGCCGATGGGAATCGCAACCATCGTTGTTGGATGCTCGTAGGGCTTCTTCGACTTAAACTGAAGCGTAGCTTGTTCAAGCTGCAGGTAGCAGATCTTTTGTGTGCCGCGCACACCAGTCACGCTCTCCGAACGCACGATGCCAGCTTGCTCTAGCTTCTGGATGTGCTTCGTCACGATCGCCGACGAAATCTCCAGTCGCTGGGACAGCTGTTTAATATTTAACGGCGCTTCGCCCAATAGTTCAATCATCTTCACGCGAGTCTCCGAGGAGAAGCATTCTAGGAAGGGCATATTTTTGGATGAAACCTCAATTTGCATAGGGGGACCTCGACTTTGCATGCATAGTTTTCTCTATTGTATAACCTGTAGGTTATTTAAACAACTTATTTGTATGGTGCCTGTTACCTATTTTTGGGATAGAAAGATAACGAATAGGAAAATATAGGGGCAGGAGGTGAACTGAATGTCGTCGTTTTCTAATCCCAAAATCAATCCCATAAATGGGTATATTCTATGTATAAGCGGAACATTTTCCTTAGCCCAAATTTCCGGCGCAATCATATTAATTGAACAAGCCAAGCGGGATGCTTTTGTCAGCAGTCTCATCGGCTGTTTCTTGTATACCTTATATGCTTTTTGGATTATTCGAATCGTACGCAATCAAGATCCTAACCAATCTTTCCTCGAAATCATTGAACATAAGATGGGAAGTTTGATCGCGTGGGCAGTGAGATACTGGATAACCCTTTACTTGTTATGTGAAATGTTTGTCAATAACAAAAATATAGTCACTTGGGTTAAATCCATTATTTTGCCCTTTACGCCTATTTGGGCGATTTCATTGCCCCTACTGATCGTTTGTGCCTATTTAGCCGTTAAAGGAATCAAACCGATCGCTATTTCCTATTCCGTATTAATACCAACTACGTATATTCTGATCGTATTTATGGCTGTGTTTACGTATAAATACAGGCATTTTGACCTGCTTCTCCCGCTATTTAGTGAAGGGGCAGGGCCCATCTTAGAAGGCGGGATAACCACTTTCAGGGCTGGCATGGATTTGTTTCTGTTAGTATTACTATCGCCTCATACGCAAGGTCAATTTAAATGGAAGCATGCTGTTATCATGAGTTCTGTTGTTTCTATTTTTATCATCAATGGTGTTTTGAGTGTTTTGACGATATTCGGCCCTTATGAAGCTGAGAAACAGCGATTTCCATCTTTTTCGCTATGGCGTTTAGTTAGAATTAGCAGCTTCGTTGAACATCTTGACTTTCTATCCATGTTCCAGTGGCTGAGTAATACCGCAATCTTCATCAGTTTGGGGTTATTTCTCATAGGTGATGTACTAACTATCAAGCAACCGCATAAAAAAATCGTGATTCTGACAGCTACTGCGGCCTTATTTATCTCTGTAGAACTTCAAATTAACGATAGCGATTTTCTAGCTTTCACGAAATACTACTTCTATCCGCTCTCCACATTGTCGATTCTCTGCTGGACGATACTAGCCTACTTTACAACCAGAAAAAGAGGTTTGTCATGAAGATCCAATATGCAACAGAAGCGGATTTCAGAGCTTTATTCTCTTCCTGCTACGATGTGAAAATCCAGAAGCACGGTGTTACACAGGTCATTCATTGCGAAGGCATGGTGGATACCAAACAGTTAAACGAAAATGTTCTCCCGCGAATGAAAGCCATGATTCAAAATGATGAGTTGACACTTTTAGATGGAAGTGTAGAACTTAGTGAAATTGAACAGCGTGTATTTTCAGGCAGCGTGATCGTCTTAATTTTCCGTGAGAATGAAACCCACGTATATGAAGCAGATATTGCTAACCCTCCAAAACGTCAGCCGGAAGAATCTATTAATGAAATATCTATTCGCGGACCGCGCGACGGTTTTACAGAGGAAGTGATCACCAATGTTGCCCTCATTCGCAAACGATTAAAAACCACTTCCCTTCAATATGAGCACTTCCTTGT
Organism: Paenibacillus sp. J22P143; assembly: GCF_059692035.1. Classification (NCBI taxonomy): domain Bacteria; kingdom Bacillati; phylum Bacillota; class Bacilli; order Caryophanales; family Paenibacillaceae; genus Paenibacillus; species Paenibacillus sp. J22P143. The sequence goes on from NZ_JCAUAQ010000012.1 coordinate 36,666, forward strand.
AGGCAAGAGAGGAAATGTAAGCCTAGCCATTCTTTATATCAAAGATATTATGAACCCAGAAATTGTTATGGAAGCGAAGCGGCGGATTTCCCGAATTGATGTGGACTCCGTTATTGGGTGTGCGCAGTTGGAAGAATATTTAAGTGATTCAAGTGATTCCATCTTTCCACTAGTGGACTCGATTGGAAGACCTGACTTTGCGGCTGAGGCGCTGTTGCGGGGCAGATTTGTTATTATTTTGGACGGATCACCCATGGCTCTCATTGGCCCATCCAATCTTACTGAGCAATTAAAATCGCCAGAAGATGTTCATTCGGCCTACTATTACACGATATTGCAACGCATACTGCGACTTATCGGTTTAGGTACGGCTATGTTTCTGCCTGGCTTCTATATTTCATTGACTTGCTTTAATATCGACCAACTTCCGTTTCCGTTATTAGCAACCATAGCTGCGGCCCGTACGGGCATACCTTATTCATCGACGATTGAAAATTTTTTGATTTTGGGATTATTCGAATTGTTTCGTGAAGCGGGCATACGCCTTCCGAAGCCGGTGGGTCAAACGGTAACAGTAGTCGGAGGTCTCATTATTGGAGATGCTGCAATTCGTTCCGGACTTGCCTCTCCTGCCTTGCTTATGGTTACGGCAGCGTCTGCCGTTGCGTCCTTTACATTGGTTAATCAATCCTTAACAGGTACCGTCACCATTCTTCGTATTTACATGTTAGTGATATCCTCCTGTTTAGGTATATATGGATTTTTTATTGGTTTAATTTCAGTAGTGGCATACACCTCTACATTAACATCCTTCGGTATATCCTACTGGTCTCCGATTGCTGATCTCAATGTTAGCTCGTCGATAGTAGCATTGTTCAACCGACCTTTCAAATCCAAAAACAAAAGACCGGAAATGTTAAATACGACAGATCCTACGTCACAAGGGGAAAGACCATGAAACCAGCGGCACTCCTACTCATGATCTGTTCGATGTTATGCCTGTCAGGGTGTTGGGACAATAAAAATATTCAAGAAATGCTTTACGCTTCTGCCATTGGGGTAGATTACAAAAATAATCAGTATGAAGTCTACATTCAGATCGTATCTTTTAACCGTGTAGCTAAGGCGGAAAATGCAGGCGGAATAGGTGGTCCGAGCGTGTATGTAGGCAAAGGGAGAGGGAAGACGGTCTCTTTGGCATTAGGCGATATTTATGCGACAGTACAAAGAAAGTTATATTGGAGTCATGTCCGTAGTTTCCTGTTTTCCGAAAGTGCCATTCAAGCTGGAGGCGACGAATACTTTGATAATTTAAAGAGATACAGAGAATTTAGGTATACACCCTGGATATTCGGCACAAAAGGGTCCATTGAGGATATTATTAGGACACCTTCTTTTTTCCAAATGTCTCCGATCACAGGAATTCTTAGCCAACCGGAAGATAATTATCATCAAAGTTCATTCATAAAGCCTATGCAAGCGCAAGAATATCAAATAGATCTGAATGAGCCAGGCCAGTCGGCTTTAGTCCCTTCCCTAACCATTGATAAAACCGCATGGGAGTCCGAAAAGAAATCCGAAAACAAATTGAAAATAAACGGTGTGTTTGTCGTTGGGAAAAATGATTATCAAGGTTGGTTGGCAATCAATCAACTTGGCGGACTGCGATGGATGGAGAAAGCGACAATAAGAACGCCTATGGAAACCAAGTCGGCCATCGTCTCACTCGAAAAACCCAAACCTAAGATAATAGTCACAGAACAAGACGGGAAAATGATTTTCGACATTGAGATTAAGGTCACAGGGAATATCGTTGAATTACTTGACAGCCATGACACAGAGCAAGAAATTGAGAAAGACGCGGAGCAGCAAATTCAAAAAGAAGTCCGAGCTACATTTGAAGATGGATTACGCATTAAGGCGGATATTTACAATTTTAGAAATGTGATGTTTAAGAAAAAAATGAAAAACTGGCAAGATATTGAGCTGACATCATCATCGCTAAACCGAATCGATGTCCATGTAAAGATTCAACATACGGGAGAGTTGAAGAAATCCTAGCTTGATTACGAAGCTGAACAAATCTGTCGTAAATCCACATCAAGCTAGGATAAATTTCGCTATTTCCGCTTCTCTTGCATCCGATAACGGCTCCGAACTATCCCAATAGAGGAGAGAGGACGGTTCCATCCGCCAAGTAACCTCTCTACGCAGTAACGAAGAACGGAATTGCTGCCAATTCTCCAATTTCCAAACATCCAAAGCGGAACCCCTCAGGCGAATACGCTCCTTATAAGCTTCCTCACTCGGTAAATACGCATAAATCACCCTAACGCTGACATCATGTATCGTAGCGCCGATCCGAGCTAGCTCCCCTTCAAGCCAGAGCGGATCTCCTTGCTCCTTCGTAAAAGGCCCGATCACGATGGCATCCTGATTCACCGACAACTGTTCGAGCGCTGCGTCCATCGTGATGCGATAGCCCAAATCGCGGCAATGTGCCTTGTAAAATGGCGAATCCCGATCGCTCGGATCTTGCCCGGCAAGGGTCATGATGGCTTCTGCGGCAGGGCGCAGCAAGGTGTCCATATCCAACAAAGCCCCGCCATGTCGGCTCACCCAAGTCTTCGCTAGGGTTGTTTTGCCTGCACCAGCAGGACCGATGAAAAAGATTAATTTGCGCATATAGGTAACCTCCGAAAAATGCGGTTTAAGAGAATGTTCCAATGATTGTATCATAGGAGCTGCTGTCAGGTATCACTTTGAGCGCAGCCATAGTAGGGATAGGTAGGTTGTGTCTTGCTTTATAGGTAGGAGAGTGATAGATTGATATAAATGGTAAAGTTTACCTTTTTTTTAATCGGTAAGTGCTCAGGTGTACAAAAATTTTTAAGGAGAGTAAAAATGTTAAGGGAAGAAGCGAGGAAAATAATAGCAGAAAGATCGGCATTATCGGTTAATGATCTAAGAATCCCAATGTATTGGGAGAAGTTAACCGAATTACTAGCTAGAGATGAAATAGCAACATTAAATTATTTGAACGTATGTAATGAAGATGAGATGCTCTGGATTAGTGAAGTATTTGAAGATGTAGCATTACAATTAAAAAGTAGAGAGTATATAGAATGTCTGAAAAAAATTGATCTAAAGTACCCAAATTTGAAACTAACAATACACATTAAAATTGCAGAGGATTGGAGTTTATTTGACTAGAGAAAAAAGATAGTCTAGTACTTTCAGCGTTTTAGAGATAGGGGGAAGGTCTCGTTGCTAAGTATCATTCAGAGCCTAATTGGTTTCTTACTACTGTTTCTAATCGATTTCGCTATCTTCGGGAAACTAACGACTACAATTATAGTGGTTTTATTTCTGTTATTGTCAGTAGTTTGTATTGTTCGTGACTATCGAACCTATTTCTACATTAAAAAAGCTAGTTTCTTTAACAACCTTGTCTGGTATGTAATCGTCATGGTAATTGTTGTGTTACAACTAACGATAGGAGAAGAAAATATAAAACTTCCTTATTTAGGAACCAACTAAATGAGGTGATGAAGGTCTGTCAATCGTTGACGGGCCTTCTCTTTGTGCGCTAAATTCAAAGTTGATGATGATTCTCATTTTCATGAATAGAAAGGGGCCTCGCGCCAATCACGGATAAAGCAGAGGGCGTAGGCGAGAAAGCACAGCCGAACATGGAAACGATTTTAAAGTTGAAGCCTGACGTTATTCTGATGAGCACCAAATTTCCTGCTGAAACCATTGAGAAAATGACCAAAGTGGGCCCGACGATTCCGGTATCTCATATTGCAACGGATTGGGAAAATAACTTGAATTTGCTTGCTGAGCTGATAGGTAAACAAGATAAAGCGAAACAAGTGCTGGAGAAGTACAAAACGGATTCAGCAACGTTGAAAGCGAAAATTGGTCCTGTTTTCAATGATAAAAAAGTATTGGCCATTCGCGTACGCACAGGCAGCTTGTTCATCTATCCGGAGGATGTATTCTTCAATCCATCCATCTATGCCGAATTGGGTGCAACGGTTCCAGCGGAAGTAAAAGCAGCGAAAGCACAGGCCAATATTTCACTTGAGAAGCTTTCCGAGATGAATCCGGATTACTTGATCGTTGAATTCTCTGAAGAAGAGAATAAGGATACACCGAAGGTGTTTGAAGATCTGAAAAACAACCCTATTTTAAAAACATTAATGCCGTTAAGAATGGTCAATTATATACGAATCTGGTAGACCCGCTTTTACAAGGTGGTACGGCTTACAGCAAAATCAAATTCCTAGAAGCGATTAACAGTTCGAAAATCGTTGGAGCAAAGTGAGTATACGGCTATGAAATGGAGAGTTCCCGCACCAACCATCATCTTACTGGCAGCGCCTTTCGCTGTGCTTTTTACGATCGTGCTGTCCATTACGTATGGGGCCAAAAGCATTGATATCAGCCGAATCATCGAGTCTTTCGTCTATCCAGCAGTCGTGGTAGGAATCGGCTATCCGACGGCGGAGCCGTTTGATTCTTCGCGGTTTTATGATTTTACGATGCCACCCCCCGAGAAGTGTTGGATGCTTTACCCGTACGCAACAAAGATGCCGCTAGGCCACAGGTTGGAGGCGCGGACGCTTTCCGGACCTTTATCGAGCAGGAACTTAAACCGCGCATCGAACGCGATTATCCGATTCATACAAAGCAGCAAGCGATTTTTGGCCATTCGCTGGGAGGTCTTTTCGTGCTGCAAACATTGTTCACACAGCCTCACATGTTCCAGACCTATATAGCTGGCAGCCCTTCGGTTCACTGGAACAAGGTCATGCTGAAGGAACAAGAAGACCAATACCCGCTGATCTCGGCGACACGCAACCGAACCACAAGCTGCTTATCACCATCGGTGAGCACGAAAAGAATCACCCGAGCCATATGAGCGAGAATGCGAAAGAGCTGTATGAGCGCCTCGCGCTTTTGCCAAGTGAGAAGCTGCAAGCTGACTTCTATGAGTTCGAAGGGGAAGGGCATGTCTCCGTGCTTCCTGCGCTCGTCAGTCGTGCGGTTCGCTTTTTGTAAGCCATATTTCTATTTTCAGAAATAGCCCGACATCTAGCGCTTAGGCGTGAAGAGATATCGGGTCTTTCTGGTTTTCCAAACTATATGTTGAAAGTGCTTCTTGTTTCAGGAGTGAATTACTTGATAATGGGAATCATTATCGCTAATAAATGTTAAATCAAGGGAATATAATTGTCAACTACCAATTTTTAGTGAGCATAATAGGTGGGATGATGTCGTCGTGTTCGGTCAAAGGTCAATAAAAAAGAGGTAAACATAGGGTTGCATTGATAATGATTATCATTTACAATGGCGGTGTAAGTTGTGTAAAACTTTACCAACCCTCTTCGCCAGAATGGAGCAAGAGTCATTTCATGATCATTTTCCCAAAAGGAGGAACAATCAATTTATGAAGGGCAATGCGATATATCTCGAAAGTCAGCGGAGGAGGGAATCTAATGCACGAACGTATCCTCGTAAAATTCCGATTGCCATTACAGAGGCCAGAGGTATTCAGGTAAAAGATGCAGATGGTCGAACTTATTTCGATTGTCTTGCTGGAGCAGGAACACTTGCCTTAGGCCACAATCATCCGGTCGTGATCGAGGCGATGAAAGAAGTGTTAACGACAGGTCTGCCGTTGCACACGCTGGATCTGACTACGCCAGTTAAAGAGAATTTTGTAGATGAACTCTTTGATATACTGCCAACTGAATTTGCGAGCAAGGCCCGTATTCAATTTTGCGGTCCTACGGGAGCAGATGCCGTGGAAGCAGCCATGAAGCTAGTCAAGACGGCAACGGGAAGAAGCGGGATGATGTCTTTCCATGGGGGATATCACGGGATGACCAGCGGTGCGCTTAGCTTAACGGGCAACCTGGGTCCAAAACGCCATGTGGGCGGATTGCTGCCAGGTACGCAGTTTTTGCCATATCCCTATGATTATCGCTGTCCATTTGGGATCGGTGGGGAGCAAGGCCACCAAATAGGCAGCCGCTATATTGAGCATTTGTTAGACGATCCGGAGAGTGGTGTGCTGTCGCCAGCAGGTATGATCATGGAATTAGTGCAGGGTGAGGGCGGGGTTATTCCAGCGCCTAATGCCTGGGCTAGGGAAATTCGTAGAATGACGAAAGAGCGCGAGATTCCATTGATCATTGACGAAGTGCAGACAGGAATTGGCCGAACAGGTCGTATGTTTGCTTTTGAACATGCGGGAATTATTCCTGATGTGATCGTGATCTCCAAAGCGATAGGCGGAGGTCTTCCGCTGTCGGTAATCGTTTATCGCGAGGAACTGGACAAATGGGAGCCTGGGGCACATGCAGGCACATTCCGTGGAAATCAGTTAGCGATGGCTGCTGGAGCGGCAACCCTGCGGATCATTCGGGAAGAGCGGCTGGTTGAACATGCGGCAGTCGTTGGTGAACGCCTGTGCAAGCACTTAGAGCAAACCAGATCGGCTGTGAGATGTATCGGTCAAGTCAGGGGCAGAGGGCTGATGGTCGGTGCTGAGATTGTGGATACCGAACGGGATGCTGACCGAATTGGCAGCTATCCGGCTAATCCGGAGCTCGCTCGTGAAATTCAACAGCAATGTCTGAAACGCGGCCTCATACTGGAACTTGGCGGTCGTCATGGCAGTGTTGTTCGCTTCCTGCCGCCGCTTATTGTAACGGAACACGAGATTGATCGAATTGCTGAAATTTTCCACGAAGCTGTCGTAGTAGCAGAGCGTCAGTCGCTAAGCCTTCAGGGGGTGCACGGGTGAACCGGGAATTCGCATCCGATTTTTTGAACAGAGCGGTGGAGAGTCAAGCTCTCTTTCGTAAACATATGCAGGCAGCTGTCGAGGTGCTCATTCGTGATTTCGCAGCATCTGAGCAGCCTTATAGCGGAGCTGTGCCACATGAGCTGGCAGCAGCCTTTCGCAATCGGCAGGTATGTCCTGAGCAGGGAGTTAGCATGGAGGAGTTGCTTGATTTCATCGGCTCAACCGTGGTGAAACATGCAGCAGTGGTGAATCACCCTGCGTGTGTGGCGCACTTGCATTGCCCACCCCTCCAAGCTTCACTCATGGCGGAAACACTACTTGCCACGATGAACCAGTCCATGGATTCCTGGGATCAGAGCATGTCAGCAACCATGCTGGAGGAAGAAATGATTGGCTGGCTATGTGAGCTTTTCGGCTATGAAAAGGGAGTCAGTGATGGTGTGTTCACCAGCGGGGGAACGCAGTCCAACTTCATGGGGTTACTGCTGGCCAGGGATCATTATGCCTACACGCAATGGAACTGGAATGTGCAACAGTTGGGATTACCTCCACAGGCTGACCGCCTGCGAATTCTTTGTTCGGAAGCGGCTCATTTTACAGTCAAGCAATCAGCGGCTCTGTTAGGTTTGGGACAACAAGCGGTCATCACGATACCTGTCGATGCGTCCGGGCGAATGCACTGTCATGTTCTCGAACATACAATCGATCGTTTACATCAAGATGGATTGCTCCCTTTTGCATTGGTGGGTACAGCTGGAACAACGGACTTCGGCAGTATCGATCCGCTGTCTGAGCTTGCAGCTCTTGCCCGTAAACACGGTATGTGGTTTCACATAGACGCAGCTTATGGAGGCGCGCTTGCTTTGAGTGATAAGCACGCCAACTTGCTAGAGGGAATTGCCTTAGCGGATTCGATTACCGTCGATTTCCACAAGTTGTTCTATCAGCCGATCAGCTGCGGAGCGTTCTTATTACGGGACGCGGTCAACTATCGCTATTTGCGGCTGAACGCCGACTATTTAAATCCACAAGAAGATGATCAGGCTGGTGTGCCGAATCTGGTGGGCAAGTCCATTCAGACAACGCGCAGGTTTGATGCTTTGAAGCTGTACATGTCACTGCAGCATCTGGGTCGTGAACGGTTTGCGGCAATGATTGATTACACCTTACAGCTCGCGTTGCACACGGCGGAACAAATACGGCAAACGAAAGCGCTCGAACTGTTGGCTGATCCGACTTTAAATGCTGTTGTCTTCCGATATGTACCTTCCACAGAGATGGAGAGCGCACGGGTTAATGAGTTAAATCACCAAATTCGAGACCGTCTCCTTGAGAGCGGTATTGCCGTTATTGCTCGAACGAGAGCGAAGGAAAGGGCATGTCTGAAGTTTACGCTGCTGAATCCGTTAACGACAACGGAGGATACTGCTGATATTTTGGCTCATGTCGTACGTATTGGTATGGAATTAGAACAACATAATGTGATCGAGCAGCATGCTCTGAGGGGAGTTTAATCATGATCCAGGATGAATTACTGGAAAACATACCAACGTTTGAGGAAAAGGGGGGAGACTCGTATCGGACGGCAGCCAGAGCTACGCTGCAAAGTTTGCTCAACAGCTTTCTCAGGGAAACTGGGTTAGGAGATTGGCGTGAAGTTGAAGGTAAATGGGTGCTGGAAGTGCCTTTGGTCAGTCAAGAAAGCCGTATCATCGTTTCAGTCAAACATAAATCTCTGACGGGAAGACATTTATTTCAGTTCCCTCTGCTCTGGAAGGGAAGCGCTGAGCGTGAAGGAGCTGCGGAAGATGAGCTGGTGTTAGTAGAGCGGCTAGTCCTTGAATTAGGTCATATCGTCAAAGTGGGAACGCCAGAACGAACAGATGACTTGCTACAGCGAATTAAAGAAAGCTGTGCCAGCATCGAGCAATTTGTCGCTGCCCGTGATGGGGATCGTGACCAGCTGTATGGCTTTGACGGAGATTTTATCACAGCAGAGCAATCCTTGTTGTTCGGGCACTTGCTTCATCCTACACCGAAATGTCGGGATGGAGTTCCTGCCAGCTTGCAATCGGTATTTTCCCCTGAGTTAAAAGGACAGTTCCAATTGCATTATTTCCGTGCACATCGGAGTATTGTGCGTGAGGATTCTGCGTTTGAACATACAACAGCAACGGAATGGATTAAATCGGATCTCCGCCATGCGGATGTTCAGACACCATACACCGAGAGCGATGCCTATACGTTGATTCCGCTGCATCCTTTGCAGGCGGAAGAAGTACTAGCCAAACCAGCCGTTCAGAAGCTGCTCGAAGCGGGCTTGCTTCAAGATCTGGGTCCATTAGGGCGGTATTACTCGGCAACTTCGTCGTTTCGCACGATGTATCATCCAGAGTCGCCATTTATGCCCAAAGGGTCTGTGCCTGTGCGAATTACCAATTCGGTACGTGTCAATCTATTCAAAGAATTGGAACGGGGCGTTGAGGTGTCTCGCCTGCTGCAAACCAAAGTCGGTGAGGTATCCAAACGATATCCAGCGTTTGCTATTGTGAAGGATCCTGCCTATGTTTCGATTGGCTTGGAAGGGCAGGAAGAGTCTGGCTTCGAAGTCGTCCTGCGTGAAAATCCGTTTCAAGGGAAGCAGGCTCAGCAAACTTCGCTTGTTGCTTCTCTTGTGCAGGATCCGTTACCTGGCTCAGAATCGCGGCTAAGCACGATCATTCGCCGACTGGCTAAGCAGGAGGCCCGCACAACGGAAGCGGTAAGTCTGGATTGGTTCCGCGAATATTTGAACATCTCTTTGAAGCCGATGATCTGGCTGTATGTCACGCATGGCATTGCGCTGGAGGCTCATCAACAGAACAGTGTTGTCCAGCTGAACAAAGGGTACCCCGACCGCTATTACTATCGGGACAATCAGGGTTATTATTTCTGTCATTCCATGAAAGAACACTTGAACAATGAGTTGCCTGGCATTGGAGACAAAAGCCATACGTTTTGCGATGATGCGATCGCCGATGAACGTTTCCGCTATTATGTTATTTTTAATCATTTATTCGGTTTAATTAATGGTTTCGGTACAGCGGGGCTTGCTGATGAACGTGATCTGCTGCGCGAACTGCGTGCCGTGCTTGCTGAATTCCTTCCGATGAACAGGGCGCCTTCGATTTTCCTGCAAAGCTTGTTAACGGAAGCCAAGATCCCGTGCAAGGCGAACCTGCTCACGCGACTGTACGATATGGATGAGTTGGTCGGTTCTCTGGAAAACCAGTCGGTCTATGTACTCGTGGACAATCCGCTGGTTCTGGAGGTGTAGCGAAAGTGTCGGGTGTTACAATTCGCAATTTAAAACAACTTTTCGAAGAGCCTTCTCTGGCATCCTACGAGGATCCAACGATTGGTAGGACGATTTCGTTTCGTCCAGTCGATCTAGAGCGCGACTTGTTGATGCTGCATAGTTGGCATCAGGAGCCACATGTTGTTCCTTTCTGGCAACTGAACATCTCTCTGGATGCCTATCGGAGCCACTTGGAGCGTTTCTTAGCCGATCCGCATCAGACGCTTTGCATCGGTGAGCTGGATGGGGAGCCGATGAGTTATTTTGAATCCTATTGGGCGGAGTCTGATGTCATTGGACCCTATTATGAGACGGATCCGGATGATCAAGGCGTACATCTTCTGATTGGTCCGCCAAGCTATCTCGGCCGGGGCTATGCATTTCCGCTGTTGCAAGCCCTCGTACGTGTGCAGTTTATGCATCCGGGGACCAAGCGGATTGTGGCTGAGCCGGATATTCGTAATGCGAAGATGCATCATATTTTCGAAAAATGCGGCTTTCGTTTTAGGCAGGAAGTGCAGCTTCCGGATAAAAGGGCTGCGTTGATGCTGTGTGAGCGAGAAGCTTTTGAAGTGATAACGTTGCAACCGTTACATACGCGAAGCAATGTTGGTTGTCAACATAGATAGAGAAACGAGGGAGATTTCTATTGGTTAGGCAAGCTATTCCGAATCATTCGGATGAATGGGATGTGCTGGGGGTCGGAGTTGGTCCTTTCAATCTCGGTCTTGCTGCGCTGCTTACGCGCGTACCCGAGATGAGGGCCCTATTCTTGGAACGGAAACCACAGTTCGAGTGGCATCCAGGTATGTTGATTGAGGGGACGACGTTGCAAGTTCCTTTTTTCGCGGATTTGGTGACGATGGCCGATCCGACGCATCCGCTCAGTTTTCTCAATTATTTGCATGAGCATGGAAGATTGTATCACTTTTACTTTCTAGAGAAGTTCCACATTCCGCGCAGGGAATATAACCATTATTGCAAATGGGCGGCGGAACGATTAGCTTCTTGCCGTTTCGGCTACGAAGTGAGTAGCATCCATCTGAAAGAAGGGGAATCCAGTTCCCATTTTGTCGTGGAGGCGAAAGAGCTTCATACCGAGCAAACGAAGACCTATGTTGCCCGTAACTTGGTACTAGGTGTTGGGAGCAGACCACGTATTCCGGAACGGTTTCAACACTTAAGCGGATCGAATGTTTTTCACTCGGCCGATTATTTATCGCAACGGGAACGATGCCTGAAAGCGCGGTCGATTACGGTCGTAGGCTCTGGACAGAGCGCAGCCGAAGTCGTGCTGGATTTGCTAAGAGCGCAGGGGGAAAACGGGTATCGGTTGGATTGGTTTACACGTTCTTCGGGCTTTTTCCCGATGGAGTATTCCAAGCTCGGACTTGAGCATTTTTCTCCTGAATATACGAAGTACTTCTACGAGCTTGCACCTGAGCGCAAGGATAGCATCCGAGCAGGGCAGGGCTTACTGTATAAAGGTATTAGCGCAAACACCATTGCGGATATCTACGATACGCTGTACGAGGCAGGAATCGGTGGGCAGGAAGGGCCAGGCGTTAGGCTGTTGTCCTTAACAGAAGTGGAGGAGTTGCTTCCGACCTCAGATCGAGGGAACGATGGCTACCGAATGCATTGCCGACAATTGCAGCAGGATGCTGCTTTCGAGCATACCAGCGAGATCGTCATTCTGGCGACAGGCTATGAGCATGCCGAACCGGCTTGCTTAAGTCCGTTAGAGCCTTATATGTGCCGAGATGCGAAGGGACGTTTGGATATCGCTGAGAATTATTCGCTGAAGCTGCGAACCAACGGGGAGAACCACATCTTTATTCAAAATGGGGAACTGCATACGCACGGTGTCGGCGCTCCCGATCTTGGTCTGGGCGCTCACCGGAACAGCGTGATTATTGAGCAGTTAGCAGGACGTGAGGTTTATCCGCTCAGAAGCCGAAATGTGTTCCAGCAGTTCGGAGTTAGCAAATGAGTATTCTGAATCCACAGTTGTCCAGTCGTAGATCGCGAACAGGCATGCAGGCTGCACTTCTTGGCTGCATGTTTCTAGGTCTGTTTACAGAAGTGCTGCTGTCACCATATTATCCGCAGTTTTTTCACCAGGTGTTCGGGATCGAGGACTACAGTTACACAGGTTTATATTTGTTTGTCTGCAGGCTAACGGTCGTTCTCTGCTCTCCGTTATGGGGGTGGCTGACCCGCAAGGTGGAAGCCAAGCGGCTGCTGCTCGTCGGTCAGGCAGGAACCGCCCTTTCGACAGCGCTGCTGGCTCAGGCGGATAGTGCGACAGAATTCCTCATTCTGACGGTATGTTTGCTCATTTTTAAAAGCAGTTATATGTTGATTTATCCAATTATTATGGAACTCAGCGATAAAGGCGCTCAAGCGGGATCGGCGGCCAAGTTTCATGCCGTTCATCATACAGCGGTTCTGATCGCTGCGTTGGTGGGTGCTCATATGCTTCAGATGGAACATCCATTAACGCTGTTTTATGGGGCGGCAGCAGCGGATGTGATTCAATTGATCGTATGCGTTGTCGTACTTTGGGGATGGAAAAGCGCTTCAAAGAAGGATGCTCGTCGTGAGCCTGGAGGTTCGAAAGGGTTGTTAAGCAGCTTGCTCCATGATCGAACGATTGTGACGCTGGGACTGTTGTTTCTTACATTAACGATCGCGAATCAAGTAGTCAGACCCTTTTTTACCCCATATGTCGAAAAAGACTTTGGCTTATCGATAGAATTAGCTGGCCTGTTATTTCTTCTTCCTCATGTCTGTGCTTTGATCCTACTGCCGTTTCTTCGCAGTTTAGCCAAGCCGGGCCGGCTGCCTATCGCGTACATGGTTGGCGTTGGAGCCATGGCTATCGGCTTGATCACACAAGGGATGGCGGAGGGCATAGTCGGATTGATCGCAGGACGTATGCTGTACGGTATGTTTCTAGCCATCACGATGGCCGTTCTCGATGTCATTTTGTTCCAACGGGAACAAGGAGCAACAGCTGCCATAGCCTTCAGTGTCATGGTATCTTTTCAGACAGCAGGAGAGTTATTATCTCCACTGATTGCATCGTTTTTGTCGATACAAGTGGGATTGAATTCGCCGCTGCTGGCAGCCGCCTTGCTTTGTCTTGTTAATGGCATGCTGTTTAAATGGTCCAATATCTATAGCTCACCGAAGGAGGCAACCACATGGCAAGTTCATGGCAGCAAGACCTCATAGCTCTTGAAGCTTTAAAATCGGAGAGCTGCGTACAAGTGCGTAGAAGAATTTTCCGACAATTGGTTGAATCGGTCATTTATGAAGGAATCGTCTTGCCGCATTCGGAACCACGATTCAGTCTGCAGGGTCAGGATGCCGAAGGTCGGGAAGTTTCGTACTGGTGCCTTGGACAACGAAGGCTCACATTTGGCCGCATTCGATTACAGGAAGACGCGCCGCTTATTCGGGTTGGAAGCGATGGTGAGGAAGAGGCGTTATCGCTTCGATTATTCATTCAGGAAGTGCTGAATGTGTCTGGTACGGATCGGAACAAGCTAGTTTCGTTCACAGAGGAGCTGGAGCACACACTCCTTAAAGATACGTTGGCTCAGTATGTGCGTATGCTTGGAAATACCGAATTGCACCAACTGAGCGGCGAAGAGCTGGAATCAGCTGTGATGGATGGACATCGCTATCACCCAAGCTATAAGTCTCGGATCGGGTTCGATTATGGGGATCATCTCACTTATGGCCCTGAATTTTCTCAAGATGTGAAGCCTTTATGGCTGGCTGTAAGTAAAGTAGAGAGCCGGATAGCTGTACTGCCTGATCTTACATTTGACGGCCTGCTGCGTGAAGAGCTGGGGAATGAAGTGGTATCATCCTTTTGCGATCTCCTACAAAGTGAGGGTTGGGACCCCGAGGCTTATGCGTTCGTGCCCGTACATCCATGGCAGTGGCGCCGCATTATCGCTCCTGCTTATGCAGAGGAGTATAACAAGAAACGCATGCTGCTCTTGGGGCCTTCCGAGGATGCTTATCGCGCTCAGCAGTCTATCCGGACACTATCCAACCGAACAGCGCCACAGAAAACATATGTAAAACTGTCGATGAATTTATTGAATACATCAAGTTCCCGTCAATTGCTCCCGCACTATACGGTAACGGCTCCAGTCTTATCTTCCTGGCTGCAAACACTCGTAGACGAAGATCCTTATTTAAAGGATGAAGCCAAGCTTATATTACTGCGGGAAGTGGCTGCCCTCACGTATGATCCACAAGGGAGTACGCCATCCCCCTTGTACGCAGCGGTGGGCTGCATTTGGCGAGAAAGCTTGCACGGTTATTTACGAGCCGGAGAGGAAACGGTCCCTTTCTATGCGCTTTGCACGCTGGAGAGAGATGGTACTCCCTTCATTGAGCCTTGGCTGCAAACCTATGGGGTCGAGGCTTGGCTGAACCGACTTCTTGAGCGGTGTATACTGCCTGTTCTCCATTTGGCCGCTGTTCATGGCGTGGCTACGGAATCACATGCGCAAAATATGGTGATGGTGCATCGAGACGGCTTGCCTGAGCGATTGGCACTAAAGGATTTCCACGAGGATGTCCTGTATGATCGTTCCTTCCTGAGCAGACCCGATTTGTGTCCGGACTTAACACAAGTACATGAACGCTACGCGCTGAAGGAGGAACGGGCTAACTTTGAAGTGGAGGGTGTGGCGCCACTCCGCTATCTGACACTTGGTGCGTTATTCTTCGTTAATCTTGGGGAGCTGGCGATGATGCTATGCGATCGTTACGGCTTTGAAGAAACTCAGTTCTGGCAAATGACGGCTGCTTGCATTCATCGCCATATCGAACGAGATTCACATTGGAAGGAGCGATTTGACACGTTGGATTTGTTTGCTCCAACAACACGTGTCGAGCAGCTAACGCATAAGCGGCTTGCCCTGCAAACCAAAGGGTTGTCGCATGAAGTACCGAATCCATTGTCGGCCTTCCTTCCTTGTTCGCCCAGTACACACAGAGAGGAGATTCGTCTTTGAATAAGAAATTGTTTGCTTATAATCAAACGTATTTCGGCCGGGATGATCTAGAAGCTCGCTGGAAAGCATGGGGGCTTTTGTCGCACACGCGGGAAGCATGGAAATCGGGTAAACGAATTGCGGTATGCATCGCGAATGCCTCTGAGTTGATTCCATTTGTGCTTTTTGCGAAGGATCTAGGGATATCGGTGCTGCTGCTTCACGGAGAGACACCGCTTGTAACTGCGATGACGCTCAGCAAAGAAGCGGGCTGCATCGGACTTGTGTATCAATCTGTCCAGGATGGATTCCATCCTATTGCTCCAAGCGAAACAGACATCGTCCCCTTGCAGGAGCCATCCATCTGTATGTTCAGTTCAGGCACGACAGGCAAGCCTAAGTTGATTAGCAGAACCTGGACGGCTATTGAGGCTGAAATCACAGCCTATAATGATGCCATTGATTTGGATAACTCGATCACACCGGTTGTGATTTCCCCAGTGAGTCATTCCTACGGCCTAATAAGTGGCGTGCTTTCCGCCATGGCGCGTCAAGTTGTACCTCACGTCGCCGCATATACGAACCCGAAGCTGACACTGGCTCTTCTGCGGGACACACCGAAACATATCGTTTATGGCGTCCCATTGACGCTGCATGTTCTGACCTCGTTCCCTTCGGATATACGTTTCCATCAGTTCATGAGCTCTGGCGCGCCGATGCCGCAAGGGTTGATTGATAAGCTGGCTCCGTTGGCGGCGGATCGTTTGCTCCAGCAATACGGCTGCTCGGAAGCGGGATGTATTAGTGTGAATCATTCTCTTCGGAAGAGTGCAGATATTGGCAAGCTACTAGGGCACATTCAAATTGTGGAAGCAGGTTCATCATCTGATGAGCCAAAAGAGTTAATCATCGCCGTTCAGAATCAGGTGATCCATACGGGCGATCTTGCCTATCAAGATCAAGGAGCTTTACATCTTTTGTCCAGAGCGGACGATGTTATCAACGTATCGGGATTAAAAGTATATCCCCTAGAGGTGGAAAATGTGATCTCCCAAATGGATGAGATTATGGAATGTGTCGTCTACCGAGGAAGTCACCCCGTGATGGGCGAGATTGCATGCTGCATGGTCGTGGCAGATCCTGAGATCAAGCCGGAGACTGTTCGAGAGTGGTGTATTCAGAAATTGCCTCCCTATAAAGTGCCATCTAAAGTCGACTGTGTGACGAAGCTGCCACGAAATGCAACGGGCAAAATTAGCCGTAAATTGCTAGAGGAGGCACAATTAAAGCAATGACAAGGGAACAACGAACGGAAAAATTGAGAACCATTATGGCAACCAAGCTGCTTCTGGCACAGCTGCCTATCCTAGAGGAATCGCACAGATTGAACGAGGATCTTCGAATCGATTCTGTCATGATGATGCAGCTGCTGGTCTGGATCGAGGTTGAATTTGGCCTTTGCATTCCAGAGGAAGAAGTCGATCCGAGAGTGTTTCACACGGTAGGATCTCTGCTTGATTTCATGGAGAGTTTGTCCCCTGTCTCTGTCGGCATAGCCGAAGAGTAAACGAAGTGAAGGAAGGAGGCAAGGTCATGTTCGGATGGAAGGATCAACGCATCAAGGTTCATTGTGTGTTGAGCTGCATGTGCGAAGTGGTCAAAAGATATAGCAACGTCGATTATCGCCCTTTTTATTTCAACGTGTGGGAAGAGCAGTTCGGATGGCATGAATCGGGATTATCGTATTATTCGGAGACGTTTCAACCCACTCGATTAATGCAATGGTACGAACGAATGTTTGGTGTTGTGGCCGTGCAATGGCATGACCCACTTCAAGATCCGGCAGCAAATGCAGCCAAACTGGTGGAGCTTGTTGAGCAAGCGCCTAAGCATAGGCACGTTGTTGTGCAGATCGACATGTCGCTTATGCCCGAGCGGGAAAATAAGTTTAATTTGAAGCCATTCCCTCATTATGTGATCGTTTCAGCTACAGATCGTGAGGACGAATGGTTCATGCTGGATGCGGATATGAAATGGGAAGGCATGGTAAGCCGTGAGCAGTTGATTCATTCTTTTGTTCAAAATGCTTACCCTGACGGATTCTATATCGATGCCCCTACGATTCAACAGCCGACGCCAGAGAACGTCATCGCGTACTTTTATGACGCATTTCATCTCGATCGCAATGAACTGGTAACTGGACTTCGAACACTTGTCGCAAGGCTTACGGAGGATCCGGCCAAGATTTCCTCGCTAGGGGATGCCCTCAAGCATCTCTATGTTATTGTGATACGCAAATACGGGTATGACTATGCTCTGATGTATTTTCATGATGAACTGCAACTGCCTAGGGATAATTATGAGTATTGGGCGCAGCAAATCCGCGATTTGGTTCAAGCCTTTAATACCCTGCAATTCCTGGCTGTTAAGATGTCACTGACAGGAGGCACTAAGCAGCTTACTTCCATTATGGAGACATTGAATAAGGCCGAGGCCATTGAACGAGGCATTAAGGCTGAATTGGAACGGGAGCTTATCTTATGGTCCGCAGCACAGTACGCAAATGTGAAAGGGGGGACTATGTAATGTCCGAATTGTCTAGATTACGATGCTCGCTCTGCACCATTACCTTCCGTCATACGTTGATTTCATTCGAGGAACTGGTGGAATTCGCCCGAGTTCAAGGCTTCGACGGGTTAGAAGTATGGGGAGCTCACGCCCTTCACTTGTACAAGGAACGGGAAGGTTCGGAGAAAGCCATCCTCGAAGGGGCTGGTTTGACTGTTTCGATGATCAGCGACTATCTGGATGTGGGCACACAGGTGAATTTCGCAGATACGGTTGCCAAGTGCAAGGAATTGCTTGTCGTCGCGGATTGGCTTGGAACAAGTAAAATTCGTACGTTTGCCGGAATGCGCGGAAGCAGAGAGGTGGACACGGAGGAGTTCGAAGACACGGTCCGTCAACTGCGAATTCTTGGAGACCTGTGCATGAATCAGGGCATGGAATTGCTTGTCGAGACTCACCCTGGGACGTTGGCCGATCATAAGGAGGCTGCTCATAGGCTCATGCTTGAGGTTAATCATGAAGCCGTTAGGTTGAACATGGACTTTCTGCACATGTGGGAAGCCGGTGACGATCCATTAGAAAGTTACGAGTTGTTGGCGCCTTGGGTAGACTATTTCCATCTTAAAAATGTGAGTTCACTGGCGCACTGCAACGTGTTTCAACCTCATCAAGTGTATGCAGCGAACGGCAGCCGGAAAGGTATGGTATCATTAGAAAATGGGGCGGTAAATTATCGTCCAATTATTGATCGAATCAGTCAGAGCGGTAAGTTCGCTTCTCTGGAATGGTTCGGCGCAGATCCTATGCGCATACTGAAAGAGGAAATAGGCTGGCTGCAGGGGCGGCTGAATCGATTGCACCCAGTGTTAGATTAGTCGTTACTGGACAAATTTGGAGGATGACTGAACATGAGCAGCGACATGGTAACTTCGCTAAAGCACTATCATTTATTACTCGATTCCCCGGAGAGCTCAGAGCTTAACAGGGCATATAAGCTGGACGACGAAAAAGGGGTCGCAGAGCTGCTAGAACAGTTCGCTCAGCAAATCGGCGCCCCCGATCGTAAAGTAGCGAGTTCTTTGTTCGTGAAGCGGTACAGTCATTTCATTACCGGTGCCTGGGACGCTTGGGTACGCTATGGACGTTGCTTAGATGTATCTCCAAGTAATGTTGCTATTTCGCTCAAAAACAAGCATCTCTACTACCGCCTTTTGTCTCCATACTCATTGGAGAATTGGGCAGGGAGCGGCCCTTTTGCTGTGGAAAGAGAAAGTTATGCTCGCCATCTCTTTTTGGATCATGCCCTGCCCTTTTTGAAGCAAATCGTGAACTGGAGCGGGATCGATGTGAAAACATTGTGGGCAACAATTTCTTATAATTTGGTTTATTATATAGACGAATGGCGCACAGAAGCTGCAACATCTTCGGAGAAAGCGTACATCGAGGACAATTTCCGCTATTTATTACACGAGGCCGATGCCATCCAGGTGTTCGGGTACTCCATGAACCCGTTGACGGCCTCATTCCGTTGCGTTGATATACCGGGAGTTGATGAGGAGAAGATCATGATCCGCTCGAAATGCTGTCTGCATTTCCGCATGCCGGGCGAAGATAATTATTGCTACACGTGTCCTACGATTAAAGATGATCGAAGAATCGATAAGTACTTGGCGCACTTGGCGCACCATCATTAGTACGGAGGAACTATTGCCAAATACAAAGGAACCCTAGACAATTATATGGAAGGGTTCCACGTTTATCGGATAAAGCGGCAAGAAAGCTCGTTCTTAAGCTAAAAGCTCCCTAATCCTGCGAAAGTGCAGGAAGTAGGGAGCTTTTTTAACATAATAGAAAGTATAACATTCAAAGAGCAGGATCCCCTTCTAACCATGGCGGTTTTGCAGGGTCGGCTGTCGCATGCTAGCGCACAAAAATTGTGCGCAAGAGAAGAGCCCGGCCGATTGTCGCACGGCTAGCGCACAAAAATTGTGCGCAAGAGCAGAGCCCGGCCGATTGTCGCACGCTAGCGCACAAAAATTGTGCGCAAGAGCAGAGCCCGGCCGTTTGTCGCACGCTAGCGCACAAAAATTGTGCGCAAGAGCAGAGCTCGGCCGTTTGTCGCATGGCTAGCGCACAAAAATTGTGCGCAAGAGAAGAGCCCGGCCGATTGTCGCATGCTAGCGCACAAAAATTGTGCGCAAGAGAAGAGCCCGGCCGTTTGTCGCACGCTAGCGCACAAAAATTGTGCGCAAGAGAAGAGCCCGGCCGTTTGTCGCATGGCTAGCGCACAAAAATTGTGCGCAAGAGAAGAGCTGGGCCGTCAGCAGCACGGCTAGCGCACAAAAATTGTGCGCAAGAGAAGAGCCCGGCCGATTGTCGCACGGCTAGCGCACAAAAATTGTGCGCAAGAGTAGTGGCGTTGGCGAAAATAATGGTCTAATGAGGCGATACCGTGGTAATAAGTGCTAATGACTTAACTCGGAGGGGGAGGCTGCAACTTAACGCGGTCGCCATCTGTGAATGGCCTCGAAAGAGGTTTTCTCAACTCATTCATCTCGGCTTAACTACTCATTTTCTTCTTCACCGGTATCCAAATCTCACTCCGGAACGTAGGCGAAGTCGTATCCTTATCCGCATTCCACAGCATTTCTGGACCTGCGATTTGTTCATAGCTAGAGGAAGGGAACCACTCGGAGTAGATGCGTCCCCAGATATTTTGCAATGTTTCAGGAAAAGGTCCGACGGATTCGAAAACCGCCCACGTTGAGGCAGGCACGTCGAGCTGTGTTAGATTTGCGGGACACGGGTTCGTGGTGGCAACGCCAATATAGTGATCAAGCTCCCCTTTTTCCTCCATACGGCCTTCTGAGAAGTTGGTGGATGCGCTAAGCAGTCCAAGTGGCTCCATGTTGGAGAGTTGCTTCAATGTGGTGATGAGATCCATAGTTAAACTTTGCCACATCGCGGCAATTTCGGGATTAACGCCATTAAAAACAATCCGAACTCTTTTGTGGATACCGACAATATGAAAAGCTTCTTTCTCCTCAATGCGATAAATCATTTCATTTCCCCCTTGAATCGTGATTTGGAAGGTCATAGGTGGATAGGCTTTTAAGGATTGCCCATTGTGTCTGGCCTCTGACGGTGTAACCCCATGCAAACTCTGAAATGACCTTGTAAACGAATCGGGTGAGTTATACCCATATTTGATCGCCAAATCAATGACCTTCACATTACTATCCCTAAGTTCAAAAGCGGCAAGACTTAGACGCCTGCGGCGAATATACTCCGATAGTGGAATGCCAGCAAGAAAGGAAAACATTCTTTTAAAATGAAATTCCGAGCATAAGGCCAGTCGCGCTACTTCTTTCGTGTCAATCGTACTAGTTAGGTTTTCTTCAATGTACTTGATTGCACCATTCATGTTTTTAAGCAAATCCATAATTCTGACCTCCTATATTCATAGAATAGCAGGCATGGAAAAGGAGTGCCCGACATTTCGTGCACAAGTTTGCAGGACTTTCCGAGGGGACGGAAATAGTATGCTGCTAGGCAAAGATTACAGGGGAATGGGGATCGGCAAGAAGCTAGTTGAAAGCTTGACCACCTCAGATGAATATAAAGATCTTGTGGGCTTGTTGGGGACAAAAGATGCGCATGAGCTGTACAAGCAGTTTGATTTTGAGCACGATACGGAGCGATTTATGCGAAGAATGCCTGATTATATAAGGAATATCTAAGGTTTATGCTAAAATAAGGTAGATCGCACTATTAGAATAATGAGGGATTCCATGTATCGAATCATGATGATTGAGGACGATGAGAAAATTAGACGGATTGTCGCGGATACGTTGAAAAAGTGGCAATATGATGTGGTGGAAGTCACGCAATTTGACCAGGTTCTCAAGGAATTTCAGCAGTCAGATCCGCATCCGCATCTCATCCTATTGGATATTAATCTTCCGGTTTTTGATGGATACTACTGGTGTCAGCAAATACGCGCGGTTTCCAAGGTGCCGATCATCTTCTTGTCATCCAGAACTCAGAATATGGATATTATTATGGCGATTAATATGGGCGGGGATGATTTTATCCAGAAGCCATTTGATTTGGATATTCTTGTCGCCAAAATCAGTGCGCTTATCCGCCGGAAATATACGTATCAGGAAGATGAGAGTCTTCGATTCGTCCACCGCGGCTTGAAATTGAATGTCACCAATTCCACAATTGAATATCAAGGACAAGTCACGGAGTTAAGCCGGAATGAATTCATCCTCTTACAGCTAATGATGCGGAATATCGGGAAAATTGTTTCACGCGAGGACGTCATGCAGGCCCTATGGAATGAAGAGCAGTTCGTCGATGACAATACACTGACCGTGAACGTGAACCGGATGCGCAGGAAAATCACTGCGTTGGGACTGGAGGACTTCATTGTCACCCGGAAAGGAATGGGGTATTTGATCGAATGACCTTTCTTCGCTATCTCGCCTATGAAAAGTCCTATATCTATCTCTATCTGGCTGGGTTCCTGATCCCGGCGGCAGTATTTTTTACAGATAGCCATGGTGACTGGGTATGGGGGACATTCTTCTATGCCTTCGTCTTGTCCTCGATTGTGTTACTGGGATTCTTGTTGTTTCGCTACCAGCAATATGTACGTGTAATCCGACAAATGAAAAGTGAGGATTATGAGAGTTTATCGCTGGAAGGAGAACTCGCCCAGCAACACATCGAGGAGCTGAAAAAGCAGCACATCCATGAAATGAATCGGGTTCAGGAGAGGCAGCAAGAGCATTATGATTTTATCGTTTCTTGGTTCCATGAAATCAAAACACCGATTGCGGTTCTTCGCTTACTTCAGCAAACCGATATGGACGCTAACAGTGTAAGGGAGGAGATCGCGAAGATAGAAAATTACGTCGACCAAGCGCTCTATTACGCCAAGCTCGATAGTTTTAACCAGGATTACGCGATTCAAAATTGTGATGTCATCCAGATTTCGAAAGAGATCGTGAAGTCACATTCGAAAACCTTTTTCTCCAAAAAAATTCGTATTGGCCTACAATCAGAAACGCTTGTGATTCAAAGTGATCCGAAATGGCTGCAGTTTATTATCAATCAGTTAGTGACGAATAGTTTGAAATATACCGAACATGGCGGGGAAATTACGATTTCCGCATTCGAAACGCCGCAAGAGAAACAGCTGCTGATTCGGGACAGCGGGATTGGCATTAGCCCCCAAGACCTTCCGCGAATCTTCAATCGCGGGTTTACGGGAGAAACAGGACGATCGCATCCCAAATCGACCGGAATGGGTTTATATTTGGCCCAGCAATTATCGAACAAGCTCGGCCATTATATTACCTGTACGTCTGAAGTTGGCGTATATACGCAATGTATGATTCATTTTCCGAAGGACAATGACCCCTATCTAAACTTACAAAAAACACACGATGAGTAACATTACTCACCGTGTGTTTTTTCGCTGACGATCGTGTAGTAAATAGATATGGATGATACATAAAAGATGACATATGTTAACACGTACAATCCCATGACGGAGAAAATAATCGTCGTTAAGGAAGGTAAATCTTTGATGATTAGGATGACTGTGTAGTATAAAAGATACCAACTGTGTACCAATCCAAGTAATAGTGGCGGCAGAAATACGAACAGCAATTGTTTCCTAATAATCTTCTTGATTTCCTTGTCGCCAATACCAAGTTTTCGTAATATCGCGTAGTGTTTCCGCTCTTCTGTAGCTTCACGCAGCTGTTTAAAGTAAATGACGCTTCCTAAAGCAAACAGGGCAATGCCAGCAAAAAACGCAACAGAGAACAATACTAGTGATGACGACTCCGTATCAATAGCATACATATCGATATAAGCTGAATAATAGGCTCCTTCCGTCTTCGCAACGATATCGTATAGATTTCGTGATATGTTATTGGAGGTTTTCGGATCTTCAATTTGATAAATTTCATAGGAAAATAGGGTGCGATTTTGTTTTAAGCGTTCAAAAGCTTCGTCTGAAACAACGAGTACAGAAGGTTGAGGCTTCGTTTTACCGCTAGGACTCGATGGGATACTTAACAACGGGTATCGTATTCTTTCGACTACACGGAATGTATGGTTTTCTAAAACGGTAATTTCAGGCTGTGGACTCGTATAGGTTGTTGGTTGATCTGATCCTCTTGTTAAAACAATCGCTTCTTCATCTTTTACATCTACTTTTTCACCCACTTCACGTAAATCAACGATCGCATTTAATTGTGACTCGGGGAAAATGTAAAACTCCTCTGTGTAATATTCGGGATAGCTAAGAAACATTTTTCTATTTGGTATTTTTTCTGTTTGAATGCCAGTAATGGTTTCATGAGCAATAATGGGATGTGATTCATTCATCATGTGTTCAATTTGTTTTTGTGTTTCCTTATCTTGCGTCGAGAAGGCAAAATGGTTTGGAAATTCTTTTTTTACAACGTCACCTTTTACCGCGTAATCGACAGCTATAAATCCAACTGCAAAGATGACAATAGCACTAATCAATGAATTAAACGTAAAATTCATTGTATTTCCTCGAATAGAAAAACGAAGGGAGGAAATCCATAACACTTTGTTTCCATGCAAGTAATTTTTACGTTGACTCATTTTTTGCAAAATCCAACCGGAAAACTGGCGGAAAAATAAATACGTTCCGACAATCAATGCCACTGTTGTAGCAATTAATGTTTCTTTAAAATAATCTTTCCAGATGTTTGTATCTCCGGATAGGGTAATTGTGCAGTAGGACGCCGCAATCAAAATGATGGACAAAATCGCCAGAGTCATAGAAAATTTAAGCGGTTTCTCCATTTTTTCTTTGGCATGAAATAGTTCAACTAACTGTACACGACGGACGCTAAAATAACTTTGAATCGTGATAATACCGATTAATAAAGCGAATAACAGAATGGTTGAGACGATTGCTTCAAGTGGAAAAGAAAAAGAAATATTCTCCTTGTAGTGCATCAAGTTCATTAATACTTTACCAAAAAATTTCGATAGCAATCCCCCGATTACGATACCGCCGGATACAGAAATGGTACTTAAAAATACCGTTTCAAAAAAGACCATTGTGGCAATTTGTCTTTCTTTCATCCCGTAAAGTAAGTACATGCCAAATTCTTTTTTTCGCTGCTTCATAAAAAAAGAGTTCGCATACAAAATAAAGAATACAATGAACAAAAAGACGATAATTGCGGCAATAAAAATAATTAGTTTGTAATTTTCCTTATTTTGAATGGCGTTAACGACGTCCTCGTTGAACATTAAACCGGAAAAGGTAAAGTAAATGACAACCCCGACAAGCATGGAAATGAAATATATGGTATACAAACGGAAGTTCCGCTTCATATTCCTCCATGATAAATCAAGCAAACTCATCGTCGGTCCCCTCCAATAGCACTTTGAATCGTCAGGATGCGGTCAAAGAATTCTTTCTCCGATTGTTCGCCTTTAAACATTTCATTCACGATTTTGCCATCACGGAGAAAAATGACACGCCCGCAGTAGCTAGCTGCATACGAATCGTGGGTAATCATCAGAACCGTTGTCTTAAAGGTTTGATTGAGTAATTGAATTTGTTCCAGCAGCTGGGTGGCAGATCGCGAATCAAGCGCACCCGTAGGCTCATCGGCAAACACAATCGCTGGATTCGTAATGATCGCCCGCGCTGCAGCCGTGCGCTGCTTTTGGCCGCCAGAAATTTCAGATGGATACTGATGTATAATCGATTCAATATTTAATGCTTCAATCAATTTCGTTAATCGCTGCTCCATTTCCGCTACAGGTGTTTTTTGCAACGAGAGCGGCAGCAGAATATTTTCTTTCACCGTTAGGGTATCCAACAAGTTGTAATCTTGAAAAAGAAATCCCATTCGCTTTTGGCGGAATTCGCGTAGCTCCTTCTTTTTCAAATCTAACAGCGATTTTCCCTCGATCCAAACCTCCCCGCCATTAAAAGCGTCAATCGTGGAGAGGGTGTTCAATAAGGTCGTTTTGCCAGAGCCGGAAGGCCCCATGATCGCTGTGAATTCCCCTTGTTCAATGGTCATATCAATGTTTCTTAAGACTTGCGTTTTGCCGTATGATTTCGATAAGTTCTTGGTTTGTATACTTGTAGCCATGGTTGCACGCTCCTTCACCACCCAACTATACCTATTAATGTGCTCACTAACCATCGATATATGAACATCTAAAGTGACATTTTTGTCATACTCCACGCATTACAGCAACGCTTAGGCGGCTCCCCTCTTTCCTTTTCCGCCTCCATCTGTAGTAGAATAGAGATACAGCAACAAGAAGGGGAGTCAAAACGTGACGACAAGAAGCTTTAACGATTATGAACTAAGCGAGGATATTACGCGGGCGCTGACGACATTAGGCTATACACAGCCAACGGATGTGCAGCATAAGGTGATTCCAATCGCCATGCAAGGAAGAGATTTAACGGTCAAGTCGCGTACGGGAAGCGGGAAGACGGCGGCGTTCGGCATACCGATCTGTGAGCTCGTGGAATGGGAAGAGAACAGGCCGCAGGCGCTCATCTTAACCCCGACGCGAGAGCTAGCCGATCAAGTGAAACAGGATATGACCAACATCGGGCGGTTTAAGCGAATCAAGGCAGTGGCGCTGTACGGCAAGATGCCATTTGCGAAGCAGAAGCTGGAGCTGCACCAGAAGTGTCATGTGGTCGTCGGTACACCGGGGCGTGTGCTGGATCATATTCAGAAAGGTACGCTGGACGTGGAACGACTGCGGTATCTGGTCATTGATGAAGCGGACGAAATGCTGCGAATGGGCTTCATTGAACAGGTGGGCGCGATTATTGATGAGCTTCCGACGGATCGGATGACGATGCTCTTCTCAGCTACGTTGCCGAAGGATGTCGAGCAGTTGTGCCATCAGTATATGCGGAAGCCGATTGATATTGAAATCGCAACGCCGGAGGCGGCGAAGGTTCAAATCGAGCACTCCCTCATTACGGTACGGGATAACGAGAAGTGGCCCTTGCTGCAGAACGTCCTCGTGATGGAGAATCCGGATAATTGCATCATTTTCTGCCGGACGCAGGAGAATGTGGACAAGCTCTATACGCTGCTGGATCAGTTGGACTTTCCGTGTGATAAAATTCACGGCGGCATGATGCAGGACGATCGCTTCCTGGTTATGAATGCGTTCAAACGTGGCGAGTTCCGGTTCCTGGTGGCTACGGATGTCGCGGCGCGAGGGATCGATGTCGAGGACATCACGCATGTCATCAACTACGATCTCCCGATGGAGAAAGAGAGCTATGTCCACCGGATCGGTCGGACAGGGCGTGCTGGCAAGACGGGCAAGGCGATTACTTTCGTAACGCCGCATGAGGACAAGTTCCTCGCCGATATCGAAGGCTATCTTGGCTTCGAGATTCCGCGGCATGACGCGCCGGACTCGGAAGAGGTTGCCGCGAAGCAGGCGGCCTTCGATCAGAAGATGCAGGCGACGCCTGTCATCAAGCGCGATCGCAGTGACCAATTGAACAAAGGCATCATGAAGCTCTATTTTAACGGGGGCAAAAAGAAAAAGATTCGCGCTGTCGACTTTGTCGGCACCCTCGCCAAGATCGAAGGTGTCTCCTCGGAGGATATCGGGATCATCACGATTCAGGATAATGTGTCGTATGTCGACATTTTGAATGGCAAGGGGCCTCTCGTCCTGAAAATTATGAAGAACACCACCATCAAGGGGAAACTGCTGAAGGTGCATGAAGCGAATAAATAGTGGAATTGGAGAACCAGAAGGCCTTGTGGCTTTCTGGTTTTTTTCGCTTTTCAAATAAGAAACAGCCCGGAAGGTTAAAATATTACTCGAAAGGGTCAATTCTGTGACTTATCCATGAAACGCACACAAGGTAGACTAGAGAAAACACGACATGGGGTGAATTTCATGGCTAACCATATACAATCTCAAGCAAGCAGTATCGCAACAACCAAAGTGAAGCCGAAGCGTTCCAAGCGACAAATTCGAGAGGATTTGGCCGGATATGCGTTCGTTAGTCCCATGATACTCGGCTTATTTGTTTTTACCTTATTTCCAATCATTGCGTCATTCATCTTAAGCTTTACGGACTGGAACTTTGTTGCTGGATTTTCGAAGGTGAAATTCCTTGGGTTGGACAACTTTATAAAGCTGATTCACGATAGCGTATTTCTACTTTCCTTGAAGAACAACATGATTCTGATGGTCGTTGTTCCGTTAACACTCATTATTTCGCTTGTTTTAGCGGTTTTGATTGATAAGCAAGTGTATTTTAAAGGTGTTTTTAAAGTCATTTATTTCATTCCTTATATCTCCAGTGTGGTTGCGGTAGCGATTGTCTTTCAAGTGCTTTTCCACCCAACGTACGGACCCATTAACCAGACGTTAATGGACTGGGGCTTCGCGAATCCGCCTAAGTGGCTAGCAGATCCTGATTATGCGTTGTACTGTGTAATGGGACTTATGGTTTGGATCAACATCGGCTACAACATGATTATCTTCATGGCAGGACTTCAATCCATTCCGAAGGATTTGTATGAAGCTGCTGATATTGACGGAGCATCGAAATGGAGGCAGTTCTACGGCATTACCGTGCCTTTATTGTCACCTACTACATTCTTCTTGCTCGTTTCGGGTATTATCGGAACGTTCAAAGTTTTCGATGTCATTTCCGTACTTACGAATGGCGGTCCTGCCAATTCAACAAGTGTTGTGGTATTCCGTTTATATGAAACAGCCTTCATTAACCTACAATCGGGTTATGCCTCTGCGATGGCGATTGTGCTTGTGATTCTGGTTCTCTTGATTACGTTAATTCAATGGTTTGGCCAACGTAGATGGGTCAACTACTAAGAATGGAGGTTCACACATGGATAAGAATAAAAGTTTGAAAAAGATCATTCTAACGATCGTGATGGCCCTGTTCGGCATCCTGTTCATGACGCCATTCTTTTGGATGATATCTGCATCAATGAAGCCTGAAGCCGACGTGTTCATCTTCCCGATTCAGTGGGTTCCAAAGCATTGGAGCTTGATTGAAAATTATAAAACCGTATGGACGACGTCGAAATTCCCCTTATACTATTGGAATTCGATAAAGGTGACCGTCATCACAACGGCCTTGTCCGTTCTTTTTTCATCCATGGCCGCTTATGCCTTTTCCAAAATCAAGTTCCGAGGTTCGAATGTGCTCTTCATACTCGTTCTCGCGATTTATATGATTCCCAGTCAGGCGATTCTCGTGCCTCAATTCCTTTTACTTCGCGGGATGCACTTGTATGACACACATATGGGAATAATCCTTCTGGGGTCCTTCAGTGTACTCGGTACGTTCATGCTTCGTCAGTTTTATCTGGGCATTCATGACGAATACATGGAATCTGCAAGGATGGATGGCGCAGGACATGCCCGTATTTTCTGGACCATCTGTACACCGCTTGTACGTCCAGCGATTGCAACCTATGCGATCCTGCGTTTCATATGGACATGGAATGATTACCAGAGTCCATTGATTTTCTTAAGAACGAAGAGCTTATTCACACTTCCACTAGGAATTCACTCCTTTGCTGATCTAAATGGCGAGTTCTACTCCTTAATTATGGCGGCATCGGTTTCAGCTATCTTACCATTACTTATCATTTTCATACTTGGTCAGAAGCAGGTTATTGAGGGGATTTCTACGGGGGGCGTTAAAGGGTAATCTTTCGGTCCAACAGCAAGATGTCAAAATAAGAGTGCATGAGGTTAAAATATTGCCTCGTGTGCTCCAAGTAAGTTTGTTACGATTCGTGATGTAAAGGTTTTCAAACAACGAAGCATAATAAAAATATCTTCTTGGAGGGGTTTATATGAAAAAGAGTTTACTCGTATTAAGCGGTGTTCTAGCCATCACTACTGCGCTTGCAGGCTGTGGAAGTAAAAGTGAAGATAAAGCAACTGAAACTGCCGGCAGCACAGCAGCAGCGAAAGCGCCTGTTACGATTAAAGTACAAGGTTGGTACACAGAGGTACAAGGGAACTGGAATGCAACCGTAGAAGCTTACAACAAGACTCACCCGAACGTAAAAGTTGTCTATGAGAGCATGTCCGAGAAGGGCGATTCCCAAGAAGGTATGAAAAAGCTTGATCTACTAGCTGCTTCCGGTGAACAAATGGACGTTGTGATGTACTCCAGTGCATCTGATTTTGCACAACGTGTAGGCGCAGGAATTCTTGAGCCACTAGATGCTTACTTGGCCAAAGATAAGATTGTTGTGAAAGATGAATATAAGCTTGATCCTGTTGTGAATGGTAAATACTATGCGCTTCCTGGTAAAATGGCTGAGTGGTTCGTCCTCTTGAACAAGGACAAATTGGACGCAGCTAAGCTTCCGGTTCCGACAGAGTGGACTTGGAATGACTATGCGGAATATGCGAAGAAATTAACGTCAGGTGATGGCGCAACGAAACAGTATGGCTCCTACTTCCACAACTGGAAAGAATACGCGTTGCTTGGTTTGAACAACAATAGTGATAACCCGTACCTCGTTAAACCCGATGGTACTGAATACATTGATAATCCACAGGTTCGTTTCTCTTTGAATCTACGTAACCAAATGGAAAATATCGATAAAACATCTGTGCCTTACTTCGAAGTGGTTTCGCAAAAAATGGCTTACCGCGATGTGTTCTATGGTGGTAAAACAGCAATGTTAGTAACTGGGAACTGGATGGTAAGCGAGCTTACGCAAAATGCGAAATTCAACACGGTATTTGCACCGTATCCGAAATATGATGCGAAAGACCCGAATGGTTTGACGCTAGGTGGCGCTGACTTCATGGGTGTAGCTGCTAACTCCAAAAACAAACAAGCTGCGTATGACTTCGTGAAATGGTACACAACAGAAGGTATTCAAACACAAGGTCTGTTCTTCTCCGGTTGGAAGAAAGCGGACATTAATGCCAACGTAGAAGCGATTCTAAAAAGCGGTAAACCAGATCAAGTTAAGTTTATCGACAAAACTTCCTTGCTATCTACTTTAAAAGTAAACAAAGCTTCAAAATTGATTGTTCCTCCAACGTACGCATTGCAACAAGAGAAAGAATACTTAACGCAAGTTGAGTTGTTCTTGACTGGTAAGCAAGATCTGGAGAAAACAATCGCAACAGCGAAAACAAAACTTGAAGACATCAGAAAAAGTAACGCGAAGTAATCGGTAACGATTAGGATAGCTTTACTGGTATAATGGGTATAGGAAGCAAGAGGAGGCCACAGGGCCCCTCTTTTTTCCCATTTTATTGGAGAAGGTGGGAAGCGTTAGTGCTGCAATGGTTTCGCTCATTATCACTTCGTAATAAATTAGTACTAACGATTCTAATTTGTCTGGTTCTGCCATCTATCGTTTCGATGAATGTGTCGATTTTGTTCACAAGGGATGCGGTTCGCTCGCAGGTGGAAGACAGCTCGCGGCAGGCGATGCGCATCGCCAATCAGATCGTAACCAGAGAAATGAAGAACATGTTGTATATCATGAATTTCATTCAATTTGATAAGGATCTGAAAGAGCCTATATTGAATTTAAGTCATGTAAATGGAAACACACCAATTGGGGATATTTTCATCAATCAGCAAACGATTGACAATCGGATCGATACAGTGATTAATCCAATTGAAAATTTGAATGTCACGTTATTGCTGCCGAATGGCCAGTATGTGGCCTCCTATACGACGTATGATTTTGATCCGAAATCATTTTTGGCTAAAGAGTGGATGAAAGATGTAAACCAAGTATCTGGTTATAATGTGAAATGGATTGGGGCTGAGCCCAATTATAATAAAGAGTCGACGCAGCCTTATTTATTAACGGCAGCAAAGCCGCTCCGAACCAATGAGGTAACCTATGGCTATGTTATTGTCGGACTTGAGCCCACGGTTCTTCAAGATTTATTTGCCCAATATGGGGATGAGGAATCCATGGTCATCATTGATGAGGATGGACGAATCCTG
The DNA here is from genome assembly GCF_059692035.1 of Paenibacillus sp. J22P143. Classification (NCBI taxonomy): domain Bacteria; kingdom Bacillati; phylum Bacillota; class Bacilli; order Caryophanales; family Paenibacillaceae; genus Paenibacillus; species Paenibacillus sp. J22P143. The sequence continues at coordinate 68,465 of NZ_JCAUAQ010000012.1, forward strand.
GTAGATAAAGATACGAGACGAATCGGAAAGCCATTTACCTATTTTGATCAGCTTCCTATGGAGGAAGGTTCTTCATTTGTGAAGGTTGCAGGCGAAGAATATATTATGCAAAGTGATCAAATTACGCCGGAATGGAAGCTCGTGAGCATGACGCCATACAAGGCCGCAGCACAGCAAATCCAATCGTTTCGGAAGACCGATTTTGGGATTCAGCTACTGTTTCTGATTCTGTTCGCAGTCGTGCTCCTTTATGTAGTGAGAACACTGACGAAGCCTATTGCGAAGCTGGTTCAAACCGTAGTCCGGATCGAATCCGGTCAATTGAGTGAACGCTCCAACATTAGTGGTGGAGATGAAGTCGGTCGGCTTGGTTATGTGTTTGACCGTATGATCGATCGCATCGAGCTGACGCTATTCGAGAACAAGCGAGAACAAGAGCTTAAGCGCAAAGCAGAGCTGGCGATGCTGCAAGCGCAGATAAATCCGCATTTTCTTTTTAACGTGCTGAATTCGATTCGGTTGAAAATCATGATGAAGGGCGATGAGGAGAACGCGGAGCTGATCAGCTCATTATCCGCTCTTTTACGAATGACCATCAACCGCAACAACGCGTATATATCGCTGCATGAAGAGATTGGCATTAACGAACATTATGTGCGTCTTCTAAATTCACGGCACGGTGATCAGGTTATCCTGCGGGTATCCGCGGCGTCGGACACCCTTCTGATCCAAATTCCACGCTTCCTTCTGCAGCCGCTCATAGAGAATGCGTATATTCATGGCCTTAAAAGTAAAGCAGGTGAAATAACCATCGCATCCCGAATTGCGGAGGATGGCAGGCTGCAAGTGGAGATCAATGATTCCGGTGTAGGCATGACACCAGAGCGTTTGTTGGAGCTTCGTGATCACTTGGAGGTCACTCCAACGGTGACTGTAGAGGAAGAGACAACCAGTCCTTCCTTATCGGGGATTGGTTTACATAATGTGTTTGAACGACTTCGCATGATTTACGGACATCGATTCGATTACGACATTGAAAGTAGTCTGGGACAAGGAACTCAGATTATTCTGCGCTTTCCGCAGCAACCCGAGAAGGAGGTGTGACTATGTACACCGTCATGATTGTAGATGATGATATCCCGGTTCTTGAATTTCTGAAAACGACAATAAAATGGGAAGAGCTCGGCTATCAATTGACTGGCGTTTATGCCAATCCGTTAGACGCCTTAAAGGCAGGACAGCAAACCAAAACAGATGTACTGATCAGTGATATTGGAATGCCAGAGATCAACGGGCTAGAGCTGATCAAGTCCCTCCGCGAAGGGGATCCGAACGTGAAGGCTGTGATTCTCTCCTGTCACGACGAATTCCACTACGCGCAGGCGGCGGTTAAGCTGTCGGTGAGTGAATACATTTTGAAGGAAACGATGAATGTCAGTAATATTACCGAGGTGCTGACTCGGCTCAAAGAACAGTTGGATGCGGAGGACCGGCAGCAGTCGAAGAGCCGCAAGCTAGAGAAAGAGGTCTCTCAGCAGCGCGGAGCGTCCAAGCGCCAATTTATCCGCAGCACGGTGAATGAGCCCTTATTCAATTCTGCGGAGTGGAGTGCGAAAGCGGGGGACTTCGGGATCCAGCTGAATAAGCATGCCGTACTGCCTGTATTCGGCTATGCCAATCGGGTGAAAGAAGCGAATAGCCGGTTTCAATCGACGGATTTGTTCGAATATACGATTCAGAATATCGTGGAAGAGCTGCTGATGGATCAAAAGGAAGTTACCTTATTCACCTACGATACAGGAGAAATCGTGCTGTTATTCCCGCATTTCTCTGAGCTGCATGTGAACAACAGCCAGAAGATGGAGCAGACGCTGCGACAGCTTCAGACTTGCCTGCAAAAGTACGCGAAAATTTCATTCTCGTTCATCACTGGAACGCCGGTAAAGGATGTTCGAGCCTTGAAGGATCAATTAATTCGTATGGTGGAGGCCCGAGCGTTGCGTTTCTACTTGCCTGAATCTTCGATCTCCAAGCTAGAGCGTTTGCAGGAGGGATTCGGAGATGGCGGGGAGCTGCTGGCTCAGTACGCACAAGCGTTGGATGAGTTCCGTAATGTGGTTTTCGATGAGCGTATGGAAGGGATTGAGTCGTTCGTCTCGAAATGGGCCGATTTCATTCAATATAATCGGTTCCGTCCCTTGGAGGTCAAGGATTGGCTGCTCAAAATGATCCTCGACGTGCGAATGCGCCTCAAGTCGCTGCAGCACTATCAATCGACGTTCTCCTCAGAGCTGCTGCACCATGATGTGCACGAGCTGTCCTCCATCCGTGAAATGGAGCTGTGGCTCAAGGATTATTTGCAGCAGGCGATCCAGTGGGCGGGACAAGTGTATAGAGAGTCGCATAATCGTGAAATCCTGGAGTGCCAACGGTTCGTGTACAACCATCTCGATTCGAAAATATCACTCGAAGATGCCGCGGTACATCTGCACCTGCATCCGAGCTACTTGAGCCGCTTGTTCAAGCGGGAAACCGGCGAGAATTTCATCGAGTACGTGACGCGGATGAAGATGGAGAAAGCGAAGGAGCTTCTCGAGATTACGGATAAAAGCGTGGAACAAATCTCCGACATGCTCGGCTACGAGAACAAGAACTACTTCGGCAAGTTGTTCAAGGCGCACACGGGCTTCGTGCCGAATGTGTATCGGGGGCAGACGAAGGGGAATTAGGGAGATCGGGTCGGTAGAGGCGCGAGAGTCCTGGGAAGTGCGAAAGCCTGCAGAGATGCAGGCTTTTTTCTATGTCTGACCAAATTTACATAAAAAGGATATGGCTCGAAGTTCGCGAATACATACGTAATTCAGGAATATACGAAGTTCGTAAAGACGTTAGTTGAAACTCCAAGGGAAAGGAAGAAAAAGATGGTAAAGATTAAATTAAAAGACCTCGTCTATAAAATAGTGGTCAACTCATTTTTGAAAGATAAAAAATATTCTGAAGAGGAACTAAACAACATTTTTAATTATATTTACGAAAAAGTAGATATCATTGGTGAACATAATGAAATTCTAAGAAATTTTTTAAATATAGATAAGAATTGTTATTACTTTAGAGACAGAGAGACACCTCTTACTGGAGAAGAAGTTATTCATGGAGACTATTTAATATTTGATTACATCGGTCATAACGAAGAAATGTGCATTCAGGAATATAATACAATAGAAGAAATTGAGGATAGTATTATTGGCGGCGGAGGTGTAACTAACACATTTACAACCTTTCAATTAGCAATAATACAGGGTGAAGTTAAGGCATATAGCATACTTTTTACTAACAAGTCCGATGGGAAGAAGTATAAATTTATTAAAGGTTATCATGATGAATTGCCTGTATGGCCCAAGAAAAACCCATTTGAAATAACGAATGTAAGGATAACTTGGATAGATTAATCGAAGATGTCAGGAGCATCGCATAACAACGCATTCCGCAGCGGAGCCTGACGGCTCCTTGGTCTGCCCGAAGGATTTCAAGGAAGCGATTCAGGCAGACAACCCTGTGAGGCTAAGTTTGCGACCCAGTCGCTGACGCTCCTTTAAGCCTCTCGGGTTCGTAAACACAACAATGTTAGCTGAAACTTCTGCAATAAATAAATAAGGAGTGATTCTTTTGATCATTTTTTGTTGTGATCCTATAAATGAAAAAAAGGTAGATATTGATTATGAAAATGAGTTTTTAAGTGCAAAAAAATTAGGTTTTCCAGTTGCTTTAATTTCATTAGAAAATTTGTTTGCAGAAAATGTAAGTGAAGCAATAAAAAGAGTTAGTCCCTCAAACAATACAGAATCTGCAATTTATCGAGGATGGATGATGAAACCTCACTTCTATGAATTACTTTATAATGGTCTGTTTGAGAGGAATATAAAGTTGATTAATACTCCTGAAGAATACCTTGCATGTCACTATTTCCCGCATTCATATGAGATATTAAAGGACTATACGCTTCCAATATAACTCATGCACAAACCGTAATTCAAAACTTCATAAATAGACAAGGGGAAGAATTAAGTGGTGGGATTGTATTTAGAGAATTTGTTCCATTAAAGAAAATAGCCATTCATCCGAAAAGTGGAATGCCATTGGCAAAGGAATATCGTTTGTTTTTCTTAAACCATAAGCTATTGCACATTTTTGAATATTGGGATGAAGCAATTTATGATACGAATGATATACCAAACCTAGATGAGTATGTTGAATTAGCAATAGGAATTAAGAGTACCTTTTTCACGATGGATATAGCTAAAACAGAAAATAATAAGTGGTGTGTAATTGAAGTAGGAGACGGTCAAGTTTCAGGATTACCAGATAAAGTAGACTTAGAAGTATTTTATAAGGCAATTAAAGATTTTTAGGGTTAATTTGAATAAGGCTGAAGCATCAGCTAACTTCGTATTCTCGCTGCGGGCTCGGTTCGTGATAACGACATATAACCTACTACAAAAGTAGGTTAATCGGAGGGATGTATGAAAACATCTATTAACTTTATTATGTTTAGAACATCTCGAATCGAAGAAATTAGGAAGTTCTATCAAGGGATAGGTCTTGAACTGAATGAAGAACAACATGGAAATGGACCAATCCATTATTCATATGTTAAAGATGAATTGGTGATTGAGATTTATCCAGGAATAGAAGCCAATACCCCCAATTGGAAAGATGCTGGAGCATTAATGATTGGGTTTTACGTTGAGAATATTAATAAAGTTATTCAATCAATTGATGTATTAAAAGGCAAAATAATCTCAAATCCTATTGAAACTGATCGGGGATTTAGAGCAGTTCTAGAAGATTCTGACGGAAGAAGAGTAGAATTAATAGAGTATTATCAGTAATTTGTTTTGCGCTTAAAGACATTATTAATGGATATCTGTTGGCCTTTTCACGACTGAATTCTGAAACAAATCAAATTTGTTCATTTGATATTTCAAAAGTTGAACATATGAATAATTTAAGTGATTCTATAAAAAATCACTTAAACTTTTTGGAATCAGATAAGGTAAGACTTATTGAATTAGGTGATTGGCAAGCAGAATTATTTAAGACAACAATGAAGTGGTTTTATTATGATTGGCCTATAAATATCCCTGAAAATTTAATTAGAGAAGACACGGTTAATCATTTTATTAAGCAGATAGAAAATCAGTTCCAGACGGAAGATCTCAAGGTATTCAATGTAATTAGTGAACCGAGTACTTTTTATGAATTAGATTGGAATGATTTTCTTATCAAATATCAAGACAAATATTATTTTTTACACTTTGGAGTGTCAGACTAAAGATTTTTGTGGGCAATTCAAGATTACTATAAACACATAGGAAAGGACTAAATGATATGGAAAAATGGGAGTACAAAACTATGAAATTCAAGACTGGCGGATTTTTAGGAGGGAAAATTGATGAAAAAGAATTTCAGGAACAATTGAATAGTCATGGACAAGAAGGATGGGAGCTTGTTTCTTGTTTTGACACTAGTCAGTCTCAAGGAGCTTCCAGGGATATAATTGTTGTATTTAAGAGAAGAAAATAGTAGAACGCAAGACTAATTAGTTACATGAATCTTTTTAAAGGAGACAATACATGTATTACTTTTATTCTGGATTTAGCCTATTTATTGTTGCGTTGATGGTGTTTTCTGCATTATTTAGGAAAAGATCATCGTTACAATTTTTACTGTTTGGTATTGGAATTGTTTTAGTAGGAATTTCTTTATTACAAATGCACTGGAGCACACCAACTTTTTTCTTTCCTTATTTTATCGTATTGTCGGGTATAGTTAGTTTAGTTTTAGGATTAATAAAGAAAGAATGACTCATTACATGGAATGATTTATCGATATTTTGTAATTTATTAATCATATTGATCAACAGATATATAAAGACACAAGAAGAATAAGAGAACTAAATACATTTTGAGGGTAGATCGAAGAAGGCGGGGACATTTTATAACACCGTATTCACGCTGAGGACGCCCTTTGGTCTACCGAGTTAGATAATATCAAGATTATGATCAAGAAATTAGTCGAAAGGATTGATTTAAATAAAAGATTGTCTATGGAGTGTTTGGGAGAAGCGCTGGGAAGCTGTTTTAAAATCTATTAGAGACATTGGTGGAGAGGCAAATGGTGTTATTATTAAGTCGCCTGCTCAAATCGAACAAATAAAAAAAGTCGAAGAAGAATTAAATGTGAAGTTATCATCTTCATTTATTAAAGTGCTAACAGAATATTCAAGTGAAGTAGAACTGTCGTGGACACTCCCAGATGGTGGAGATCTTTTGACGCCATTACCGAATGAATTTAGAGGCATATTTGGCAGTGATTTTAATTGGAGTTTAGAGAGATTAATTGACATTGAGAAAGGAAGAAGGGGATGGGAACGGGAAGTATTTTCAGACCCTCATAATGAATATGACTCTGTATGGCACAATAAATTAGCTTTTATTGAAGTCGGAAATGGAGACTTTATAGCTTTTGATTTACGACAATCAGAAGACTACCCAATAATCTATTTATCACATGATGATGGAGAAGGACATGGATATAAACTAGGTAATAACTTTATAGATTTTATTGATAGATGGACTTTGATTGGTTGTGTTGGCTCAGAAGATTGGCAGATGGTACCTTTCATAAATAGTGCTACAACCGGAATTGAACCCGATAGTGCGAACGCTATCAAATGGAGAACATGGTTGAAATTAAAGACTGATTGAAAATGAATTCAATGAAGCGACAAACTTCGGCTAACACAGTACTCACGCTTCGGGAACACAACAATGTTTTATATGAAATTTGCGTAAATTAAAAACTCGATAAAACGGTGGAGTCTTAAAATGACTAAGTCAATTTTAATAACACGAATAACTAGTGAAATCGGTTCTCATGCCGTTAACACGGTGGTGTTAAATCAAAAGATGTTCAATATAACAGTCAAAGAAGAAAATGGACATTTCCTATTAATCGATGCAGCGGACAGTGATGAACTGTTCATTTTGGCAAGTTTAATTCAACATTCAATGAAAAGTAATGATGTTATATTTTTAGAACGAGAAGGAATAGAGAATACAGATTTATTTATTTTTAACGGAGCCGTCAATCCTCTAACAAAGAAGGATGTTAGAAAAATTAAGGAATCATTAGGTTATATTAAACCGGAAATGATTAGACTTCCTTTGGTGAATTCACATGTTGAAACTATATGGGACACATGGGAACATTGGAAGTATGAAGAACAACTTAGAATAAAAGCAGATAAGGATTTAGCAATAATAAATACATCACAACTCGGTTTAAAGTTGCTTTTTCATAGTTGTTCTTATCTTGCTACTTCATATTCGCGACATTCTCATTTTGATAGGAATTCTACGAAGTCTTCACCAGAATTGATCATTAGAAATATAGCTAGGAATTAATTGTGGGTATTTCAGAGAAGACGCTGACATCCTATAACACCGTATTCGCGCTGTAAGCCAGTCGGCCCTTGGTCTGCCCGAGGCTAAGTCCGTCGGACCCATCAGAAACAATGTCCCGTTCACTACTTCTCAAAAAGCGAAACGAGTAGGCCCATGCAATTACGCATGGGCCTACTCGTTTCGCTTTTTGTAGAGGTAAATGCTAACTCAGTTCAGTAATGCGCTCGTGTCCTATTTACACTTCCCCAAAAAATACTCAGCCGCCTCACCAACATGCCTCACAGTAAACGTAGCCGCTGTTGTAGAACTCACATCATTGTCACGGATCAAGATCGTGGTCCCGACTCCCGCACGCAAACCGGCTTCGATATCGCTCTCTTTATCACCGATGAGCACCGATGAGGCTAGGTCCAGCTGGAACTCCCGCATGGCTTGCAAAATCATACCTGGATTCGGCTTTCGGCAGAATGCGTCTTGTTTATATGCACCGATACCGTGTACCGGATGATAGGGACAGAAATATACGCGGGCTAGCCGAATACCATGTGCCTCGAACTGCCCTGTCATCCACGCCGTTAATGTCCAAAAGTCGTCCTCCGTGTAATATCCCCGCCCAATTCCCGCTTGGTTGGTCACGATGATGAGCAAAAACCCCGCTTGCTGAAAACGAAAAAGCGTCTCGAAGATACCCTCGTTAAACTCGAAATCTTCTACTTTGTAAACATACGATTTATCTAGGTTAATGACACCATCCCGGTCGAGCAAAAGCGCTTTCGGCCTCATCCGTTCCCACCTCTGGTGCCAAGCTCAGACTTCGCGCGCTCATAGTCTTCCGGAATACCAATATCGATAAAATAACCTTCACTCGGGTAGCCATACATGTTAAGCTTCTCTACCCCAGGATTTTCAAGGAATTGCTCGAATGAAAATTTGGCAGACAACTCGAATGGCTCCCATAAATCGGCACGAGCTACGTAGACACCGCCATTAATCAAGCCGGATTCGCATATCCGTTTCTCCTGAAAGCGCAACACCCGACTGTCCGGACTTACGATAACGGCACCATAGCGGTCAAACTGCCTCATCGGTTTAAGCGAAAGCGTCAAGTCGGCAGTGCGGTCTTGGTGAACCTGCATCAGCTGCCGGAGATCTACCTGAAACAACGTGTCTCCATTTACTAACAGCACCTGATCGCTGGAAGTCTGATCCATCGCCTTCTTTATAGCCCCTCCGGTGCCAAGCGGTTCTTCTTCCACGGAATAGGCGATTCGAATTTCTCCGAGCCGATGGCCGAAATAAGAGCTGATGGTTTCATGTTTGTATCCGACCGCGAGTACCACCTTGCGAACCCCTTGCATCTCCAATCGTTCCATAATGTAACGAAGAAATGGTTCGCCCCCTACTGGAGCCATCGGTTTCGGTACATCCCCTATAACCCCCCGCAAACGAGTCCCGAGTCCACCAGCTAAAATGACTGCTTCCATAGGGTTAAAATCCCTTGCCAAATATGGTTTCTTCTACAATCGCGCACAAAATATGGCCAATCAGTATATGCGCTTCCTGAATTCTCGGGGTTTCTTGGGACGGTATACGAAGGCAGATATCGCAGAGGTTAGCCATATTACCTCCCGTTTCACCGGTTAATCCAACTGTCGTGATCCCCATGGAACGACACATTTCTAAACCTCTTATCACATTGGCAGAGTTACCGGAAGTGGAAATGCCAATAAAGAGGTCTCCCGTTCGGCCGTTCGCTTGAATTTGCCGTGCAAACAATTTCTCATATCCGTAGTCGTTGCCGATTGCAGTAAGCACGGAGGTATCCGTCGTAAGGGCGATGCACGGCAGGCCGGGACGATCGAAATAAAACCGGCTGACGAATTCGCCGGCAATATGCTGCGCATCTGCCGCACTTCCTCCATTGCCGCCGATCATGATTTTATTTCCCCTTTGGTAAACCTCGATCATTTTTCTAGCTGCCTGCTCGATTAAACTCAGTACAATGTTATCCTTAGCAATCTCACGTTTAATCTCCATTGCCCGCAAAATTTCGCTGCTAATATACGCCTTCACATTTATACCCTCCATCCTTGCGTACCGTTTTTTGTAAAATGAACTTGAAACACTTTTCCTCCTAATTCGGTCAATCGATGAACCACCTGTATGCGTTTGACGGGATTCACGATGAATATCATAAATCCGCCCCCCCCAGCTCCGGATACCTTACCTGCTAATGCACCGGCATGAATCGCCGTATCGTATATGAAGTCAATCCGGTCGTTGGTTATGGAGGCAGCCATCTTTTTCTTGGCCTGCCATGATTTCCCCAGATGCTCGGCAAACTTGGAGATTTCTCCTTTTAAAATGCATTCCTTTATTGCATAAGCCTCATCTTTTAATGCGTGAGTTGCTTTTAGGGCCGACGGCTTTTTGGCCAGCGTATTGCGGACTTGTTCGTCAATGATCCGAGCAGACTCCCTTGATGCTCCCGTATAATATAAAATCATCGAACTTTCCAGTTCACTGATAATCCAGTTTTTCACTCGTAGCGGGTTTACAATAACCCGATTGTTTTCGTAAAACTCAATAAAGTTGAATCCGCCGAAGGTGGCCGCATATTGATCCTGCCTTCCTCCACCCCACCCGACATCGATACGCTCGATCTCATAAGCAAGTTGTGCAATTTCATATTCCCCGAGTGGTAGGTTAAGCCATTCCACGAAAGCTTTCAGCATGGCGACAACCATCGTGGAGGATGAACCGAGACCAGAGCCTGCGGGAGCGTCAGAATAGGTGGTCATTCGAAAAGAGAGAGTTTTGTCTGGCATATACTGCTTAACAATCCGGTTATACACGCCTTTATGCAGGCTTAGACAGCCATCCAACGCTAGTACTGGGAGAGCGACAGTATGGAACTCTTCATTGAGATCCGCAGCGATAAAAGTAAGGTTACCGTCATCGATGACCTCAATTGTACAATAGGCGTACAAATCAATCGTCGCATTCAGTACGCATCCTCCGAATAAGTCGCAGTAAGGCGACACATCCGTTCCTCCTCCAGCTAGTCCCAATCTTAAAGGGGCTTTAGATCTAATGATCATGTGCTTCCTCCGTTCCTTTTTTGTCCAACAATTCAGCATATGTGTGGCTAAGACAACTTGTATGGACGGATGGTGCAGCGAAGAATATTTCCAACTCCTCACGTAATGAAAATATACGTTTGTCCCATTCAGACCTTTTCCAGAGGGAATAGTATAGCTATGTGATAGGGAGTTACGGCCAGGAGGTGTATAGGTGAAGCTAAAGGCTAGGAGAAAGAAGAGAGGGACAGTCGTGTCTGTACACGTTCGTAAGCTTCGTAGACTCAAACAAAAAGCTACAGGCCGGCGACTATTGCTCAAACGTGGAAAATCCGTACATGCCCGTTGGAAGAAACGGTCAGTTCTGAAGCTTAATAAACGCAAAAGGATCCGGCGCTTGAAGCATCGTCGGATCCGTAAAGGATTAGCACGCGTGGGTAAACTGAGGGTGCCGAGATCTGCTCACCCACTGGTCAGCATTATTATTCCGGTATATAACAAACGGGAATATACCTATCGATGCTTGGTGTCCATCGTCAAGAACACGCAGGGAATTCCTTACGAGATCATCATAATGGACGATATTTCCAACGACTTAGCAGCTCATATCGGACATTTCGTCAATCAAGTTACTGTCATCCGCAATAGGGTGAAGAGGGGATTTCTGCATAACTGCAATCATGGGGCACAGATATCTAGAGGAAAGTATGTATTATTTCTAAATAATGACACCATTGTGACTCCTGGTTGGTTGGCTCATCTACTCTCTTTACCTGAAAAAGACCCATCCATCGGAATCGTAGGCTCTAAGTTGATATATCCGGACGGAAGACTTCAGGAAGCCGGCGGTATCGTCTTTACAAACGGGTTTGCATGGAATTACGGTCGTTTAGATAGCCCGGACAAACATGAGTACAACTATGTTAAGGAAGTGGATTATATCTCCGGGGCATCGCTAATGATTCGCAAAGACCTTTGGATGAGAATAGGCGGTTTTGACGCACAATTCGCACCTGCTTATTCAGAGGATGTGGACATTGCATTCAAAGCAAGACAACTCGGGTACAAGGTCGTCTACCAACCCAAATCCGTTGTGGTGCACTACGAGGGAATATCCCACGGCACAGACATCAACGCAGGAATTAAGAAATATCAGGTGGTTAACCAACAGAAATTCCGATCCAAATGGGCGGAAGTACTCGATCGTGATCATCTTGCTAACAGTGAACACCTCTTTTGGGCAAGGGAACGCTCTAGGGATAAAAAAACCATTGTGTTCATTGACTCTGGCGTTCCAAGTTTCGACAAAGATGCGGGCAGCCGAACGACGTTCATGTATCTGAAGCTGTTTGTGGACATGGGTTTTAATGTGAAGTTTATACCAGACAATTTAATCAAACAGGAACCCTATGGCTCAGAACTCGAACAACTGGGCATCGAGATCATTTACGGACCGCAGGGTAATTATAACGAGCACTGGATTGTTAAGCACAAGGATTACATCGATTATGTCTTCTTGAACCGACCTAACGTCTCACATAAATATATGGATCTCATTAAAGCCTATACCCGGGCTAAAATTCTGTACTATGGCCATGACTTGCATTACGTCCGTGAGCTAAAGCGGTTCGGGTTGGAACGAAACCGAGAGTTGCTCCAAGCATCAGAGAACATCAAGAGGCTGGAGTTTGACATGTTTAGCAAAGCGGATGTCGTTCTAACTTGCAGCGAATCAGAAAAACGAATTATTGACGGGAATTTTCCGAATAAAAATGCCATATTACTTCCAGCCTATTACTTTGACCAAACGATACCGAGAACGAAGGCATGGCATGAACGGGGCGGTCTGCTCTTTATTGGCGGCTTCAGCCATAGTCCTAACACCGACGGTATTTTGTGGTTTTGTCGCGAAATCCTGCCTATTGTGCAGCAATCCATTCCTGATATACAGCTGTTCATTGCAGGTTCCAATCCTCCGCCGGATGTACTAGGATTACATTCGGACCGGATTATTGTCAAAGGTTTTGTATCTGACCATGAACTTAGAGAACTGTATAGAAGCACTAAAATTGCCGTCATTCCGCTTCGCTACGGCGCAGGCGTGAAAGGCAAAACGGTGGAAGCCATGTGCCATCAGATGCCGATCGTTTCTACAGGTACAGGGATCGAAGGGTTGCAGAATATTATCCAAACGATTGAACCGAAGAACACGCCTCAGGCATTCGCGGAAGAAATCATCCGGTTATATCACAATAACGATCTATTAGAGCACAAGGCCGAACAAGGTAAACAATACGTGGAAACTTACTTCTCCAGAACAAATGCCTTGGCGAGTATAAACTTAGCTTTATAGGATCGGATAAAAGCAGAAAAAAAGTGACTGAAGGTTTCGACTTTCAGTCACTTTTTTGTCGTTCATTTCTCCCACCTATTCAGCAAAATATCTCTCCATAACAGCTGGATGTTTCCCTCTAAAAGGCTTCGTCAAAATGTCATACTCGATACGATCCGTCGGTTTCCCTAAGTATTGATCAACATCACGGCGACGGTTATCGTTCGCTTTCACACGAGAACCGAAAGCATAATGGTAATGGTAGGCCGAAATCGACTCAACGATATTGGGTATTTCCCACATGTAGCGTCCGAATAGCTGCAACTTGCAATGATTTTTGGCATCGTCGTACCGTATTCCAATATGATTGCGCCACATGAGCCATTTATGGACGGACCAGTGTTCGTCGTTCGGTGCACTTACTCGTACAGTTTGAGGATTCATCCAGAATTGCACCCACGGAAATGAGATGGCATCGGCTTCTTTCTGTGCCATGATTCGGGGCAATGCATCTCGGAAGCTGTCATCCATCATCTCATCCGCATCGATTGCCATAATCCAATCTCCTACAGCTTGGTCGACTAGGAAATTCCTTACGACGGACTCGTTCCAATCATCAGAGTAGGGTATGCCCGACTGCTTAATAGTGAACAATCGAATATTCGCGCGGTTTTTCCAATCATTGATTATGCTTACACTGGCGTCGGTGCTTCCTCCGTCCACGATCAGAATTTCATCCGCATAGGAAGCGACACTTGCTAGAAACAGCGGGAGAAACTTTTCCTCATTCAATATCGGCACGATGACCGAAAGTTTCGGCTTTGGCTCGAATAACGGAGCGTGCGGAACATCCACCGGTCCATAGACTAACGGAGTGTTTAATAATGGACGAAGCGGCCCCTTCGCCGGAGGCGTAGATCGTAAAGATTTGCTTCTTCTGATACGTTTATTAAACTTTCGCAGCGGACGTCTGCGGAGTTTAATGGTTCGTAAAGGACGCTTGTGTAATTTTATGGTTCTCCGCGTTCGTTTCATTTTAATCCCATTTTTCCTGCGGATTCTCTTACGCAGCTTGAGTTTTCGGTTCGTTTTGGCCGCCTTTCTAGCCGCCAGTTGGAGAACTTTTTTCATTGTGGACCTCCTTCGTGGTGTGGTTGAAATGATTAAGCATTTCATGCATGCACCGTTGCCATTCCTGCAATCCAACTTAGTATATTCAACCGTCTCTGCCTACGAATGGACGAATAACTACATTTGGTTTTTTGCCAAATGTAGTTAGCTTCATGCTATGTGAAAAACCTTGATTGGCTTCCAGCCTTTCAAGGTTTTCTTTTGTTGTGGGGCTACCTTACAGCGGGTTGATTTCTTACTTCCAGTTACTCTGGCAGCTGCTCATTCGAACAACTGTCGTAAGCATTAAGAATGGACATCAACAGGCCAGGGAATCTTTCTTCTAAATCATCCTTCCGTAAGGACAAAAACCGTTGGGTCCCTTGCACACGGACGTGCACGACGCCTGCTTCACGCATGGTGCGCACATGGTGGGACAAGGTGGATTTCACGACGGAAACTTCGATGCCACCACATGTGCATTCCCCTAATTTATGTAGGTCTGAGACGATGGATAACCGGACAGGATCGCTTAACGCATAGAGGACGGACGAGAGCTGCATATCCTCTTTATCCGGGTGATATAGTATTTTCAAGATGCTTCCTCCTCGTTTAACGTAGTGATTGCATTTTACCATACCTCATGCTATATTTCTATTATTCGATAATAATCGAACTAATAAACAAACCAAGAGCGGCGAACGCATTTTATAATCATGATGTACAGAGAAACAATTAGAGTGGAGGAACGAATATGACGAATCAAAATACGGATCAAGCAACGCAATCCCATTCAACCGAGGCGTTGTTCAAGCCTTTTACACTAGGAAATCTTAGCTTAGCAAATCGAGTCGTGATGGCACCAATGACGAGAGGCTTCTCGCCGGGCGGTGTCCCAGGGCAGAACGTGGTGGATTATTACCGTCGGCGCGCGGAGAACGGCGTTGGGCTGATCGTTACGGAAGGTACACTGATCAACCACCCAGCGGCAACAGACAGTCCGAATATCCCTAACTTTCATGGCGAAGAAGCGCTCGCAGGCTGGAAACGGGTCGCCGATGCTGTTCACGAAGCGGGCGGACGTATTGTGCCGCAGTTATGGCATATCGGGATGACTCGCAAGAGTGGTTCGCTTCCGCATCCGGAAGCACCATCGATTGGACCATCAGGACGCAATTTAGCGGGCGAACAAGTGAATGAACCGATGACGCAAGAGGACATCGAGCAAGTCGTGCAAGCTTACGCACAAGCGGCAGCCGATGCGAAACGGATTGGTTTCGACGGTATCGAGCTCCACGGCGCCCATGGATACCTGATCGACCAGTTCCTATGGGAGAAAACGAATCAACGCACGGATAAATATGGTGGCGATCTACTGGCTCGCACGCGTTTTGCTGTCGAGATCATCGAGGCTTGCCGCCGTGCAGTCGGACCTGACTTCCCGATTATTATTAGGCTGTCGCAGTGGAAATCATCCGAATATACAGCCAAACTCGCCGCTACACCGGAGCTGCTCGGTCAATTGCTAGCTCCACTCGTGGAAGCGGGTGTGGATATTTTCCACTGTTCCACGCGTAGATTCTGGGAACCTGAGTTCGAAGGCTCTAGCCTCAATTTTGCAGGCTGGGTGAAGCAGCTAACGGGTAAACCAACGATCACTGTAGGGTCAGTCGGTTTAGATGATGAATTCTTGGGTTCCTTCCGAGGAAAAAGCGCAGGAACGGCTGACATCAACGAGTTGCTTGTCCGTTTGGAACAGAACGAATTTGATCTCGTTGCCATCGGACGCGCGCTGTTGGTCGACCCTGCGTGGGCTGGCAAGGTTCGCGACGGGAGATTCTCGGAATTGCTTCCTTTTTCCCCAGGTGCTCTGCAACGGTTATACTAATTCGATGCCAAGAACACAGAAAAGAGATGACATTGCTGTCATCTCTTTTTGCTATACGCCCCAGGATCCAGCGCCATTCATTGAAGCCAAGGTCGTAAACGGAAATGCAGGCAGAAAGTACTTTTCGACAACACACACGAGCAGACGGCAGGAGCAGCGGATTGGGTCATTGATGGGGCTTTTTCGGATTTCGCCAATGCGTTAGCGAATAATGGTTATTATGTAAAAGAGCTGCGCAAAACGACGCCAATTACGTTGGCCGATTTGAGCGGTTATGATGTTTTTGTGGTAGCGGAGTCTAATGTGCCGTACAAAACAAGTGAGCAAAACGCCTTAGCCCAATATGTGGCCGGGGGCGGCAGTATATTCTTCATCGGCGATCACTACAATGCCGACCGGAACAAAAAACGCTGGGATGGCTCCGAGGTTTTCAACGGCTACCGCCGTGGTGCTTGGACCATTCCAGCAGCAGGCATGAGCGCGGAGGAGGCAGACTCCTCGGCGATGCAAGATGTAGCTAGCTCAGATTGGCTGGCGACACAGTTCGGGCTGTGTTTTCGCTATAACGCTCTCGGCGACATTACTGCGAATAACATCGTAGCGCCTGCGCAAGCTTTTGGCATCACGACTGGGGTCTCCAGTGTAGCGATGCATGCGGGATCCACGCTGGCCATTATTGATCCGTTTCATTTTGTTTGGGGCGAGGCGGGGATTGCCATGCGTATATGATCTGAAATAACGACTCCATGAGTTCTTATTTTAGCTAGATGCGGCACTTTTCAACAAATAAGATGATGGGGAGTTCTTATTGGCTGTGATTTGGTGTTTTTACGCGGAATTATCTGAAATAACGACTCCCTGAATTCTTATTTCAGGTAGATGCAGCACTTTTCGTCAAATAAGATGATGGCGAGTTCTTATTTAGGTTATATGCTGTGTTTGAAGCGGAAATCGTACAAATAGCATACCTTCGCTGCTTTCCAATGAGAGCTTCCCCCCTTCTAGGGAAAATCTAGACAAAAAACAATCCCAGTGGTAGGTTAAATGAATTACACAGGAAAGTTTGTGATCACATATGTCCATTGCTTCGCAATCTAAAGAAATAACGAGCGGCAGCCGATTATGGATGGTGCTAGTGCTCGGTTTACTCGCCTCCTTCGGGCCGCTTTCCCTAGATATGTATCTACCTGCGCTGCCTGTCATTGCGGATGATCTCCATACGACTACATCGCTCGCTCAAATGAGTCTAACCGCCTGCATGCTCGGTCTCTCGCTAGGTCAGCTTGTCGCTGGATCGGTGAGTGATGTACGCGGAAGACGCATGCCTCTGTTGGTCGGCCTCTTGATTTATGGCGCTGCCTCCGCACTCTGTATGATTGCTCCGTCGATCTGGGCGTTCCTCATCCTACGATTCGTGCAAGGGATGGCGGGAGCCGCTGGGATCGTGATTTCCCGGGCTATCGTTCGTGATATGTACGAAGGGGTGGCGTTGACGAAGTTTTTTGCGCTGCTGATGCTCGTGAATGGTTCAGCTCCGATCCTCGCTCCGATTATCGGGGGACAGCTTCTGCAATTCACCTCATGGCGCGGCGTTTTCCTTGTGCTCAGCCTAATCGGTGTGGTGATGCTCTTTATTGTTGTACTTGGGCTAAAAGAAACCCATCCACCTGAACGCCGCACCAAAGGCGGCCTCACAAACACACTGCGTATTTTCCGCGGTCTGCTCACCGACCGGTTGTTCATGGGCTATGCGCTCACGCAGGGGCTCGTTTTTGCCGGCATGTTCGCGTATATTTCGGGGTCGCCGTTTGTTTTGCAGGATATTTTTGATGTTTCTCCACAAATGTTCAGTGTCATCTTCGCCGTGAATGGTGCAGGCGTGATCCTTGCCGGTCAAATAACGGGGCGACTAGCGGGCAAAGTTAGCAATCACCATCTGCTTGCTGGCGGCTTAGTACTAGCCGTTCTTGGTGGGCTGCTGCTGCTCGTCGCAACACTAAGCGGGGCAGGACTTTATCTGATTTTGCCGGCATTTTTCCTCATCGTTGCTTGTATAGGTCCAGTTTCCGTATCAACCTCATCTTTGGCTCTGCAAAATCAAGGTAAAACAGCCGGCAGCGCCGCAGCCTTGCTAGGCTTGATGACCTTCGTCATCGGAGGGCTCGTGGCTCCGCTCGTTGGTCTTGGCGGCAGCCAAACGGCTGTACCTTTAGGCATCATCATCGCAGTTATGGAGCTAGGTGCTGTTGTTTGCTTCGTTTTCCTAACGCGAGAAAAAGCGTAAAGGGAAATCACTTTTTTGCGAAAATTCAAAGTTTATTCACAATTATCTTCTATACTGAAGAAGAATCGACCAATTCGTGAAAAAGGTGGGTAACTCGCATGAAGCGCACTCATAAAACGTGGCTTATCGGCACACTCGCAGCTGGCTTATTGATCAGTGGCGGCTTCGTACTTCAGCATAACCAAGTATTTGCTAAGGGCACAGACACGACGACGTCATCAGTACCTAAGAAGTTTCAAGATAGAGGCAAAATAGAGAAGCATCAAGCGCCGAGAGGCGGATTTGATTTTGGTAGAGGCGGTATAGATGGTTTCATAGACTTTGCTTCCATCCTTGGCATCGATCAGAGCAACCTGAAAACGGAAATTGCGGCAGGTAAATCCCTCGTTCAAATTGCGCAGGAGAAAGCTAATCTCAGTGAAGATGCCTTTCTTGCCAAACTAACCGAGGCGGAAACGAAGAAAATCGATACAGCGCTTAGCGCGGGGAAAATCAAGCAAGAGCAGGCGGATAAGCTCAAAGCTGGTCTCGCTGATCGCTTGAAAAAAATCGTCGAAGCCACGCCGAAGGCGATGAACTTCGATAAAAAGCCAATGCCTCGCGGCGGCAACATGCCAATGCCAGGCGGAGTATGGGGCGATTCGAAAGAAATAGCCGCCATACTAGGCATCACTGAGGATGAGCTGGCTACTGAGCGGAAAGCTGGGAAGTCCCTAGCCGAAATCGCGGAAGCGAAAGGCATCTCCGAAGATCAACTGATCGCCAAGCTCAAAGACAGCATGACCGATGAGCTGAAAAACTTCGTCCAACGCAAAGGCGGCGACCGCCCAGCGCCACAACCGCGTGGCGACGGCGGTTCTTTCAAAGGTAAGCCAGGTCGTGACGGGGAGCATAGACTAGCTCCGTCAACAGTGGCGCCCGCGGCGACTTAATTTATGGTGGGCTAGCAGGTAATCGCCCTTTAGGAACAGCAAAAGGTTGCCACTTTCGATGATAACGAGAGGGGCAACCTTTTTGGTGTCGAGTGGGGAGCTGGAGGGAAGTGGCTCGGAGCGTAGAAGTTATTCACAAGCATATCGTGTCATACAGAGTAGTTAAGGAGGAGGAGGAAAGCAGATGGAGGAACTCATCGGTCATTGTCGCGCTTGTGAGAAACCCATTTATTGCAAAATGGGATTTCTGGATGGCATTGTTCAGGAAGACAAGTCCATAGTTTGTTTCGATTGCTCGGATGAAAGCGTTGAGGAAGCGTTGAGTGTGGAACCGCCGGCGAAACCATGATGCGCGATGCCCCTGCCGCGCGCTAATACAAAACCCGCCACAAGTAAAACGTGGCGTAGGCTTCCCAGCCCCGCCAGCCCTCGGCTAGCTGGCGGATTTCTTCAAGCGAGGGCTTGGCTTCCAGCCCGAGCACATGCTTCAACGCGTTATGCAGGCCGACATCGGCCAAAGGGAACGCGGCGGGGTTGCGCAGACAGCGCATCAGCACATAGTTGGCCGTCCAGGGGCCGATGCCGCGAATGCGCAGCAGTTCTTTTTCCATGGCAAGGAAATCGCTCATCGCAAGGAGCCCAGCCTTGGATAACGATCCTTCCGCCATGAGATTGGCAACGCCAATGAGGTACTCCGCTTTTTTACCTGTGAATTGTAAAGCGGTTAAATCCTCGGTCGTGAGCGCAGCGATTCGCTCTGGCGTCGGGAACGCCCAATACGTTCGCCCCTCCCAGACGAGGGAAGTGCCGAAGGTCTCGACTAGACGCCTTTTGAGCGTATAGGCAAAAGCCAAATTAATCTGCTGCCCGATAATCCCCCAACTCATCGCCTCAAACAAATCTGGAATCCCCATCAAGCGCAGCCCTCGGAACTCTTCCGTCATTTGACGCAGAATCGGATCCTCCATCGCATACAATGGCGCCAGATCCGTCCCCAAATCAAACCACTCCCACACATAACGAGCGATTTCTTCGCGGGTCGCAGCGGTTAAACTAGCACCACTATAGTGAATAATTCGGATATGAAGCACCTCGTCATCCTCACTGTGGACAGCGATAAGCGCTAGGTTATCCCCAACAGGCAGCAACTTATAAATGCTAGAGTTATCCACAGCGAATAGGCATTCATTGGTTGAGCGGCTTAAATAGCCGATATTTTGTTCGTATCGAAAAGGCTC
This sequence comes from Paenibacillus sp. J22P143, assembly GCF_059692035.1. Classification (NCBI taxonomy): domain Bacteria; kingdom Bacillati; phylum Bacillota; class Bacilli; order Caryophanales; family Paenibacillaceae; genus Paenibacillus; species Paenibacillus sp. J22P143. Next base: position 88,795 of record NZ_JCAUAQ010000012.1, read on the forward strand.
AGGCAGAGCTAACGAGAGCGTGCTCGTTTGTTCGTTCCATTTTAGGCTGGATGGGTCAAAAGTTTTCAGGTGTGGCATTGTCATTCTCCTTATAAGTAGGAAGTCGTTACATGCATTATCGCCGATAGCGGCTTTTGTAATCTTGCTTTCTCATCTCTGTGCACTTACAACCGCAGGTCTGTTTGGGTATACTGAGCGTATAAAAGGAACACAAGGAGAGGGGCACTCGGTATGCAGGAGCGGTTCTGGCAAGCGATCGTTACGAATGATGCGGCGTATGATGGGACGTTTTATTATGCGGTGGCGACGACAGGGATTTTCTGCCGGCCTTCCTGCAAATCTAGGCTTCCGAAGCGGGAGCATGTGCGTATTTTTCATCACAGTCAGGCGGCAATAGCAGAGAGCTTTCGTCCTTGTAAAAGGTGTCGGCCTGACGGCATCAGACTTCCCGATGAGGAATGGGTCGAGCAAATGAAGGCGCATATCGAAGAACATTTCGCTGAGCCGCTGTCGTTAGCGACGCTTGCGGAGCATTTTTATGCGAGTACGTTTCATCTGCAAAGGACATTCAAACGAATAGCAGGCGTGACGCCGCTTATGTATATTGGGCAGGCCCGGCTGGAGGCGGCTAAAAAGCTTTTGCTCACCTCGGACATGGCCGTACATGTGATCGGAGCGCAGGTGGGGATGGCGAATGCGGCCCATTTTGCGACGTTGTTCCAGAAAAAAACCGGGCTTACGCCGACGGAATTTCGTCAAAAGTTCGTTGATTAACCATAACCGACAGGGGATCGTTGATGCAACTAAATGGAGCATTTTGGATAGTGGGGGATAAGCCGCATATGTGGAGAGGGGATGAGTGGGAGTGATGACAGGAGTGGAGACGATGGGCTTGCAGATAAGTGGCGCTGAGACGAAAAATGCATCAATCTATTGGGGATTAGTACGATTGCAGGGGAGTAACTTCCTACTGGCTGTGACAGATATCGGATTAGGTTATCTGCAGTTTCATGACGGGGATGCAGGAAATGGTGTCGACGAGGAGGCGTGGCTGCAATTCAGCAAATGGGCAAGTAAAATTGGACCTCAGAGCAGTTGGGTAGAAGATGGGGGGATGTTGAAGCCCTATATCCAGCAGCTGGACGAGTATTTGAGTGGAGAACGGATGGTGTTTTCACTTCCATTGGATCTTCATGGGACGGCGTTTCAACAGGGGGTGTGGGCAGCGTTGCACGATATTTCACATGGTGAAACCGTGAGTTATTCACAGGTAGCCCAATCGCTGGGGCGATCCAGTGCCGTACGTGCGGTTGGAACCGCCATTGGGGCGAATCCCGTGCTCATCGTCGTGCCTTGTCATCGAGTGGTCGGGAAGGATGGGGCGCTGACGGGCTATCGCGGCGGATTGGGGAATAAGGAGAAATTGTTGCGGTTAGAGAGGAATGGTAATTGGTAAGTGTGAGTGATAGTTAGTGAGTAGCTAGTGGTGGATAGGTGATTAATGAACAGTATCCAAGTAACATGAAGGAGGTATGTCCATGGTTGATGTGCAGCGGAAGCAATCGAAGACCCTGCTGACGAAGGCAAGCGGTTTCCTCGCAGGTTATTCGCATACGTTAAATCCGTACACGGGCTGCGCCTTCGCCTGTTCCTACTGCTACGTGCGGCAAATGCCCGTGGCCTTATTCCGCAGCGAAGCATGGGGCAGCTGGGTCGACGTGAAGGAGAACGCGCCCGCGCTCCTCGCCAAGGAGCTGGCGAGGGCGAAGAGCAAAGGGCCCGTCACGATCTTCTTCTCCTCGGCGACGGACCCGTATCAGCCGATCGAATACAAGGAGCGGCTCACCCGCGCGCTCCTCGAGGTGATGTCCGTGCAGCAGCCGGACTTCTTGTTCGTGCAAACCCGCAGCCCGCTCGTGACGCGGGATGCGGACCTGCTTCAGCTGCTCGGCGAGCGCGTCCGAGTCAGCATGACGGTGGAGACGGACCGCGAGGACATCCGTCGCGCGTTCACCCCGTCCGCGCCACCGATCGCGGCGCGGCTAGAAGCACTGCGCGAGCTCGCCGCGCGCGGGATCCCGGTGCAGGCCACGATAGCGCCTGCCCTGCCATGCTCGGACGGTTTCGCCGAGCGGCTGGCTGGCATCGTGGATCGGGTATGCATCGACGACTATTTCATGGGCGATGGTGGTGGAGGCAAGCGCACGGAACGCATCGGCGTGCGCAAGATCTATGACGCGCTGGAGCTGTCCGACTGGTACAGTCGGGACGCGTACTTGCGCGTGCACGAACAGCTCCTGCGGCATTTCCCGCAGGAGCGTGTATTTGTCAGTCAGGAAGGATTTCTCCCCTGAGAATCTTTATTATTTTCAGCTCCGATTCTTTCAGCTCCGATTCTCACTCAGTGTCTTGCGCACCCTCCTGCTCATCCTGTAGCTCCGTCTGGTCACGCAACCGCTGCTTAAACTCCTTAGGCGAGCATTGATTATGTCGCTTGAACAGTTTGTAGAACTGAGCCATATTTTGAATGCCGACTTCATAACTGATTTCCATAATGCTGAGATCCCCTGTGAGCAGGAGGCGCTCGGCTTTTTTGATACGTTTGTAATTCACATAATCAATAAAGGATAGTCCCATCACTTTTTTAAAATACTTAATAAAGTAATGATAGCTCAGATTCAGAATGCGGCACACATCTTCGACCGTAATTCGCTCGGTCAAATGCTCGTCTATATAATTCAGCGCTGGCCGCAGGCGAGAGATGCCAGAGTCTTCGGTTAGTCCTGCGAGATCACGTTTATCATTGCGCAGTAGAAGAAGCAGGAGGTGCTTAATGGCAGCAACAATGGCTAGTTCATAGCCAATCTGACGAGATTGTGACTCCTCATGAATTTGCCGGATGAGCTGGTAAGCGCTTGCTCTAACCGCCCTATTCGAACGAAAAAGAGCATTAAACGGCTCAAGCGAGTGCGTCAACTCCGAAAATAAATGCAAATAAGCTAGTGTGCTTAGGTCAAAATGCTGTGTAAGATCAATTTGAAATACGATTTGATGCAGAGGCGCTTCCGTGTACTTATGCGTACGATGCGGCTGTGAGGAGCCAAGCAACATGACGTCCCCAGCCTCCATGATCGTATAGGCATCCTTGGTTTGGATAGCAAGTTGGCCCTGGGTCACTACCAGGAACTCAACTTGCTTATGCCAATGCCATGTCCAGGGCTCTGGAAAGCCGAATTGGGGCGTGTCATGTTTGATTTCCCATATTTTCAAGAAGAGAAGCGGATTCTGGTAAACGACCTCTTCCTTATTAATTTCAGTTAAGTTCGTAGGTCTAAGAGTAGGGTTCATAGGCATGGAATACCTCACAGGTTGGACATTTTTGAATAGACGATTGGTAAAGGATACTAAGCGTTAATCCCATTAAGTATAACACCCTAGGGCAGCAGATGACACTATTGAATAAGAAGTCGGCACAATTCTGCCTTTCCTAAGCGGTTGGGAAAATCTATACTTAGAAGTAAGAATGTACACGCTATCTTTGGAGGTCATGGAAGATGAGTCAACAACTTAAAGTAACCGTTTGGAATGAATACCGTCATGAAAAAGAAAGTGAAATCGTCCGCGCTGCCTACCCGGAAGGGATTCACACTGCAATTGGTGAGGGACTTAGCGGTGACGTTCAAGTCACATATGCAACATTAGATGATCCCGAGCATGGTCTGTCGGAAGAGGTTTTGAACAATACGGATGTACTGATTTGGTGGGGACATAAAGCGCACGGCGAAGTACAAGATGAAATCGTAGCTCGTGTTCAAAAGCGTGTATGGGCAGGCATGGGTCTTATCGTCCTGCACTCCGGTCACTTCTCTAAAGTGTTCAAAAGCCTTATGGGCACTTCTTGTGATCTCAAATGGCGCGAAGCTGACGAGAAGGAACGCCTATGGGTCGTTGCTCCAGGTCATCCAATCGTGGAAGGCATTGGCGAGTACATTGACCTTGAAGCTGAGGAAATGTACGGCGAGCATTTTGATATCCCGCAACCGGACGAGCTTATCATGGTTTCCTGGTTCGAAGGCGGCGAGGTATTCCGCAGCGGTTGTACGTTCCACCGTGGGAACGGGAAGATTTTCTACTTCCGTCCAGGTCACGAAACGTACCGCACATACTACAACGAGCAAATCCGCCGCGTGATCAGCAATGCGGTTCAGTGGGCAGCACCATCCACGCGTGAGTACCCGAAATACGGGAATCACAAGCCTTTGGAAGAGATTAAAGCGAAAGTTAAAGCTTAATAGCATTGCTTATGATCATGTATGCTCCCAGTTATTTGGGGGCATATTTGCTTTGTATGTTTGAAGCCAGTCGGACTGAATTACTCGAAAAAATCGAGTAACTCGTCGTGCATCCAGGCCATTCGGACTGAATTACTCGAAAAAATCGAGTAACTCATCGCGAATCCAGGCCAGTCGGACTGAATTACTCGAAAAAATCGAGTAACTCGTCGCGAATCCAGGCCAGTCGGACTGAATTACTCGAAAGAATCGAGTAACTCGTCGCAGTACAACGACAAGAAAATCCCTACAAAGCGTAAGAGCGACAAGAAAATATCTAAAAAGCATGCAATTTGAAGGAAATGAAAGCACACATCAATATGTTTAATAAAAACTAAGCCTGACTGTGTACAGCTTATGTACAGGTTTGCCAAAGCTGAACAGGTTTTGGAAATAGAACTCACGTGGTTTGATAAACCCGCATCTCGGTTGTCTGAAGCGCTGTGGTTTTCTTTTATCCCCCAAGTTGATAACCCAAACAGGTGGAGGTTGGTTAAATTTGGAGAACGTATCTCACCCCTAGATGTCGTAAGGACGGGATTCGGAATATGCACGTTATTAATGAAGGCATCTTTTATAGGGGGGGATGGCAAACTAAGTATTGGATCATTAGATGCAGCATTAGTGGCCCCTGATGAGCCAAGATTGTTACAGTTTAATAATTCGATCGGATTAGAATCTGAAGGTATGCATTTTCAACTCTATAACAATGTATGGGGGACGAACTTTCCTATGTGGTACGAAGAGGATGCTTGCTTTCGATTCGTAATCAAATTTGCGGAGAGTTAAGGTTTCAGGATAGACGGGAAATGATATGGGACCCTCTACTAATTTGTAAATCGATTTTATATGAAAAGCCAGCAAAACCTTGCGTTGGGTGACAAATAAGTTTTGAAGAACTTCTCAAGTGAATATGGGGCCGTCAATCGCTGGACCTGCGGGTGTTAGTTCGGGTAATGCTGACCCCACTACCACTGATGGTACTGTCAATGCAAACAGTTCTGATAATTACACTGTAACCTATTCACAAGATTTCAATCATGCAGGATATTCCAAAGAACTAGGGACTCCACCTAACGGTGCAAAGGTAAGGGTTTATTACGCCGCGTTCACCGTCGATTTGGTATCTGAGACATACAAGTACCCAGATCACATTGAGGTTACGTACTCAGGTGGTGGTCCTTCACCAACACCTAGTCCAAGTCGCAATGATCTTTCAAAGTTTTGTCTCTTAAATTTTTCCATTCGATTAACTGCCAAGGCTTCGAACTCTTAAATATTCGATCTGCTACCTCTTGAAAGCCAATGTTGTCTAACCTAAGATCACATTCTAGCTTCTCGAGTTCTTCAAGTCTCATATAGGATTACTCATTTCTGTTTTCCTCCTATTGTAATGGATGTGTCCACTATTTCACATCACTAGATCAAGGTGAATGTATTTCTGGCCACCGAAAACCGCCACCCACTAAAAGCCCAAGCGACCAAGAGAAGAACACTCTTGGTCCATTGGGCTTTTTTGCTGCGCAATCGCGGGTTCCCGGCGGGGGGAAGGGATTTCTATTAACTATGGAGGACTTTAGATTCTATCTACTTCAAAAATAAGTTACATAATTCGACAATTAATAGAGAAATTTAGCAACTATTTACCTATTATTGGTAATCATAGAGGGCGGAGATTGTACAAATTTCGTTTCTCAAGTTCTTCATGATGGAGGAGGTTTGGCGTTTCAGGGAGTACATGGATATAATAGAGATACAGTTGATCGGTATCATAATAATCCAGGTGCTATTGTTCCTCCTTATAATGGCGCTCCTACAGCTACACAAAATTATCGGACTTCATCATGGGCGGGTGCTCATAATTTTCGTTCATTTTGGGGAGGCACAGATGCTGGAAATGGTTATCATGCGTATCAGTTGCAAAGATATACCATGGATGAAGCTTTAACTTATTTTAGTGAAATTTATTCTGACCTCTGGGTCGGAGATATAGTTCAATTCGCGGATGCTAACTTCAAAACTAAGCATTCCGTTGCAATTAATTGGTACAATGCGGGTAATTTATATGTTGCACAACACTCCACAAGTTTAGATAGTAATGATCAGGCTCTGTGGAAAAGTGGTAAAGATAAATAGGAGGAATTACAATGAAATTAAAAACAAAACTAATTACCATTACAGCCACATGTTTAGTTGCGGCAAGTGTATTTTCTATTACCGCGCTAGCTGCAAAAGATATTGTCTCTCTGAAAGCTTTAGCTAAGGCATCTATGGATAAGGAAACTATTGAGCACAATTTATTGGACGCGATGCCTGACAAAACAAGAGAGGACAAAGATGCAAAAAACCAACAAGGCATTAAAGTTAAGAATCTCGGTAATGAAACAAGAAAGCTCCAACTAGAAGCTGACCCTGACGATACTGAAAATTTTGCTAAGCGATTAGATGAAGCCATTGAAAACTATTCAATGGGTGTCAATGAATTTAAGGATGCTGCGAAAAGATATAACGACGATACGTATCTCAAAAAGGCAGAAGAATCAGGAAAAATGATCGAACGATTTAAAAAAGGAAGAGAAGAATACCAAAAAGGTGAAAAGACCGTACATGAACTCCGTCTAGAACTCAATCTTACTGCAAATTAATTTAATATATTTATTTAACTACCTCCAGAGCTACTGCCATCGTTCAGCCACGACTGGTTATATTCGTGGCTGCCGCTACGTTTCTCTGCCGAAGGTCTGCGCGACCTGTTCTACTTCCGTCAGAACTTGAATCTGAGCAGTCCGATTTGGACACTAGCTTTGATTGGAGCAGGAGCACTTGTGGTCATCTTGCTTTCGCTGTTGAAAAAGCACGAACAACCAGCCGCCAAGGTAGAGGCTTCTCGTTCCTAAACATCTGTTGTAGATACAACAGAAAAGTAATTCCGGCGAATGGCCGGGGCGCAGATGCCACGAAACACCCAAATAGCCTCCAACCTGAACACTCAGGCTTGGAGGCTTTTCTCACTATAAACATCAACGCAAATCATTGTAATGCTGCATCTTCATGAAATGAATCGTGACCGTGGTCCCCTCATCCAAGGTTGAGGTGATCGACAGATCATGCCCCAACTTGATCGCCATTTGCTTAGCTAAGTAGAGTCCCATGCCAGTAGAGCGGCTATGCGTTCTGCCATTTTTCCCGGTGAAGCCTTTATTGAAAACGCGACTCAAGTCAGCGGAATCAATCCCTATCCCGGTATCCTGAATGATCAGTCGCTTCTCAGACTCCGTTTCCTCGGAATGAAATCGAATACTCCCGCCATTCTCAGTATAGGCCAAAGCATTCGCCACGATCTGATTCACGATGTAGCCGAGCCACTTGCTGTCACTGTTCACAAGGTGGGTAAGATCCTCCATGTCAGGGCGTATCCGCTTCGTAATAAAAATCTTAGCGACCTTCTTAATACTCTCCTTCACTATGGTGCTCAGCGCCAATTCCGAGATGAAATAATCACGTGAGAACGAGTCAATCCGCGAATAATAGAGTGCTTGCTCCACATAGCTATCGATCTTGCTAAGCTCGTCTTCGAGCTTGTCTACGAGATACTCGGCGGTTTTGCCAGCGCGATTCTCCATAATGAGACGGCTGGCCGCAATCGGCAGCTTCACGTCATGAATCCACGAGAGGATGAAGTCTTGATGGTTACGGATCTCCGCATGCAGGAGTTGCGTCTCATGAGCCTGATCCTTGGACAGCTGAGTTAACAGCTGGAGATAGAGCTCTTGCTCTTCGCTTTGAGGCTCGGGCAGGGCGGCAACGGCCCAATCTTGATGTTTGCTTTTGCCTAGAAACTCATTGAGCTCATTGAAGAAAGACTTCCGATAGAAGTAGCCAACTGTAACATAAGACGCAGCAAATAAGAAACAACCCGCATTCGTGTAAGCGATATTATTAAGCGCAGCCTGCCCCTTCACACTGACAAGCATAATCAGCGAAACGAATAGCATGGTCCCCGCATACATACCCAGGAAATACCGTTTATCCTTCAAATACGAGAGAAAGCTCATGGAATCAGATACCCTTGCCCTTTCTTCGTTGTGATGAAATCATCGCGTCCAAGCTCTGCAAGCTTTTTGCGCAGGCGGGTAATATTAACAGTTAACGTATTATCGTCGACGAAGCTTTCATCCTCCCAGAGACCGCGCATCATCTGCTCACGACTGACGATAGCGCCTTGATGCTGCAGGAGAATGGTTAGAATTTTGAACTCATTTCGGGTTAGCTCTGCCTTCTGATCACCGCAAGCAATGTCGCCATCCTTCAAATTAAGGACGACCCCATTATGCGCCATCACATTGGCCGCTGTTTCCATGTAGGAGTAGGTTCGACGAAGCAGGGCATTGATTTTGGCTACGAGAACGTCGGTGTAGAAGGGCTTCTGGATAAAATCATCGCCACCCATATTCATAGACATCACCATATCCATCGGGGTATTGCGGGAGGAGAGGAAGAGAATCGGCACGTTCGATATTTCTCTGATTTGGCGGCACCAATAGAAGCCATCGAACGCCGGTAAATTAATGTCCATCAGTACGAGATGGGGATTTTCCTTCACATAAAGGGTGAGTACAGCATCAAACTCCTGGGCGACAACCGTTTCAAACCCCCAGCGGCCCAGTGCTTCAGCTACCGTATCTCGTATCGTTTTATCATCTTCCACGATCATAATTTTCACAACTGACACCTCCTAAAGCCTGACAAATGTTGCTTTACCAGAAATGGTAGCACAATCATGACAAAATTGTAAGGTTACCCAGATACGTTGTAAGTTACTTCGATGGTTGGTAGGACGCATAGATAGTAGGATAGCGGTATAAAGAAAAAACCATGCTTATTGGAGGAAGAACCGATATGAAAACCATCGTTGAAGCGAAGCAACTGAAGAAGGTATATGGGTCCAAAGGAAATGTATTCACAGCTTTGCAGGATATCGATTTGACCGTCATGCAAGGCGAGTTCGTTGGCATTATGGGCCCGTCCGGATCGGGTAAAACGACCTTGCTGAATTTGCTGGCCACGATTGACCAACCTACCTCAGGGGAAATCACAGTGGATGGCATCTCACTGATGAAGATGAAGGAAGCGGAACTTGCAGCGTTTCGCCGCGACAAGCTAGGCTTCATTTTTCAGGACTATAACCTGCTGGATACATTGACTGTAAAAGAGAACATCATCCTCCCTCTTGCGCTAGCGAGAATGAAGGTGGCTGAGCTGGAAAGCAGAGTAGCGGCTATCTCTAAGAAGTTTGGCATAGATGCACTTCTAGACAAATATCCGTATCAAATTTCTGGCGGGCAAAAGCAGCGTACTGCCGCATGTCGCGCCATTGTCTCAAACCCCAGCCTCGTTCTAGCGGATGAGCCGACAGGAGCGCTCGATTCCAAGTCGGCGACAGAGCTACTGGAAAGCTTACAGAGCTTGAACGTGCAGGATCAATCGACCATTCTGGTCGTGACGCATGATGCATTTGCAGCTAGCTATTGTACACGCGTCGTCTTTATTAAAGATGGTAAATTATTTACGGAGTTAAATAAGGGAACGTCTACGCGAAAGGAATTTTTCAACAAGGTAATGGATGTGCTCTCGGTACTAGGGGGTGGAGCAAGTGACCTTATTTAGTTTGGCCAGAAGGAATGTCATCGGTAATCTGAAAAACTATTTGATCTATTTCATCTCGATGATTTTCAGTGTCGTGATCTACTATACGTTCGTTTCTTTACGTTACAGCGAGGAAATTGCGGCCAATGTACAGAAATGGGAGGGCATGCGCTCGGTTTTCCAGCAAGCCTCGATCATTCTGATCCTCTTCGTAGCTGTATTTATCTGGTACTCGAACTCGTTTTTCACCAAGAAGAGGAAGAAAGAAGTAGGCCTGTACGCCTTACTTGGTGTGAGGAAGCGGAAGATTGGGACGATGTTATTTTATGAAAATATGATGATGGGGATTGGCGCCGTCGCGGTGGGGATCGTGCTGGGGACGCTATTGACCAAGCTGTTTGCGATGATGTTCCTCAAGCTGCTGGATGCCACCGTTGAAGTTAGCTTCAGTATTTCATCGGAGGCGATTGTGAACACACTGATCGTGTTTGCGATCATCATTGTGGTGACTTCGATCCATAGCTATCGCTTGATCTATCGATTCCAATTGGTTGAATTGTTCAAGGCGGAGCAAGAAGGGGAGCATGTTCCGAAGCCATCGGCTTTCTCAGCAGTACTTGCTATTGTACTCTTAGTCATCGGCTATTGGACCGTGTTCCAACCCATGACGACTTCAGGACAAATGGGGCGGAATTTCCTCATGATCTTCGGCAGCTTGATTGCTGGCACCTATCTGCTATTTCGGTATGCACTCATTTACATCTTGAAAATCGCCCAAAAGACGAAGTCTCGCTACTATGCAGGCATGAATATGATATCGACAGCCCAACTGATTTACCGGATTCGCGGAAATACGCGGATGTTCACGATGATTGCGCTGCTAAGTGCGCTAACGCTCTGTGCGGTAACGGTAGGTTCAAGCGCCTATTTTACGATAACAAAGGAAGCCGAGGAGGAAGCTCCTTTCAGCTACATGCACATTTCGCAAGGAGCTAGCTTGGATGGGCAGGTTAGCACCATTTTGGAACAGGATAAAGATCATCCGATCAAGGCAAAGCTAGATGTACCGATCATTCGAGTTACGGCGGACGTGACGAACTTCTATTATCATCCATCGAGCCACTCGCCTAGCGCAGTTCCCATCAAGCTTGTCTCAGCCTCCATGTACAATCGTACCTTAGAGGCGCTGGATAGAGACAGGCAGGTTTCACTTCAAGACAACGATGTCGCGGTCATTCAGCCGAAATATTCGACGTTCACTTTGAATGAAGTGAAGGGTGATACGATTTCTTTCAACGCTCAGGCAGGCAAGCAAACGCTAACCGTCCAACAGCTGATTGCAGGAAGAATGCTCCCTTGGGGCTTCCCTGATCTGGTCTTCATCGTGAGCGATAAATTGTATGCGACGCTGCTTCCAGGATCTGACGAGGTGATCTACAAAGGCTACGTCGTGAAAGACCAAGGATCAACGAAGCTAACCTCCGATAAACTGATTAAACTGAAAACAGATCAAAACGGCCTGTCCACGTACTATTTTCAATATCGCCAAAACATGGAGTCAGCTGGCATGGATATATTCACGCTGGGCTTCCTAGGACTTGTCTTCTTGGCCGCGACGGGCTGTATGATTTACTTCAAACAGCTAACCGATGCCAATGAAGATAAAGAGCGCTATGTGATGCTGCGTAAAATCGGCGTGAGCCGCAAAGAGATTCGCACGACAATCGCCAAACAAACGCTGTTCGTGTTCATGCTGCCACTCTTGCTAGGTGTTGTGCATAGCATTATGGTTTTGAAAGCCTTGGCGACGATTCAATTGATTAGCGGAAATCTGCTAGTTCCTATAGTATCTACAACGATTATCTATGCCGCTATTTATTTCTGCTACTATGTGCTATGCCTTGGTGCCTCCAACCGCATCGTTGGCAGGTAAAATGGTAAACGTAACGCCATCGCTCTCATTCAAAGCGCGAACGCACATCCCGTGATGGTCCATAATTTGTTTCACGATGGCTAGGCCGAGACCGAACTGTCCCTTGCCGCCTGTGCGGAAAGGCTCGAATAGATTATCCGCGATGTCTTGATCCAGCGGCGGCCCGTCATTATGCATCCGAATTTCAAAATGAGGAGCGGGATTCACGCTGATGCGAATACAGTTCTCTGCGTAGCGAAGCTGGTTATCGAGCATGTTTTCTAGGGCGATTTTCCACTGTTCCTGATCGCCGATAAGCGTCTGTGGAGCGAGTTGCAGCTCCCAGTCAATCTCGGGACGCCGATAGCGGAGTCGCTCAACCACATCTTCGATGACCGCTTCGATCTCAAAGGCGTGAAAAGGCTTCTCTTTGGCTGTAAAATAATTCAACTTATTCAGCAGTAAAAGATCGCGAATGCGCTTCTCCAGGCGTTCGCCTTCTTTCATAATGACGCCGATACTCGCGCTCAGCGTGCCTTTCGGAAAAACACCATCTTGGATCGATTGCGCATAGCTGCGAATCACCATGACTGGTGTTTTTAGCTCGTGCGACGTGTGCTGCAGGAAGAACTGCTGCGCACGGTCTTGCTTCACGAGACGCTGACGCATCAGTTCGATGGCTTTGCCGAGACGGCCAATCTCATCTTGGCGGCGGCCCGTGTCGATCGGCTCATGCCAATCGCGTTCCGCCATCCGTCCTACATGGCGCTCCATCTGAACGAGCGGGCGTGTGAAATAGCGAGCCAGCAGCAAGCAGGGCAGCCAGCTGACCACGATCAGGCCAACCATTAACAGCATAAGTCTGCCGAACATCGACATGATGAGATCGTTGCGGTAGTTTCCCCATGCGTAAGATACGATGAAGTTAGGTGCAGCTCCCTGGACGATTTCTTTGCGAATCACATAGAAGATACTGTTGTTATCGATACTGCGCGTATACTTGGCTACGGGCTGCATCTGAGCTAGCGCATCTTTCTCCATAGCTACTATGAACGGTCCCGTGCTGGAGGTTGTTGTCTCGATCGCAAGAGCGGCTTGTGCACCGTTAATCATAAAATGACGAATGGAGGGTCCAGCTATTGTGTCTTGAACAGGCAAGGTGAGCTGTGTGGCCAACATAGAGGGATCAATGGCTGCGCTAGCTTCCGTAAGCACTCTAGTTGGTGCTGTTTCGCTATTGACCGTGCCAACACCAGGGCTCTTACTGGTGCTTTCTTGTGCATTCTGTGAGACGACAACACGGCTTCCTGGGGCAGTAATCGGTTTTGTTGCTACGTTCAGAGGCTGAGTGGACAAAGGGAAAGTAAAGACGGGGCTCGCGACCGCTGCAGTTGCCTCTACCTGTAGACCGCTTTGGGTATCCATCAAAATATTATATAGCTGCTCGGTGAAAAAGCCTTTTAACGTCCAAGGTAATAGCACCGCAAGCAGCGTGAAAATCAGTAAGGTTAATGCGGCGAAGGCGCCCCATAACTTCATAGCAAGCGGCCACTGGCCTAGTCGTAGTCTCATGCTTTCACCATCCTATACCCGTATCCGTATACGGTTTCTAATCGCATGTCCGGCAGCTTGCGACGCAGCCTGCGAACTAAATCATCGACGACACGATCCGTGCCGAAGTAATCGATGCCCCAAACCCCGCGAAGTACTTGTTCGCGTTCAAGCACTTGCCCTTGATGCTGAACGAAATAGAGCAACAGCTCGTATTCCTTCGAGGTCAAATCGAGCGTGGTGCCATCACTATCGCTTACAGTGCGCGCGGGCTCATCAATGGTGTAGGGGGTCAATGTGGTCAGCTGCGCGCGGCGCTCCATAGATACTGATGACGGCACGCCATTTCCTTGCCTTGCATAGACCCGTTCCAGCAGCTTTCGTGAACGAATCACAAGCTCTCGGGGCAAGAATGGCTTCGCCAAATAGTCATCGCTGCCAAGCTCAAGCCCGATGATGCGATCAATATCGGCATCGCGGGCCGATATGAAGATAACCGGCTGCGACGGCTGATCCGCTTTAATCTCACGCATGAGCTGGAAGCCGTCTACGCCAGGAAGCATAATGTCGAGGACCCACAAGTCCGGCCGCTCCAAGATCGCTTCTCTAGCTGAGGTCCCGTCAGGGAACGAACGCACTTGCCACCCCTCTTTCTCCAAATAGGCAGCTAGTACGCCTCGTAAATGTTCTTCATCTTCTACTAAATAAATGCTATACATCGTATACCACACCTTCCATGCCTGACAAAATGGGGAAAAGTGGAGCCGAATCGCTATTTTGTGCGATCGGTTCCACCTCGTACAGCTGTTAACTTATTTTTTCTCAGCCTCAGTTGCTTGCTGATCTTTGATATTTTTGCTCATTTCACGCAAAGATTCCGTTTCTTTCACATAATCCTTCAACAACTCTGGCAGTAAGGCGCGAATTGTTTCCGCATCATCTGCTTCAACTGCTTCGGCGAGCTTTTGCTGACGTTTGAAGGATTCTGGCAACTCTACAGGCGCTGCTTTCATTATATCACTCGTCACTCCAGCCTCAACTGGAAGAACTCGGGTGGTCGTCTCTGCAGGCAGTCCTTCCGCTGGGATAGCGTGGCTGATGAGGACTCTCGTTGCAGCTCCTTGTGGAAGGTCTTTGATCTTTTCGGTTACTGCACCAGATGCTGCAGAGGTTGTAAAAGTTACGTCCATAGGAGCGACACCCTCCACTTTATCTAAGGAAAATTCCCGAGGGAGTGTCATAGCTTTGGAGAAGGTCGGCTTCGGGAAATCAGCTTCGACTTGCTTCCGGTCGTCCAGTGCTTTCTTCCAATCAGCAAGAGCATCAGGCGTGTATGTACTTGCTAGCATCTTCAAGTAGTTTCGCTCATGCGCTGGTTGGTTCAGCAAGCTTGCTTGCGAAGAGTGGAAGAACGCCGCTGGCGCTGCGCCCACTGCTTTTACCATTTGCAAGGCTTGACCTGGTTTAGCTTCCGTTGTCGTATCTGCCGCAGATGCACTTACAGCACCAAGTGCGATGGTTGTCATAATAGCGAGCATGCTCGTTTGAACGGCGCGTTTTTTCCATGTTGGTTTCATCGTTAGAAAACTCCTTTCGATTTGTGGAGCGTGCAGGGATGTTTGATTTCCCTTACACCCTTACTGTACCGAAAGATTATGGACATCCTATCGTAAGATTGTGGGAAATTGTGTGATTGGTAAGCGTAAATGGTCAAAGATGCTAAAGTACACTCATTTTCGGGGAAAACGGCTAAACATAGATACATTAGTGCGAAAGTGCATCCTTTTGGACCGAAACGGTGATAAAAAGATGAGTATCGCAGAAATAGTTGCACTTTCTCAAGCATTTCAGCTTGAGCGGTTAATTCAATAAAAAAGGTTGTACTTTTGCATGCTTCGCAACAGTTTTCGTGACACGAATAAGGTAAGTCCTTCGTCAACCCTTCTTGTTCAGGTGTCATACCAAGGGGGCTATGAACAAAAAAGTGACCCACAGCAACGGGCTGTGGGTCTAAGTTTATATTTTAAAGGGGGGTTGGTCTTTATTATAGGCATTTAACATTAAAACAACATGAAGGTTAGATTTCATTTTCATTACAAATTTGCCAGTGGTAAAATAAGTTGGAAACTAAACAAATGATTGCGATGGAGAGCGGGGTGTTTTCATATTGAAGCATTATTCCATGAGGTCACATTTAACGATTACATTTGCCCTAATGGCCTTGATTCCGATCCTGATTCTAGGCGGATTTCAGGTTTCACAAATTAAGCATATTACACAAGAAACGAATCAGAACCAGCGGCAGACGACGTTTCGACTAGGGGACGCGGTAGAAGCGTATATGTCCTATCATCGCAATGCCGTTGAAACATTAGCAGCTACCATTTCGGCTTCGGATGCGGCGTTCAGGAACCGAGAGAGCCTGACGCTGAAGCTGCAATCGCTCCAAGAGAATTTGGAGGGGTTCACGGGCATCTATGTGGTGGATGATAAAGGTACCATTAAAGCGACACATCAAATGTCGACAGACTTGATTGGTACAGATGTCAACGATCGGGACTACACATCACGTGTAAAAGCAGGACAGAAAGCCATTATTTCTTCGTTATTTAAAGGTCCCGAAAGCTTGAATCAACCAGCTATAGCGATTGCCGTACCGATTTACAAGGGCAGCAAGCAGGTAGATGGCTTCGTGTTGGCTGTTCTAGAATTAGCGCCAATCAAGACGCTCGTTACGAAATATGATTATGGTACAGAAACCTATCCTGTCGTACTTGATCATGGAGGCAAGCCCATCTATCATCCGAATGCTGCGCTGACGGAATCCATGGCCGATTTATCGAAAGAGCCAATCGTAGCAGATGCCAAAATGCAAAAACAAGGCGAAGGCACCTATTCATTAGGCACCTCCGCACATAAAGAGCTCATTACCTTTAAGCTGATTCCTGACTTGAATCTCATTGTGTGGGTAAGCAGGTCGACCGCGGCGGTCAATGCGGCATTCAACGAATCTTTACGGATAACGCTGCTGTTGTTAGTGTTCACGCTCATCTTAACTGTGCTGCTAGGCAGTCTGCTGGCCAAAAGATTGAACGGCACGATCCACGCCTTAGTCGGCTATACGCAGCGACTAGCTGGAGGCTCGTTCGCGCAGCCTGACCAGAAGGTTGTACCGCGTGGAGCGCCATCGGAGCTGCATCAGCTCGCGGAGCATTTCTTCCGCATGGCAGCGCAGATCAAGGAAAACCAGCGCGCTTTGTTGCAGCTGAATAGTGAGCTTGAGCATCGCGTGGAAGAGCGAACACAGCGATTACAGGACGAGCATGCGACGTTGAATGCGGTTTTAGAGAGCATGTCCGATGCGATTGTGCTTATTGATGTACAGCATAATGTGCTGTATGCGAATCATCAGATGGCGGAAAGCTTCGCGATTCCGATGGGTGAATTGGCTAATATGCCAGAGGCTGATTTATTCGAGCGAATCGCTGAGCTTTTGCCTGAAGATCAGGGCGAACTCCAGCTTAGCAAGCTGAGGGCAGAGCCAAGGGTACAGAGTGCTTTGACCGTAAAAACAGCACAAGGCAAGCCGCGATTTATGATGGTATCTGCGTTTCAAGTCGCGCGGGAGGGGCGGGTTTTTGGCCGCGGCTATGTGTGGCGTGACAGAACGAAGGAGCATGAAATCGACGCGCTCAAAAACGATCTCATCTCACTCGCCTCACATGAATTCAAAACGCCAATTACGAGTATTCGCGGTGGAGTGGAAACCTTGCTGCGCAGGGATGCTCATTGGGATGAGGATTTTAAATTGGAGCTGCTTGAAGGCATACATGAAGATATAGGCCGTATTCAAGATCTCATTGATGAGTGGCTGGATATATCTAAAATTGAATCGGGGGCGATGGGAATTCATCCGCAACCGTTGAAGCTAGCCGCAGTGATCGAAAGTGCTAGAAGTAGACTGCCCGATGAGATCAGCGATGCTCAGCTTCAGTTCGAGGTGGAGCTGCCTACGCAGGCAGCTTTAGTTTACGCAGATAAACTCCGGATGGAGCAGGTTTTCTTGAACTTGTTCATTAATGCAGTCCGATATAATGAGCGGCAACCGATCATAAATGTGTCCACTCAAGCGGATGAGAAGTATGTGTATGTTCACGTGCAGGATAATGGGATTGGTATCGCGGAGGAGCATTTGGCTAAAATATTTGATCGCTTCTATCGTGTGGATGTGTCATCCAGCCGTCAAACAGGCGGAACAGGGCTTGGTCTGGCGATTTGCAAAGGGATTATGGATGCCCACGGTGGAACGATTAAGGTTGAAAGCCAGCTTGGCGAGGGAAGCCGATTCACACTGACGATTCTACGGTTTGAAGGAGGAGATGAGCTAGCATGAGCGCAAAGAAAATCATGATTGTCGACGATGAGCCCAAAATCATTCGTTTCATCGCGGCGAATCTGAAATCGTTAGGTTTTGAGACTGTGGCCTGTCAAAGCGGGGCAGAGGCGTTGGAGAAGGCGGAAGCCGTCGATCCAGATTTGATTTTGCTAGATCTGATGATGCCGGGGATGGATGGCTTCGAAGTATTGCGAAGACTGCGCACCTATTCAAGTGTGCCTGTCATCATGCTAACAGCAAGAAGCAATGGCGCGGATAAAGTGCAGGGATTGAATCTCGGTGCGGATGATTATTTGACCAAGCCTTTCTCGTTGGACGAGCTGTTCGCCAGAGTCAATGCGGTGCTTCGCCGCTTAGATGGGCGCCTGCCTGCACCATCTACGGTTAGCGAACTGACCGTTGGACCGGTGAGTGTCAATTTAGCTCAGCGCCGCATACGACTCGGCGGTATGGAAGTGAAATTTACGGAGACGGAGTATAATCTGTTCGTTCTCCTTTTGCAGCATGAAGGCAAAGTGATGACACATGAACAGCTGTTGAGCGAGATTTGGGGAAGTGAGTATCGCGATGAGGTGGAATATTTGCGCGTTACGATTGCGCGGATTCGGCAAAAGCTGAAGGCCCACACCGAAGGGCAGGAGCTAATTGTGACCTACCCTGGTGTTGGTTATATGGCGAAGGGGGATTGAAGGGGGGGCTCTCAGATCCTTCGTTATTTCTCGATGGAGGGGGTAAGATTCATTGTTTCCTCTTGTAACTTATCTTTTTCGGTCCAAACGATCTTAACATTTGTGGCGTCTTTCCAATTATCGACCTCGCTTCTAGTAACTAACTCCTGAGGACCCACAAGAGATTCAACCTGTAAGGAATTTACAGTTGAACTGTTATAATTGTGATTCAGAAAAATGTCGACTTTATTTACAGATTCGTTCCCCATGTATTCAATTGTTTGTTTCTCCACGTATCCATGCTTGCTGGGGAGATAGTTAACTTTAAACTTCCAAGAATCACTATTAGCCACTAAAGTAACTTCCTTTTTCTCGCATCCACTCAAAATAACCAACAAAAGGATAGCGGACATGGGTAAGAACTTATTCATAGCAAATCAACTACCTTTCTATGAAAATTGCTCGAAACCCAAGTTTATCCAATTATGGTGTGCTAGTATATGGTTTAAAAGTCCTGAATTTATCATGAGTTGATATTGCTATTAATTCGTTAGCAGCTGCACATCCAGCGGGTAATCGGGCAGCGCGAATTCGCGTGTTGTACCTGTTGCGAGATCAACGACCGTCATACCATTCCAGCCAGTATCGGCATAAGTGACGCCCCCTGTGAGATAGGCATAGCGACCATCGGCACTGCTGGCGACCATTTGGTGCATGCGGGCTAACGGAATGATCTTCTCCTTGTAGGTATTGGCGTCGAGCACGGTCAGATTCGGCTTGCCTGTTGCGCTGCCTGCCTCACCGATGCCAACGATCAGCAGCTGCTTACCGTCCGGGGTAAGCGTAACACCCTCCTGATGGGTGTTGCCCGTTAAAGGTTCGGTTGTATAGCTGCCGCTCTTCGGGTCAAGCACCACAAGACCGCGGCCTTGGTAAGGCAGAAGTAAGCGGCCATCAGAGCGGACGGCGGCGTAGTGCGGCTTCTCGAAGCCGCCTTTACCGAAAGGAGCAGCCTCTAACGTGCGACCTTTTAGGCTGAAAGGATCGACAGCCGTCACCGTGTACCCGTCGTGGTCTATACTGTATACTTCGCGGCCGTCCAACGTCACGACATCAAAAGGTCGAACGCCGACAGGGACTCGCCCCGTCATAGTGAGCTTTTCTGTATCCAAGATTTCAAGCTGACTCTTGCCGCCGTCGAGATACACACCGACATAAGCGAATTTACCATCTGGCGATACCGCAATCCCCATGCCGCCCGAGCGATATTCACCAAAGCGTGGTTTACCCACATTGGCCTGATAAGGGACAAGAGCAATTCGTGTGCGGAGCTTCGTATCAATGACGGCGACACCCTCGGCTGTCGACACATAAGCACGATGATTAGACCCCTCTGCGATGGCAAAAGGGGCTTTACCTACGACAAGCTTCTCGAAGCGTCCTGAAGCGGGATCGAGGAAGGACATATAGTCACTCTTCGAATGCGTCAACATTAAGGTCGTTGCCGTCAAAGGGGAAGCGGTCGCATTCTCAGCAGGTGATGAACTCGTCGCGGGCGTTTGTGTTGCAGCTGCAGAGGTAGGAGATGTTGTTGATGTCTTTGTCGGGTTGGGGCTGTTGACTGGGGGCGATTGTTGGCTGCTACAGCCAAGTAAGAGCAGAAGCAGCGTGAGCGGCGTTAAGCGTGCGAATAGGGAACTATTTTTCAGTAACATAGATGGTCAACCTCTGGATGTAGGATGTAAGAATTTTAGGGAAACAATACCTGTGGATAAGTTGGGAAAAACGAAGGTAAGGAAGAGAACCTGATCGCAGGTCATCTTCCTTATCTTTTTGTCATTCGATTAAAAAGTCATTGATTACTTTTTCAAGTTTAAAGTGACACTTGAAGCCGTAGCCCATGCACCCACTGGAGCAACCGTATAAGTCGTATCTGGAACCAGCTGAGCATTATTCAAAAGCGTGAAAGTACCAACAGCACCTTTACGTGTCGTTAAGCTGTATTCAGCAGTTAATACTGTGCCATCAGCAGTTGTTAAGGATACGCGGCGTGAAACGAAGATTTCGTCCTTCGGATCTTGCGTCAGCGTGACTGCAATCGTCTTCGCATCTACGGCGTCAGCGGATTGAAGTTGGAGCGGAGCGATTTCTTTTGCTGTAAAAGTAGGGTTCGTAAGTGTTGCCCAGTCTGCGGAAACTGTATATGTGACACCAGGGTGGAAGGTCTCTCCGTTTGGCAAAATGAACTTAGGCGCTTGGCGACCATCCGTTGCTTGCGTGAAAGGCAAGTAATTAGCCGTCATCGTTGCACCACCCTCAGGGGTGATTTGGACTTGGCGCCCCCGCATGGAAGATAGGATTTGGTAGGTCGTTCCATTATACCGATTCCATGCGTCAACGATAAATGAACCAGGACGGCCTTTGCTGTAAGCGGCAATGACATAACCGTAATCCGCAACACCGTCAGCTAGATGGGATTCAACTTCAAATAGATCATTGGCAACCTGAGCCGTGGAATCCAAACGGATGCGCTCTGTGCTAGCTGTGAAAGTAACAGCAGGTTGACCTTTATAAGTCAGCGAGTACGTCGTACCTGCTTTCTGTGTTGGAACCGGAACAATATACGTGGATACAGAGCCTGTTTTCAGGCGCGGTACGTTATTGATGACAAGACCGTTGTCAAAAACAAAGTTTTTGGACGCAGGCTCCAGCTCTAATTCTGCTGATGGAATCGGTGCTGAGAATGTCACCTGTAGGGAAATGGCATTCAAAACCTCCAGCTTCGTCACACGAACAGGCGCCACTTGCTGGGCTTGGGCGAGGAGCAAAGCAGCTTGACCGCGGGTAACTTGGCTGCTTAGTGAAGCGTAGCTTGGCAACTGACGAATCGTTGCTGCATCTACTTGGAGTACCGTTGCCATGACGCTGCTCAGTTGTTCGGAAGTGATCGTTTGCGTTCCAGCGAATTGCTGGCTAGCCACACCATTCATTGCGCCGAGAGCTTGTAGGGAAATCGCATAGTTGTAGTACCAGTCTTTTGAAGTTACATCTTGAAAAGGACTAACTGTCGTTGCATCCACCATCGTATTCACGTGGAACGCGAGGGCTACCATTTTGGCAATCTCACTGCGTGTGACCGCTTGATTGGGCTTGAAGGTATTGTTCTCATAACCAGAGAGCACCTGTTGCTGGGCTAATTGCTCAATAGCGGACTGAATCTGAGTCGCACTGGCGGAATCCGTGAAAGGATTGGCTGCAAGGGCATGGTAAGGAAGAAGAGCGGATAATCCGACAGTTGCTGAAATGGTGAGAGCGGCTAGAACTTTATTGTTATTTTTCATCGAGAAACACTCCTCAAGTAAATGGATTTGTTTGTTGCGCTGTTGTCTACAGGTCTAAGCTTACTAATTCGCGCATAACAATCGCATAAAAATGAGAGGCGAGACATTACAATTTCGTAAAAATGTATAAAAAAAGAGCGATCCACAAGTAGTTGCAGCTACTTAGGACAGCCCTTAGTTGGTTTGAATGAAATGGTTATGATTAGTTGACGATCGCATCCTGCTTCGTATCATTTTGAACGATACTGTGTGAAGATGAACCGGTAAGACGTTGCGGAGGGAAGACTTGGCGTACTGGCGCAATGATGAGCGCAGCTACGACAGCTTTAATTGCATCTCCAGGAAGGAATGGATAGCAGCCTTGGGCCATTGCTTTTGCAAATGTATAGGTAGGAACCTTATACATTAACCACGGTACGCCGGCCAAATAAAGAAAGAGGGAGCCGAAAACTTCAAGAACAAGGAACGCAGCGACATAGCCCATGATGCCTTTTAAGCGAATACGAGGTAAAATGAGACCAATGAGCATCGCGGATATCGGCCAGATCATGATAAAGCCGCCGGTAGGTCCGAGGACTTTGGCAATACCGCCAGCCCCAGCTAGAAGGGGAAAGCCCAGCGCGGTAAGTACGATGACAAGAGCCATACTTAGGAATCCGTATCGTGCGCCTAGTAAACCTCCAGCAAGCATAACGGCTAATGTTTGAAGCGTAATGGGTACAGGTGACGTAGGAAGAGGGACTTTTACGAAGCTGAATAAGACGAGAATAGCTGCAAATAAAGCACTGAAAATAACGCCACGTAACGTAAGTTTCATATTGTTGACCACTCCTGTTTCTGGTATTGTTAATCCATTGTAAACCCGAACGACAAAATGAAGTTGACAATAGAGATGATAGCACAACTGCTAGAAAAGTGAAAGGAACTTTTTACATATGCCTACAAGTGAGAAATTGATGTCATTAAAGAATGCTTCTATCGTCTATCGAATGGAGTCGGGAGAAGGGCGGCGCGTGTGGTCGGGCGTTTCGCTAGACATTCATAGAGGTGAGTGGATAGCTGTAGTGGGCCCAAATGGAAGCGGGAAAAGTACACTTGCTAGCGTGCTGCTAGGGTTGAACCCGTTGTCGGAAGGGCAAATTCAGCGTAGAACGGATGATGTAACTTCGACGACACGAGGCGTACTCCAGTTGCCTGAAGCACAGTTCATAGGAGAAACGATCGCAGAGGAATTAGACTTCCTACCGCAAGCGCAGCAGCTAACGGCAGAGGAACGCAGGACATGGTATGTGGATGTGCTATCCGCTGTTGGCTTATCACTTTCACCAGAGCGTAAGATGGCTACCTTATCAGGCGGGCAGAAGCAGCTCGTTAATCTAGCAGCTGCACTTGCTATTCAGCCAGAGATTCTACTATTGGATGAACCCACAGCGATGCTGGATCCTGCTTCTCGCAAAGAAGTTCGCGAAGCTGTACGTCAAGCACATCAACGTGGAACGACGATTGTTTGGATTTCACATCGGCTAGAAGAGGTAGCGGATGCTACCCGTGTGATCGGTTTTGGAGCGGGTAGGATTACCTTTGATGGGGATCCGCGCAAGTTCTTTTATGGAGAAGCTGAACGTGACGGGGAGAAATCTTCACCTTGTGTGGAGCTTGGCTTTGATCCGCCTTTTGCGATACAAACGGCGATGAATCTGCGAGAGCAGGGTCTCACTTTACAACCCCTTCCGCTGAATATGGAAGAGCTGGCGGAGGCGATCTCATGTCGATAACATTGCAGGGAGTAGGAGTAACTGCTCCGGATTCACCGGATGTGACGCTGCTCCAAGATATAAGCTTCACCCTGCAAGAGGGAACAATGACGCTGCTTATTGGCCATGCAGGATCGGGGAAATCCACGCTGCTGCAAGTAATGTCGGGTCTGCTTAAGCCACAATCGGGAACGATTACGCTGGACGAACAGCCCGTATGGCTCAAGTCTACAAAAGTTGATTCCAAGCAAATGCTGCGATTCGGTTTAACCTTCCAGTTTCCGGAACAGCAGTTGTTCGCACGCAGCATCCGCCAAGAATTCGCTTATTCGCTCAGGCCGTATAAATTGGAAAAAGAAGCGCGCGAACGGCGCATCCGCGAGACGACGCATGCGCTTGATCCCCATGGCGTATTCGCCATGGATCGCTCGCCCTTCGCGCTCAGCGGCGGCGAGCAGCGCCGGCTCGCGCTGGCGACCACCTTCGCCACGGCGCCGGATTGGCTCCTCATGGATGAGCCAACTGCCGGCCTCGAGGCGGCCGCCGTGCGCGAGCTGCTGCGCATGCTGCGCGAGCGAACCCGTGGCGGACTCGTCATCGCCACGCATGACCTGGACACGTTCTTTCCGCTAGCGGACCGTGTCCTCGTACTAGACCATGGCGAGCTCGTCTTCGACGGCTCGCCGCAAGAGCTTTGCCGCGCGCCCGAAGTGCTGGCGCGCGCCGGGGTTGGCCTCCCGAGCTGCGCGGAGGCCGCACTAGAGCTGGCGCGCGTTGGCATCGCCATCGCGCCGGATCGGCTCACGCCGGCGCTTGCCGCGTCGGCGATCTTGGCTGCGCTGCGCGAAGGCGGCAGCGCCTCGGCGCCAGCTGCCGCGCGCGCAGCAAGCGTGGCGCAGCCACCGCAGCGGCAGCTGCAACCACCCTCACCGCTGGCGGGGTGGTTGCGGCTGGACCCGCGCGCGAAGTGGCTGCTCTATCTGCTGCTCGCCATCGGGACGATGGGGCAGCAGGGCTGGGGCAGCCTCGCGGTGGCCGCAGGGCTCGTCGGCTGCGCGTTTCTCGGCCTCCCGCGAAGTGTCCTGAGCGGGATCAGAAAAATCGCGATGTCCTATGCGATTTTCTTAATCTTCTCCGTCGCACTGGCAGGGATTGAATTCTCACCGCTGGGCTACAATGTCGAAAGTGGCTGGAGCACAACCTTCATACTGACACGTTTATTTGTGGTCCTATTGGCCGGTTATTGGCTCGCGATGTCGACCCCTTATGGTCAGCTCGTACAGGGACTGAACTGGGCATTGAAATACTTGCACAAGGTGAAGCTGCCAGTGGCCTCCTTCTCCTTGGCCGTTTCGTTTCTTTTTCGTTTCATTCCGCTCATCTTGCGGGAGTGGCAGCAATTCTCGATAATCGTACGTGCCCGAGGCAAAGCATCTGTCCGTCCAGGCAGTGTTCGTGTGCGCGACATTCCGGCACTGGTTGTTCCACTATTACTTGCGATGTTCCACAAAGCGGAGCAAATGACAGTTGCAATGGAGATGAAACAAATCGACGGCAAGATGTTGCTTCTACGGAAGAACACGCTTGAGTGGCAGCGGGGGGACACGATCTTAGTGGTGGGAGCTCTACTAGCATGGGGACTTCTGATTTTCACATAATTTCATCGGCTAACGAAAATCTAACGGACATCAGAGTCGTTATTTGACCCAAAAACAGGGATATCCAATTCTAACGGACGTCATTGCCGTTATTTCCACTCGAAAGGTACATTGGAGCACACAAATCAGCAAATAGCGATCCTTGTGTCCGTTAGAAATCGAAATTGCCTATATTTCATGAAATAGAGGCTGTCAGGTCCGTTAGGCATAACCGAAGGCGGATAAACCAAAAGCCGGGGGTGCTCGTCACCCCTGGCTTTTGGTTGTTCGTGGAGCCCACGGGCAGCAGGTGAGCTTCTTTGGCGTTCGTGAAATGGGCGAAGGTGAACTAACTCGTACGAGTAGGAGGCTCAACGAGTGAAGTTACTCTGGAAACTCACACATCCCTCTAAATCTAGGAATATTTCTCTCAACCATTGCTTACAAATGGAGTAATAGACAATTACTCTAGAAATGGTTGGTGAGCTATGAACATCCAAAGAAAGAGATTCCTATTTTACTCGCTGCTAGCAGGGCTGTTAACCCTGCTTTTTCTCCTTGTCATCATTGGACTCAATCCCTCATCAGCTCCAATCTATATAGAAGTACAAGCCGAGGAATTGGTCGAATCTCCAGCGCCAGCACAGATGGAGGTTCCAGCCGTTACACCGGACGAGCTCGAACAGCCGGGCCAACTTCAAGAGGACACAGTTCCAACTCCAACATCATCCCTTCAAGTGGACATACCCCCACATCAAACACCATCCGTTACAACGGACACCTACAGGCCCGTTGCGGTTGTCACTGCGACACCTTCTCCATCCAAAGTCAGCATCCCAGTACTCAACTACCACAGCGTCACAATTGACCCAGGAAATGTGGTCGTTATTTCCCCAACGAAGCTAGAGGAACAGATGAAATATCTGCATGACCACGGGTACACTCCCATTTCTCTCACTACATTCATTAGCCTTATTGAAAATGGAAGCGGGCTCACGGTGCCCGATAAACCGGTGCTGCTCACTTTTGATGATGGCTATGTGGATAATCTGGAGGAGGCGATGCCGATCCTGGCCCAGTACGATTTCCCTGCTACACTTTTCATGTCACCAGGTATGGTTGATCATGATGGCTATCTGAACTGGGAGCAAGTCAAAGAACTCCAAGATGCAGGCTGGGACATTCAACCTCATGGCATGACACATCCTCATCTACCCCAACTTACAGCGGAACAACAGGCGTTCGAGATCACTGAAGCTAGAAAGCTAATTGAGGAGAAGCTAGGCACACAAGCAGACGTATTCTGCTATCCCTATGGCCAATATAACCAAACAACGTTAAAGCTATTAAAGGATTACGGATTTCGGTACGCTTTTACGATTGACCAAGGTTACACGACCAATCAGCAGTCTCCTTACCTGCTCAAAAGGCTTTTTATTAACGGGGAAGAAAACCTGAAAGCATTTATTCATAAGCTTTCAAAAACCAATTAGTATGGCACCGATTTGACTCATCAGTCCATCCTCACCCACATCAATACCACCAGTCACCTTGAGCCTATCTCCACGGTATACTATACTGAAATGAACGATGACAAAAGGCGGCGGTGGGGCAATGGATCAAACGTACACGATCTACGAGCAGCAAATGCAGAGAAAGCTTAAGCGCTGGGAAATACGTCTGCAGAAGCAACCCAACCTGATAGAGCGTGCCTCCAAATCTGTCCAAAACCGCATCAACCAAGTGATCCCAGAGAAAATCCACAATACGATCACAGCGACGGTCAAAGGGATTGTGCAAACCACCCTGTTCGGGATGAACTACATGCCGACAACGGATCCTCTAAAGGGCGTGTCCTTAGCAGATCGCGATGCGAAAGCAGAGGAACTGCTGTCACTGTACAAAAAGATCGCGGCCGCCGAGGGTGCTGGTGCGGGTGCGGGCGGAATTTTGCTTGGGCTTGCTGATTTTCCGATTCTGATCGGGATTAAGTTGAAATTCCTTTTTGAATTAGCGCATATTTATGGGTATTCGACCAAGGATTATAGAGAAAGACTGTTTATTCTATACGTGTTTCAGTTGGCGTTCTCCAGCTCGAAGAAGAAGCCAGAACTGCTTAAAACCATGAAGAATTGGCCTGCCGTCTCGCAGTCCTTTCCGCCTGCGGCCGACTATATGAAGCAAGTGAATTGGTTGCAGCTGCAGCAGGAGTACAGGGATACGATTGATTTTCGTAAAATGCTCCAGCTCATCCCCGGCATCGGGGCCGTCGTCGGCGCTTGGGCTAACTTTGGCTTGCTCGAGGAGCTCGGCGTGGCAGGCATGAACTGTTATCGGATGCGCACCTTGCAAGACAAAGCGGCAGCATTGGAAGTGAACTTTGAGGCGTAGCAGGGACGATTGATCGTTAAGTCCTTTACGCCTTATTTTCATAAATAGTTAAACTCATCGTTATTTCTTTGGAAATTGCGCATACACTAATAGAGAGTCGGTTACCGGCTCATCTTGTGAAGATTTGTGATTATTTTCACAAGCTTATATGTGATTAATTTCACAAGCGGAGGAGTGTTGAGGCAATGAGTAAACCCAAAATCGTCATCCTGGGCGCAGGCTACGGCGGACTTGTCACAGCGATAAGGCTGCAGAAGAAGATGAGAAGGAATGAGATGGACGTCACACTGGTCAACAAGCATGATTATCACTATATTACGACACACTTGCATATGCCGGCTGCCGGTACGGATCATCATGAGAACGCGCGCGTGACCATTGCGGATTTGATTGATGAACGGAAAATACGGTTCGTGAAGTCGACGGTAAGAGAGATTTTGCCTAATGAAAAGAAGATTGTGCTGGAAGATGCTACGCTCGACTATGATTATCTCGTGGTTGGTTTAGGAAGTGAAACGGAAACCTTCGGGATCCCGGGTATGCATGAATATGCCATGTCCATCAAAAGCATTAATAGTGTTCGCTTCATTCGGCAGCACATTGAATATATGTTTGCCAAGTCCAAGATGGCTCCGAAGCGCAAGGATTATCTGACCTTCGTCGTTGGCGGCGCGGGGTTCACAGGTACAGAATTTGTCGGAGAGCTGGCGGACCGCATTCCCGTTCTGTGTAAAACCTATGATGTCGATCCTGCGGATGTCCGTATTTATAATGTGGAAGCTTCCCCTTCGGCGCTGCCGCCCGGGCTTCCTGAGGATCTGATCGAATACGGGATGGAAGTGATGCGCCGCAAAGGCGTGCAATATAAGCTATCGACCGCGATCAAGGCATGCACACCGGAAGGGGTAATTCTGGGTAATGGCGAGTTCATTCGCGCAGGCACGGTAGTCTGGTCGGGAGGGATTCGCGGCAATTCCTTGCTGCAGCAAGCGGGGTTCGAGGTTCAGCGGGGCCGGGTAAAAGTAGATAGCTGCTTGCGTTCGTATCCGTTTCCAGAGATCTTCATTACGGGCGATTGCTCGATTGTTACAGGCCCAGAGGGTACGCCATATCCCGCAAATGCGCAGATTGCCGTCCAACAGGGCTATAATGCAGCTAGGAATCTGATTCAGACGGCTCGAGGCAAAGAAATGAAGCCTTTTGTATATGATTTCAAAGGCACGGTTGCATCCCTAGGCCGGGGGGAGGCTGTTGGTCTACTCAAAGTCAAGAAAGTGAAAGGCCGTCTGGCCTCACTTATCAAAAAAATGATCGATGCCCGCTATTTATACCTCATCGGCGGTATTCCACTCATTTGGAAGAAGATGATTTGGAAGCAAAAATCCACAACTCGCAATTATCATGTGCCGAATTAATGTCCTCATATCGACAAGAAAGCTGAATTGAGAGGTCCGAATGGGATCACAATTCAGCTTTTTTAATTTAGCTTAGTTTTTCATTTAGTTTACAGTTGAAATATAAGAACTATAAGCTGGTGCAGTTAATTGAGTAAGTGTGTATGGAGCTGTATAGTAATTTGTATTTAATGTACTATTCATCATTTTTAGTCGATAAGTTTGTCCTATACTTTGTGTATACTTTCTTATTCCTAAACCATAACTACATCCTGCAAAGTATAAGGGGGTATTTGTATAAGCTACATCTGACCATGTACCGTTTGGATTTTGTACTTGCCAAATTGGTTTTCCTGATGAAAACTCTTTAGTGTTTGGAATTTTCAACGATATGTCATTTGTAGTAGTGTAGTAATATGCTTGAGTTATTTTCACATTAGTTTGTTGGTCAATAAGTGTTGCTGCAAATGCTCCTTGTGCCCCGATAAATGATAAAGTTAATACCATCACCATCATCATTAGTTTCGTTAATTTCTTCATAATAGAACCCTCCAAATATAATTTTGAATTAAACTTATAGAGAGCCTAAAAGTATGTTGCTTACTTTAATAGGTAACCCAGCCATCGTAGATGTTCCCATCCGTAGACCTGTTGGCTTTGCGTCGCTTCCTTTCAGAAGGTTTGCCCGTTTCTATTTGTTTAATAGCATGGTCTAATTATATGATGTTTTTCGACAAGTTACTAGAGGAACTAGAGCCATTAAGGCTGCACTAATCCACCACTAACTTCAATATTTATTCAAATAAATGTATTATTATTCATAAAAACGCAAGGGGTAATACGATGACATATGTGATTAGAAAAGTAGAAGTGAAAGATTTAGAGGCATTAACAGAGCTGATGTATGCTTATATTGTAGGCTTTTATAAGAAGCCGCGACCCGAGACGGCTGATATTCATCTTAATGACTAACCAATGTTTGAAGAAAGCAACTTCCATTTTGCTCGAAATACCTTGAATCACTACGAGAATGGAAGATAATCAATGAATCAACTGAATGTAAGCGAATTATTGAGGGATTCGGGTACAGGAAAAGACCTTTTTACGTTTTTTCCCTCCTTTACTATGTTGGAAGAAGAGAGTAGTATTCAACTCGTACCTGAACAGTTGAATATTTCGCTTAA
This sequence comes from Paenibacillus sp. J22P143, assembly GCF_059692035.1. Taxonomy (NCBI): domain Bacteria; kingdom Bacillati; phylum Bacillota; class Bacilli; order Caryophanales; family Paenibacillaceae; genus Paenibacillus; species Paenibacillus sp. J22P143. The sequence continues at coordinate 119,000 of NZ_JCAUAQ010000012.1, forward strand.
TTTTCTGATAAGAAAAGCGGGGGAACCACGAGTAACATGGGGTGAATAACGGTGCTGATACCAAGTACCTTTTAGGGCAGATTTCTCGCGGCCCGAACCCGACAGCTAACCTCGTAAGCGATCGTGAGAAAGGAGAACATGTGTCTAAAACACAAGGTCAATCCTTGTGTTTTTTTGCGTCCATTTTCCAAATTAGTTCATTGAGATTAGTTTTTATTGGAGGAACAACCACAAAATGACAAGTGATTCATTGAAGAAAATTGTGTTTGGCAAGCCGCTAAAGTCGAGCGAGATTGAGTCGGAGAAACTGCCTGTTTGGAAAGCACTTCCCATCCTGTCTTCGGATGCATTATCTTCTGTATCCTATGGGACGGAACAAATTCTGTTAGAGCTCGCAACCGTTGGGATTGCTGCATTTGCGTTTTCCTTGCCCATTGCCATTTCCATTATTGCGTTGATTTTACTGCTCGTGTTGAGCTATAGACAAGTTATTGAAGCCTACCCCATGGGCGGCGGCGCTTATATGGTTACCAAAGAAAATTTAGGAATGGTATGGGGACGACTAACGGGTGTCTCGCTCCTGATCGATTACACCTTAACGGTAGCGGTTTCGATCTCAGCCGGTGTACAGGCGATTACGTCGGCCTTTCCTTCCACAGTGCCTTATATTGTGCCATTAACGCTATTTCTAGTTTGGATTATGGTGTGGCTCAATTTGCGAGGTACTTCTGAATCAGGGACTGTATTCGCGATACCAACGTACTTTTTTATCTTTTGTATCCTTTTATTAGTTGGTAAAGGCGTATTCGATTTACTGACGGGCTCACTCCATACGCATGCGATCGAATTCGCACCAAGCTCAGCGACGAACTCATTAACATTATTCGTACTTCTTAAGGCGTTCTCATCCGGTTGTTCAGCTGTAACAGGAATCGAAGCGATTTCAGATGCTGTCCCGCATTTCCGAACACCTTCCGTCAAAAATGCAAACCGTACGCTCCTCTCCTTAGGCGGCTTATTGGCCATCGTGTTCGGTGGAGTAACGCTGATCGCCTTAGGCTATGGCGTTGCACCTGATCATAACGGGCATACATCGGTTCTATCGATGGTGACGGAGCAAGCTTTTGGCCGCGGAGTCATGTACTATGCGACCCAAATCGCGACGATGCTCATTCTAGTACTAGCTGCGAATACAAGCTTTAATGGATTCCCAATTTTGGCGTCGATTATGGCCCAAGACAAAAACTTCCCGCGCATGTTCTCTTTCCGGGGGGATCGACTTTCGTATCACTATGGCATCATTACGCTAGGCGTATTGGCGAGCCTGCTGCTGATTGGCTTTAAAGGTAAGACCGACGGCCTCATTCCACTTTATGCGATTGGCGTATTTTTATCTTTTACCCTAGCTCAGGCAGGTTTGGTACGTAAATGGTTGAAAGAACGCGTACCCGGCTGGATCGGGAAGCTTCTCATTAACGGGCTAGGCGGGATCGTCTCCTTTGCGGTTCTTATTATTTTCTCGGTCACGAAATTTAGCGAAGGTGCTTGGATCGTTATTATCGTGACACCGATTCTACTCTGGATCATTACCAAAATCAGTCACCATTACGACGATGTTGCCAACCAACTGCGTATTGATATCACACAAGACCGTGTGTGTACCAAAGAACCCGTGATTATCGTACCTGTGGCCGGGATTCATCGCGCTGTCGAGCAAACGCTGAACTATGCGAAATCACTTTCGCCAAACGTCATCGCTTTCTATGTTTCCTTCTCGGATGAGGACGAAGAATCGATGCAGGAGAAGTGGCAGATCTGGGATCCAGGCGTTCGACTGGTCGTGTTCAAATCACGGTACAGGACGATCCTGAAGCCGCTGGTAGAGTTCATAGAGCGCATCGACACCCACGTGTCAGAGAAGCAGTCTATCATGGTTATTCTCCCTCAATTCATGCCGAAGAAATGGTGGCACCGTCTGCTCCATAATCAGTCAGCGGCGCGTATTCGTTCGAAGCTTCAAGCCGAAAAGGATATCGTTGTTGCGACAGTACCGTATCATTTACACCAGTAGACGTGTACAATATATAGAGAGAACATGTAGACGAGGTGACCTTATTATGGTGAAAAAGAAAGCTAATATGACGCCAGCTGCGGCTAGCGTGCAAGATAAACCCGCAACACTTAAGGATTTGCTGCGTCCGGAAATTTTGGAAGGACTTAAAGCCCAGGCTGACGCGATGAAAGCGGAAGAGCAAGCGAAGAAGGACGCCGAAAGAGCCAAGGTAGAGGCGGCTCGCAAAGCGGAAGAGAAGCGGCTTGAAAATGATTTTGCTTATCAGCTGGAGAAAAGTAAATTAGATTGGCGGAAACACAAATGAGGGGGCGCACGATGTGCCTCCTTTTCTTTGTGAGCGCGATGATAGCGCTTGCAGGCTGTGAGGCGGAGCAGGGTGCTGAGGGTGTGGAAGTGACAACAACTGCTGCAACGCCCGCGCCGCTGAGTGCAACGGCAACACCACCAGTTATCTCATCAACCCCTGTGAGCGGCCCAACAGAGTCACCTGTCACGACGAACTCATCCCATCCGATATCAGATAGTCCGACACTTCATGCAGCAGAAATCGAGGCCATCCCAGCTTTCGCGTCGGTGGAGAAATCACTGATCGACCGTTATACCTCCGTAATACCTGTAAAGTGGGGAGAGCGTGTCCCTGGTGTGAAAACACAGTTACATACGAAGGACAAAGTGATTGCCCTCACCTTTGATGCCTGCGGCGGGAAGGAAGGCAGTGGTTACGACGAGAAGCTGATCCAGTATTTGATTCAGGAGCACATACCGGCAACATTATTCATCAATGCGAGATGGATTGCTGCGAATCCAGCCATCTTTGCCGCGTTGGCTGCGAACCCGCTGTTCGAGATCGAAAATCATGGCACCGAGCACCGGCCCTTATCCGTGAACGGCAAGCTAGCCTATGGCATTGCGGGCACGAAGAGCGTCAAAGAAGCCATTCATGAAATGAACGACAATGCGGATCAGATTGAGAAACTGACGGGGAAAAGACCGAGATTTTTCCGTTCGGGGACGGCTTTTTATGATGAGGTTGCGGCGTCTGTTGCCCATGATCTTGGCTTCGAGTTAGCAGGCTACTCCGTGATTGGGGATGCTGGAGCGACGTATAACACGGAGCAAGTGTACAAGGCTATATCGAAGGCCACGAGCGGTTCCATTGTACTTGCGCATATGAATCATCCTGAGAAGGATACCGCTGAGGGAGTGATCAAAGCGATACCTCAATTGCGGCAAGCGGGTTTTCGCTTTGTGCAGCTTGCTTCTATTGAACTTAATTAAGCACGAAGTCATATTTTCTTTTACTGCGGAGTATTCTTCTTATCTCCACGAATTAGACTACTTAGAGTATACATGACATCTGCATGGCTTTTTCTATCAACACCAGCATTACTTTGGCTTTCAGCAACTGCTAATTTCTGATACAACTCTATAGTAGCTTGTAAGTCGGATATTGGACGAATTATAGGCAAGTTTTTCACCTCAATTTTCGATTCTTAGCACTAATTTTATTATAATAATGATATTTAATACATGAAAATTTGAATGCTTAGTCTGTTTGTAACTACGCCTCTGAGACAGAGAAAGCATATGTAATAAATAGTTTACAAGAAAGCGTTTTCATGTTACTATCTTCCTGATTTGTATATTCTCATCTACGGGGTTGTTGTCAGCATGAATAGACTGAAATTGGAAAACCCAACGAATGTGGCGTTTATTGTTCTATTAGTTTCTAGCTTTTTATTTTGTCTCTATGTATTATTGCCTACGACATCGCAGAAGTCCTTAGAGCAGACAATCATGCCAGAACAAGTCATTAGCGAAGAACAACTGGTGCCTTCTTATGAGCAGCTAGCAGAACAAGAAGCAAGACAAGTAACACAACAAGTAGCACAACAAGTAGAACTAGAAACGCTACCACCCCAACAGCATCCAGTAAATACGCTATCTTTTATTCAAACAGATTATAGCAAACAAAAGGTCCATTATACCGACAAAGTCATTGTACTGACCTATCATCACATTGATGAGAAAGAAAATGGCATTACAATTTCCCCCAAAAGATTTAAAAGTCACATGCAAAGATTGAAGAAAGAAGATTACAATGTCATCAGCATGGAACATTTTATTCATTTTATGAAGAATGAGGCTCAGGTTCCTCAAAATGCGGTTTTAATCACGTTTGATGATGGATATGAATCTTTTTATACCCACGCGTATCCTGAATTACTTAGCTTAGGTTTTCATGCTACCAAATTTATCGTGGTCGATTCCATAGATCATCCAAAGGCACCGCGACTAACATGGGATCAGATGAGAGAAATGAAACAGAACGGGATGAGTTTTTATTCTCATACGTACGATCATCATGACAAAGCTAAAGCGGGATCGAACCATACACTAATGCCAATGCTTACAAATCCCATTTATTTGGAAGCTGAAAAGAGATTAGAAACCGACGCTGAGTATCGAAAAAGAATTAAACAAGATCTGATCACGGCTGATAACCGTATTGAGGAAGAGCTTGGACCTCAGTATCGTCTACTTGCGTTCCCTTTTGGTGCCTATAATGATACCGTGATTGAGGTAGGAAAGGAATTGGGGATCGAACTTTTCTTTACGACCAAAGAGGGGATAAATAGCAAAGGAAGTAATGAGATTTTTAGAGTCCATGCAGGCGCAGCGTATATGTCTGAAGATGATTTGATGTGGAAAATGAAGTTATATCATAAAAAAGTAAAGTGAAACTATAGTGAGGAGCCGCATTGAAGCGGCTTTTTTGCGTTCACAACAGAGCCTTACCTTCTTTTCATTTCAAAAAACTCACAAGCTGCTCGGTCATAATAGGTCAAATCGCTGACGCGCGTTTGCACGACGACTGTCGTATCACTGAAGCGTAGTACAACTGCATTGGAATCGACGATATGGTCATCTTTGAAAATACGAACAACCCCCTGTCGATCAATGACCTCCTGAAAATCTGAATCTGAATGTAAACGTTGATTCCTCGCCATGTATGGACAATCCCCTAACTTCATTAAAATAGTTCTTTTGATTGTACCACAAGGTGGCGAAATGCCCGAATTTAGACGAACGCCTATACCTAGCCGAGCATACAATGTAGCACCAATTGCTGCTTGGGCTGAGAGGGTGTGTGGTGCAGGATGGATATTCAACTTTTACCGATTCATTGGGTCTATTTAGTGTTCATTGGCTTTATTCTTACGCTTCTTGTTAAACGCAGAGATACGACGATGATTTGTGTGGTGGGTATTTTTACACTAGGGTTTTTAGCTACGGAAACATTAAGCGGCTCTGTATCGGGTGTATTTAACAGCTTTATTTATGCGACAAAAGAGTTAATGGGGACGATTATGATCATCTCGATTATCGTTGCCATGAGCCGCGTATTAATTCGTACGGGGATTAATGAAACGATGGTTGCGCCGCTAACAAAGTTTTTGAGAACACCAGCATTAGCCTTCTGGGGTATCGGCATCATTATGATGGTGACGTCTTGGTTTTTTTGGCCTTCACCTGCGGTTGCGTTGATTGGTGCTGTACTTTTACCAGTGGCTGTTCGTGTTGGCTTGCCGGCACTCGGTGCCGCTATGGCGATGAACCTCTTCGGACATGGGATTGCGCTGTCTGGGGATTACATTATTCAAGGGGCGCCTAAATTGACAGCGGATGCAGCCGGATTACCGGTATCCTCCGTGATGGAAGCGAGCATTCCGCTTGTCATTGTCATGGGGCTTGTTACGACGATTACCGCTTTCTGGCTGATGCGGCGCGATATGAAAAGCGGCAAATGGCGCAGCGGGCTCATCGATACCCGTTTAGAGGAAAGCGGCGGTCTCGTTCCTGTGGAGGAAGAGGGCAAAGTGCTGATTGGGGAACGATTGAAGAGAAGTTTAGCCATTGCAATTCCAGTGCTATTTGCATTAGATGTCATAGCTATGTTTGTCTTGAACCTGCAAGGTGGCGATGCAACCGCTCTCGTTGGCGGTACAGCGGTGTTTATCTTAATAGCGGTCACATTGATTGCTCACCGAAATGCTGGTGTGGAGAAAATTACCTCCTATTTAATCGAGGGCTTTGTGTTTGGCTTCAAAGTCTTCGGACCCGTCATCCCGATTGCGGCGTTCTTCTATTTAGGTGACTCTGCCATCTCAGAGCTATTTGGTAAAATACTTCCAGAGGGTTCTCATGGCATCGTGAACGATCTGGGCGTGGCACTCGCAGGTGTCGTGCCGCTGAACGGGGCTATTGGTGCCGTGACGTTAACTGTCGTCGGCGCCATTACCGGCCTCGATGGATCCGGCTTCTCGGGTATATCCTTGGCGGGCTCTATCGCGCATCTGTTCGCGACCGCCATCGGCTCTGGCGCAGCGGTACTGACCGCGCTAGGGCAAGTTGCCGCCATCTGGGTCGGCGGCGGGACCTTGATCCCGTGGGCGCTCATTCCGGCTGCGGCCATCTGTGGCGTGAGTCCGTTCGAGCTGGCGAGGCGGAACCTGAAGCCCGTGCTCATCGGCTTAGCGGTAACGACGATAGTGGCGATGTTTTTGGTTTAGGAGGTAGTGGGTTTGAAGCGAGGGTATGAATGGGGAGGGGGCCAGTACGCCATGGGTGTGGCAGGGCCCCTTTTTTCTATTCGGTAAATGAGAAATGCAAAAGTGCAACCTTTTATATGGGATGAGCCTCTCCATCTGAAATAATTGCGAAAGTGCAACAATTTCTGCTGGCGCTCAGCCATTTGGTACCTTTTCGGTCCAAATTGATGAATTTTCGCACTAATTTGTCTATTTTTAGCTATTTCCACTGAAAAAAGATGCCTTTTTGCATTTTTGATCGCCAAGGCCCTTCCATGCCATGCCATGACAGCCCACACTAGACGTATTCATGATTTTAGGTGAAATTCAGCGATAACCCAACACATGCAACGCATCCCCCACCAATTTCGCGCCAAACGACCAGTCAGCGCGGCTATAAAGAGTTGCCTATTGTCCATCATTCGCAGTAAGCTAGCATATAGATGATTTAGATGATGGATGATCCAAAGGGAGCTGAGACAGATGGAAGTCAAATTCTGCATGAGCTGCGGAGCTGCAATGGAGACACGTGATGTGGATGGAACGGAGCGAAGAGCCTGCACAGCGTGTAGTTATGTTCATTGGGGGAACTACAGCATCGGTGTCGGTGCGCTGGTGATGAAGGATGAGAAGATATTACTTGTGCGCAGAGCACAGGAGCCAGGGAAGGGACGCTGGACGAACCCCGGTGGATATATTGAGCAGCACGAGCTGATTCAAGATACCATTGTGCGTGAAGTCTTGGAAGAATGCGGAGTCGAAGCGTCCGTTTCACGACTGGTTGCTGTGCGTGATCAGCCGAGAAGCATACATAATGTGTACATCGCTTTCGAAATGGCTTACATCGGCGGAACCCCTCAGCCTGATGGCGTAGAGGTAGATGCTGCAGGATTTTATAGCTTAGAAGAGATGGCTTCCATGCCAGTGGCTGATTTCACCAAATGGCTCATTGATGTTGCCTTGCATTCCAAAGGGGATGGCCTCGTCGAGGATAAAGAACCCGTTATTCCTATGGCTGGATACGGATTGTACCGTGTGCCAAAGGTAAACAGCCTATGATCCAACTTCGCGGTCATCACTTGCTCTGTTTGTTAGGATACCGAGGAATGGGCTATTCCCCAGCGTTTTGTGAAAATATGACGACAGTCTATGAGCAGCTGCGCACAGAGCCTGAGACGATGATTCGCGTCGTGCTTGGACCTGATGATTTGTGCGCTGCGTTTCCGCAGGATCAAGTGGCGCATTGCGAGAACCGGACAGTGTACCAGCGTGATGCGGAGATTGTTGCCAAGCTTGGCTTGGAGGTAGGTATGGAGCGGACCTGGTCCACCATTTGCGGGCAAGTTGCCCTTGAAGTGAAGCCGGTAGACATCAGTCACCTCTGTGCAACCTGTCGTTGGGAACCCTATGGCGTATGCGCGGATGGTGTGCGAATCATCGGAGAAGGTGGCGTCCTGCCACCTGTCCCCAAAAAGTAAAAGGACTTGCGCCTAGGCGCAAGTCCTTTCTCATAACCGTATTTGACCTATACAAAAATACTCACATCGGCACCCATCTCCAGCTTCTCGGACGGGGATGTAAGAATATTAGCCACCATCCGCATGTCGTCGATGGGTTGCAGATAGGATCTCAACTGACGACTATCCTTCTGCTCGGGCTGCAGCCATTTCTCCATTTGTTCCTCGTCCAGAATGGCTGGCATACTGGCGTGGTACGGAGAGACGACGGAATTCGATTCCGTCATGAGCATCATGCATGTACGCAGCTCTTCTTCACCAGAAGGAGCCTGCCAAATATCGTATAGTCCAGCAATGCCGAACGTGCCGCTCCGCATTTTGAAACGAATCCACTCCGTCTCCTTGCCCTCCGTCATCCCCACATAGAAGCTGCTGCAGGGAATGACACAGCGTTGCTTTTTGACAATGCGATCGAACACGATGTTGGAGAAAATCGAGTTGCGCTCGCCGCATACCGCATCCTTCGCCCAGAAGGGCATCAGCCCCCAACGGAACTCATCCAACAGGCGCTCGCCCTTGCGATTGATCATCACAGCAGACACGGATTCAGTAGGGCGCACCTCATAGCGATTGGAACTATAGGATAAGAGCCGATCGACACGGAATTGCTTCATGACTTCGTGAACATCAGCCAGAATGGCTATGGAATGACACATGATTATCACCTCATTTGATTTTTGGTTCTTCTCATTATTTTCCTAATGCAACCAATTCATGTATGAGGCTTAACACTTTTTTCCGCGGAAGATTTCCAAATGAAAAAACCAGAAGCCATTCGCTCCTGGTTTTGAATGCTGCCACATGGTTATATCCTTCAGCTACTTACACTTGAATGTCTGCGGCATGCACATGTATGCGGTTCTTGCCGTTGCGCTTGGCTGTATACAAGCATTCGTCGACAAGCTGAAACCACGCCTTTTTCATCGTATTTCGATTATAGATCGCGAGCCCAATGCTCATCGTCAGCTTCTGGTCCGGCATTTCAGGAATGACAGTACTGCGTATCGATTCCATAATTTTTTCACAAATGGCTAGTACATCCTGATGCGATTTCCCCACGAATAACACGGCAAACTCCTCGCCGCCATAGCGAAAAGACATATCATCCGGGCCAAGCAACTCTTTGAGAAGGGTACCGATGGTTTTGAGAACAACATCTCCGACCCAGTGACCGTAATTATCATTAATCAGCTTGAAGTTGTCGATGTCCATTAGCGCAAGCTCCAGTGATGTATCATGGGGCATATGCGAAATAAGGTGGTCCGTATGCTCTTGAAAGGAACGATGATTAAAGAGCTCAGTGAGCGCATCAACTTTGGATAGACGGTCAGTCATGACGTTGCGAATCAGCAAATCTTGCTCGCGTACGACCGAATTCTTAAGCTGAGCAAGCAGGTCAAGCCCTCGTCCCATGATTGCAAAACAAAGCACCACAGTTGAGGTGAGGATGGCAAGTGATACGATAATTTCGTATGAGGTGGTCGTTTGGCCGTAAGCCATCTGGATAAGAAGTAAAGTGAAGAAGAATCCAACACCTAGACTATAAGCGAAAATGATATATTTTTTCTGGAAATAGACAGAAGCCATAAGAATAGGAATGCAGATGAGCCCATAACTGCGTGTCATTTCAGGAATACAAAGGATGAATATACTAACCATGGTCATGGTCCATATGATCATGATAAACTCTCTATAGGACTTCAAAAAGTGTATCGCCAAATAACCTATGCCCATGAGAAGAAGCTGCAGAATCGTAGGTACAAGTTGGAAACGAATAAAGCTATTCAACCAATTCACCGGCTGCTCATTAATTCCAAAGAAGAGAGCAATCGTAGCAGCTACTTCATAAACGATGAGGGTCCACCATAGTGTTAGAATGAGTTTTCGATTCCAAGTTGGATCATGTGCTGGAAATTGTTCCATCAACAGGTGGCCACTTTCCTTTCAGGGCAGTAGGTATCGAAATGATTTGTGCCTTATCCTGATATTGTAAAGAATAACCCCCTGTTTAGGCAAGCTATTAATGACGTTAATCGATTAAGCCCGTTCCATATTTTTTTGCAAATTGATACACCGAATCGGCAAATGTTTTTTTCTGTACGATGAGATAAGTAATAAGGGCCTCTCTGTCTTGAATCGAGACACTCCAATCCGTAGGAATTTCCCGAATCACTTCTTCAATAAGGGCTTCCGGAAAAGCAAGGATCTGTTCAATATATGAAGAGAGCATCGATGTATCCTCAAGCATGCCCACAGTCCAAATATGAACGATAGAATCCTTTTTAAACTTATCGTGCTTTTGCAATGTTGCTTTGTTCCATTTGTATCCTCCCGGAAAACATTTTCCGTGATCGATCATATGAATCTCATATTTGCCTTCTGGCAGCCGCTCCAGAAGAATGTTGCTTTTTGTACGGTCAGCGTTATGCACCCAATGGTCGAACACGAGAATTCCAGCCAAAACCTGGTTATTTGTGATTTCCGTTTTAGTCGGATGAGGAGGTTCCTTCGAGAGGCCTCTGCAATTGTCTAAAAATAGGCTCGCAAATTGTGTCCCCGGAATGTATTTGGAAGAAAACTTTTTTGGTATATATTGAATCTGCTGCTCTGTCATATTCACCTTTTTAAATGGGACTACAGGCAAAGAAAGGTGTTGCCCTAATCTGGCGATCACGAATTCATTTACCAGTTCCCTTGTTCCGTGGAAATTGTTTTTACATTTTACCGCATAACGGTTTCCATCATTAAATGACAACAAATGTGCGGCTTTTCCAGACAGCGTCTCCACATATTTTATCGGTTCTAAAGATGTCACTGCTCCCCAACCTTTCCTTGATAATATCTAACATTACACTATTCAAAAATAATTGAAGAGATTGTATACATGGCTATTACTCTGGTGGAGCAGGCAAAATATAAGTGGTTTGTTGCGGTCCTTTTTCGCGTTATAACGAATCCAATAGGCAACGAGTGATATTCAACCGCTATGTCGGCAAACAGCTAATGAGGCAAACCGCCTGCGCACTCAAACATATCGGCGTACATAAGACAGCGAAGATGCCGCATGCAGCCTTGCAAGAATTGCCAATACGATAACATTTTGCATTGCATTCGGGATCAGCGGTAGCGCCTTTGCCTCCACGCGGAGTAAGCATTATTAATACACGCTCAAGTTTAATAAATAGTCGTTTAAGGGCAAGTTGGAGCGATTTATCGATGCTGATCTTCAATGTTGTTCCGTCTTTGAATCTTATTTTTTGGGTACGCGTGCACGAGCATGAGCCCCCACATTGGCAACCGCTTTCAAGTTTAACGGGAGCGATTGCTTTCTTATTAATGAAACCTCTAGCAGAGATATTGTTGTTCTTATCGTGGAGAATGATGTTGGCACTGGAGACGCCGTTCACTTGTTTACCAAAGGAAGCAGTGAGTCTGCTGCTGGTGCGATTCAGAGATTGTATTTTGAATGTGACTAAGTTACAGGCATTCTGCGTGATGTTTAGGAAGATGTCGGAGACACCTCGACTGGCGTTTAAAACCAATTCGATATTCGCGCTTAAGATGCCTTCTTGCTTGGATTTTATGCTTGCTGTTGCAAAAAGGGTGGTCGTGCCGTTGACCGTGCGTAGTAGTCCTGGCATAGCTATCACTCCCTCTATTCGAATAGTTTGTACTCTCACAACATATGTGGAACCAAAAGACTCGGTGTGGGTGAATAACTAGAAAGCCCTAGCCACTAATGCAATAGGATCAGACCTCCCAATAAGTAAAATAGCAATTCTAGTGAAAGTTATCGCAAATTATGAAGTGATTGTATATGGAACAACAAGCAAAAGAAAAGGGAGTTGAAGTATCTCATCATTGTTACGGGGAATTCCCTCATTAAAAGGAGAACATTTTGGCGATTTAACGGTGAACGATAGTTGAGGGGCTTGCTTTGCGGCAGCTCCTCTTTTGTTTATTAAAGTAATGGGCAGTTTTGTTGAACAAAGCACTGTGCTAATATGTAAACAATGGATGTTTGAACCGTTTTTTAACGAGAAAAATTGCCTTGCTTTATATCTTGGTATTCACGCTTATTCTTGTCGCAATTGCAGGTATATCGGTGTACTTTATATCACAATTTTTTTCAAGCTTATGCGGTGCTGCTGATTGTGATTAACTTATTTAATTGGTTATTGAAGTAACGCAGAACGATAGGAGTTCAATAATCAGGTAGCGGTTCGCTTTGCGGCAGCTGCTCCAAGTTTTCTTTGAAGTAACGAGTAGGAATGTGCAGTTAGTGAAAATTTTAAAGTCCTAGTAATTAAATAATGCGTTGTCGAAAAGAAGTTGTTTTCCCTATTCAGATTAAATACTATAATGATTTTACATTATTTTTAAATTAAGGGATGTGTGCTGATTGAGTAACATATTTAATAGCTCTGCAAGGTTACTATTAATAGTAACTCTTTTATTTATGGGGCCTGGAATTGTCAAAGTTAAAGCTTCAAATACTTCGGATAGCAATATTCGTGTTATCTTAGACGCAAATTTGATTTCATTTAGTGACCCGCCATATATTGAAAACTCCACAACGCTTGTACAATTTAGACCTATTTTTGAGAATTTGGGTCTTGAAGTTTCATGGGATGAGTTCACTCGCACTGTCAAAGGACGTAAGCAAGGCGTACAAATCGAATTACAGATTGATAACCCAGTAGCCAAAGTAAATGGTAATTCTATAACATTACCTGTGGCCCCTAAGTTAAAAGATGGTAATACATTTGTTCCACTGCGCTTCGTCTCGGAGTCTGTTGAATCAAAGGTTGAATGGAATGATGCAAGTCGAACAGTGGTGATCTACAGCAAGAATAATTATGCAAGTGCCGACGACAAATTTCATTTTACCGCTTATGGCCTTTGGAGAAATATGGCTGGCCTAGACCAAATCAAATCTGAGGATGATGTGAGAGTTCAGGATTTCATTAGCGTTGAAGATGTTGATCATTTACAATTAGCTCTACGTTACTTTAACTATACCATGATATTTATTTCTGCTGAGCCAAAGACAGATGAGACTAAGGATATGAATCTAATTCAATATTTGGATCGAGCCAAAAAGAAGGCCGCTATTTCTAATGTTGATATCGTTGGAGAAAAGCAAATGAAGCTGTTTGGATTTGACGCTCTACAGTTGACTTACGTGAATCACAAAGATTGGGATAAGCGTATTGATACCCTCATCGTATTCAAAACTGACTTCCAGTTATATAGCATTAGGAACTCCTCATATGAGGTTACTTATAAGAGTTCAATTCTAGATTTTCAAAAAATTCTAGAAAGTATGGATTTTCACGAAAAGTAGTTGATAGCGTGATTAAACTATCGGATAACTAGACTTTAGGGTCTGCTTCGCGGCAGATCCTATTTTGTTTACTGAAGTAACGGGCAGGATAGTTGAGCAAAGACGGTTCGGCGGAAACTGGAACGGGAGCTGAAGTTCACGATTATAAGACGCATTCTGTGGCTGAATTAACCGAAGCTACCAACGTGACGAAGGTTGTTACACTATACCGGGCATTAAAAGAGCGAGAGGCGGCAACATATGCCGTCTTTTTACGTTGATCAAGACATATCAGTGAAGCCAAACTGTGGGCACGGCAGCGACAACGATTTTAAAAAATACTGCGCGTATTTCGGATTGAAGTTGGCATAAGTAAAACTCTTGCCATCCCCTCTGTTAAAAGCGGTCGTCCGAGAATCGAGAGCCTTCTGCGGATTGATTGCATAAAGTAAGTTGTTAGTAACTCTGTCGCTGACTTTAAGAACCATGTTCGCAATTATCCGGAGACTAGGGCTTGATAGTTGTCCGATTAAAGGACACCTGAAAATTCGCAGCGAACAAAATGAGAGGGATATTTTCCTGAAAATGGGTAAGCATATAAAAATCAAGCTCATTTCATCTCAGAGGGGGATTCATGCATGATTCAAAAGAATTTGCCCTTTGCGCTCGTCATGATGACTTTAATGATGTCTGTCGGTCTAATGAATCACGTTCAAATGGTCCCTTTATTATTGGAAACGGTACAAAGGGACGCTTGGATCAGCATAGTAATATTGACTGCACCCATCTGCTTATTTATGATTCCGGTTTACTACATCTGTAAAAAAACGAGCGGACGTAACATTCAAGACTGGATCAAGATCAACTATGGCTTTATACCGTCCCTTTTATTTCGGAGTTCATGGATCGTATATTTTATTTTTTTCGTCTTCGTCGCGGTTAAAGATACGGTCATGTGGACGCATGTCTCCTATTTACCACATACCCCCGTGCTTGTTATTGCCTTATTATTATGTGGTTTATCCGCGATTGTCAGCGTTTTTGGTGTACGCATGATTATGATTGCATGCGGCATTTTTTTACCGACCGTATCTTTGCTCGGTTTCTACATTTCCTTTGCGAACATTCCGAATAAGGATTACTCCAGTATCTTTCCCGTCCTTGAAAACGGTTGGAGTCCTATTCTGAAAGGGCTGATTTATGTAGGAGGCGGATTGTCGGAGTTGGTCATCATCATATTTCTAAATCAGCAAGCTTCAAAAAAATCATTATTTTTTTATTTATTACTTGCTCTGCTGTTAGTCGGCCTGGCTTTTGGTCCGACTTTAGGCTCGATCAGTGAGTTTGGTCCTGTGGAGGCTGCCAAACAACGATATCCTTCTTTTGAAGAATGGCGGCTTCTACGTATTGGACATTTTATTGAGCATATGGATTATTTGTCCATTTATCAGTGGGTCACCGGTGCATCCGTTCGAATTTCACTTGGCATCTGTCTAATTCTCGATCTTGCGAATTTGAATAAGCGGCGTACTCGAGCATTAGCTGCTTCATTGATTGGTGCAGGATTCATCCTGGCTAGCCTACTACATATCAGCGATTATGATTTTTTGTTTTTTTTACGGTATTGGTATTTTCCAGCGGTATTACTATTCCATTTGCTGATCGTCGTGATCCTGCTCGTTCTTATCGCTCTATGGAGGCAAAAGAATGTAACAAAGTAGTTTGAAAAAGGTGGTACAACTATGCTGCAGTCAGACAAGATCACCATCGGTTCTTTAGAGGAGCACTCCATCAGGCGGCTGTTCAAAAACAGCCAAGATGTTCAAATCGATAACGTATTAATGAATTTTCGTCATTCAACGCATAGCGTGATTTTAATCTACTGTATCGGCATAGCCGATTCCAAGCAAATCAATAATTATGTCCTGCTTCATTTGGAGGGCATGATAGAGCTTCATCCGGACGAACAATCTCTCGAGTGCTTCGGTCCTTTACGATTGAAAAAGCTGAATGGGAATGACAACGTTGATACGCTGACAGCTGATGTTTTTACTGGAACCTTAATTATATATTTAGAAAAATCACAAACCTTTTATTCTCTGGAAATCGCCAATGCTCCGAAACGCAATCCTGAGGAATCCGCATCAGAGGTCTCAGTAAAAGGGCCGCGTGACGGTTTTACCGAAGACTTGACAACCAACGTCGCCTTGGTTCGACGCAGAATTAAATCAGCCACATTGTGTGTTGAATATTTCACTGTCGGCAGAAGAAGTCAAACCAAGGTGGCATTATTGTATGTAAATGATATTGCAAATTCTGATTTGATCCAAGAAGCCAAAGAACGTCTTTGTAAAATTAATGTGGATGTGCTGCATAATAGCAGCCAATTGGAGGTCATGCTTGCTGATAGTTCGATTTCTTTATTTCCGTTAATCGATTATATCGGGCGTCCGGATTATGTGGCTGAAAGCTTAATGGTCGGTCGGTTTGTTTTTTTAGCTGATGGCTCCCCTAACGCCATTATTGCTCCAGTCACGTTTACCGAGATTCTCAAAACACCGGAGGATCTCTATTTACCTTTTCAATTTGTTACCCTTGAAAGACTCCTTAGAATACTTGGATTTATTATAGGTACACTATTGCCGGGCTTCTGGGTCGCATTATCCGCCTTCAATATCGACCAGCTCCCTTTCTCCCTGGTGGCTTCAGCAAAAGTAAACAGGTCTGGTCTTCCTATGCCGTCCACACTCGAAGCGTTTCTAGTGGTTAGTATTTTTGAAGTGTTTCGGGAAGCAGGCGTTCGTTTGCCCAAATCGGTCGGTCAGACGGTTGCCGTTGTCGGCGGGCTGATCATTGGTGACATGTCTGTAAAAGCCGGTCTTACCTCGCCAATCATGATCGTGGTCGTATCGATATCTACCGTTGCATCTTTTATGCTGATCAACCAAAATTTAAATGGGACTGCGACCATTTTTAGATTTTATGTTCTTCTCATGTCCTGCTTTTTTGGCATATTTGGGTTCATCCTTTCCGTTATCTGCATTGTCTTTTATATGTCCGGCTTGGAATCCTTCGGCATCCCTTACTTGACTCCAATGTCTCCACCGCTTTGGAAGGAATTGATACCCGCTTTAGTGAGAAAACCACTATCTCAAATGAAAAAGAGACCAGGTTCTCTGCAACCAAAAGATGCCACCCGTCAAGGAGATGACGCTTCTTGAACTTCGGACGTATCGTTGTATTGATTCTAAGCTGCAGCCTGTTCCTCACCGGTTGTTGGGATCGAAGAGAGCTTCAAGATACCGTGTTCGTAGCTGCAATTGGCGTTGATTATAAAGACGGACAATATCTCGTATCTTCCCAACTTATTAATTTCAGTAACGTTGCCAAGCGTGGGACGGGAAAAAATGCTGGAGAGAGCACATGGATAGGTACAGCATCCGGTAGTAACCCGTTTGTCGCTTTTCAAAATTTAAATCAAATGACATCCCAGCAGCAGTTATATTTAGGACAGGTGACAGCTCTTGTCTTAACCAGCCGCGCGCTTGAGCAAGATGTAGAGGACATCCTAGAAGCGTTATACCGTTATCGGGAGCTTCGTTATACTGTCTGGTTATTTGGGACCGAAGAGCCCATCACGCCATTGTTTGGTTCAGATGCTCTACTTGGGCTCTCGCCTGAGCTGACCGTCATCCACAATCCTAGACCTGCTGCCGCCAAAGTAGCACGGACTCGGCCAGTTTCTGTGAGACAATTCCTTAAGGCCTATAGAGAGCCCGGGGAAACGGCGTTTATTCCCTCTCTATCGTTACATAACAATTGGGAGACAAAAGAAAAACCGATGCCCGTAGCCTATATCGATGGACTCTATGCTTTTTATCAAAAAAAGTATAAAAAGAATTTTCTGCTTTCCGATGTCGAAGGAATTCGCTGGATGAACAAACCTTCAGATGAGGTCCTGCTGCAGGTAAATGGACAGCAATTTCAAGTGACGTGTATGGTGAGAAGTAGTCATCGTAGCGTAAAGTGGACTTATGCGAAAGGACAGCTTCAATATATTCTGGACTTAAAAATAAAAGCCAGTATGGAAATGGGGAATGGTCAGTTCTCCAAAGAAGAGCTGAGGGCGGCTGTGGATAAAACGATACGCAATGAAATCATGGAAACCTTTCAACTGGGTCGAAAATCCAACACCGACTTGCTGAATTTGGGTAAGGAAATGTTTAAATATGATCTTCGCCAATGGCGAGAAATTTACCATTCACCTAATGTCAAACCTGCCTTGAAGGTGAATCTCCATTTGTTCCTAGAGCATTCGGGAACTTATAAGGCGGGATAATATGGTAAATCGTAGAGAAGTCAATACTTTTGTGATTCAACTAACGAGAGAACATTAGTTCAATCACGACATGACGGCAGCTGGTATATGATCGGCTGCCGTTTTCTATTGAACATTCCTGTTAGGGCTAAGAAATAGCCTTTGTAAAAAAAAGGAGCGCCTCGGTATGATGGGTTTGTCCCAGGTTAACAACCAAGTTCATTTTAACGAGGAGTTTCATTGTATTAATAAGGATGAAATCATGATATTAGACCAATTAGAACTTACTGAAGCCCTGTTTCAACTGGATCCCCCTTGTTGTTGCTATTCGAAGCTGCCGGTGATAACTCTCAATGATATTTTTGGTATAAATGAGCTTGCGAATCTCAGGAGGATAAAAAAAGGTTTCAAGCTCGCTCCAATTGTTTCGCTAGGAGCGTAAGATGAACAGGTGTATTTCGTCTCCCAGGTGCCTTAGAATCGGTCGAGCTCAACGTGGGCTGCTTCTTCTGTTGGGCTTCCGAGAAACCTCATAGAATGTCTACGTAAGTAATGAGAATTTCTTGTATACCACGGTTAGTTCATTCAGTACGCTAAGCAAGAACTTAGCCGGACTCGTGCACACCAATCTAAATGCCTTGTACATCCCTTGTTGTCATCCTGATCATTTCCAACGTGATTTATGGGAAATTACCATCTAGGTTTGCGCCAAGATTATATTATTTGTATTTTATCCGTAAGAAAGTACCATTCGTTTTCGTTAATATAGATGAGGAGCTCCTAAAAACAATTGAAAGGAGGTAGGCAGTTATAGTTATGAAAGTAACTGAAGCCGACTTAGTTGAACAGTTAAAACAGAAGAATTCTAAGGCTTTAGATTTTTTAGTCGATAAGTATGGCAATCTGCTATATAAAGTTATATACAATGTTTTAAGTCCTTATGGAGATAAAGGACTAATGCAAGAGTGCTTAAATGATGTTTTTTTTAGTATCTGGGAGAACATAAACATGTTTTCTGGTAGTAATGAAAAATTAATACATTGGATTTGTGTTATTGCAAAATATAAAGCAATTGACTATCAAAGAAAACTAGTAAAAGACAAAGAAAATATTGATATTGATGGTTGTGTTATTGTTTCGGATTTAAGAACAGAAGATAGTGTATTAGCTAATGAAAATCGAAAAGAATTACTTGAACATATTAATCAACTGGAGGATTTGGATAAAAAAATATTCATAATGAGATATTTTCTTGAGGAACCCGTGAATGAAATCGCTTATAAACTTAGTGTATCTAGGAATGTAGTAGACACCAGGCTCTCAAGAGGTAGAAAATTGTTAAAGCTAAAACTTCAATCTGTTTAGGGGAGGAATGCAAGAATGGGGAATATATACAAATACTTTAATGATATTGAAATGGATATTAACAAGATTAACTCAATTGATGTGGAACTTGATGACATAACAAAAACAAGTATTAAAAAGAGGCTAATGAGCTCAGTTACAATAAAAAAGCGTAAACGTGTAGCACAAACGGGCGTGGCAGCAGCTGTTGTAGCACTACTCTTAGGATCAGTCATTATTCCGCAAAATGCGCTTGCAACCTTTAAAAATAACATACCAGTCTTAAATACTCTATTTCAAAAATTCGGGTCAGGATATGGTGGCAACTTTGAGAATTATGCACAGGTAATTGGTGAAGTAAAGAAAGATAAGGGATATGAAGTTAGACTCGATGAAGTAGTTATGGATGACTTTAGTTTAAAGTTAATATATACATTAAAGTGCCCAGTTAAAGTATCAACATTGATGGACCAGAAGGGTAATCCGTTTCCTCATATACCAGATAAAAGTATAAAGATAAATGGCGAAGAATTTGTCGGTGGTTTGGGTGGCACAGATAGGATAATTGATGACTATACCGTACAAGTCATTGAGGATATTGATATTGAAAAACTAAATATTTCTAAAAAAATCGATATAGAAATTAATTTTAAGTCAATTAATAATGTAGTCGGTGATTGGAAATTCAATTTTAATATTTCTAAAGAAAAAATAGCTAAAGATATAAAAACATTCGAACCAAATAATATTTTGAAAATAAAAAACGACAATGGAGAAGAAGTAACATTGAAATTTGAAACAGTAAGTTTTTCACCAATATCTACGGCCATAAAGATAAAAGCAAACCATGAATACGATTATAATAACCTCATTTTCAAAGACAATAATGGTAATATCCTGAGTCCTCGCGGTGCAAGCCTAAGTTCCAATAACGTCTTATTTGGTTACAGAGGATTGTATAAGTTTGAACCACTAAAAACAATACCCGACAAAATATTAGTGGAGTACAGGAATGAACATACAACAAGTATTGATGGCGTTGAATTAATTATAAAATAATTAACTAAACCACCAAGTAAGTGCCGACGACATAAAGTTGGCACTTACTTGGTGGTTTCTTATAGGGGATCATCCAACTTACTTTTTTATGCTCGAAAAACCACATCATATAATGTGTAACAATATATAAATGTCCGGCGACACAAACATGAGTGCTTTTAGATCCCCGCCAATAGGGGATTTTTTAATTCAAAGTACCTATGTTTGTGTCGCGAGGTCACGACACAAACATATGCGCATAATTGCGATGATATTAAAGCTTGGATTTGTAATGGATTATTCACATGGCCATTAAGCTAAAGGGCAGTTTAGTGCAACTATGATTTGCAACAAAATGAATAGTATTGACGTCTTAGGATTACAGAAGAAATGAAAAAAGGAGGAAATTCAAATTAAAAAAACAAAACTTTTCTGTGTTAGTGTTTTAACAATGGTCATTATCTTAAGTGGATGTGGTATTTCTACCCAGGTTGATGCTATAACTACAGCTATTGAAACGACTCAACCAACTTCGACAAAACAAGTACAGCAGACTGAAAAGAATCAAGAAGATAAAACTTTTAGTGAGTTAAGAAATATTGCTTGGGAACAAGTAAGTGACAACGCAAAAAAAACTGTAATCGGTGACTGGAAGAAAGCCTCCATAGAAAAATCGAGTTTTGAACAAGTGCCGATTAAGGTTGAGAAGGACGCTGTAAAGACATCAAATAACATTTATAAAGTTACGTTCAAGACTACTCAAGACGAATTTATTGGGTCAATAGGGATTTACATTGATACTGTATCCAATCAGGTGGTAGGGAAAGACGCTCGTAAATAAAGTTATTGTCACTAGGATAGTTCATTAGTGGGAAAGTAAAAGTCCATACTTCGTTAAACTCTAACGAGCAGTTTAACGGAAAAATAATATTTGAAATTCTCACTACTGGCGCTGCGAATTCCTATACTGCAAAGGCGACAGATCGGTCCAACGTCGGAACTGTCTGCTGAAACTGCCTAAGCACGAGAAGCCCAGTTTCTCACTAATCACTTCCATAGAAAGGCCGGAGTGCAGAATTAATGACTCCGCCTTTTTTAATTTGAGCATGCTTAAATATTGACGAGGAGCGATACCATAAACCTTTTTAAAAACCTCATTGCAATGGCTTCTGCTAATATAAAGTTCTTGAGCAACTCCATTAATAGTGATCGTGGAATCCATAAATTCATGGAGCTTACGTTCAATGGTATTTGCTAGTTCAATTTCTTCTATGTTCAATATCTTGTTATGGAGAACAATACGGTCATTAGGAAGCGATATTAAGTTCAGTATTTCCATGAACAATTGAAGAATCGTGGATTGAAAAAACAACTTTTGAATCGTTGTTAAATCGCCATTCTCCGTCGATCTTTTTCCGATGCCCCTCTGAATGTCCTTAAACAAGTTCTGTAATTTGGAAAAGGGTCCACCTAAATGAACAAAATTCATATTCTTTAATTCGTTCCGAACCTCAACATCCTCTAAATCAAAATGCATCGAAAAGTAAGTTAGGGCATCTTTGGAAACATTGATCGTGCTATGGCTAACTCCTGGACTAATCAATAACCAATCCCCACTTTTCATTTCGATAGATTCTCCATGAATCCATTCCATGAAGGTTCCTGAATGACAATATAGAAGCTCATAACCTTTATGATTATGCAGGTTATACGACCACCCTAGCTCCACGGTTGTAAAATGGGAATGCCCTATGGAGATGGGGTTTTTCATTGCACTAAGCCTGAATGGCTGTTCCAAACGGCATCACTCTCCTATTTCTTCTACTTTATTTTAACGACAAATGGTTAAATTTCAAGGTCATCATGTGGTTTCTGCAAAGGCTACGAGCAGTTACAATTACAGTAACAAACCTCAAAAGGAGAAATGTTGCGATGACCATCTTACTTACGAAAGAGCAATTGGAATTTTACAGGAAGAATCATTACTTGCATGTGAAAGGTGTTATCCCACCTGATCTATTGGACCTAGCTACAGGGATCATCATGAAATGGGTCGATGAATTGGTAGAGAAGTGGAACAAAGAAGGACTGTTGAAGGATAAACGAGAGGATCTTGATTTTCAACATCGTCTTGTCGAACTATGGGGAGCAGCAGGTAAACCTAAATATAGCCGCAGCCCTAGAAGAGATCTAGTTGGTCCTGATATGTTTAATTTCTTCAAACATCCTGTTATGTTGAATGTGGCTTCGGAGCTACTTGGTACGTCTGAGCTATCTGTTCACGGCATCTTTAATGCAAGACCAAAGTTGCCAGACCAGAAATGGACTGACACTCCTTGGCATCAAGATGCCCAGTACTATCGGGATGCTGAAAATGTACACGTCCTATCGATGTGGATGCCTTTGCAAAAGGTGACTGAAGCTAATAGCTGCTTGCAAGTTGCGCCTGGATTTTTTACTGATACCTTGTTAGAAGGCGCAATTGACGAAGAAACCAACTTCCTGGGGCTGCGCAAAGAAGACGCCAGCCATTTGAAGGGTCTTTCAATAGAGATGGAACCAGGAGATGTGCTCTGTTTCAATCAACTACTTCCTCACAGGGCTCTTCCCAACAAATCCGATCATGTGCGTTGGTCCATGGACATTCGTTATGAAGCCACCCCAACCGCTACTACAAGCGGAAAGGCTCAGGGCTTTATAGCACAGAGCCTTAACAGTCCTGAATCAGTAGAAACGTATGAGCAGTGGTTAGAGAAATGGTCGAGTATACCTATCGGAGCGTATTAAAATATTAGTAGATAGCATATCTATTGCCTTTACCTATTGGATGAGCATTAAGCTCTAACGCAGAACTATAGTTGAGGGGGCTTGCTTCGCGGCAGCCCCTTCTTTGTTTCTAAAGTAACGGGAGTTTAATGGAGTGGCAAAATGTTGGCGGATATTAAGGAAATGACGGAAAATGAATTTGTAAACAAGTACCTCTGTTGGCGGTTTCCTTTTGTCCGAAATCACCATAATAATCAAGTAGCATACTTATGAGATAAAAACAAAAAGGCCAAATTACTTAAAAAACAAAGGTAAAGACCAACCAGAATAATTCTGGTTGGTCTTAATTTTGAGAAGACGACCGATCACCGACAATACAACTAATAACTAGGCACCTTTTCCTCTCCCCGTTCGCGTTCAGAAAGGGAAACGTAGACGCCGTTCCAAGCGGTCAGCACTTCATGGGTTCCAGATTCTACAATTTTACCGTCTTGCATGACGTGGATGATATCAGCGTTTTGTACGGTTGACAGACGGTGCGCGATCACGATCGTCGTCTTGCCCCGCCGCATGTCATCGATAGACTGCTGAATACGCCGTTCGGTCTCCAGATCCAGTGCGCTTGTTGCCTCATCCAGGATGAGAATTTCTGGGTCTCCCAGCAAGGCTCGGGCAAGTGCAAGGCGTTGCCGTTGCCCTCCTGACAAGGTCACACCCCGTTCTCCAATCTCTGTGTCGTATTGATCCGGTAATTGCTGGATAAAGCTATCGATCTGCGCAATTTGACACACATGTTCCAACTGTTCTTGGGTGACGATGCGCCCGACTGTCAAATTGGTACGGATCGTATCTGGAAAAAGGTAGGGTTCTTGAAACACGATTTGCACCTTCTCAGCCCACTCCTTGCGTTGGATGTCTGATAAAGGAATCTGATTAACCGTAATTGTACCTTCCCCTGGATCAAAGAACCGGATAAGCAGCTGAGCAATGGTTGATTTTCCACCACCGCTTGTCCCGACGAAAGCTATTTTATGTCCAATCGGCAGAATGGCATCAACCCCGCTCAGAACGGGTGGAAGTGACTCCGCATATCGAAAGCTAATATTATTCAGGTGGAGGGAGGTAATAGGTCCGTTTAGGAGCCGGTCGCCGTCCTTCCAGTTCTCTGTATCGAGTGTTCTTCTTAACCTTTCAACGGCTGCCATGCGGCCCGATATCTGCATCACAAATTGGAAGAGTCCCTGCGCTGCATCCATCAGCCCCGAAGCAAATTGATAGACTACGACAAAGGTTCCCAACGAGATTGACTGCCGAATGACGAGAGTCCCCCCGATACCTAGCGTTAATAACGTAATCACCCAACGCAGCGGGTCGCTCACCAGCGTCTGTTTATTCTCCAGCTTTCCTTCATCCATAACGGATTTGAAATATTTGGAAAAAAGGTTGGAGAACCTCTGATCTTCCCATCTCAACCGGTGGAAGGCAATGACTTCACGTGAGGATGATATACCTTCTTCAATATGGACGAGTAAATGGGATTTGAGCTCTTGCACCATTTTGGCAGCCTCTTTGACCTGTGGACTGAACCAACGCCCCACGACAATATATAGAGCACTAACCGCAAGAATAGAAACCAGCAGCAATGGACTTGCCCAACCAATCAACCCTCCGAGTAGCAGCAAGCTTATGCCATGCTGAAGTCCTTGAGGCAAAAATCCCTGTATCATAGAAGAAACCGCTTGAACATCACCGTTTACATAATGGACGAACTTCGCCGTGCGGTCGCCTTGAATAGCTCCAGTGGGCCATTTATGCAGTAGGGTTGCGAGGGTTTCGGTTAGAATACGGAACAAGCGATAAGCACTTGCATCGATAAATCGAGCCGCGATCGCATGAAAGGCGTTGTAAATAATAAGGGCCGAAGCGAAGATGGATAAATAGAAGACGGTCCGGCCATACATGCCTTGAATAAAGATATCGTCGACAATCCACTTCTGGACGCCGGTCATAACGAGGCTGGCAACAATTTTAATCGAAAACAATAGAAGACCGACACTCACTCCCCAGCGTACCATCCCGATTGCGCGGACTACCCATTTTACGTTATTCATACGCTGTCCTCCGCTCCTGTGCACCCAGTACCAGGTTTTTTAGCAATCCGTCCTGGGTGATCAGTTCTTCATAGGTGCCTTGCTCCGCGTTTCGCCCTTCCTCTAAGACGATGATTTGATCAAAATGCCGTACTGTAGACAACCGATGGGCTACCGCAATTGTGGTCCTGCCAGCTAAAAGCGAATCCAATGCTTTCTGAACCTCGTATTCGCTGATGTTGTCTAGAGCACTCGTTGCTTCATCCAGCAAAATAATGGAAGGGTTTTTGATGAACATGCGGGCGATGGCAAGTCTTTGCTTTTGACCCCCGGACAGCTTAATGCCACGCTCGCCGACTAGGGTATCATAGCCTGCAGGCAGCTTCTGAATAAAGTCGTGAGCATAGGCTGCCTTAGCTGCTAATGTAATCTGCTCGTCAGTCGCCTCTGGTAACCCAAACCGGATATTATCCCGTACGGTTCCTCCGAACAAATAAGTCTCTTGAAAGACGAATCCGATAGAGGAGCGCAGCTGCTCAAAAGAAAGGTTGTTTAATGGCACTCCGTCCAGAAGGATCTTTCCACCGACAGGGTCGTAGAAGCGTGCAACCAGTTTGAGGATTGTCGATTTTCCGCCGCCGCTGGTGCCGATCAACGCTACCTTTTGTCCTTGTCGGATATTAAGCGAAAAGTTTTTGATGACTTCCGGTCTTGCGGGATAGCTGAAGCTTACATTATCGAACGAGATCTCCCCCCGTATCTCCGGCAAGTGAACTGGGAAGGGTTCCTCAGCCACGGATGGTGTCAGACGGATAAAATCGTGCAGATTTTCCGCTTGTTGTAGCAGGAGCCGCTGCTCCGTAGTGAGCGTCACCACTGACGTCATCAAACCTAAGAACCGACCATAAAATAGGGAATAGACTACAAACTCCCCAATCGTCATTTGCCCATTTCGGACAAGCGTAATCCCGTAGGCGAAAATGGCCACTGCCCCTAATCCGATCGTGATCCGCCTGACCGTCCCCCGCATATAAGCGTAGAAAGATTGCTTCAACTGCTTTGAGTGCAGTACAGTAAACTGATCCATCAGGCGAGAGATGCTCCACGCTTCACCACCGAAAGCCCGCATTTCGTGAATCGCGGAAAAGCTGTCGTATAACTGCTTATTGGAGAGTTGCCTCTCTCTATTAACTTCCTTTGCCCAAAGGGAAGCTTTTTTTTCGAAATAAGGGCCAATCAGATAATAAGACAGAAAAAAAGGAACAATCCATACACTCAACTTCCATGAAAGATTGATTATTAGAACGGTCAATACAATCAAAGTGATAGCGTGTTGGATCAATACAGGCACATAATGACGGAAGATGCGCTGGACAGCGGCTACCTCTGTTTGAAACAGCCCAACCGTTTCCCCCACTGGATGCTGTTCGTAGTAAGCGAAGCCCAGTTTACGGAGGTGTCGGAACATAGCGATCATGAGATCACGGGAAGCTAGTTCCTGGATTCTTCGCTGAAGGACGTTTCTCCAAGCTTGAGCGCCAAGCATAAGTACAATACAGACAAAGAGTATACCGAGTATCCTATACAATGGCTCTTTTCGAGCGCTTGGGGCGATCACATCGATGAAATACTGGACGAACTTGGCAATTGCAATTTCAATCGAAGTGACAAACAGCCCACACACGATAAACAGTACAAGCATCGGAATATACGGTTTCAAATAGGATATGACCCATCTGTAGGTTGACAATTGATCATCTCCTCAAATAGTAAATAGACAGTCCCATAAGGAGAACTGTCAAAAAAGTAGGTAACGATTAATTCGCCGTTAGGGAAATAATCCCTTTAAAATGGGAGATGGCTAACAGGAAATGTTGATGGTGACGGTGTCCATTACAATCTTCCCGCTGGTGGTGTTGAGCCTGGTGAAACCTTTGTTGAAGCTGTGAAAAGGGAAGCAAAAGAAGAGGCGTGTGTCGACGTGGAAGTCGGTCCTGTTGCCTTTGTTTACGAATATCAACCAACTAAAAGCAATTATATGTATGGTGACACCCATTCTGTGGGGATTACATTTGAATGTGAATTAAAAATAGGGTCATATCCCAAACTTCCACAAAAGCCAGATCCTAAACAAACAGATGTTAAATGGATCCCGATTTCGGAGTTGCATTCGATTCAACTGTACCCTGAAATTAATCAAGACATTGTTGATTTTTACAGCGGTAATAAGTATCGCAATTATGTTGAAGAACAAGAGATACAACAAAAGCTGTAACGCTAACGGATACCTATAGTGGAGGACTAATATGTCTACGAATAATGAATTGCTCACCAACTTCCTTGTAGAAGCCAAAAGAAACACATACGCCTCCCAGGGTGATGAAGCATCGGTTCAACCGTTATTAAATGGTTCAAAACAGCTCGAATACCGCAGTGGTAGTTACTTCTATCGGGATATTTATTTTGGTTCGGCTTTCTTTATTGGACAAGAAACGGTTGAATTCGAGAATCGTCCCATCTGGTCAATGGTCTATTCAGGCGGTGTTATCATCCCGAACGCAAATTGGGACATCATAGGTCCGATTTACGGTTTTCTTCGACAAGCGTTAAGGTTGGTCGATACAAAGGCGATATATCGTGGTCCAAAACACTTTGAATCGGGTAATTACATTTTCAAAAACGAGTACGAGGGTACTCTTAACTCCTTTCACGGGAAGGAATTCATTCTTATGGACGGTCAAAAGGTATATGAATTGCAGTACAACGGTGGGGTAGTTCGATAACCTCTCCTACTTGTCGAACGAAAGTTCAATATCTAAAGGGTTGTCGCGTGGCGGCCCCCAGATTGCGCTAACGCAAAACTAGACCAGAGAAGCCCTGCATCGCAGCAGCTTCTCTTTTTTGTCATTCAAGACCCTCAATCCTTCTTGTAGAAGAATCGAGATAACAAAATGCCGATTGGAGCATGATTCAGACGCTGTGGCCGTCCATTGTAATTGCCGATATTATGATGCCTGAGCAAGATGGGTTAGCACTCATTGAGCAAATCCAAGCTAGAAATTTCCCTAAGGTCACTATCATTATTAGTGGTTTTGACAATTTTCAATACGCGCAAAAGGCGATTCGTACGGTGTTACGGAGTATTTATTGAAATCGCTTTCCGATAGCGATTTGAAGGATGCCCTGATGCGCTCGATCAACCGGTTGAAGCAGCTTCAGGATGTGTATCATTTTTCATCACTACAGCAGGAATTTCGGCGATTTCGAGTCGCGTTGGCAGCTGTAAGGGTGTTTTTCATCACTACAGAGCAAGAGCCAGCTAGTTTGTCATCTGTAGTGATGATTTTCATCACTACAGCAGGGATTTCGGCGATTTCGAGTCGAGTTGGCAGTTGTAAGGTTGTTTTTCATCACTACAGAGCAAGTGCCAGCTAGTTTGTCATCTGTAGTGATGATTTTCATCACTACAGCAGGAATTTCGGCGATTTCGAGTCGCGTTGGCAGCTGTAAGGGTGTTTTTCATCACTACAGAGCAAGAGCCAGCTAGTTTGTCATCTGTAGTGATG
>NZ_JCAUAQ010000013.1:0-143099 GCF_059692035.1 Paenibacillus sp. J22P143
TCCTGCAGTTCCTGGAGTTCCTGTTGCACCTGTCGAACCTGTTGCTCCGGTAACACCCGTAACTCCTGCAGTTCCTGGAGCTCCTGTTGCACCTGTCGAACCCGTTGCTCCTGTAACACCCGTAACTCCTGCAGTTCCTGGAGCTCCTGTTGCACCTGTCGAACCCGTTGCTCCTGTAACACCCGTAACTCCTGCAGTTCCTGGAGCACCTGTTGCTCCTGTTGCTCCTGTTGCTCCTGTTGCTCCTGTTGCACCCGTCGGGCCAATCGGACCTACATAAGGAAACTTGATTTTTATTTCTCCACCATTGTACATCTCAATTTCAATTTCCTCGACTTCGTACCATTCAATGTCGTCCAAAAAATCCTCCAGTTCAGACATTCTTTGAATTGGGCCGTCGCCTTTTTCGAATTTTATTTTGTATTCATCATCATTAAAATACTCGATTTCAATTTTCTTGATATTCATAATACCCACGATACCAATTAGATTCATTAACTGAGCAAGTTTACTCAAATTACTAACACCTCCTTATGAATTTAAAAACTAATTACATACAATCGATATACATTTTCTTTTAATAACCTCAACCTCCCTTACTACAATGAAACTACTCTAGTTCCTCGTATATTGTATGTGTACATACTGTCAATGCATGGACGAATGAGAGTGGATAATTGCCTTAAAAAACATTTTTTGTAAATAATGATAAAAGTAGTAATTAAATTTCGGAACTGAAGCCTATAATCACGCTTCTAATCATTAATTAAAACGAGGGATGGTTGAGAGTTTCTATACACATGTGCGAAAAAAAAGCAGCGGCTGCGCCCGATTTATTAATGGGGAGCAGCCGCTGCTTTTATAAGCCTGAAGTATCAATAATATACTGAATCACTGTATCTCCCTTTTGAGCACAATATTCCGTCAAAGGAATTCGCGTTCAATATAATCATCCATTTATTCAAAATATTCCCATGGTAAGGCTTACCATTGATTCACATGCCGTGCCCCCATTTTGAAACTATGAATAGATTATTTTGTAACGAACTAATAATCGTAAAGAGGTGAGACGAAAAAATTGAATATCGCCTTATCCATCCTGATTCCTTCTGTACCAGAACGCATGGGCCATTTGTCGCGAATTATTGGCCACTTATCTGAGCAAACGCAAGGCATGCCTGTAGAAATCATTGTTTTGCTGGATAATAAAAAAAGTACCATCGGCACAAAACGGAATGTGCTGATCGAACAAGCAAAAGGTGATTACATCGTTTTTGTCGATGATGATGATCGTATAGAACCAAATTATGTAAGTACTTTATGTGCACAAATTGAATCAGCGCCCGATGCAGATTGTATCGTTTTCGATGTCGCCGTGTATTTCAACGGACAGTTTATCAAGCTATGCAAATATGGAAAAGAGCATTCATACGGCCAAGATCAATTTTTCTACTATAGAAGGCCTAATCACCTTATGTGCTATGCCAAAAGAATTGCTTCCAATCATAAGTTTCAAGACATAAGTTTCGGTGAAGATGATGAATGGGGAGAGAGAGTATCCAAGGATATAATCAACCAAATAAGAATTCCATCTGTGTTATATCATTACGATTGTGATACTACCAAACCAATGAGTTGGTACTCGATCAACGGATAGGCGATCCTAATAACTCGAACTCTGAAAGGGAGTGAACACTTTGATCACGATAAGTCTTTGCCTTATCGTTAAAAATGAGGAGGATACGATTCGATCTTGTTTATCATCAGTTGAAAGAGCAGTTGATGAGATTATCATTGTCGATACCGGTTCTACAGACCAAACGAAAATGATTGTAAAGTCCTTTACGGATAAAATCTACGATTTTAAATGGATCGATGATTTCTCGGCAGCGCGTAACTTCGCTTTCCGCCAAGCTACGAAGGACTATATTCTTTGGCTGGATGCGGATGACATTTTGAAGCAAGAAGATTGCAACAAGCTCATAGAGTTAAAAGCAGCACTGAAGCCTTCGGTCGATTCGGTAACGATGTTTTATAATTCCGCGTTTGATGAGTTTGGCAACCCGATTTGCAGGTTTAAGCGAAATCGTCTTGTGAAAAGGGAGAAACAATTCAAATGGATAGGAGCCATACACGAATATTTGGAGGTAAGCGGGAATATTGAGGACTCCGACATCACCGTTACACATTGCAAAATCCATAATAGAAGCGACAGGAATCTGAAAATATACCAAAACAGGATGATGCGAGGAGAGCAGTTCACACCCAGGGACTTATATTACTACGCAAATGAATTAAATGATCATAGCAAGTACTCCAAAGCAATTAGTTATTATAATAAATTTCTGGAAACCGGCAAGTGCTGGGTGGAGGACGCCATATCTACCTGCAGTAAGCTAGCGGACTGTTACCATTATTTAGGGAATAATGAAATGGAATTACAATCCGTATTCCGATCTTTTCTATATGATAGTCCACGTGCCGAGTTCTGCTGTCGTCTAGGCTATTATTTTCTAACCCGCAAGCAATACGAGTCTGCCTTATTTTGGTACAAATTAGCGACAGAATTAGATACGCCTGACCATAATTGGGGATTTTCTAATCCTAAATTTTCAACATGGCTGCCGCATCTCCAACTCTGTGTCTGTTATGACTTGCTCGGGAAACATGAAGCTGCTTACAATCACAATGAAATTGCCCGCAGCTATCGCCCCAAAGACCCGAGTATACTGCATAATAAAAAGTACCTAGAGTCCGTTCTGAATAAATCGGAAATCTCTGAAACAGCGAATTGAAAAAACAGCGGCAGCGCCCTAATTATATGGGGCGCTGCCGCTGTTTTTAATCTTTAACATCTTGTTGGCTAACATTCAGCTCCACTCATCTCGTTTGTAAAAAATCGTTTATACTCTTTCGGCGTAAGTTTAGTAGCAGAATCACCTGCATAATGAAACTGCAAGGCACGACGTTTCTTTGTTGATAGATTATAAGGTGTTCCGTGCTTGAGTAACCCGTGGAACAATAGGATTCCTCCAGGCAATAAGGGTACAGCAACATCCTTCTCCACTTGTACATGGGAATCGCAAAGCTGCCAATCTCGTATCGCATAATGAGGCGTTGCCCCATCTGCATGTGAGCCAGGGATGACATGCATACAGCCATTATCCAGCGCAGCTTCATCTAATGCGATCCACACCCCAACGACTGCTTTCTCATATGCCAAATTGCCGTAGGCCATATCTTGATGCCATGGCTTCTCACCACCACCATGCGGAGGCTTAAACAATGCCATGTTCTGTACTAGCCTCGGAGTCTCACCCAGAATATCCTGGACCATGGCCAAAATAGCCGGATGCTCCGCAATCCTTCTCAATCGTTCTTCGACTTGCACAAAATCATTAAGCTTACGGATCGCATTCTCAAGCTCTTCTTCTGTTTTCAACTCACTTCTCGGTTTCGTGAACTGAATCTGTGCACCCTTATCATCTTTAAAAATAAGATCATTCAGGGCTTCTATCGAGATCTGAATTTCTCCATCATTTAATACATGTTCGACCGCTGCAAAGCCATCTCTCCGATAACTGGCAAGTTGGTCCTCGTTCCAATTCGCAAAGCCTTCCACTTTATCTGCAATGCGTTCATACCGATAAAGCTTGGCTGAAATTTCTTCGGGCGTTAGATTTGTTGGTTCTGCTTTCGCCATAACGAGTACCCTCCGTTTAAATAATTTGGACTATTTATATCTTTATTATATGAACGGAAGATAGTAATATAAATGCAGTAAAGCACATGACAATTTGCACTATTTTACATAAGGAGCTGTTAGATTACATGTCCTCATTCTCAACTTTGGAGCTGCAGCTAAACCGTTTCTTCGGCAAGGTACATTGTGAAGTGAACTGGAAATGGAGCCGCGAAAACGAGCCCTTCACGGACTATGATTTCTGGTATGTATGGGATGGCGAAGGTGAGGTCACCTTAAATTGTAAGATTTACCCTGTACGAGCAGGCGATTGTTTTCTCTTCAGACCTGGGGATCTATCGAGTGCCAAGCATAATCCAGAACGTCCGCTCACGGTTACTTACATTCATTTCTCAGCCTTGGGGGATCCAACACTTCCGATGTCATTGCCTTCCTTCGTCCACTTCGATCCCGCGGAGTTCCATGAAAGCTACCTAGATCGTTTCGTACATGTACGTCTGACGGAAGCTTATGGGCATGAAGAAGAAGCGCATGCACTGCTGAAGTTGATTCTCTTGCTTTTTGAACGTCAAGCGCGTGCCCATCAATCTCAGGGTGACCCTGCACGACGTCCGATGAACCGAGTGATGATGGATATCGCGGCACAGATTAGGCAAGATCCTGGTCGTCAACACAGTATTCAAGATTTAGCGAAAGAAGCCCATCTCTCACCGCGCTACTTCTCTTTAAAATTTAAAGAGATCATGGGCCAAACGATTGAATCCTACCTCATTCAGAAAAGAATTGAGCGCGCCACTTATTTGCTGAAGCTCGGTATGAATGTGAGTGAAGTCGCTGAAGCGCTAGGCTATCGCAGCATTTATTTCTTTAGCCGCCAGTTCAAAAAAGTAACAGGCACCAACCCATCTGAGATTCGCTCGTGATAAATTTTTTTTGCATCTCCCGTACAACGTGATAAAATGTACCTTTACGACAGCATCGCGCTAGTACATCAAGGAAGGTTAGGTCAGCATGAATTCATCCAACTTATTACGATCATTTAACTTTATGTATTTTGCTTTACTCGCACTTTTCGTTTCATTCCTGCCCGTCTATTTAGACGCACAGGGGCTTTCCACATCGCGAATTGGTCTCATCATCGGGACCGGCGGCTTTATCGCAATCTTTTCACAGCCATTGTGGGGGATGATCAGCGATCGGACGAAAACCATCAAAAAAGTCATGCTAGTCCTACTATTCTTCTCGACAATCATGGGATTTCTACTATATGACTCCAAAAGCTTTATCGTCCTTCTTCTATTTACTATGCTGCTCTACTTTTTCTTAATGCCGCTAGATCCTTTAACGGAAAGCCTTAATTTCCAAACAGCGGAAGCTGTGGGTACTAGCTATGGTTCTATCCGTACATTCGGTGCGGTTGGGTATGCCGTGATGTCCTTGGTCGTTGGTTATTCCGCGCAATATTTTGGCATTCATAGCTTAGCTTACCTTTTTGGAGGATTCGGATTGATCAGTTTGATTATTTGTCTCGCGCTGCCTGATGCGCCAGCGACGGGTAAACCGATCTCGCTTCGAAGTCTACGAAATTTCCTAGGTAATAGAGAAACCATATGGTTTATGGTGCTAATCTTTATTTGCGCAGTTCCACAACGGATCAACGACACGTTCCTAGGGGTTTATATCCGTGAATTGGGCGGCAGCAATCACCTGGTCGGTATCGCCTGGTTTTTGGCTGCGGGGAGTGAGATTCTAGTCTTTGCACTCAGCTTCTGGTGGCTTCGCAAAGGCATGGAATTAGCGCTAATCTCCCTAGCTGCGCTGTTTTATTTCTTGCGCTTCTTTATCAGCGCTTGGGTGACGGATCCGCATGTACTCGTCGCGATCCAACTCCTTCAAACCTTTACATTCCCTATCTTCTACTCGGCTGCGATTCAGTATTTATATCAAATCGTCCCTGAAGAATGGCGTGCTACGGGACAAACTGTTCTAGCCATCATTTTCTTCGGGATCTCAGGAATAGTCGCTTCTTATCTGGGTGGATGGTTCTATCAGGTATTTGGTGGACAACAGTTATATATGTTGGTGTCGGTTATGTCACTCTCTGGATTTATATTTAGCCTAGGGCTGCGTGCCGTTTATCGGAAACAGAAGCTGGCAACCTAAGCTTTTTCTGCTAAAATGATAGGATAGAGATGAAACGGGGGCCCGCAACATGGATTACATTATATTAGACATCGAATTTAACGGACGAAAGTTTGCAAGTGATTTACCGATGGAGGTTATTGAGATTGGCGCTGTTCGTTTAGACGCTTCTCTTGGGCACATAGATGAATTTTCAGCTTTGATTAAGCCGGTCTATTTCTCCAAATTGAATGCTTTTATTAAGAAGAAAACAGGGATTCCCCAAGAAGATATCGATGAAGCCGCTGGCTTCCGCAAAGTAATTGCTGATTTCTTGGAATGGCTCGGCCGGAGTGAGGAGCTGCTGTTGGTCACATGGGGCGGCGAAGATTTGAAACGGATCGTGTTTGATACCCGCATGCACAAGCTCGACGATGCTTATTGGATGGCTGCGAACTATTTCGACTTACTGAAAGGGTTCACCCGCTTCAAAAAAGTAACGAATGACGTCAGCGTAGAAGCCGCACTTATTGATCTGAATATCGTGGCCGAGGGCTCTGCACATAGAGCCTTGGACGATGCCCGAATGACCGCGGAGGTATTCCGTGCGATCTTCACCGATTTAGACTTTGATCGCAAGCAGCAATATGTCGATATGTACACGAATGCCAAAGAGCGCAGGTTGATCAAAACAGCCGTGAAGACCATGACGACGCAGAAGGTCGTTCCGACCTGGGAGTTGTTTGTAGAAAAGTATTTCGCTGATAAAATTGAGGCGGCTGACGCCAAAAAGGTCGCCGAAATGCAAACGCTATTCGCCGCGGAAGTGGCAAAGGGCGTGACAGCTTCGAACCCCCCCGGGAATACTGCAGCTTCGCAGTAAGCCCTACATACAAAAAGCCAATCTACCGATTAAACTTGCGTAGCAAGTGATCGAGTACATTGGCTTTTTTCTATTTTCCCAACCATTACAGTTGATCCACGCCTAGTCGGTTCTGGTAGAAACCGGGGATCACCTTGTCTCGGGTAGTCTTTAATTCGTAAGACTGCAAGGCGAGCAACGTCGCAGAAAGCTCTAAGAACCATGCTTCATCTCTGAGCGATAAGGCGAGGTCGATCAAACTGCGCACGCTAGCTTCTGTATCCAGTCCGCTTACTGGTAATGCCTTCACACTGGCGAGTTTCACTTCAATTTGATGTCCAATAATTTCATCTTGATCCGAAGCGATGACATGAACGAAGGCGATACCATGCTGCCAAGCGATCGCTTCCACATAGCCATGAACCATTTCATCTTCACTTGTTGTTGCGACAACCCAATCACTAATTGCAATGTTCAACATACGCCTCGCCACCTTCACTAGAAATGTTCATCCATACTGTAATTATAATTATTACAGTAAAGAATGTCAAGTGGTGGTTAACCATTCGGAGAACTAGGCAAAGTAAAAATTTGTCCCTGTAAAATTTACAAGTTGATCTCTACATTTTATAATAGAGACATGTGTTCCTATTGTAAGTACCCGAAGGAGTTTATTCATGTCTTCTACACCCGTTCTAAATGATGACCAATGGTCGAAATTACTCGAATATGTGGCTGAATCGTATAACGAAGTTACGCTAAGTCGAGGCTTTCATTTCTATAAACAGCAGATGGTAACGTCTCTCATTATTGCACCAGAGATTAGAAAGGTTCACGCCGTTGTAGAAGAGTTTGGCGAGAAATGTATGGTCGGGATTGATCTCAATCAGTTGAAAGGCAACTCCTGCAACTGTCCTGTTAAGACGGCTTGTAAACATGTGGCAGCAGCCTTGATGGAGCTAGCTGATCGACAGGGCTACCCAGCTTCACAAATCATGAATGCTAAGATGGCGTTGAAACGTGTAGCTGCTCAATCCTCTAACGTGTCCACCCTGGAGCAACTTCCTGGGTTAACCGTGGAGGGCTGGCACAAATTTATGGAGCATTACACGTATCACCTCAAGCCATCCTACGATCAATGGAACTATGTTGAATTGCTGCGAGGGCAATTCGCGAATCTCAAGAGAACGACGATTCCGTTCTCCGAGGATGATCAATTCTATTTCGATTTTCATCAGAGGCTATTCATCCTGCGCAAAATTGTAGAGCAGAACGCACAAGCTGGCGTTACGTTCTACACAGCCGCAACCGTTTATCATTTGAGTGATGAGCTTGATGATTGGTTGAAGGAAGCTTCGGGTGGCGTCCGGAATGAAGAGAGATTAACACAGACTTCCGCTTATCTTCGTGCGCAAATGGCTATTGAGTCGCCGAAGAAGCTCCACCACTTTCGGCTGTTTACGACGTTTTGGGCTTTCAAGGTATCGAAAGCGGAAAGCTTGATCACTTCTGAGGTAGCTAGTGAGGAAAAACGGATAGCTTCCGAGGTTGCTGCTTTTGAAGCGATGGAGGCTGCGGAGCTCTCCCTTTCTCTCTGCGCAGGACGAGCGTATCTGTATCTTCGACAATCGAAGTCTGATAAAGCATGGCATGCCATTGCGTCGCACGCTTCCTTCAAGGAAGCCCCAGCGCTTCTATTCCTGCCATTCCTAGCCTACATGGAGCATGCTCAGGATTGGGGCGAGATTGTTCATTGGCTGCGAAGATTGAGTTCTTTCTATAGTGGAAAAAGACATCATGAGATCGAAGCATACGCTGCGTATTGGAAACTCGCGGTAGCTCACACTGCTGACGATGCGGAAGCCCTAATGTGGGCGTCGTTAGAAGAACTACTACCTGCCTCCTACCGGATCATTGAGACGCTCTACTATGAGCGACGCCAATGGAAGCCATGGATCGAAATGCAAATTGCACAGGGCTACGACCCGTTCACTCATCGGGTGAATGTGCTTCAGCCCATTGAGAAGGATTCGCCTGAGCTACTACTCCCCTATTATCATCAAGCTGTGGAGCACTATATTCGCCTCAAAAACCGTCATGATTACAAATCGGCCGTACGTCTGTTAAAGCGGTTAGAAAAAGTATATAAAAAAATGAAGCAACCCGAACGATGGGAAGCATTCTTCACCCGATTCGTCAGCCGGTTTAGCAGGCTGCGCGCCTTGCAGGAAGAATTGAAGAAAGGGAAGCTGCTAGAATGAGCACCAAATTGCATGAAATGTCGTTATGTATGTCCCTAACGGATGGTGGAGATGCGTTGTTATGGGGCTTCAAGGATGGAAGAGATGTCTCCGGCGATCACTTCCGTAAGCTATTGTTCACCTGGCACGCCCCTTCCCTCTACGGCACATTGCTTGAGACACAACAAGCTGGCGAGTTGGCAGTGACCATTCTCCCTGTGGAGCAAGTGCTTCCTTTCTTTGCAGATCCGAACTTCATGGACATTGTTAGCTGGGAGATGGGTACGGAGTCCGCGCAACACATGCTGCGTGTGGCTCCGCTCCTCTATGAAGCCGCTCAGAGAGGGCTGTATATTCCGAGCTACGAGGATTTCCGCAATGGGCAGTTGAAATGGACTTGGGATCGCAGTGCAGATGAATTGGCGGGTGTGGACTGGAACATATTAGAGAGTTTGGATGAGCTCGGAGAAGGCTTGTCGGGTTTACGAGCAGCCTTCTCGGCTACGGTCATGGAAGCTCACTATGCGGATGATGCGGCAATGGCCGATTTGCGGCGGGATTATCCGGCTTTATTTAGTAGTGCGCGGAAACCAATGTCTGCGGATGACTCCCCTGCCGCTTTCACAGAAAACGAATGGCTCTCCGCCATGGGTTGGCGTCCCGACCTTGCACCTTTCCGTCCTGCGCTGCAGCTGCTTGAACCCGACGAATTAGAAGATGAGTGGCGACTGCGACTCGTGCTGCAGGATAAACACGAC
The DNA here is from genome assembly GCF_059692035.1 of Paenibacillus sp. J22P143. NCBI lineage: Bacteria > Bacillati > Bacillota > Bacilli > Caryophanales > Paenibacillaceae > Paenibacillus > Paenibacillus sp. J22P143. The sequence goes on from NZ_JCAUAQ010000013.1 coordinate 9,685, forward strand.
AGTACGCTGCTCACACCGATTCGTTTACATGTAGATGGAACGGCTTCGGGCGCTTGGGCATCGGAATGGAGTCCCTTTGTCGTTGAGCGTGCACCCGGTTGGGTGACGCGGTTGCTTGAGGCTTTGCCTCGCATGGCCGATGACGAGGAATTGCTAGCTCATCCAATGAGTGACGACTCGGCTTGGACATTCCTGACGAAGGACAGCCGTATTTTGCTAGAGGACGGCTGGAACGTCATGCTCCCTGCTTGGTGGGAAGCGGCAGCCAAACGGAAGCCACGACTCAGCGCTAAGATCGCTGCAGAAGCAGGCGGCGGTGCTGGCGGTGGCGGTAAAAGCGAGTCCTTGTTTGGCATGAACTCGCTCGTCAATTTCGATTGGCGAATTGCCATCGGAGATTCCGAATTGAGCGAAGCCGAGTTCAACAGCCTGCTGACCCGTAACGAACGGCTAATCCGTTTCCGTGGGCAGTGGATCTATTTGGACCCCGCTTTCTTAGATCAAATCCGTAGATTGATGGATAGCATTGATCCGGCTGAGGGCTTGTCTCTGCAAGATATTTTCCAGCTTCACTTATTGAGCGAATTAGAACGGGATAAAGTGAAGTCTTCGTGGGATGGCGAGTCTCAAGAGGAATTGGATTACGAAGAAGAAGCACGTTTGCAGCTGGAAGTTGAGCTGAATGGGCATCTGATGGCGTTGTTACGGCAGCTTGGGCAGCCTTCCGATCTTGAGCTCATCCCTGTGCCGCAAGGACTGCGCGCTGAGCTTCGTGGCTATCAGCACCAAGGGTTTACTTGGCTGAGTTACCTACGGAAGTTCGGACTTGGCGCTTGCTTGGCCGATGATATGGGACTTGGTAAAACCGTTCAATTCATCACGTATTTATTACATCACAAGCCCGTTTCTGAGCAGCCTGCTCTACTCATCTGCCCGACTTCCGTGCTTGGCAACTGGCAGAAGGAGCTTGCGCGATTCGCTCCTGAGCTTAGTGTCATGCTCCATTATGGGAAAGGTCGATTGAGTGGCGGTGCACTGGATGATGCTTTAGCAGGCGTCGATATTGTTCTCACTTCGTACACGACAGCACTTATGGATCAAGAGACACTTCAGCCTTATATGTGGAGCTCCCTCTGTTTGGACGAGGCACAGAATATCAAAAACGCCCAAAACAAACAATCCGCCGCGATCCGCTCATTGAACGCCGTTCATCGTATAGCCCTCACGGGTACACCGATTGAGAATCGATTATCAGAGCTGTGGTCGATCTATGACTTCCTGAATCCTGGCTACCTCGGGAACCAGCGTGGCTTTCAGGTTCGCTTCGCGAATCCGATTGAGAAACATCAGGATACGGAACGGACTGCGCAGCTGCAGCAGTTGGTGAAACCTTTTATGCTGCGCCGCAAAAAGAAAGACCCAGCCATCCAGCTCGATTTGCCGGACAAGTTAGAGATGAAGGTCTACATCAACTTAACGGCTGAGCAAGGCGCGATGTATGAACAGACCGTCAAGGATCTGATGCAGCGGATGCAGAAGCTCGAGGGCATGGAGCGCAAGGGCGCGATCCTTGGCGCTTTGACACAGCTGAAGCAGCTGTGTGATCATCCGATGCTGCTCACGAAGGAAGCGGAGCTGGCTGAGGAAATGGCACAGAGCGAGGATGGGCGCGGTGAATTGGTGCTGCGCTCGGCGAAGCTAGAGCGGTTGGTTGCGATGGTCGATGAGCTCCGCGACGAGGGCGAATCGTGTTTGATCTTCACGCAGTATGTGGGCATGGGCCGCATGTTGGCGAATGTGCTCTCGAAGCAGCGCGCAGAGCCGGTGTTCTACCTCAACGGGAGCACGCCGAAGGTGGAGCGCGACCGCATGATTGATCGGTTCCAAGCCGCCGACGGCGATGGACCGAATATCTTTGTGCTGTCGCTGAAAGCCGGAGGCGTCGGGTTGAACTTGACCGCGGCGAACCACGTGTTCCACTTCGACCGTTGGTGGAACCCCGCGGTCGAGAACCAGGCGACGGACCGCGCCTATCGGATGGGCCAGACGCGAAACGTGCAAGTGCACAAGTTCATCTCGCTCGGCACGCTCGAAGAGCGAATCGACGAGATGCTCGAGAGTAAAATGAGCCTCAGCGACAACGTCATCTCCTCCTCCGAAGGCTGGATTACAGAGCTTTCGAATGATGAGCTGCAGGATTTGTTTACGCTGCGGAAGTCTTGGTAGTTTAGGGTTCACCTGTATAGGGGCTGTCTCCGTGTAGATCCATCTACGCGGGGATCGCCCCTTTTCTGCATTGTTGGGGGCGTGGGGCCCAAAAGAGGCCTTAAAGCTTCGGGTTCGGAAGCGCCCTTAGGCGTGTCGAAAAAATCTTCTTAGTGACGCTGGAATATCCAGCCTCAGGTAGCCTCAGGTAGCCTCAGCTACTCAAAATGTCATTTTGACGCTGGAATATCCAGCTTCAGATAGGCACTGCTACTCTGTAGTTGGTCGCTACAGCCCCGTTTGGTTTCTCCACAATGTACCACCTCCCCTAGACATGCGTCTTAAACACCACATCTCATCCGAATGTTATAATAGACTGTGTACATTTCAGCAAATTTCGACATTCAACTTACTAAAGGAGAAACTACTTATGTTAAATAGAAAGCTTTTAATACCCGCTACTTCCCTACTTTTAAGCGCGGCTCTTTTCGCCAGCGGTGCACCCGCACCAGCATCCGCCGCCTACTCCTCATCCGTGAACGCGTCTACGAAATTAGTTTACGCTGCCGGTAAAAACTTTAATGTTAAGGTTGTCACGGTTGACCTCACTGATCCTACGCTGGAACTCGTTCCTGCACTAGCAGACGGTGGAATCGGACATGACGATGCCATGCAATCGATCGTAGAGCGAGAGAACGGTGTCGCTGCGATCAATGGAACTTTTTTCAACGCCTACGAATCTGATCCTTATATCCGCTACCCCAACGGGACGCTGCTGAAGTCTGGCGAGCCCATGCATTCTGGGGAAAATCAGACGTTATTTTTGAACAAAGATAAGGTGCCAGACATTCAATTCGTCAATCTCGACATTGCCGTTCGCACCAGCGAAGGTGGCGGCACTTATACCATTAATCCTTGGGGTATTAACAAATATTACGGAGACACGAGCACCGACCAGATTGTCTGGTATACGTCGGATTTTGGCCGCTGGATCGGTTTTCCAAATGGAACCAAAGTGGTGATAAGCGATGGCCTTGTCACACGAATTACGCAAGAGTCTGTTTCTGTCCCAGAAGGCGGTTATGTGCTATTTGTCGGTAACAGTGCCAACAATAAGCAGAACGTGCTGACCAAGCTGGACGTAGGTGACAGAATTATGAAGGATATTATTGCGAAAGGTGAAGGTGGAAGCAACCTCGATGCCAAAACATGGCTGTCCGCAATCGGCGTAGGTCCGAAGCTCGTTACGAACGGCTCCTCAGATATCAATGTGAAACGAGATGGCTTCACGGACCCTAAAGTTACGCAATCTTCCGCCGCTAGAAGCTTTGTTGGGATCGACGGCTCTAACCGTCTCGTGATGGGAACCGTACCAAGCGCAACCTTGTCAGAGCTTGCCGCAATTTCAATCGCGCTAGGGTTGAATGAGGCGATGAATATGGATGGCGGCTCCAGCTCCGGCCTTTACGCAAACGGCACCATGATGACCTATCCAGGTCGGAAGCTCAGCAATGCACTCGTTGTTCGTAAGCTGGATAAGCCAAAAGTACAAATTGATATTAATGGCCAATACATTTCGGATTTTACCGGATTTATCGATAAAGAAACGACTGTTGTCCCGATTCGTCCATTTATTACCGCATTGAACGCCAATTTTACGTGGGATGCTGCAACAAGAACAGCCACCATCACCAATGCTGGCGTCACGTTGAAACTGAAGGATGGTAGCTCGGTTGCAACGGTGAACGGAAAGTCTGTTTCTGTCCCTGTCCCCTTGCAAATCATGGGCGACAGCCGGATGTACGTCCCGCTTCGTCTAGTCGCCGAGTCGCTCAAAAGTACTGTCGAGTGGAATAGCAAGCTGTACCGCGCATCCGTACGTCTGCCTTAAAAAAGCACAAAAGACAGCCTGGAAGTAGTATATAACTACTTCCAGGCTGTCTTTTTATATGAGTCAGTCTAAGCAATATAGCTTAGTGCAATCCCTCTAACGCTACATCGGTATGCGCTTCTTGATGTGCGACCGTCTTGCCGCGACGAAGGAAAAGTCCTAGAAAAATGCCACATATCGCAATCACCATCATGACTTTGAATGTATAGCCGAATGCATCAGGCGCTACGGAAATCATCGATTTCTGCATCTCTGCTGGGGAACCAACAGGAAGCTTTTGCTCCGTAATCAAAGTTGTCACGCGGGAAGTAAGAATCGTAACCACGATTGCTACACCGAACGAGCTGATAACTTGCTGCATAGCACTCGTCAACGATGTAACACGACTGACGAGATCTTGCGGAGCTTTTTTGATCAAATGAGAATTGATTGGCATCATCATAAGACCCATACCTGCACCAGCCATTGCTAATGGTAAGATGAGATCCGTTCTTTGTGTAGCCAAATCCATGTGAGAATATTGGAAAATCGCTCCTGAAACTAACGAAAGACCAATAACGACTAACCAACGAACGCCAATTTTATCAAATAAATAACCACCAATTGGCATCATTAGACCCGACGCGATGGCTTGCGGGAATGTGGTCAACCCCGATTCGAAAGCGCCGAAACCACGCGCCTGCTGCAAGAATTGCGGAAGTAAGAAGATCGCACTGAACATACAGAATTGGATCACCCATTGAATGAATATACTAAATGAAAAATCGAACGATTTGAACACGCGCAGCTCAAGTAAAGGAATTTTCGCTTTCAATTCCACGATAACGAAGGCAATTAAAGCGAGCGCACCGACAATCATACCTCCAAGCGCTTTATCGGAAGTCCACCCAGAAGCACCTTGTGAGATCCCATACGAGAGTGATGCGAAAGCAATCGGACCTAGGATCATCCCCGGCAAGTCAAAGCCAGCAACCTTTTTACGAGCAACAACAGGTAATTTCCACAATCCAAATATTAAGCTGAAAATACCAACGGGTAAATTAATAAGGAAAATCCAATGCCAAGAATGGTACTCAACTAACCAACCTGATAGGATCGGCCCAATCGCTGGTGCTATTAAAATAGGTACGCCTAGCATTCCCATGACTTGCCCAATTTTGTTAGGTGGACTAAGTCTGAATACATAAGCCATCGCAACAGGCATAACGAAGCCCCCGCCCAAGCCTTGTAGAACACGGAAAATGATCAACATCTCTGCCGTGTTAGGTGTCGCGCATAAAAGGGAAGCAATCGTGAATAAAAATACTGATGTGAGGAAGACATTTTTCGCTCCAAATCGGTCAGATAACCATCCCGCTAACGGAATGACGGCTGCCGATGCTAACATATAGCCCGTCACTGCCCATTGGATCGTGGGTAGATCCGTTTTGAAATCAACAACCAACTTCGACAATGCTACGTTCATCGCAGTCGTGTCGAGGATTACCATAAATATGCCTGATATAATGGCGATTAACGGCACCAAGATGCTCGTAATCTTAAATTCCGGCTCCGTTCCACCAGATACAGCTGTTTGACTCATACCTAACTCCTCCTTAGACAATCTCTCTCTCATCGTGTTACAATATATATAGGACAATTGTCCGCTACTTCATGTTACGGACAATTGTCCGCAAAGTCAAATGATTTTTTCATGGACGATCTCTCTATCAGGAGGAACGAATAGATGAAACATCCAGATGATCATAACCTCGTTTTTTGTGAACCCGCTAAGGAAGTCATTTCACCAAGCAGTCGCCGTGGAGAACGAGATACGGAGTATCGTCGTCGCATCCTCTCTGCTGCTCGAACCCTTCTGGAAACGCATGATATAGAATCCGTTACTATGCATCAAATTGCGAAGGAATCCGGTGTGGGCCAAGGAACCTTGTACCGCCGATATGCGAATATTGGAGATGTCTGCAGCGATTTGATCAAGTCCACTACGACGCGATTTATTAATAATCTTGAGGAAAAATACGCAAGAGTTACGCCCGATGGATCTGGGCAAGAACAGTTATCTGCTTGCATTCATGATGTCATCGATTTCGTCGATGAGAATGTCGCACTCTTGTCCGTCATCTCCTCCATGCATGCGGATAAACGCAGCGTCAGTATTCACAAAAAGCCGTTCTTTGTCAGACTCCGCAATATTCTTGCGCCGCTTATTCAACATTCCGTTCAGCATGGCGAAATCGCGGACATTGATGTTACGTTAACGGTCAATACGATTCTAATCTCACTTTTCCCAGATCAGTATATGTACCATAAAGATGTACTTGGCTACACGAAGCAGCAATTTACGGATGGCATATGTCGACTTTTTGTAAAAGGAATATAAAGCTATGAAATCAGAAATGAATGCTAGTCAGCGTACCTTTTGGAAGAAATACATTGCTAAAGCGAGAATAGATGTCGACTATGCAGCGTACACGAAAGTACCGAAAACCTGGAATGATGAGAATCCAGCCTGTCCTGTAAATCGGTTGTATTTTATTATCGAAGGTGAAGGTTTTGTAAAAGTAGGGGATCAAACTTATTATCCACGGCCCGGCGAGCTCTACCTTCTACCTGCTGGCAGCGACCAAGCCTATGGGACGATCAGTGAGGATACCTTCGGCAAGTATTGGTGCCATTTCACGGCGAAAATCGGGGATTTGGACCTCTTTCAAATTTTGCACACCACCCCTTCTATTGTCGTCAAGGATTCGGAATCGCTTCAACAAACATTTGAAAAGTTGATCTCCTACCGCCGAAGTGATGCCTTATCGGCTGAGTTCCGAGTCACCGGCATCCTCCATGAGCTTATCGCGGAATTTATTGATGGGAATGCATCTGTGAAACTGAATCTAGCAACAACGCCTACTCATGAGAAAATGTATGGTGTTCTGCGATACATGGAACAGCATATGGCGGATCAGGTTTCAATCGAAACATTGGCGCAGCTCGCTCATTATCATCCGAATTATTTCATCAACGCATTCAAACAGTTTACGGGGTACTCTCCGATTCAATATATGAACCATCTGCGTTCGGAAAAAGCAAAAGATCTGCTCCTGACCACGGAGCTGAATGTCTCCCAAATAGCCGATTCCTTCGGCATGGAATTGTCGTATTTCTCCCGTATGTTCAAGGAACAAACGGGGTTTAAACCGACGGCGTTCCGCGATTTGCGGCCGCGGTGAGTGATGGATGCGGTTGTAAAGGATCAGCGGGGAGAAATATAAAACCTCCATCTATTTTCTTGGGATCTGCCCCTTTCTTCGGAAAGTGCCGAAAATAACTGGATATTTTGGTGGGAAGGGCAAATTTGTGGTTGTTGAGGTGCCGTTGGTCTCCCTGCCGCTACACACAAAGCCCCCACATCGAATTGACTTCGATGTGGGGGCTTTGTCGTTGCCTATTGGAACTAGGCGCTTACGGATAAAAAGCATTCTTCGCTGTCGTCGTTGGACACCAACGCGCGTTCAGCAGGAACTTAATGAGCGTATCCTTCGCTCGCTCCGTTCCAATGTAGTGCAGGGATTCCGCCGCATGCGCACGCACATAGCGGTTCTCATCATCCAAAGCGATTTCCAATTGGGGAATCGCCGCCTCGGCACTTGCCCCTAAGCGGGACAAGGCTAGGCTCGCCATAAACCGTACCTGTGCACTCTCATCCTGCAGCGCCCCCGCTAAGCTGGCGACCACTTGATCGTGCCCGACCTCCATTAGACCAAGGGCATCAACCACAGCACAGCGAATCGTCTCCGACGGATGCTGCATCAAATTCACAAGTGCAGGTACTACTTCGCTTGCAAGTCCTCTTAGTTCACCAAGTGCAAACACTGCATGCGCTATGACTTTCTCGGAATTCGCTTCCGTTCCTTCATCCGCACCCGCCAACGCTTCAGCCAATCCCTGAATCGCATCACTTCCTGCAGCGGATAAGCCATAAGCAGCAATCCGCGACACATTTTTATCAGCGCTGTGAAGTCCTTGAATTAACGCTTCAACACCACTCTGTCCACTCGCCGCAAGCTCATAAGCTGCATTAATTGCAATCGGCTCGAAGCTGCTCAATCCCGCTGCCAATTCTTTGATCCGATCTGGATCGGAAGCAACTGTATTGGCTATGCTGCCGACTTGTCCAGACAGCCAATTCCATGTCTCTTCCCACATCAGATCATGCTCAGCGATTGGCAGTTGTAAACCCACAGGCTTCCGCCATCCACTCTCTTGATTGTTCCAGCTCGGCGATTGCGGCATTTCGGTACGCATGAATTCAAACTTCAACATATACCGTTCTTTCCCCAGCACATTCGGCGTAGAACGGTGCCATATATCATAATGAATCAGCGCAAAAGTACCCGCTTCCCCACTCGCCAAAACCTCAGCCTCTTGCTCATTTTCTTCAAATGTGCGAGATTCATAGTTTTGCGTTCCTGGCAGGACGCTCGTCGGTCCTAATTCCACAGGCGTATCCTGCGGGAAATACATGATCATCGCCCAATGCGGATGATGGTTCCGCATCCTTTTATAGCCCCAATAGCTATCTTTATGCCAAGCTCCCGCTACATTTGAAGCATTAAAATGCCCATGACGATGCGCATGCATCATATAGTTAGGACCCAGAACACTGGTTAATGCACCCGTTACAACGGGATGATCAAATACTTTGCGCAGCTCCCGAATTCGGGGCAACAAGTTATTCCCAGGGTTGCCTTCCTCCGTATACACCGTGTTCAACTGTTCAACTAGACTTTCATGGAACTCGCGTGGGAAATCGGTTTTGAGAATTAGGCAGCCATTCGTAATAAACGATCTCATTTGCTCATCCGTCAATAATAAAGGTGTGTTGTTCTGCATTGTCTCTGCCTCCTTGGCATGTAAGGAATTAGTGATCCATGCCTTTATTATATGAATGATGATTCGGACATTAAATAAACAATCTTAATCTGTACTAGCACAAAATTAAGGTGTTTTTATCCACCTAATTACACTGGGTTTGGTACAAAATCACCACCACGACAGCGCTTCAAATAATTCAGCGCGTGTACCTGTCCCGTCATCTCCAGCTCGCCTCGATACACAGGATCATGCCAACCCTCGATATCAATCGTGCCTTGATAATCGTTCTGACGAAGAATCGTAATGACGTCGGACCAATTCGTATCCCCGAAGCCTGGCGTGCGATGCCAGACGAATTCCTGGCTGCCATGTACGCCATACTCCCGCACAATATCCCACGCGATGGTCGCGTCTTTCCCATGAACATGGAACACTTTATTGACCCATTTACGCAGCTGCGGGATCGGATCAATCAGACTGACCATTTGATGACAAGGCTCCCATTCCAACCCTAGATTTGCAGACGGAACCGCATCAAACATTAAATTCCAAGCCGTCGGATTATGAGCAATATTCCAATCACCCGTTTTCCAGTTACCACCCATATCACAATTTTCAAAAGCAATGCGCACCCCGCGATCCTCCGCTCTCCGTGCAAGCTCACCGAACACTTCTTTGAATTTCGGAATAGACTCTTCAATCGGACGATCCGTGATTCGCCCTGTGAAGCCATTTACAATATCAGTGCCAAATAAATGTGCGTGATCAATTAATCGCTCCCAGCTAGCGAGGGTATCCCGATTATCTCCTGTGCCAGTCAGCGGATTACCAAAGATGCCAATCGCCGAGATGACAGCATCATGTTCGGCAACAATATCAGCTACTTGCTTGGCCGTTTCCTTCAAATCGATCTCACCTGTTGATTGCCAGAAGGTCAAACTATACGATTCAAAACCATGTTTAGCGATTTGCGGAATAACACGAACCGCATTGCCCCCACCGACTAAAGTTCCAATGCGAAGCTTACTATGCGTCATTGATAATCACTCCTATTTTGGTATAAAGTTAAGATATACTTGTATTATAGCTAGGCTTCACCCTAATCACCCTATCCAATCTTGTGCTATATATGTCTTATCTTGCATCTTCAAGAAATGAGAGGCGACCCGATGACTTACCCGCAGGATTTAAAAGAACGAACACCATTATGGGACAACAACTACCCCATACGATTCTATAGAAACCGTGCTACACGTAGCGCGAAGGATGATACGATTCTCTATCTGCATTGGCATGAGCATTTTGAAATCATCGATATGCACGTTGGCAAAGCGGTCTTTCATATTGATAGCAGGCCCTATGAGGTCGAAGCTGGTGACCTGCTTTTCGTCCCTGCTGGTGCCTTGCACGTGGGCTATAGCTTATCTGATGAGCCGATGGAATATGTAGCGGTTGTGTTTAATGCGTCCTTGCTGCGGATGGTAAACTCCGATCCTGTATATGAACGCTACATTCTACCGTTCCTTGACGGACGCGTACTTCCACCTGCCATGCTAAAATTCAGTGATGCACAAGCAGCCCCCTATCGCCGACTCATTCGTGAATCAACAGCTGAATTTGAACAGAAGAATCCCGCATATGAGCTTGTGATCAAACACAATTTCCAATTGCTATTCAGCTTGCTAGCGCGACAATTTCTGCCGGAGAAATTCGTCACCAAGCCTATTCCTGTCAGGCATACAGAAGCATTCAAGCCATTAATTCAGCAGATGGAAGCTCAGCTATCGGAGCCTCTTTCCGTGGAACAAGCAGCGCGAATTGTGAATCTGAATCCGTACCATTTTTGCAAAACCTTCAAAAAACTTACCGGACGCACCTTCATCGATTATATGAACTGGCTGCGGATCAATGAATCCGACCGTTTACTTCGCGAAACAGAATGGACGGTTACGGAAATTGCTGAGCGAATTGGCTGCGGGAATGCGAACTATTTTACGAAAATGTTCAAGAAATATAAGGGCTTTCCCCCTTCTGATGTTCGCAGAAGACCGAGCAAGGCGTAGCGTCCTGCACGGCTGCAGTCAAATTGAGGATGACGAATTACCCATTTGGCCCGGGTGTGGATGTGAGTCCAATGTTGGATGGAACGCTACTCTTGGAGCAAACTGGCGAGTTGATTTGGCAGGGAAATTTGCGAAGTGGCCGAAGGCAAGCTTACGAAGGCTGAAATACTTGATCATCAGGAGTTCAATATCAATCGAATAGGGCCTAGCTTTATAGGATGGCAGGCATCACGTAGCTGTACACGGTAATAAAATGGCACGTACTCCCAGCCAGAACAAACAGGTGCCAGAAGGTATGGTGATAGCGTAATTTTCGCCAGAGGAAAAAAGGGACTCCCACGACATAGCTCATCAATCCGAGCCCGAGCCAAACAAACGCCATGTGAGGCAGTCGCACATATAACGGGACGATGAAGATTATCATAAAGGCGCCCATGCTCAAATAGAACAGCAACCCCCATGGCATAAATCGCCCAATAATGAGATGCACATATCGCACACCGCCGAACGCTAGCGCCCAAATGATGATGAGAAGTTCAATCGCTATGCGGCTGTGCCAAGTGATGAGAAGGAACGGCGTGTAGGAACCTGCCATGGCGATGAATATCGCCGCATGATCCAGCTTTTCGAAGCGTCTCCCCCATATGGGTGAGCGAATGCCATGCAGCAGCGTCGAGGACACATAGAGTAAGCAAAACGAAGCTCCGAAAACAACATTGCTCGCCGCGTATAACCAATCTTCAAATAGCGCAGATCGCTGCAATAGCAGGATGAGCCCATAGACGCTTAAACACACGCCAATTCCATGGCTGACCGTGTTTAAGCGTTCTTCTTTTCGTGTAAGTTGATCCTCCATGAGTCGGGGCACTCCTTTCGTTGGGTATGCCCCTAGTTTTTCCCACGGAGGAGGCGCGTATGTATCGGCGATGGGGCGAAGAGATACTCGAATTTCGCTCTGCTTCGACCGAGTTACTCGAATTTTTCGAGTATCTCTTCCATTTTCGCTCTGGTTCGACCAAGTTACTCGAATTTTTCGAGTATCTCCTCGATTTTCGCTCTGCTTCCACCGAGTTACTCGAATTTTTCGAGTAGCTCCTCGATTTTCGCTCTGCCCCTCCCGAGTTACTCGAATTTTTCGAGTATCTCTTCCATTTTCGCTCTGCTTCCACCGAGTTACTCGAATTTTTCGAGTAGCTCCTCCATTTTCGCTCTGCCCCTCCCGAGTTACTCGAATTTTTCGAGTATCTCCTCGATTTTCGCTCTGCTTCCACCGAATTACTCGAATTTTTCGAGTATCTCCTCGATTTTCGCTCTGCTTCCACCGAGTTACTCGAATTTTTCGAGTATCTCTTCCATTTTCGCTCTGCCTCTCCCGAGTTACTCGAATTTTTCGAGTATCTCTTCCATTTTCGCTCTGCCTCTCCCGAGTTACTCGAATTTTTCGAGTATCTCTTCCATTTTCGCTCTGCCTCAACCGAGATACTCGAATTTTTCGAGTATCTCCTCGATTTTCGCTCTACCTCTCCCGAGTTACTCGAATTTTTCGAGTATCTCCTCGATTTTCGCTCTACCTCTCCCGAGTTACTCGAATTTTTCGAGTATCTCCTCGATTTTCGCTCTGATTCCACCGAGTTACTCGAATTTTTCGAGTATCTCTTCCATTTTCGCCCTGCCTCTCCCGAGTTACTCGAATTTTTCGAGTATCTCTTCCATTTTCACTCTGGCTCGACCGAGTTACTCGAATTTTTCGAGTATCTCCTCGGATTCGACGTTGCCTCGCTCGAGTTACCGACTAGTTACGACGCAAAAGCGCCACCCCCTTTTCCGTAATTATGAATTTATGACATCTAGTCTTACTTCCACCGATTGAACTAATCAAACTTTTGGATTCCAGATCTCGTAATACTTTCCTGCAAGTCTCTTTCGTTAGCTGGAGCCACACGCATACCTCCGCCAATCCAAACGGCTTATTACTTAGCAAAGCGAACCTCAAAACTTCCCGCTCGCAAACAGGCAGTTGGAGCAACCCGGCACCCTCCACATTTCCGATTCGGCCGATCAATTCATATAGATTTCTTTGGCAGAATTCCGGCTTTTTCTCTAGCTCATCTCGACTATATGGAAAGTAAGTGTACCCAAGTATCGCGATTGAACGCGCACGAGCTCGCTCGAATGAAAAACGGTCTCTCGTGATTTTCTCAGCATGGGTAACGTAGTTGTCCTCCTCGAACACGATCCGCAGCGCGGGGTGAAATGCATCACCATATATCCTTACCCCGGACAAACTCAACATTTCATTTTCAAGCATCAAACCCTCTAACGTCCCCAAGACTGGCAGCAGCACTACCTCCAAAAGTTTCTTCGTTCCCGCCAAATCCCTTAGCAACATCTCGCGTCTCTGACCTTCTGCTTGCCGAACTTGCTCCTTCCAAAAATCTTCATACATGTTCTCAAACATACCTACCGCCTCCTAAGAAAATAAAAACGCCGCTAGCTCCGGCAAAAGGAGCTAACGGCGTGTGCTTCACGCGTAAAATCATGCATATATTCACATTACCAAACTCCATGCTACTTGGCAAAATAAACTTACTTTCTCCATTTAGTAAAAAAAGTGGGTTTAACAGCCGCCATGCGGCGGTGACTCCCAACATGCGCCGAGGTTCCGCGCGAGTTAGGAGTCACCGCACGATCAGCGCTAAGACCCTTCTTTTTGCTCATTCTTTTTATGCAGCAACGCAATCAACTCTTTGCGATGCTTCAGCATGATTAGCAGCGTGTTCCCCAACCACACCCAGAGCAACACGGCGGCCGCGTCCCGTACATACAGATAAACGCCCAAGAGCAGCATACCGATCACGACCTGCTGACCATCTGCCTCCGACGATATCGGTTTCCATTTGTTTATGACCTTCATCAGACCTAGCATAATTGCCAAAATAACAGCCAATGCAAGTGACACCTCGAACTGTGTCAATCCACTCCAAACGCCGAAGGTAACGGCGATGGCCTTGCCCCCTTTTCCACGTAAAAAAGGTGAAAAAGCATGCCCGAAAATTGGCGCAAGCGCGATTGGGATCAGTCCATACCCTGACATCCCGCCAACCTCAACGGCCAATAAGATGACTAGATACCCTTTGATAAAATCGAGCAACACCCCGACAATCCCCAGCCGATAACCCGCCGCTTTCCATAAATTGAGGGCACCGGGGTTGCCGTCTCCGACTGTTTTCAGGTTTTTCCGAGCCAACCGACCTAGCCAGTAACTAAACATAAGCGAACCCGATATAAAAGCACAAAGCGTCCAAACGATAATCATTACTCTCGCCTGCTTCCTACTTTGACGTGCCGCCCTTTCCAGGCCACATGTCCCAGAAATACGACCTGATACACCGAGTACAGCATGACCATAATGAAAAATAATGTCGACACTACATGCAAGACAGGCATCACAATGCCAAACATACCAACGTATTTTACAAAATAAAAGAGCTGTGCCATGTAAAGCAGGTATCCGATTAGAAGCGGAACGCCCCATGAGGTTGATAGAAAAAATGGGAAAGCTGATGAGAGGATCAGCCCAATGACCCAAATCGCGGTTAGCGTGAGTGTGCCTGCTTTTATCTTAGACGTACTGAGTACAGCGCCTTTGCCGAAGCCTTGGATCTGGCTTTTGAACCCCTGAGGATACATGCGGAAAGAAACCAGCCCAAAGCCGATAAAATTGTTCACCGGGATACCTGCCCTCGCATAAGCACCACCCAGATTCAGATCGTCCAGCATTTCCGACTTGATGCCTTCATGGCCTTTGATCGATTCATAATCTTCCCTTGTCGTTAAAATACAGGACCCATAAAGGCCCTTCTGTGCATTATTTTTTTCAAAAGGAGATGTAAACGCGTATACGCCGAGCACGTTGAAGATAAGCGCCAGCCTCTCTCGAAGATTCTCCGTGTAATGGTAGGGGACAATGGATAGTACGCCACCTAATTTATTCCGCGCCTTCACCAAACATTCTAATGCCCGAGGTGCAAAGCGAATATCTGCATCCAGGAAAGCAATGAGATCCCCAGTCGCATGGGAATAGCCATTCCATACCGCCCAGTTTTTGCCCGTCCACCCGTCAGGCAGCCTTGGATTTGAAATCACAGTAACCCCATAGCTTTCGGCGATTTCCTTCGTATTGTCATTCGAAAAATCATCCACGACGATGATTTCATAGGGCTCCAAGGATTGAATTTTCAACGCGTGAAGCAAATGAGGCAGATTGTCCGCTTCATTTCTAGCCGGAATAATAATAGACAGCTTAACATCATTCAGAGCTTGATCCGCGCTGCGTGGTATCACATGTCTCCTGAAAATCACGAAACCAGACAGACAGCCGAGTATACATAGTACTAGAAGCGCCATCCTTAGAACTCCTCCTTCGCATCCCGCTGTCAACGGATCCTGAACGAGCCCATCTTTCGATCCGGGAATACAGGCTATATAGATGTATATGAATCATCAATCGCTCTTCATGCGAACAATTCACTCGGTATGTTATAATAAACCTTATCACCTTATTGGAGGCATCCTTAATTATGAAAATTTATGTCATCCTCTCGTTTGATGGGGAAACACTTGAAAATGTTTATGTCGGTCCAGATGAGGACAAAGCGCTTGCGTTTAAGCCGGCTGATTTTGAAAATTGCGATGCACTCTTCGTGGAGATTTGGGAAGACGGGGAAAAGACCGATGATTTCCGCTTAGAGGAAGATGAAGATTTGGAAGACGACGATGCCGACGACGATTTTGATCAAAATGAAGAAGATGATAATGAGGAAGAAGTGAAGTAATCCTTCCCTCTATCTAGAATAGAAAGGTTGATCACATATGGATTACGCGTTCGCCATTCAACCAGCTGCGTTTACTCGTTTCGATGATGAGTCCGAGCTGATCGATCAGTGTAAAGAATGGGGTTTAGTTTCGGAAAAAGCAGTAAAATCGAAGGCTTTTTTCTATAAAGGTAATAGCCTGAATGTTGCTTGTACAATTGTTGGCCTTGTGGATCCCATGACTGCTGTCATTGAATTGGATTCGAAGCAACTGCACTGCATTCATCCCTCCTATTTGAAGGAAATGCAGGCTGCAAACTATAGCCAGCGTGGTGCGGCATTGGCTGAAGACGCTGCTTTCGTGGACGAGCTTGAGACTGCTGAGCCGGAAGAGAAACCAGCCAAACCAGCCAAAGCTGCTAAGGTTGAGGTTATCGCTGAGGATGGACAGGCTGCTCCTGCTGAGAAAGCTCCCGCTAAAGTGAAAAAAGAAAAAGCCCCAAAATTGGAGCTTCCTGAAGAAAAAGTGAAAATGAAGGCAACCGTTACGGAGTTTACGACAGTGCCGAACAACTTCTCCGATACCGATGATGAGGTCATCATCTACGAAGCCGTTTCGATTCTAGAGCCAGCGATCGAAGTCGGCACCGCTTGGTCGAGCCACAGCGCAACGCTCAAAAAGCTCGAGCTCGCAATCGGCGACATCGTCACCTTCGAGTGCAAGATCGTTGCCAAGAAGCTGAGCAAGCACCCGGTTCCGTATAAGATCAACAATCCGGGTAAGATGCAGAAGGTAACGGAGTAAGGATTTATGGAACTTATGAGACTTCAGCCCTGTGGGGGCTGAAGTTTTTTTCTGTCCACTACATAGGAAACAATCAAGGTATACAGTGGCAGCGTCCATAGGAATACCGCAAAGTGTATATAACGTTCAACAGTGACTCCTACAATCGTTGCACACAGAATAGCTAACAAGTTCCAAGGCACCAAGGCAGCAAAAATAAGAGGTGCGTCCGCCACCACGCGTGATAAATGCCCCTTGGGGAATTTCCGCTCCCACAGCGGCAGCAAATTGCGTCCCGTCATCATGATCGGAAGTGTCTGCGTACAAGCTAGCAGGGCCAGAGCTAATCCGAATAAACCGGTACGAACAGTAGCCGTGCCCTGGGATGAGGAAGTGCCCAATAAACTAATCATATAAGGCTGCATAACGCTTGTTTCTTCCAATATACCGTTATAGGCCCCAGCAAGTGCGATCAAGATAATTAACCCTATCATGCTGGACACACCCTTGCTGTGCAAGGATGGCAACTGCTCCGCAGAATAACCGTTCCACAAATGATCCAGCCATTGGTAGGCATCGACGCCTTGAATGAGCGTTCCCAGCACGATACTGATACCAATGGAAAAGAGGAACCCGTGCCTCGTTTTGAATCTCAGCAGGATTGTTCCTAGAAGCACAGCAACCGGCAGCCATAGCCAAAGACTGTAACGAAATTGCGAAGTATAAACAACCGAGATTAGCGAGCCATTCGACACGCTGTCGAGCGATAGAGCGCCATTCCAATCTCCTCTTATATCCGCTATCACAAAGAATGCGAGCGCGGTAACGAAAGCTAAGATCGTCGTTGGCAGCAGATAACGGAACTGACCTTTGACTGTCATACCAGTAGAGGAAGCGACAAGCTGATTCGCACTCGAAAATGGCGATGTTCGGTCTCCGACAAAAGCGCCGGATACAAGTGCGCCGGCTACCAGCGGGAGTGGAATATTTAGCAGTGCTCCCATCCCTATTAGCGGTATACCTACTGCGCTTAATGTGCCCGTAGACGTGCCTAAAATCATTGATATGCCTGCTGTGAACACAAAAGAAAAGCTGACAAAAAATGCGGGATTAAGCAGGCCTAACCCCGTATCAATCAGATACGGAATGGTTCCACTTGCAGTCCATGCAGGGATTAATAGGCCAACGAGCAGTAAAATATACATGACTTCCTTGGTATGCTGTATACCAGTTATCATACTGTGAACGAGTGTCCTTACAGGCACTCCTTGCCGCAAAGTTATTGCAATCAATACCGCTAAACCGAATACAAATCCAATAGCCAACGGAATGCGAAACAAATACGCAGCACCCAGTCCTAAAACTGTCGTAAGTATCGTAATGCTAAGGTGGAATGGGGTAAATCTCACGTCAATTCTCCTTGATCGTTATACGCCTCGACGGGGCTTTCTAATTAATTCCTGCCCCATAAGCATAACGAAGAAAGCAGCCGATCACAAGATCGACTACCTCCTACCCCATCAGATGGCCGATCCGCCCCAAGACCCTATTACTGTTGCCAAAGGCACTCACCAAATTCACATCTACATGCTACAATAAAGCATATAGAAAGGTGCTGATCAAATGTCTCTACACCCGAGTATCCTGCAACCTGTAGAAACGATTGGAATGCTACAGGATTACCATTTTCCACCTTACATCACAGTAGCCCATATGTTCCACGCCCCACAAGGCTGGGCGATTCGCAATCGGGAGATGACGCAGTTTATCTTGCAGTATGTGGTTGATGGATTCGCCTATTATCCGGTTGGTGATAACCCATATGAGACGCACCGTGGCGATCTCTTATTTCATCGTCCTAACGAGCGCCATTCTATCATTAAAGCCGATCTCAGCCCTTATGTCTGTATTTCGCTCGTCTTCCACTTTGGCACATCTGCGTTCCCGTATGAGGAACTTTTTAAGCACAAGCATCTGCTCGGCAATTTCGCGGATCATCCCGTAGAAACGATGCTTTCGCAGCTTGTTTCGCATTATCGTCAGCCTGGGCTTGTGCACCAGATGCATTGCCAAAGCTTGCTCATGCGCATTCTTGCCGAAGCCGCACAAGCCATCGAATCGGGCACAACCCGCACCAAAACAGACGCGCTCACCATGCCGAAGCTCGTCTTAATTAAGAACTATCTCACGAAGCATTACAGCCGTGAGATACAGATTAAAGAGCTGGAGGACGTATCCGGCCTCAGCAAAAACTACATTTTGAGTCTTTTCCGCCAACATGTCGGCATGTCGCCAATGCAATATTTGACATGGATCCGAATCAACAAAGCGAAGGAACTGGCCATCCACAGCAATCTCTCCTTCAGTGAAATTGCGGATCGCGTCGGCTACTCCGATGTCCATACCTTCGGACGTATGTTCAAGAAAAAAACTGGGCAAAGCTTAACCCAGTTTTGTGCGAATTTGATCTATTCCTAACCGCGCCAATAATCATCATGCGCATATCGATACGTCTTCGGCATCATCTTCGCGCCAATCGCGAATGCACCTTGCGGTTGATACACAAACGGAGTTTCACCCGATGAATATGCAGCTTCCCCGCGCTTTTCAATACAATCAACGAGCATATGTTGCTTTAATGCAAGATACTCCAACGTATGCGGGCCGAACTCGGCTTCGATCTCACCTGGACGGAACTCGTAATATACGGTGCGGCGAAGCGCATTGCCATCTCCCTCTGGAGAGCCATGAAGCAACTGGATGTTATGGAAAATCACATCACCAGGATTCAAAGGAACAGGTACTGCATCGCTGACTTCGAAGCCAGGGCGAGCGCAGCGTTCCTCGGCAACCTCCGTCGCCCAGTGGTTACTTCCCGGAATAACCCACAAGCATGACTTCAGATCTGCTTCATCCAAATAAAAATCAACATTGAAGATCGGTCGCGGATCTGTACACCCCTCTGGCACTAACGCGTCTCGATGCCAAGGCACACTGGCTGCCTGATTAGGGATTTTCACCACTAAGGAATCCCACGTTGGAATGAAGTTACCCCCTTGAATCTTGGCAACTGAACGTAAGATAAACGGATGAGCAAGCAAGGCTTTATTTGCCTCTTGTTTATCTATGATATATTCCGTCCGCCAGTATTTGCGATCACCATTTTTCCTTACGCGGTACTTATAATCTTCATCATCGCTTCCAGCCATCCCGATTTCAACGGCTCTCATCGTTTGCTCCTGCAGAAGTCGCAGTTCCTCCCCGACCACCACATTACGGATGACGAGAAAACCATTTTCCAAGAAAAACTGTGCTTGTTCATTCGTAATTTCAGACTGCAGTAAAGCATCGGCTTCAGGTCTGTGAATCTCTTGTTGGCTCATTAGATCAACCTCCTAAGAATTCTTTCATACCTTTACTTTACTGCAAGAAACACCGAAAATCTTTAGTCTAAACAGGCATTATGGTTGCCGAAAGCACACTGTCCAGTTTGATATTCTTTTGGCGTCATGCCAACCGTTTTTTTGAAAAGCTTCGTAAAATACACAGGGTCGTCATAGCCCACAAGCGAGCCTACCTCATACATTTTCACATCCGGATAATCCTCCAAAATATGCTTGGCCTTCCCGATACGCAGATCCGTCACATAGTCCGTGATCGTCTTGTTCGTTTCCTTTTTAAACAATTTACATAAATAGCTAGGATTTAACCCGACCTTATTAGAAAGCTCATTCAGCTCGAACGCTTGATTGAGATCCGACTCCAGCATGCGAATAACGTCCGCGATAATTTGCTTCTTGTGCGCCCTTGGCTCCTCTGGTAAGCGCTCAACGGCTTCCTTTTCAGATGCATGGAACACCGTCAAGCGCTCCCCAACTCGCTTCAAAACTTGAAATAAATCCTTCTTATTCACGGGCTTCGACAAATACTCTTCCACACCAAACCGTATCGCTTGACGGGCATACTCGAATTCATTAAATCCACTTAATAGAATAATATGCGCATCCGGATATTCTGCTCTCGTTCTTTCAATCAGCTTCATCCCGTCCATCATGGGCATTTTGATATCGGTGAGGAGCACCTTGCAATCCCCCTCTTCCCAGCCGCTCATTTTATCCATCGCTTGAATGCCGTTTGCGCACAATCCCATGATCTCAATGGGTAAATCCATCGCTTCTACCATGGCCTGAAGCCCCAATCGAATTCGTTGTTCATCGTCAACTATCAACATTTTCATCATCAAATTAAGCACTCTCCTTCCATGCTTCCAGAACAGGCAGGACAATCGTAACCGTTGTACCTACCTCGATTTCACTGCTCACTTGCAAGCCAAACGGGGCGCCATATTGTAAAAAAATACGCTCATTCACATTGGCAATACCAATGTTAGTACGATTCTCTTGCTGCATGCCTAGCATCGCATTCCGAATAATTTTCAGCTGTGATTCTTCCATCCCGCCTCCATTATCCCTAACTGTAAAATAGATCGCCTGCTTATCCTCGTAAGAGTTGATGGTGATGAGACAATTTTCCTCTTTCATTTCAAAACCATGCAGAATCGCATTTTCTACGATCGGCTGAAACAATAGCTTAATAACGGGGTAGTTCAGATGTTCCTCGCTGATGTTCAACTCAAGCTGTATATCCTTGGAGAAGCGAAAGTTTTGCAGCGCCAAATACTTCTCCAAATGATCCAACTCCTTATGAATCGTCACCTGATCCGTCCCTCGCAAGATGCCGTACCTCAGTAACTCACCCAAATTGTAGGTCATTTCTGAAATCTCGTAATCTCGCTTTACTTCGGCCGTCATCCGAATCACTTCCAACGTATTGTAAATGAAATGCGGGTTAATTTGATGCTGCAGAGACCTCAGTTCAGCCTCTCGTTTGCGATTTTGCGTCTGATAGACTTCTTCCACAAGCTCATTGATTCTTCTAATCATATTATTAAAATGCTTCGCTAAGATGCCAAACTCGTCCGAATATTTCACAGGTATTTGTACGTCTAAATTCTCTTTGTTAACCTGCTTCATCGTCCGCATCAAGGTCCTTAAGGGCCGCGTCAACGCGATCGCAATAATAGCTGATGTGACTAAAGCAACTGTGATGGATAGGAGCACGAGAATCATCGTGAAATCCCGCGTTACCCTAGTTTCCTCTGTTAATTGATCCACTGGGATGAGCACGATTTGCTTCCAGCCCGTCACCTCCGAGGTCGTGTATGAGGTCAAATACGTCTTCCCTTCTATCGTCACTTTAAAGCTTCCTTGTGCCCCAACCGCTTTCTCAACAAGCTCATTGCTAGCTACATTCGTAGAAATCCATCTCTGCTCGCTATCATAAATGACTGTATTCTGATCGTCGATCACCATCGTTCGGCCTTTGGTTACCTCATCCAATTCACGCACCGCATCAGCGATGACCTGAATTCTAGAATCAAATATGATCATCCCGATGCCTTCCAAAGAGTTTGTATTTTTCAGCTCACGTGCAATGGAGAAGTAATATTTATCCGTTTGTCCCACCCTAATTTTCTGTGTTGAGATCACAATGGAGGAGCCTTGCGCGTTGCGCAATTGCTGCCTTAAATCCACGGCTTGCTGCCGGATGTTCGCCCGGATTGTATCATTTTTCGTGCTGTCGTACATATTGCCGTAGTTGTCGAAAATGTACACAGACTCCGTATCATTCTTCAGGCTGTTCAGACCCTTCACAAAGTTTTGCAGACGGTTCGTTTCTTCCAATGTTTTGGTCGGATTGGCTAGGGATTCCTGAATATCCTGCATATAAATTTGACTGCCTGTCACCCGCTTAATATCTGAAACATACTGATCCACCCGCTCCAATATTTTCTGTGAAATCTGGTTCACATAGACGGCCGTATTCTTCTCTATTGATTTGGAATAGCTGGAGTAAGAGATCATTGAGATGGTTACAATCGGTACCGTAATTAAAATAACAAAAACTGTAATCAATTTTTGCGTTAATGATAATCTCACAATCCAATGCCAAATTTCGCTTAGCACATGAAGTTCCCCCCAGCTCTTTCGCAGGAATGTAAGCCCTTTCTTTATAAAAGCCAAGAAAACCCATGGCTCCAACAGCTGGGCCTTGGGTTACTATTTCGACTCGAGCGCAGCAGTGTCCTGCTTGCTTTTCATTTCACAGAACCATTCGTAATGCCAGAGAAAATGTACCGCTGGAGGAATAAATACAGCACGACCGTCGGAAGTAAAATGATGAGAATTGCTGCACAAATTAGCTGCCATTCGGCACTATTCGTGCCTGTAAATTTCATCAAGGTGGTCGAAACAACGCCTAGCTTCTGCGAAGGCATATACAAATATGGCGTGTACATATCGTTATAAATCGAAATGGTTTTCAGAATAATAACAGTCGAAATCGCCGGCGTTAAGAGCGGTATGATGATACGGTAGAAAATCCCGTAGAGGGATAACCCCTCGATCATCGCATTCTCATCCAGTTCATATGGGATATTCCGAATAAATTGAAGCAGAATGTAAATTTGCACAACATCCGCACCGATGTATAATAGCACAGGAGCAAAATGCGTGTTAAATAAGCCCAACCATTTGATTATAGAGAAAATCGCCACCTGCGTTGTGATGACTGGAATAATCGCTGCCCCCGTGTATAGACCAAGAATGAGAAAGCGTCCTGGGAATTTGAAGCGCCCGAGTACATAAGCTACCATTGTCCCCATCACGATGTTCCCAAGCAAGGATAAAGCGATCACGATACTTGTGTTCAGAAAAGCCTGCCCCAGATTCCCACGTTCAAACACGATGCGGAAATTTTCAAAATTAAGAAAGGAGTTCGGCAATGAAAACGCGCTGGACATGCCGTATTCCTTACTTCCCTTAAATGCATTTACACATAGGATATACAAAGGGAAAAAGATAATCAGGGTCGCGAAGGACAAAAGCGCGTATTTCACTGTCGATGTGATTGGTCTTGGTTTCATGGTGTCACTCCTCCTTTCCTCCAACAATTCTACGTTGTGCGGATACTACGACAATAACGACGATCATAAGCAGAACACTCATCGCTGATGCGAGTCCAAAGTTATTATATTGAAACGCGGTCTCCACTGTTTGCTGAACATACGTTTTACTTGCAGCCAAAGGGCCGCCTTTTGTGAGGACAAAGGGTAAGTCGAATACTTCCAAAGCCCCTATCACGGTCAGAAACAGATTAAGCTCGATAATTTTCCTCATACCAGGTAATGTGATGTAGCGAAGCACTTGGAATCTTCGTGCACCGTCCATTTTAGCTGCTTCATACAGATCTTCCGGCAGCGATTGCAGTGCCCCCAAGTACACAACCATATTGAAACCCATAAACTTCCATGCTGAGATCGAAGCAAGTGATATGTTGACTAACCCAGGTTTACCTAACCAAGAAATGGGTTCTACACCTAGCAAATTCAGAAAATAATTTAACGATCCTGTATTCGTATCAAATACATAACCGAACATAAACGCGACCGCAACGCCGTTCATGATATAAGGGAGAAACAGCACTGTACGAAACATATTGCGGCCCTTCAACTTACTGTTTAACATCACAGCGAAGAAAAAGGCAACTATATTCTGTAAAATCCCGCCAACAAAGTAAGCCACATTATGGAGGAACACATAGAACACTTCAAGATTCCCCATAATTTCTTTGTAATTTGAAAACCCAACCCACGTTTTGGCTGGTGTTAACCCATCCCATGACGTAAAACTTAAGTAAATGAGCCTCATGGCCGGAAAGTAGGTAAATGTCAGCAGAAGCGCGAGTGGCACAAGTAGAAACGATAAAATTAAGGTGATTTTTTGTTGTTGGTAGCTCATCTCCATACCTCATTGCTCTTTAATTTGAAAAAAGAGGACTGAATGCTAGCAAAGTCTCATTCAGCCCTCTTACGCCTATCGTTTACTTACCGAGCGCTTTCTTCGCTTCTGTCCATTTCTTGTTGTATTTATCGAATACTTTGGCAACATCCGTTACCGCAACCTCTTGCGCGATATCGTTGAGATCAATTTGTGCTTTGTTTTGGATTGCCATTGCGTCACTATTATCTGGAGCGATTTCAACGAAATTAAGGTCTTTCGTAGCCAAGAAGTCAGACAATTGCGTGACAGTAGACTTCTTATCCTTCAAGGATGGAATGAAGCCAGCGAAATCATCATGTCCCGAATCTTCAATCAACCATTTAACGAAGGCTTTGGCTGTTTTCAGGTTTTTGCTGTTTTTGCTAACTGCATAGAAATAATCAGGCGTCATAAGTGTAGTCAGCTTCCCAGAGTTATCGAAAGGCATTGGGAAGAAGCCAACATTTGCGCTTTCTGTGCCATTTTCAATGACTTGCGGGATCACCCAGTTCGGCAATAAGTACATCGCCATTTTGCCAGATGCAACATCTTTCTTGGACTGTTCCCAATTCGAGGAGTTGATATCTTTCTCCGCGTACCCTTTGCTGATCATGGTTTTGAGAATGCCGAGGGATTTGGCGAATGCACCATTCGGGTCAAAAGCGTTCTCCTGCTTAATGCGATCATTCCAGAAGTTTGGATTGCCAGACATCGCTACTGCTACGTGCTGCCACGTGTAAAGCGGCCATTTGTCCTTGTAGTTGGTTGCGAGTGGAACAATTCCCTTCGCTTTCAGCTTCTCGGATGCGGCATAGAATTCATCCAGTGTTTTCGGAACAGCTGTAATACCCGCGTCTGCAAATGCTTTTTTGTTATAGACAATACCCGTTGTCGAACCGCCAGTTACTAGACCATATGTGCCGCCGTTCGCTGTTTTGTAATCCTTGAAGCGGATTTTATCATTCAGACCAAGATCGTCTAGTGGTGCAAAATAATCAGGAAGCTGGGTATTCGGAATGTTCGGAATCAGAACGACATCCGGCATATCCGCAGTAGCCATACGCAATTTGATAGCGGCTTCATAATCCTTCAGTGCTTCGAATTCTACGTCCGCATTCGGAAATTTCTTCTTAAACGCTTCACGGTATTCTTTGAGCTTCGTATCAACTAAGTCCGTCCGGTTCGTTGCGAACACGATCTTACCTTTAATCTCATCATTCGGATTCGCTGCTTTTGGAGCTTCTGTCGCTGCTGCAGCCGTTGGTGCTGCTGTTGCCTTGGCTTCTGGTGATGGACTAGCCGTCGTTGTCGATGCATCCGATCCGCATGCTGCGAGTAAGGTTGCTAATAAACAAATTGATGTTGAGGCTACTATCGTCTTCTTCATCCTATTTCCCCCAATAAACTAGTTTGTGTAGCGCTTACATTTTTATTATAAAACGTCCATGCATCGAGTAAAATGGCACGCATTTGTTTTTCCTTGTACTGTATTTCCACTTTTCTGTGAAAATCGGGGGCCGAAGCCCCCCATTCGTTTAGTTCACACGGTCTAACTTGTGAAGCAAATTGTAAAAAACAATAGCGGCCTCAGCGCGTGTTGCAACGGCTTGCGGTCGGTACGATCCGTCTGGATTGCCGCTTAACAAGCCTGCGGCTGTTGCTAGACGAATCGCTGCCTCTGCCCAAGAGGAGATGCTGGACGCATCTGTGAATGGAAGTGCTGCAGATGGTTTCACAGTTTCCGTCAGCTGCGTTAAGGTCAGCGCACGGCTGAGCATAACAGCCATCTGCTCTCGCGTGATCGTCGCATTCGGTTGGAAACTGTGGTCTTCAAAGCCATCCACCAAGCCCAAAGCATTTGCGGCGCCAATGACAGACGCATACCAATCTTGTGCCTTTACATCGGTGTAAATCGCTGAGGAGGCATCTGTTGGCACAATCCCCATGGCTTTCACCAACATCGTCGTAAACTCGGCTCTGGTGACGGCACGATCAGGTGCGAAGGTGGTATCCGTGATCCCAGTCAACAGGAACTTGGATGCCAGCGTATCAATCGCAGATTTGGCCCAGTGGTTGGCAGGCACATCTGCAAAAGATGCTTGATGCGTCATAATCGCATAAACGCTATTGCCATTTCTGGTGATTGTGGCTTCTTGCACACCATCTTGTGTCTGGAAAGACGCTGGAACGAACGTCAACGTGCCTGTTTCTTCGTCGTAAACGACAACAGTCGCTTGTCGATTGGCTGTGCCATCCGTGATGATGCTGCGATTAACAAAGAGAGAGCCAAAATGATCAATCTCGGTTTGTTGACCACCGCTCGTCACAAGCAGGCGGAACGAAACAGGTACACCGATGAGTGTTGCTCCTTGTTTTTCTGCTGCTTGACGAACTTGATCGGAAAGCGCTGGTGAGACAGGCGTGATCGCAATATGCAAGGCAGCATCGTCCTCAGTATTAGAGCCAATTGCTTTAAGAACTGCTGGATTCGTCAGCAGTGTTAGCGGAAGCGAGTACGAACCAACATCGCTCTTGAGCGTCAGGACTGTGCCATCTAAAGCTTCAGGGTTAGCTGCAAGTGCCTCTGACAATACGCCGGCTGGGATGACGATTTCGTCGATGTCCGAGGAGCTGTACGTCAAAACAATTGGTTTATCTTGCTCCTTCGATGTCAGAAGATCCAACGCCTTCTTCAGCTCATCTTCTTGAACGATCGCTTGATGCACGGACTTCCCATTGCTGTCAGTCACGGTTTGAATTATCAGAGCCTGCTCTGTCAGTTCGATTTGATTGTCTTTTTCAACAACGCCTGGCGCTGGAATGATGACAGTCGGTGTTTCTGGAGTTGAATCTGGGTTTGGATCTGGATCTGGATCTGGATCTGGATCTGGATCTGGATCTGGGTTCGGATCTGGATCTGGATCTGGATCTGGGTTCGGATCAGGATCAGGCTCTTCACCAGCTTTGTACACTTTAATCGTATCGAAATACAGTGAGCCTTGGGTGAGCGCTCCAGTTGCTCCTTCATTCACATAGATGGAAAATTCTTTGACCGCGTCAAGATCGATGATATCATCACCGGTACTCCATGATGCTTTCTTAAACTTATTAAATGGCAATGTCAACACACCTGATTTGTCATCATTTAATGTAATGTTGGATTCCCACGCTGTACCGTTTGACTCTAAGAATTGAATCACCAATCGATTGTTGGAGGCATCCTTTTTCAACCATAACCGAATGCCTTCATACTCGCGCCAATCCAAACTACCGAGTTGTTTGTTGACTCCGGCAAACCCCTTTGATTTGAAATCATAGGTATACTTGCCCCCAGCTGGACCTGCTTCCTTATGATCACTAACCGGTGTCAACGTGACGTCTCCACCCCACGGGTTCGTTGTGTACGTACCGCCTGCAACGAGCTCCCCACTGCCATAATAATCAAAATCATCAATCGTCGGCACGAGATCAACTGCAATAGAATCGATGTAGATGGTATTCGCCTCCGCTTGCCCTACTCCCTTGTTGACGAAAATGGCATAGGATGCGATTTCTGCACGATTGAGCTTGCCATCACCTGTCGACCATTGTTTATTAAGTGCGAATCCGCCAAAAGGAATTTGAATCACACTTCCTTCTGTAGAAGTGATCGTCGTTTGCGCTTCCCAAATGTCGCCATCACTTTCGGTCAGTTGGAACGTCAATCCGTGACCTGCTTTACTTGATTTCAACCAGAAGGAGAGTGCATTACCACCGTTGGATATGTTGAGATCACCGAGTGTGCGTTTGACACCCGCATAACCCTTCTCATCTGTTAGCGTGTAGGCAAGTTTCAGCGCGTGTTTCCCCACTTGCTTCGTTTCATTTTCGACTGAAGCCGTCATTGCGTCGCCCCACTGATCTTTCACATAATCACTCAGTACCGCAGCATCATTGTTTGAATAGAAGTCAAAATTGTCAATCTCACGAAGTGAAACGGCTTGAATATCATCTACAAACAGCGTACCAGGCCCATTGCCTATTGAACCTCTGTCTACATAGATAGAAAACTCTTTGACGGATGAGAGTTCAAGTATTCTATCAATGGTCACAT
Source organism: Paenibacillus sp. J22P143 (assembly GCF_059692035.1). Taxonomy (NCBI): domain Bacteria; kingdom Bacillati; phylum Bacillota; class Bacilli; order Caryophanales; family Paenibacillaceae; genus Paenibacillus; species Paenibacillus sp. J22P143. The sequence continues at coordinate 38,284 of NZ_JCAUAQ010000013.1, forward strand.
TTTGCCATCCAGCCAAATGGAAGGCGCTTAATGGAATATTGATTACGGAACCATCCGTATTGTCTATAAACAATTTGGCTTCCCAATACTCGCCACTGGCGTCTTTCATTTGAATCGTGACTCCGCGTCCCGCTTGCCCTGACTTCATCCATAGCTGCACACCATTATGCGCTGACCAATCTGCACCTCCGACGGATTTGGTCATACCCGCATAGCCTTTGGTTGCCGTCATTTCAAAGTCAAGTTTAAGGCCGTGCGCGCCTGATTGTTTGTTCTCAGAATCGAGTGTCACAGAGATAGGATCGCCACTCGTGTTGCGTGAGTATTTTGCTTGCAACTTCGTATTATCATTACCATAGTCTTCAAAGGTGTCTACGACTGGTGATTTATACAAACGGAAATCATCGAAATAAACGGATCGCGAGACATTTGCTGAACCGTCAATATAGATACTAAAAGTGGATATAGATGAAAGGTCGACGATATTATTACCCACACCTTGATGTGAGTTTTTCCACCAGTCAGGAACATAGAACTGATTAAACGGTAACTTAATCAACTTCGGTTCACTGCCGGATACGCCAATATCTTTCTTCCAAATCTCACCATTCGTTGCACTGCCTTCATTGAATTGAATCGAAACCCCAGTATAGGCTTCGGCAGGTTGAACCCAGAAGGAGATGCCACTGCTGCCTGACCAATCAGTATTGGTAGTGGGCTTCTCGATTCCTCCCCAACCAGCACTCAAGGATGAGGTTAAATTCAAGCTGTAATTCCCTTCGGATTTATGAACCGTATCCAACTTCAATACGATTGGTGATCCCGAAGAATTCACTGTATAGGCACTTTTTAACGTATTATCTGATCCTGTATAGCCTTCAAAATTCTCGATTACATCGCTTTTTACAAGAACAGGAGGATCTAATTTTTCCGACCCTACCCCGATCTGAATGCGTCCAACTTGCGGTGTCCAATAATTAGAAACAAAATTCCCTGCCGGAATAACCGGGAAAATAATCTTCAGATATTTGGTTCCTGCAGGTAATGTATACGCCGTGTAGACCATGCGACTCCAATAGCCGATACCTGGTACTTCATCTACATCCACGTTGTTCACTGTCGTGAAGTGTTCGCCATCTGGTGATGTTTGTATAGTAAAGTTCGGCAACCGGTATTCGGTAGGATTCTGCCTCGCAAAGCTAGTCATTATGAAATAATTCATATCTCCTGCTGTATGATACATAAAGGATTCTGCCGTATTTGCCGTTCGGAATAATCGCTTCTCATCATTGCCAAAGTATTCCCCGCCAGAATCGAAGCCTAGATTAGCCGAGTGATCCGCCATTTTCAACATATTATTCATCTCATCTGTCAACACACCATTGGTGATAGCAACATTAGATATAGGATCCTTATAAATGAGAGATTCACCACTTGTATGATTGTAGACAATTTCAACATCCCCTAATTGCGCTAATCCATCGCCTTCAGGGAAGGTTACTTTAAAGTACTTCGCATCTGCCGGTAAGCTGTCTGTTTGGTAAACAAACTTACGCCACTCACCTCCGCCAGCAGCCGTTTTCACGACCGGAAGCTCTGTGTACGTCGTTCCATCCACAGAAGTCCAAATCTTAAACTCACTCGTCGGATTCACCGAATTACGGAATGCGGAAACCTTTAAGGATAACGCTTTCAGTTCCGTGGATGCCGTTGGTGTTGATGGAAGCGCATACGCCACGAATTGGTCGACTGCACTCGGTTGTAGCTTGAGTCGATAATGATCATCGCCAAACAGTGTTGGGTCCAAATCATCTGTCGTAAATTTCAAATCCGTTGAGAACTGATACATTTTACTGTAATCGATGAGTTCATCCTGTATCGCGTGTTTGGTGGAAACAGTTCCTACAACATTCGAATACGTTGATTCACCGACAGTATTTCTCGCCTTTGTCCGGTAAAAATATGTCGCTCCTGTAACTGAAGTCATATCATCAAATAGATCGGTTTTGTAAGCGTCGAAGACCTGACCTCCAACTGTTTCCCAAGGACCGTTCGCATCGACAGAACGTTCTACCGTATAAGAAGTAGCTCCTGTTGATCCCTGCCATCCGATACGAGAAACAGTATCAATTGGCAGCATGACAGGTGCTTTAGGCACAGGCAAAGCTGGCGGTTGTAGTCCGCGAATTGCATACGCTTTTTCACGAAGTAAATTCAACACCGAAATTTCCTCGAAGCCTTGTTCGCCAGAAGGGAAGCCAGGCCATTTGTAAGCTTCATAGAATGTACCGCCGTAAGTGCCTTCCGTGTGTCGGAAGAATCCGCCATCTTCGCTGTGATACCGCAGGCTCCAAATTAGAGCGCCACTGGTACCGCTCTCAACAACGTTGTTCAAGAACTGCGCTAATTGGGTTTTCGGAATAAAGCCAAACTCTCCAACATAGAAGGGCTTTTTCCCACTCGCCGTCGTTTTGTCGAGATTAACTTGAGCGGCAAAGTCCGCATAGTGATTCGGATAGTAATGATTGCTAACGATATCAATTGGAGAACTTTCCTCTAAGGAGCTCGTATCGATGCCATATTTGCCGTCAATAAGAAGATGCTTCTTATCGATGTCTTTGATGTAATTACCCATTTCTGTCGTCCACGCCGAGGTGGATGGTGTTAATTCATTCCCTGTTTCCCACGCAAGAATCGCAGGGTCATCCTTGTATGCCACACCTGTAATTGTATTGGTGCGATTCAATACATAGTCAATCGTATCTTTAAAATCTTGTTTCAACGTCGGATCGGTCCAAAATTGATCCTTGCTTTTCCCACGAAACGTCGCATACTCGCCAATCCCGCCCCACCATTCGTACTGGTCCACGAATGGGATTATAAGGCGAATGCCGTACTCGTTCGCTAGGGCAAGTGCGCGGTCTAGCGCGACGAACGCTTGCTCATTGAACTGCTTGGGCCCCATGACATGGCGAATCATGCCTGTGTAATCTGTTGCTTTTTTAACCGAAAGGACATACGTTCTTGTTGCGGTTGCACCCATTTGCTTCAAAGCTTCAAACGCATCTCGCTGCTCCCATTCCGTGGGTACCTGCCAATAGCCATCTTCGACCATCGTCAGCGTAGGCGTGTTCGCCCCGATAAAACGAAACTCCGAAGTGCCATCCATCAATTTATCCCCGTCCCGGGTAATAAAATTACCCAGCGTCGTAATCGGGATTGAATCCGCTTTCATAATCGGTGTGCCAACAAAGCCGCTCAAGAGCATAGACATGACCAGCAAGGCTACAACTAGCTTCGCACACATGCTTTTCAACTGCATACATGATCCCCCTCGTATGATACATTTAATATCATTTTCAATTATAGGTGGGATAGAATGGCGTTGAAATGTACTGGCTTGGCTTTTTCTAGGACTACATTGTCATCTTGGTAATGAAGGCTATCAGGGCAATTGCTATACCTGTGTTTGTTCCCGATACATGCGTGGCGTGGTACCGACTACCTTTTTAAATAAACGATTAAAATAAGCAGCGTCAGGGTAGCCAACCGCTTGACCCACCTCATAGGTTTTCAATTCCAACTGTGTAAGAAGCAGTTCCTTCGCTTTCGAGACTCGAAGATCAATGAGGTATTCTGTAATCGTCATCCCTGTTTCCTTACGAAACAGAAAGCTAACATAATTTGCTGTCAAATACACTTGATTCGCCAGTGCTGACAATTCAATCTCACGATTGTAGCTCTGATCGATCATTTTCTTTACACTGCTCACAACTTTGCGTTCGTAGGCACCTGGTTCCAGTTCCAGTTCAGCCATCATCCCGTCAATCCTGCCAAAAATATCCTCAATGACATCTGACAAGCTTGGATAATCACAGATATGAAGATCAAATTCTTTCGTGTCCGAATGTGATGGAATGGTCCGATTTGTCGCATCTGAAATGCGCATGCGTAACTGATAAAGTAAGTAACCCAAAATACGGCACAAGTCTTCCCAACGAATCTGAATTCGCTTTGCTCGCCGATAGAGATGTCCCTTTAATTTCTTCCGTTCCTCAGGTTCCATCCATTTCGATGTATGCTGTAACAAGGAATCGATCAAGGACACCATAACAATAATTTCTGATCGGTGGTAGCTCGGCTCCTCGAAGGTGATCGGGACTTGCATGCCACTCCCGTGCCAATGCATGCAATAGGCGGAGACGGCTTCCGATAAGCCTTTCGGCCAATCATCGATGCTTGAGATAAGGCTCGACATCCCTACTGCATAAGTTTCCTCAGCATGTATGGCATGTGCCATACATTTGGACCGAACATTGGCATGTACGTCCTCCACATCATGGACACCTACCACAATCACTAGCTGTAGCTCGGGCGTGAGGCTGCAAGCAAGCATTTCTGGATATGGCGGAACCAAAGAAAAACTGTCTAAATCACCTGGGTACAGGCTAAGGCTAGTTGGATACACGAAGAATAAACAAGGAACTTCCCTCATCTTGTATGTCGCAAAAGTTTCCCACAACAGTTCAAGTTGTTCCCCCTTCATATCCCCTAACAAATAGCTGCGCAGCAACACTTCCGACGTCTGCCCTTTCCGCACTCTCTCTTTGTGCATGTGGGACACCAACTTCACGAGAATCTGATTTAGTTCTTTCTTATTCACGGGTTTGACTAAATAATCACTCACCCCGCTGCGAAGCGCATTGCGCACATAATCGAATTGATTGAAGCCGCTCAATATAACAATGTGAGTTGCTGGATAATGCTGTTTGACATGCTCTGCAAGCTCAAATCCATCCATTCTTGGCATGGAAATATCCGTAATGATGACATCTACAGCCTGTTTGGTCAGAAATTGCACCGCTTCCATTCCATTTCCGAACGATCCTAGTATATGGACGCCAAGTTCCATACTCTCAATCATACTCATTATGCCTAATCGAATTGGCTTCTCATCTTCAACTACAATCAAGCGGATCATGTTCATCCCACCCTTGAGGGCATTCCAGAAATTAACTCTGGTCCCATTCATTCTATCATATAGGCAAAAGCCATCATACGGATTTTCCGCATGACGGCTTCAGTTTCACCCTAATCGCTACACGTTAATAAGCTTGGATATCATCTACATAGATTGTACTGCTGCCTGTTCCGCCTGAGCCTTGATTCAGATATAGGTTAAATTCGGATATTGTACCCAGATCCTTCGTGCCATTACCGCCCGAATACCAAGGTGGATGTTGGAACGCTGTAAATGGCAGTTGAATCGTGCCGCTTGTTGTACTCGAGAGCGTATAGGTGGTTTCCCACGGTTCCCCATTCGGCTCTTTGAATTGTACGGTTAATGTCCGATTCGAACCGTCGGGTTTCAACCAGAATTGAATGCCGGTTTTACCCGACCAATTCTGACTGATCACATGCACAACACCTGCAAAGTTAGGCGTGCCCAACGTATAAGCAAGCTTCAAACCATAGGAGCCTTGTGATTTGTTCGCCCCATCTAATGTCGGTGTAATGGCATTGCCGTCTGTGTTCCGTACATAAGCAGCAAGCAAATTCGGGTTGGAACCTCCATAGCTTTCGAAATTGTCAATGACAACTGTCGTAGGCGGCGGTGGTGTCGAACCATTGCCAAGTTGGATGGAATCCACATAGATGGTACTGCTGCCATCAGCACCTGAACCTTTATTTATATATAAGTTTGTTTCCGCAATGGAACCTAGGTCGACAACACCATTTCCTCCGCTATACCAGCCTGGGTGCTGGAAGCTTGAGAAAGGAATGGACAGTGCTGTTTCGGTCGTCCCTGCTAACGTGTAGTACGTTTCCCATAACTCACCATTCGTTTCTTTGAATTGAATGGTTAACGTACGATTCGATCCATCCGGCTTCACCCACAGATTAAGGCTCGTATTGCCGGTCCAATTCGCATTGCCTAGCGAATGCACAGCACCTGCGTAACTAGTTGTTGCGTTGACGGTATACACGATTTTGGCACCATAAGCGCCTGAATCCTTCGTCGTCGCTTCCCGCGTCATGGTAAATGTATTTCCGCTTGAATTTCGCACATAAGCCGTTTGCAAAGCCGTATCTGACGCATAACTGTCGAAATTATCAACCGTCGTTGTAGGTGCAGCCAAGGCTACCGTTGTAAAAGCGAGACCCGCATTCGAAGCATGGGTTGAACCCGTGCTGTTGACGGCTGTCACCCTCCAATAGTACGTTTTATTGTTCGTCAACACACTTGAAGAGGTGTAGCTCGTGCCCGTCAGTCCGCTCACATTGACAACAGGACTCGTAAACGACGTATTATCAGCAACGACAATCGTGTAAGAAGCTGCATTAGCAGCCGCTCCCCAAGTAAATGTTGGCGTCACATTCACACTCGTGGCTCCGCTAACAGGAGCGGATTGGGCGAAGCTTCCAGGAGCTTGCAGCTGTGTACCGGAAATCGCAAACACCGCTGAATAAGCACCTGCAACTCCGGACAGATTGTGCCCTTTCACGCGATACCAAGTCGCTGCACCAGACGTAGAGCCAGTGTCGGTCCAAGGTGTTTGATTATCGGTCACACATTGATTACACGCAACTGTCCACGGACCGCTAGCACCTGCGGTAGAGCGTTCAACCGTGTATTTATCAGATGGCACAGAACCGCGCCAGCTTAACACATATTTACCACCGGAGGTCGTTGAACTGGTAATGACAGGTGCACCAGGAATACCATGAGCTGGCGCGGTTGTAATGCCTCTCATTTTATAGGCATGATTCCTCATTTGCTGTGCTTGGGTACGCATGAAAGTCGTATCTCCTGGATAGTGGACGGTGTAACCATCCGGATGCTGGACATAGCCATTGTTATCGTTATGGCCAAATAACGCCCAGTACATGTCACCTGCAATGACACTATCATTCTCAATGGCTGTATGGAAAGCAGCCAGCGTTCCGAACTGCTCGCTCTTCCAATCATACTCGCCGACAAACATGACTTTGCCTGCATTTCTTACTTTATTGGCTTGCGTTTGTAGAACTGGTACGGATAGTCCTTTATTTCCCCATGTGTAGAAATGGTCGGAATACATATCGATACTCGAAATTGTCAAATGAGCATCAGCAATACCATAATTCCCATCTGCTACTAAATGATGTGTATCCTGCTGTTTCAGGTAATCCGCAATCTGCTGTGTCCAGTTTTTCAATTGCGTCGGATTGTCAAACCAGCCCAACTCATTCCCTGTTTCCCAGGCAAGAATGGTAGGGTCATTCTTATAGGCTACGCCCGTATACGTATTTACGCGATTTAACATTATATTGAGATGTTGCTTAAATGCCGTAATTATATTGGCATCACTGAAAAATTCATACCCCGTATAAATAACACCATCATCCGGGTAACCATACCATTTGGTCCATGTTTTCTTGCCGCCTGGTAATAATTATACATATCAATCACCGGTAGGATGAGTCGAATCCCTTGATCCCCTGCGGCTTTGATTGCATAATCCACCTTCTGCCAGGCTTCCTCATTATAGTTTCCAAGCGTCGGCATAATACATTTTGTACAGCCAAAAGAGTTCACTAAATGTGACCGCACAACGGTAGCACCCATTTCTTTCGCTGTAGCCAAGGCGTTATCCACACGGAAAGTCGTTGGGAAGTCGATCGTCCCGTTCGTTGGTACATTTTCATCCAAACCTAGCCAATAAATGTTTGCTGAGCTAAAACGAAAAGGCTGACCGTCTAATTGCAGTTGATTTCCTGAACGTGTCACATAGCCAGTCACAGCGGCTTCTGCCGCTGGTGGCGTGTAAAGGGTTCCCCAAAGCAGCAAAAGTGGTAAAATCCAAGACATGATGGTCAACCTACTCCTGGTGTTTATTCGTTCCGTGTACATCACTATCACCCCAGTCATCTTATTTTGAAAGCACTGTAAGCGCCTACAAAACAAGTATACGCTGTTCAGTCTAATATTGAATTGGACTGAGCAACAAAAACTTGACCTTAAACAGGAATCTAAGATTGTTTTCATATTTCTCGCGTGCATAGCAACGCAAAAAAAACACCCGAACAAGTTGGGTGTTTCATAAATGAAATATTCTTTCTTGTAATCTATTTTGGCTTGTCCCGTTTCCGGTTAATGCTTCAATCTCCTTCTCGCCTCGAGCTCTTGCTTTAGCGCTTGTTCCACCAACTCGGCCATCATATCGAATTTCTCAGCAACCGTGTAGGTTAACATGGCCCCGCAGTGCGTACAACGCTGCATCTGGAGCTCTGTTCGTTTGGAACAAGATTTGCAAGTGATCATGAGAAGTCGTCCCCTTTGTGAAGATAAGATAACTCTATTATACACATTTGGGGGGAATCTCACACCTTTACTAGGAACGGAATGTTCTCGGGGAGCTTCCGAATTTCTGTTTGAAGGCTCGTTCGAAATGCGTTAACGTATTGAAGCCAGATGCGAAACAGATTTCAGTAATCGGAATATCCGACGCTTGCAATAGTGATTTGGCAAATTGCAGGCGTAAACCTTGTAAATAGATTTGGAACGAAATACCTGTCATTTTATGAAAAACGAGACTGAAATAATTTGGCACCAATCCAGCCTGCTTTGCAGCATCCTCTAACCGTAGAGCTTCACGAAAATGATGGTGAATATAAACGAGCGCTCGCTGAAGCGTTGACGGATGTGACATCGTTTCTTGTGACTCTTTATGAAATTGACCTTCATTATATGTACGAAATAAGTACAATAGAATTCGCTCGAAAGCACCTTTGATCAGAATATGATGTCCAGGCTTCTTCATTTGAACTTCGTCACGAATCAATTGAAATTCCAACTCTATGATCTCATGATGATCCTCGTTTAGATCAACCATATATTCCGCAACTTGCCCAAACATGAACTCTCGCATCTCTTGATCCAGCAGCTTATCATCAAAAACGAGGTTATACAGATCCATGGGTTCATCTGGATACGAATAGATTTCATGGAAATCTGCAGGTGTTAACAGAAACAAGCTTCCCTTACTCAGCTCATGCTCGGTGCCATTCACAATGTTCATGCCTCTACCTCGAAGCACAAAGCAAAGCTCATAGAATTCGTGCCAATGCAGCGCATGATGCTCATTGATATGTTGAAAGTAAATTTGGAAGGAGGATGCAGGATGAATAAATTGTTCATTCGTAAGTCTCACCGGTTGTTTTTTCATCCGCAACCTCCTCATTGTGAATTTTGTATATCCTAAGCTTTCCATGCATGAAGTCACAATTCCTGCTACTCTACATTCGCATAATTGTTTCCAGCTAGATCTTTGCCGCGAGCTAGCCATACTTTGAAGTTGGGATTCTTCTCCTCAAAGATTTTCGTATCTGTTGCGAAATAACGCATGGTGTAGCCACAGCGTCGGAATTCACTTTTGTTCGGATCAGCACCATGAATGATACGTGAATCATGCAGCGAGCATTGACCTCTTTGCAACTCAAAATGAACGGCTGTTGATGTGTCCATATTTTTGATTTGCGTACTGAAGAGATTCTTCGCACCGTCCACACTCTCATATTCAGAAAACCCATTGCTGTGCGTGCCTGGAATGACTTGCATACAGCCATTTTCCTTCGTGCTATTATCGATAGCCAACCATACGGTAATAATGCTATCGAAGTTACTGACGCGGCCTTTCCAATAAGCAGAATCCTCATGCCAAGGCGTCGCTCGGCCTACGAACGGGTCCTTACAAATAAAATGGGAAGACCAAAGACCAATGTTTGGTCCGATAATGGGCTCAACCAGATCCAACACTTCATCTGACAGTAGGAATTGTAAAAGACGATCTTCACGGAAATGCGGTGTGTCTAACTCGTCTGAAAGCTTGCTGCCTTTTTGCTTCAGCTGATCTTCAAATATTTCCGTTAGTTCGGCTAATTTCTCAGCGGAGAATAGCTGCTTATCATACAGCAAATACCCATTTTTCATATAAAATTCGACTTCTTCTTGTGTTAATTTACTCATCGTTACCCCTCCTGAGAGTGTGTTCTTAGCTACACACTAACTATAACCCGCAGTAGGATTCGAAGGCTTATCATAAGCTTAGAAGAAGTTAGCGTATCTTCAGATATCTTATATCCAGTACCAAAAAATGAGTAACATCATCGTAAAACGAACAATCTCATACGAGGTGTCTACAGCTACGACAAGCCAGCTTTTGAACTGCCATACCTTTTTGCCAACCGTGAACGGCAGTGTGTAACCCGCTGCAAGCAGCATAGTAAACCAGAAGGCATTCGACAATCGTTCTCCATCATACGAAAATGCCTGTCCACCAGCTTTCCAGAGCTCTAAACATACTGCGAAGGCAAGTGAAGTTACGAAGGAAACAAGAATATATATCACAAACGATTGAATCTTATCTGCTTTACTTACGTTAAGATCGACTTGGACTCCTTTGCCATACATGTGCTTCTGGTAAGGTTTTGCCCATATGACTGCCATCCATAGAAAGCCTAATACTAACGATAAAATCCCGGTAACAAACACGGCCCAATAATTAATAGCATGGGATAACATATCATCTCTCCCCTTCTCGCCTATGTAAATTTGCGAAACCTTTTGGTTTCGTTTTTAATTATATACAACCATTTGGTTTCATGTCAATTCCTACTTTCCGTAAGAAAGTATGCGAAAGTCTATTCGTTTTTCATGAAGTTCCACTCTTGTACATATCAACCATTCACCTAATGACATATGCATAGAATTAGATAAACCTAATCTGGTTTATGTGAGGTGAACTTTCGTTATTGCAGCAGGACGAAGATGTACAGAAGTAAACCTGAAATTGCAATTTCGCAGCATCTGTAAGGGCATTAGAACGTACAATTCACTTTAAAATACGTGATGGAGTGATGGTGGTGGAAAATTATCAAATCGTTCCCTGGATCGATGACGTCTTAGAACCAGGAATCGTGGCTAACATGTATGTTCCTCCTGGGTTAGAAATGCTGGCACGAGAGGTCATGGGACATTATGACATGCAGGTCTATGATATGCTCTTGATTACCTCCAAGCCAGATAAAGGCGGCGCAATATGGAAGATCAGCACAAGTAAGGGCAATCTTAGTATTAAATGTTTGCACAGACGGCCTAGAAGAAGTCTTTTCAGTGTTGGCGCTCAAGCTTATATGTCCGGACTAGGTCACCGGGTTCCTTCGTTCATTCCTACGAAGGAAGGTAGTTTCTACGTTGAAGCAGGTGGTAAGCTATGGATCGTTACCGACTGGATCGAACCCCTGGTACCCGTATCCAAGGTTGACCTCGACGGAGCTTCTCAGCTGTGCTTTGGCTTAGGTGAGTTCCACAACAACTCCAAGGGTTATGTTCCACCCAGCGGTTCGGAGAAATCCTCCCGCATCTATGGCTGGGGCAAATATTATGAAAAGTTAATTGCCAAGATTGGCTGGTTTCAGGATATCGCCCATGCCTACTCGGATACCCCAGCAAGCGCAAACCTACTTGACGTCATCGAGGAATTCAAGCGGCAGGCTAACGACATGTATCAACGTTTCCAAAACTCACCTTATAACGCAATGGTAACCAAAGGTGAACCCCACTGGGGACTTGCCCATCAAGATTTCGGATGGTCGAACGGACAAATGGGCCCCGGCGGTATCTGGGTTATTGATTTAGACGGTGTTTCCTACGATCTGCCCATCCGTGATCTACGTAAATTGATTACAAGCACCATGGATGATATGGGTGTGTGGGACTTAACCTGGATTCGTGGCATGATCGACGCCTACCATCGAGCCAATCCACTAGACCAAGAAACCTTTGAAATCTTATGGATAGATATGGCTTTTCCAAATGAATTCTACAAGCATGTCAAAGAAATTGTGTTTAATCCCCAAGTGTTTCTTGAGACTGATCTAGCGCCGATCCTTCAAAGAGTCATGACAACGGAAGCAAGCAAATGGCAGGCATTATCAGAGTTGGAAAAAGATAAGGCAAACTATCCTCTTGGTGACTACTCGACAGACTACGTCAAACCGATTATCCAACGTCCAGCTGTTATTCTTCCTGGTGATGTGTTAACACCAATTTATTCCGATGTGCCAGTTACGCCCGTCGTACCCGCTACACCAGTTGTTCCAGTTCTGCCTAATGTTGAAGAGTTCTTGCCAATTCCACTTGAGACAGAACCAGTTTATGCCAAGCAACCTGCTGTAGAGGAACCAGTTTATGCCAAACAACCTGCTGTAGAGGAACCAGTTTATGCCAAGCAACCTGCTGTAGAGGAACCAATTTATGCCAAGCAACCTGCTGTAGAGGAACCAGTTTATGCCAAGCAACCTGCTGTAGAGGAACCAGTTTATGCCAAGCAACCTGCTGTAGAGGAACCAGTTTATGCCAAGCAACCTGCTGTAGTGGAACCAGTTTATGCCAAGCAACCTGCTGTAGTGGAACCAGTTTATGCCAAACAACCTGCTGTAGTGGAACCAGTTTATGCCAAGCAACCTGCTGTAGTGGAACCAGTTTATGCCAAGCAACCAGATGAGAATGTCATCCCTATCCCCTATACACTAGAGCCTGTTGTGGTTACCCTTCCTTCTACGCGAAAATCAAAAAGAGATTTCGCCAAAGCTCCAGCTGTATCACAGCCAATTTCGGTTCCGGTTACAAATGCGCCTGTTCATGCAGATGAGCCTGCTGCTATTACCGTGCCTCCAATACCAACTCCTGTCCCAGCCCTCATTCCATTACCTGCTCGCGGACAGAAGAGATTTAAACTCCGAGTTCCAAAGAAACGGTGCGCATTGCGAAAAACCAAAATCATCAAGAAAACCCGTTATCTAAAGCGCAGGAAACTAAAGAGACTCACAAAATGGAAACGCGTCTCAGGTGTAACGATTATCTGGGGTTACAAAACATGGCGTGCTAAGAAAAAAGTGAAGCCAACTCTCCGTCCTAAAAAGAAACAAATGAAACGTAAACTGGGACTTAGAAAGCCGGTAAAACGTGCAGTGAAGCCATCTATGAAAAAATTGCAACAAACACAATCGAATAAAAATGTATCGCCGCCGTGGAAAAAAAGGCAGATTCAACCCAGAAAAAGGACTGCCTGAGAAAGGAAGCTGTTAACTTGTGAACATTCTGATGATTTGTACAGAAAAGCTGCCTGTCCCCAACATTCGAGGGGGAGCTATCCAAACCTATATTGACGGTGTGGCCTCGCTATTAAGTAAACATCACAGAATTACCATTTTAGGAAGGACGGACCCTGATTTACCGAACGAAGAAATTGTAAATGGCATCCGCTATGTGCGTGTTGTTTCAGATGGTTTACTTGACGCATATAAGGCTGGAGTTATCCAATTTCTACAAAACACGTCCGAATTTTATAATATTATTCAAATTTTCAATCGCCCCCTGCTGGTCCTTCCAGTCCGGGAGGTTGCGCCGTCATCACGGATTATTTTAAGTATGCATAACGATATGTTTAACCCCTTTAAGATTGATCATAGCCAGGGAAATGCCGTCATCGAACAAACAGAACGTATTATTTCAATCAGCCAATATATTGGAACTGCCATCTGTGATTACTACCCTCAAGCAGCTGGTAAAATAAAACCAATTTACTCCGGTGTTGATATGAATCGTTTTGCACCTTGGCTGGAGTCAGAGCAAGCAAGGAAAGATCGGGAGAGCCTTAGGGCCGAACACAACCTTACTAACAAAAAAGTCATTCTGTTTGTCGGGAGGCTAACCCGTAATAAAGGTCCCCATGTCTTAGTACGTGCGATGTCTGAAATAAGCCATTCCGATGCTGTACTCGTTGTTGTTGGCGGTACCTGGTTCAGTGATAACTCGGTAAGCGACTATGTTGCTTATGTCAGAGCACTTGCCGTACGTTCACCACTTCCTGTCATTACGACTGGCTATGTTCCTGCGCATGAGGTTCACCGCTGGTTCTGTGCAGGAGATATCTTCGTCTGTACGTCTATTTGGCAGGAGCCTTTGGCACGTGTCCACTATGAAGCTATGGCCGCTGGATTACCCTTCCTCACAACGGCTAGAGGGGGTAATCCGGAGATCGTCAAGAACAATAATGGCGTCCTCATTAATAACCCTGAAGACCCGAAAGAATATGCACAGAACCTGAATGGAATGCTATCTAACCTCGGTAATGCTCGTCAAATGGGGCTTAACGGCCGAAGATTAGCAGAACAGAACTTCTCATGGGAACGCGTTGCTCAGGAAATTCTTGCCGTCTGGGAACAAAGATAGGTATAAACAAGGGGATTTCTAGTTAGCAAATAAATCCAAGAGGCTGTCCAGTAAGTAGATAATTCTACTTGGGGGCAGCCTATTTCTCCTGCCTTGACAATCGTGATCAGCCTTCCTAACTGCTGACGCCTGTGTTACAAGAAAAACCTCTTCTACAAGTATGTATCCTCTGCAAAAACTAGCAGAAGCCATAACAAGAGTAAGAGGTTTCCTTACAAATCTCTATATCGCGATGTTAATTCTTTCCTACTTACGCTTCTTCTTCTTCTTCGTCGTCATCGTCGTCATCGTCATCATCGTCATCGTCATCGTCATCATCGTCGTCGTCTGACTCTTCTTCAGCTCCTACAGCTGAAACCGTTGCTTCTTCTTCGTCTTCTTCCTCTTCTTCGTCATCAGTTTCACCGAACTCCAATTTAGTTCCGTCAGCTAATTCTATCTCAACTTCATCTACTAAACTCCAATCCATGCCGTCGATTGCGGACACATCAACCTTGTCTTTTTCACCATCCAAATACTCCACTGAGATCTCTTCCACTTCGGGATGCGCTTTTAAATAACTGAGTAATAGTTCTAAATTTTCCAAAAAAATCATTCCCCTCACCTAAATTAGAAACTTTTAAGTCTCCATGTATACTATGATTTTTCGCACCTCATGCTTAGGCTCTTCATAGAGTAGATGCGCGGATTATGATTGTCCATTTCGAAGAATTTCCATAAAACGTATACATATCAGCTTATTTTCCCTGTTAATAGCCCTTACATTTCATTATTTTCATCATAAATTAATAATGTCTTCATATAGACAAGGAGGTAAAAGCTTATGAAAGGATTAATTCTCTGTGCAGGCAATGGTACTAGACTCCAACCTTTTACCAATATAAAACCAAAAGGTCTGCTTCCAGTAGCGAATAAACCCTTAATTTATTACGGCATTGAAAAGCTAGTGGAATTAGGCATCTACGAAATCGGAATTGTAATCCGCCCCAATCTTCATGCCATGTTTATGGAAGAAGTAGGTACTGGCGAAAGGTGGCATGTAAACATCACATATATTTTTCAAATTAATCCTTTGGGTA
Organism: Paenibacillus sp. J22P143; assembly: GCF_059692035.1. Classification (NCBI taxonomy): domain Bacteria; kingdom Bacillati; phylum Bacillota; class Bacilli; order Caryophanales; family Paenibacillaceae; genus Paenibacillus; species Paenibacillus sp. J22P143. The sequence continues at coordinate 53,641 of NZ_JCAUAQ010000013.1, forward strand.
TCTCAGACGCTGTGAAACACTCCGAGTCTTTCATGGACAACGAACCCTTCGTACTGCTTCTTGGGGATAATTTGATTACCCAAGATCTTCATGGCTTATATCACGCCATTACACATGAGAACTATGATGCTGCTATTCTTCTAAGAAAAGTGACGAATCCAAAGGCATTTGGCATTGCCGAAATTGATAAAGATCGCATTATTGGTCTGGAAGAAAAGCCTTCAGAGCCCAAGTCAGATCTTGCGGTTCTGGGGAGTTATGCGTTTAAACCTAGTATCTTTCAAGCTGTGCATGCGATCAGCCCCTCAGCCAGAGGCGAATACGAAATTACGGATGCCATTCAGTGGCTGATCCATCAACAATATTCGGTGGCCTATCAAATGACAGATAAGAACTTCTCAGATGTTGGAACTATGGATGGATGGCTAGAGGCGAACAGGTGGATGCTGAAGCAGATGGAGGAAGAAGGTTCGCTAACGTATCGTACAGATCATCCTGGAACCACGATAATCCCACCAGTATGCATCGACCCTAGTGCAGAATTAATCAATTGTGTGATCGGACCTTACGTGACGATCGGACCTAATGTCAAACTCGAAAGTTGTATATTAGAGAACAGCATTTTGCTTGAGTACGCCATACTTAATCCGAACCACTATCCAATGTCGAACTCGATTATCAGTCCACAGTCGGTGTTTGTTCAAAAAGACGGAGGTTCAGGAACATGAACATTTTAATCATAGGTATGGGGTATGTAGGCGTGACAACTGGATTGGTATTTGCTGAATTGGGATGGCAGGTTACGGGGTTAGATACGGATACGACAAAAATCCAGGCATTATCTGAGGGTAAATTATCTTTCTATGAACCAGGGCTAGACGACTTATTAATGAAACACCTTGAATCAGGAAAAATCAGCTTTATCTCTTCACCAGAGAAGGGTATTCGTGAAAATACAATTATTTTCATATGTGTTGGCACCCCCTCCGATAAGGACGGAAGCGCTGATCTCCAAGCCGTTCGAGGTGTCTCCCAAAGTATTGGTTCATTCATGGATGACTATAAAATAATTACTGTGAAAAGCACAGTTCCTATAGACACAAACCGTAAAATAGTCACTTGGGTCACAGAATCACAAAGCCATCCCCACGCCTTCGATGTTGTTTCTAATCCCGAGTTCCTTCGAGAGGGCAGCGCATTGTATGATTCACTGAATCCGGATCGCATCATTATAGGAAGTGATAATGAGCAAGCCGCAAATGTGATTCAATCGCTATATGGCAAAATAAAAGCACCTATTTTTGTTACCAAACCCCGAACAGCAGAATTGATTAAATATGCATCGAACGCGTTTTTGGCTACTAAAATCTCCTACGTCAATGAATTGTCAAGACTCTGCGAATCGTTGGAAGTCAATGTCACCGACGTCACGAAAGGAATCGGAATGGACCAACGGATTGGTCCTCATTTCTTAAAAGCTGGGATCGGTTATGGCGGGTCTTGCTTCCCAAAAGACAGCATGGCTCTCTTATATACGGCGAAAGAGCAACAAGTTGATCTGAGCATTCTTGAGAAAGTTGTTGCCGTCAACAACTCACAGTCTACGCACTTTTTAAACTTGTGGGAGCAAAAGCTAGGTGGATTCAACGATAAAACCATCGCGATTCTCGGCATATCCTTTAAACCGAATACCGATGATTTAAGGGAAGCACCTTCACTTTCTATCATTCAACAGTTACTTGATAAACAAGCGAACATCCGAGTACACGATCCCATTGCCAAGCTGCCGGAAGCTCTTCGATCTGATAAAGTTCAACAGTTCGAAGCCCTTGAAGTCACATTACAGCAATGCGACGCAATCATCCTTTGCACGGAATGGAAAGATTACATTCGTGCAGACTGGGCACAGCTACGAGTGTACTTGAAGGATTTTTTTGTTTTTGATGGAAGAAATGCACTTAACGGCAAAGAAATGACCAAGCTAGGCTATGCTTATTTTGGCATCGGAAATAGATAATCTGCTGTAAGAAAGGAAGTTACTTGGCATGAAAATACTCGTTACAGGAGCAGCAGGTTTTATCGGATCTCATCTTTGTGAAAAGCTTCTCCAAGATCCGCGAAACGAAGTCATTGGTTTGGATTCTTTTGTTCAGAAGTCTCCAACCCCTGTACAGGTAAGGGAATATAATCTTCGTTTTTTACTTCCTCAGTCTCGGTTCACTTTCATTAATCAGGATCTCATGCATGTCCCGCTGGCGGAGATTCTTCCTGGGGTAGATATCGTCTACCACTTGGCTGGCATGCCAGGCGTGCGTTCTAGCTGGGGTGAGGATTTTAAATCCTACGTCACTAACAACATTGAAGCTACTGGGCGGTTGCTGGAAGGTTGTCGCATGTATCCCGTCAGCAAATTCGTGTATGCATCGACATCCTCCGTCTACGGAGAAAAAACAAATCAAGTCAATGAGGCCGCTACGACAGAGCCACTCTCGCCTTACGGGGTCACCAAACTGACTGGAGAGCAGCTCTGTAAGGTTTATGCTGCCAAGGATGAACTACCTCTCGTTATACTACGTTTCTTCACTGTGTACGGTCCTAGACAGCGTCCTGACATGGCGTTCCATCGCTTTATCCAACATATTCGGCAAAATAAACCAATCCCTATCCACGGTGATGGTCTGCAGACTCGCGACTTTACCTTTGTTGGCGACTGTGTGGAGGCCATCGCTGCAACTGCGTACGCTGCGAACATCATCGGCGAAACCATCAATATCGGCGGCAAAGAACGTGCCTCCGTACTGGATTGTATCGCTATTCTTGAGGAGCTTTTTGCCCGAAAAATAGACAGGCAATTTCTTGGCAAGGCTTCCGGTGAGCCTCGCCATACCTGGGCAGATATAAGTAAGGCACAATTACTGCTCGGCTACCAGCCAAAAACCGATTTACGCAGTGGACTGCAAGCGGAAATCATGGATTTATCGCAAACTCCTTTCTGAATCCGTGAAACTTTTTGAATGACATGCTTGCCAAGGACGTTATTTAGCCATTATCGAGAAATGACAGTAGGTCAGTTCTAGAAGCATTTTTATGCGCAGACGCAAACAGACCTACCCATGTTGGGAAGTCTCACCATGGCCTTGAATATAGTTTCCTCATTTTTTGTCGTGCCAACTCATTGTACCTAGATAGACACGCTTGCCATCGCGTTCTTCGCAGCACATGCCGTCTTGTTGAGCGATGGCTAGCCACTCTTCTGGCGACTCACGCCGCAGGTTGCGTTTAATAATGAAGTCAACCTGTTCGTTTAAGCAGACATTCAAATTCTCGATGGCATCATTACCAGCATCCATCCGAACCAGAAGTGGTTTGTCTGTCCGCCGACGACTATACTCAATGCTATGTAAAAGGAAGGCTGCGGCCTCTTTTTGCACATGCGTGCTACCCTCGCGCAGATTTACGTTGACCCCGTAACATTCTTGTCCAAGGTAGGCAAAGAAAGGCGAGTAGCCATCAGTCCCTTTATAGGTCCAAGAGACCCCTTCTTTTTGTGTAAATCCATTGTCGAAGCGTGAAACGTCGAGATCTAACGGGAGCCACGATAAGACTTTCGCTTCGCCTGATTTCACGGTCACTGCGTTAAAGGTACTTCCAGTGAGCGAAGCAGATCTGCGGATTCCTCCAACAAGATGGTTTGCCAGTCGTAACTGGCGGCCGCAGCCAGATCGAGCCGTTGCCGAAGAGTTGGCGATGAAGGCGTATGTTTAAGACCGAATTAAAGAAATATAAATGTAGAAGCTTCTAGCATTCACGAGCGAGTTACTCAGTAGCGTCATTTTTTCATACCTGTGGTAGACTTGCGCGGAAACGATTTTATTAGTCGTTTCATGAATTCCCTCATGAAACGAAAACTTTCCTACAAACATAAAAACACGGGAAATTGGAAGCGCATTCATTCCTCTTATTGAAACGAGTATAACATGAATACATGATCATCCCAAAGGTAGCTAATTCCAGTTTGGAATATTCAAAGGAGTTAGAGCAGGCATGGCGACAAGACATGTTCAGCCTTGCCGCCATTCCTCCACGCTTTTATTAATCAAATCTTACAACACGGTAACCGTGCAGGACTCCCCTGCTTGCAAAGAGATTGTCATAATGTCTTTCATTCCACATGCGAGCTCCTTCGTCTTATCGCCGATTCGAATTTGCAGCCTTTCGCTCGCGAAATCGTTCTGCACACGGAAGAAACCGCGGCGTTCGGCATGCAGTTCTACATAGTCGAGCCGGTTCGCACTCCATCGCGCCGAAACGAGCACGCCCATCTCCCCGCGGAAATCGCGGAACTCGACGTCATTTGCCGCCCATTCCCGGGGAATCGCCGGAAACGCACGAATCGTCTGCCCGTCCGTATGCAGCAACATTTCCTGGAGCGCACATATGGCGGCGAAGTTGCCTTCGAGCGTAAACGGGCGGTAATGAAACATGCAGACGCCCACCTTTTTATAATCTCCATTCAGATGGAATCCGTTCGGCGAGCACGTGTATTGCCACATTTGCTGCAGATGATAAATCGCCGCTTCGCCGTTGCCCTGCTGCGCGTACATGGCGGCCGCCCAAGCGAACGAATAGCCGACCCATTGGCCCTTGCCGAGCACTTCCAGATTAGCGATCGTCGCATCGGCAATCTTGCGGTCCCTCTCTGAACCACGTCGGTCAAGCAGTTGCAACGGATAAATAGCCATCATGTGAGACATATGCCGGTGGCTTTCCGTGAGGCACTCTTCTGGATTGATCATTAGCACGTTACGTTCGTTAACGGCAAGCTCTGGGAGTTTGGCAAGAACTTCCGCCCATCTTTCTACATCAGCGGTGTAAGCAAGCCTTTCCGCTATATCGTGCAAACGCCTGAACAAATAAATAAGGAGTGCCAAATCGTAGTTGCTGATCGGCTCCAGCCATGCTTTGAGCGAATTGTCGTGAAACTCAGGCGAGCTCGATACCGGCAGCCGCAGCTTGCCGTCTTCTCCCAGCGTCAGCCAGCGCTGCACGCAGTCCGCCGTTTCCTTGAAGTACACATACGCTTTGTCGCGCAAGAAATCGCCGTCGCCCGTATACAACCAGTAATGGTCGAACGCCTGGCACACCCAAATGTGGTTCGTAATGCTCATGCTATACATCGGCCACCCGCCCATCGCACCACCGGTAAGCGTCATGACAGATGGAAGATTGATGCCCGGAGCATCGAAGAAGCTTTGCGCGAACCGCTTCGCCTCCGGCCGCAAGCCCCACAAGAAGTCGAGGAAGCTTTCCCCTTCTTCCAGATGATTCGCTTTCAAATAGTGCCAGTAGCTGAGCTGCGTATTCAAGTCGTGATGGTAGTCGCCTTTCCAAGGAGGGAGCAGGCCCTCGTCTGCCGTCCACACCCCTTGAAGCGGCATCGGTGGAGAACCTTTGCGCGAGCAGGATGCGAACAGGTAGTTGTTCAAGTACCACATCTTCTCCGCTTCCGCGTCCGGCAAAGTGATCGAGCTCTTGCCCCAGTAGCGTTCCCACCAGGCGCAATGATCACGGAATGCGGCGTCAAACCCAGCGTCCAGTGCATCGGTAACCTTCCGTTTGGCCTCCTCCAGCCACTGATCACCGTCATGGTTGGCAGCGATCGTATAGACCACTTCCCATTCGCCACTCGCCGTTTGCCGTTCGGCTACGACAATGGCATATTCGAGCTCTTGGCATGTCCGCTGATAAAACCAGCGGACATCTCCTTCCCCGTGCATCGTGGCGGCCGGGTAGCCGAGCCGAGTTAGGCTCGTATGGAAAACGGGGTCTGCGGTATCACTCAGCATCGCACCGGCGTAATCTGGCGGAACGATGTCCAGCCGTCCATCCTCGAAAGGAGCGCCGGTTATTTGGATATAGCCGAGGCCGTTCACTGCATGCAGGTAGCTGTCCACCTTAACGGTACGATCGCCGAAAACCATTACGACATGCGCGCATGCCTCGCGGATTACGAGATGGCTTCTCACTTGATCCGCCGGCCTCCCGAAACGCAGCTCCAGCCGACCGGCAGGAAGCTTGGTTGGGTACGGATATTTTTCGTACATGCTGTCGAATCGGCTGAGCAGTCCTTCCTGGTCGCCGCGCCTTACGCATTCAATCATTTCCGCATAGGTGAACCCGGCGTCCAGCACTTCCGGCGTTAGCCGCAAATCCCATAAATCGCCACGGTCCAGGCTGAAACGAAGCGGCTCCCCGTTTCCCCACAGCAGGCATCCCGTTAATCCGTTGCCAAGTGGCAGCGCCTCATCCCATCTTGCAATCGGCTGATCGAATATCAGATCATACTTGTTCATTTCACTTACCTCCCCGCATAAGCGGTCAATTTTTTTCACCTTATCGTTCTGCAGCATCAGAATTGACTCGAAGTCAACCATTTTCTACATTGTTATGACTTGAGTACGTTGATTCGGTGAGAGAAATAAGGATTCTTCAGTCATATCTTGTAAAATAATATTAATAACCTTATCTCCTATGAACTCATTATCAGTAATTGTCACTTCGCTGCATGCTAACAAATGAATAGGATCAGAAGGACTGAAACTGAGCGAGGATATCTGGTTATTCCGAAAGCTTAGCCCCCGCGTACTTTTGGCATAAAGTACAGGCGCATCTAATGTTTGAATAACATTTTCTTCAATACGTATGTTATGATGAACCGGGCAAGCTACTCGTACATCTAGATTTTCAGGAAGAATATAAATAACGGGATGCTCGATATTGCCGCATTCGATAAATCGGTTATTACGGATGGTTACATCTCGCACCTTGCCGGATTCGTACCAGCTTTCGGCATCATCAGCGATAAGAATCCCACTCATCATCGTTCGTTCAAATACATTATCTTCGATAACCACTTTGCGCGGAGTCGTTACCAGTATCCCACGCGTAGGAATACGTGAAAAATGGTTATTCCTAATCTCGACTTCCGGCGTCCAAGTCACATTTTCGATAACATCTTCTTTCTCTATCAAACTTAGTAATGGTTGTTCTAGTGTGAGAAGTATCTCCCGAGGATTGATAAATGCGGCAGCATGAATCGTATTGCTCTCATAGACAGTCAATGATCGCCCTCTCACAAAATCAACCTTATCCCCAGGAAAAAATGCTTCAAATCCGTAGCTTTGACCATGCATAAACCTGACAAGCACTTGATTAGGAGCAGGCTTTTCCACAATCATTAAGTGAGTCCCGTGCACATTAATCGGATCATCGTGTGCCCCTTCGAAACGACTGTTTACAACCGTAACTTTGCCTCGGCATCCAGAAATATGAATACAATCTGCAAAAGCCGCAACTGTACGCCCAGTTTCAATACGAGGCGCTATATTCATTTCCTCAAAAGTCAGATTCTCACTGAATTGCCCTACAATCCCTAGACCGTGCATATAGTGCATGCCAACATTTTTCCATTTGATATTACGACATTTGTGAACAAATGCCCCAACTTGGTCGCGTACGCCATCTCGCATTTGAAAGACGTTTCCGACTGTTGTTTCTGGCGTACCATTGTAGTAAAGCCGTAATCGATTTGGTTCAAGTTCTTCTACCTTTATCGTCGACGAAATCGGATTCGGGATACGCCATGTTATATTCGCTATTGGATCATATTCCTGTGACGGACCATCCCTAAATTCCCAACCTTCACCAATCCAGCTCAGATTTCCTCCCTTTATCTCGTACCAAGAATCAGGTAGAACTCTGACATCCAGACTCTGACTATTTATCGTCTCAACAGTCATCTCAGACATGCTTGGACGTTCAAAATCGATTTTTAAATTTCGAATTTCGATGTCTTCGCATTCATCCATTACGATCGTTGTTACTTTACCATGGAATATAAAGAGCGAATTGTTACCCTCAAGTGTGACATTTTTCATCCCTTTAAACAGGATACCAATCGTTTTCGTCACATCCGCACATTCTGTCTCGCTAGTTGTGTTGGAGATGTAATACGGCAATTTTTGTGCATAATTGGGGTAAAAATCATAGCGTCCTTTCGGGCAATCCAGCTTAACTGGGCCATTTATTTGAGCCGCCGCCTCGAGCGCACGCTGCATGGCTTCCACAGCATCATGACCCGAATCAGGATTTACCCCGAAATCTGTTAGTCGAATAACGGTTAATTCAGAATACGTTTTAGTTTCTACGATATTCATCCTTTATCCCCCTTGTTTAGATTACTTTAGAATGTAAAATTATGTTCAAACTAAATTGGAAATGCCCCACTAATTCCTTGAGGGGCATTTCCTAACTTTTTTGAATTGATTATTTATTTAATTTCGCCATAACACCGGTTACTTCATTTGCAGCTTCTTGCAATCCTTTGCTGTTATAACTCTTAACAGTATCTTGCCACATTTTGATCGGATCATCTTTCCCAAGAATAACTTTTGTTAAGTCGTCAGTGAACTTAATCGAGCTAATCTTATCTTTGGCAGGTGTGGACAAAGTAGAGATTTCAAAAGCAGTTGGAATAGGTTTGGCATTATCCAATTGCCATTTGTATTCATCTTTGATAACTTTCATTGTTGCTTCGCCCATGATCGTTTTATTTGCTTCACTATCTTCAAATAAGCTCTCTTGTCCCCAAGCTCCAAGGTGCATAATAATATCCATAGAAGGATATTCTACTTTAGGGTCTACAAAATTCCCTGTTTTTTCATCTTTAGGACGGGTAATGACAATTTTGTCTCCATCCTTCTTATAGTCTTTACCTTCGATTCCGTAGTTAAAGAGAGTTTTACCTTCTGGAGAAAGCAGGTAATTATAAATCTGTAAAATACGATCCATTTTCTTATCGTCAACTTTTGTGCTGAACATGCTTTCTGACCAGTACGTATCTGTAGTAAAGCGATACGTATTACCATCAGCCGAAGGCCAGAGGTGTAAAGGTTTTACGGAATCATAGAATTTTTTGCCTGGATTAGCTTTTTCCCACTCCGTTTTTGTACCCATATTACTGAGCGACAAGGCAAGTGCTCCAGCTTTACCCTGATAAAACTTTTGATTTCCTTCTCCGGATTTCTGGACAGCAAAATCTTTATCAAGTCCGTTCTCCACATACAATTTACGTGCCTGAGTCACTACATTATCCATTTGTTTGGAAGCATAAGGCGGAATCCATTTGCCATCTTCTTTCAGCCACGAGCTGTTTCCAATTTGCGGAAAGGTAGGCTGAAACACTTGGGTTAGGAAGCTCATGTTATTCGTTACAAGTCCAACCGTATCGTTCTTACCATTACCATCAGGGTCTTTTTCGGCAAACGCTTTCATCATAGCTGTAAAATCATCGAAATTTTTCGGATCTTGGATTCCTAGCTTTTCCATCCAGTCCTTACGTACCCAAATTGCACGGTCCAATGCCCACATATCACCATTAGGATAAGTCATGCGCGGTATCGCATGTAACTTCCCGTCCTTGTATACACTTTGAACTTCCGGCAGTTTGGCTATCTTCTGCACATTCGGAAATTTACTTAAATCGTCAGGTAACGCACGAATCAGCTTTTGATTAACCCAGTCTGAGTACGTTGCCGGTTTATCGGTGATAGCTGAACCGGTAATGATATCAGGCAATTGTCCGGAAGCGGCCCACACTTGGTTTTTCTGCTCATAATTGTCCCAGCCGACATCCATTGCTTTGAACGTGACATTAAAGTCCTTCTCCAACTTTTGCAATAATTCGTCATGTTTCTCAAAACCTGCCCCGACTCCCCACCAAGAAATCGAAATATCCATATGATCTTTCAATGGATTTTCAGCCTGAGCTGTTGTGGCAGATTGTGCTGGAGATGGAGACACATCGCTTTGTTTCGCTCCATTATTTGCACATCCGGATATGACTGAAGCAAGAAAAGCAGTACTGATGACTACGGGTTTTAAATTCTTCATCTTTGTATTCTTCCCCCTAAAATTTTTTTTATAATAAAAGCCTAAGCTCTTACTAACCTTTAATTGAACCTACCAGTACACCCTTTGCAAAATATTTTTGCATGAATGGATATAAGCACAAGATTGGCAATGTACTGACAACCAAAATCGCCATTTTCAACATATTAGGCTTCAAAGTTTGGTTCTGTGATATAACCGAACTTGCGTTAATATTTTGCATAATTTGTGTATAGTTGACTAAGGTTTCACGCAATAGAGCTTGCAGAGGAAGATAATGTACATCTATCATGAACAAAATACCGTACCACCATTCGTTCCAACGATCCACTGCATAGAAAAGTGTAATTGTAGCTATCATGGGCATTGAAATAGGCACAACGATTTTTACAAAAATCTGAATATCGTTAGCACCATCAATTTTGGCTGATTCCTCCAAGCTCGCTGGTAAGGTCCGAAAAAAGGCAATGCAAATCATCAAATAAAATGTATTGACTGCCACTGGCAGAATCATAGCTAGTAAATTATTGATTAAGCCTAAATTTTTAATCGTTAGATAAAAAGGGATTAAGCCACCACTGAAAAACATAGTGAAAATAATGGCTGACATCACAAATTTACGCCCGGGTACTCCACTCTTCGATAACACATAGGATCCTGTCAATGTGGTAACCATATTGATGATAGTACCTACAACAGTAACAAATACTGTGACGTAGAAAGCATTCAAAAACCGTGATTCATGGAAAATCAGGCGATAGGCTGAAAAATCAAAAGAAGTAGGAATTAAATAAACAATCTGCTTAGATATGGCGACGGGATCGCTAAACGACATGAGAATTACATTATAGAAAGGGAAAATCGTACAAATTGTCAGCATCATGAGAATACAGTGAATGATTAAATCTACCGCATTTAGTTTTCTGCGCTTCATTGCAAACGGCTTTCCGTGTTTAGGCAAACTCTGTTTATCCATTACCTTTTCCACTACACTAACCCCTCTCCACCAAGTCTTTTCACCATGTAGTTAGCTGAATACAGTAGTGCGAAATTAATAACAGCCTTGAACAGACCAACAGCAGTCGTCATCCCAAAGCCCAAACCGGAATCAAAGGCTGAGCGAAATAAGTAGGTATCGATGATATCGCCTGTTTCATATACACCCGGATTGTAAAGGTTAAAGATTTGTTCAAAACCACCATTCATTGTATTCCCTACTGCCAGAATAAGCAGGATCGCTGCGGTACCTCGAATCGATGGCCACGTAATAGCTTTAAGCTGCTGAAACCGGTTAGCACCATCCACATGAGCCGCCTCATACATTTCCGGATTAATACCAGCAATCGCTGCCAAATAAATAATTGCGCTCCATCCTACTTCTTTCCATATACTTGATAGAAACAGTATCGGACGGAATATACTAGGATCTGTCAGAAAGTTCTTTTTCTCATAACCCAAGAAAGCGAAGAATTGATTCATAACACCTGCATCGCCTAGAAAATTAAGCATAATTCCGCTAATAATTACCCAGGATATAAAATGCGGGAACGTATACACGGTTTGATAAAATCTTTTAAACTTCTCTTTCGTTACTTCATTAATCAGAAGAGCAAGAATGATGGCAGCCGGGAACTCGAAGACAATTCTCCCAAGACTAATAATCATCGTATTGTTAAACGCTTTCCAAAACTCTTGCTGTTTGACTACCTCTTCAAAGTTTTTCAATCCGACCCATGGACTACGTAAGATTCCTTCGCCTATATGAAAGTCTTTGAATGCAAGTATGATTCCATACATCGGAACATATTGAAAGAAAATGTAAAACAATACGGTAGGGAGGAGAAGAATGTACAAATACCTATTTTTGTAGATCTCCTTCCCTAATAACTTACCCATGTTAATCCCCCTTAAACTACCTTTATTTCGAAAGCGCTACCATACTTATATTATCCTTAGAATTGCCTCCAGCGTCTATGTACGCATTCTATAGTATTAGCATGCAAAAATGTCCATTAGAAAAAAAGAAAACTTTCCGAGGAAAGTTTTCTAAAAATAATCCATAACTTTTATATAAATAATCAATATGAATTTTGATTAAAGTTTTTCGTTCCGATATTGGGTAGGCGTTTTGCCCGTTATTTTTTTAAACAAGCGCGTAAAATAAAAATAATCGTGAAGACCGATTCTTTCTACAATCTCAGAAATCGAACAATCCCCTTTATCCAATAATTCGCACGCATAGGAAATGCGCAATTTAGAGAGATAGGCCGTGAATGTTTCACCGACCTCTTTCTTGAATAACTGGCTGATATAACTAGGATTCATATAATACTGCTCAGACAAGCTTTGCAGCGATATATCCTGATGAAAGTTTTCCATGACAAACTGAAGGATGGCGTTAAAGGTTTGGTTTTTGGATTCAACCGATATCTTATCGGAATTTCTAAGATAACGGGTGGTGAGCGTTTTTAACTCTGCCAGCATAGCATCTACATGATTAAAAGAGTGGGTTAATTGTTCATAGCTATATAAAATGTCCTCCATCTGCCCCAGTTTGAACAGAAACGATAAAGTCATGTTATAAACCTGAAACGCGTGCTTAATTGATAAAGACTCTTCTTTAAAAAGGCCACCTATGCGTTCAAATACTTTACTAACTGCTTGGCTGTCCTTTTCGTGTATGGCATCGTTCATTTTCTTAAGTTCTTCATTCAATTCGGTTTGTTTAAAAAATTGCGAATTGTAGACACCGTTTTCGTTAGTAACAAAGAAATGATAGGCAAGTAAATCAGCACTATCAATTGCTTGCTTAATCTCCTTTAAATCTGTAATAGGCTCACTAACACCAATTCCCAAAATATCGGAAGGTAATCTTTCTTCCCATTTTTTAATGTGATCTTTTGCCTGCTGAGCGTCCATTAAATAGGCGACTTTTGAGGTGCCAGTTTTAAACTTGATGACATTCTCGTTCATGTCAGGAAGTTCTCCTGAACCAATTGAAACAACAAATACGATGCCATCGGTGTTCCAGTGAACAATACCGTGCTTCCTCAATTCATCCTGCAGCTTCAGTTGATTTTCAGCATTCGAATCTGCCAATAAAAGAATCAGCGACGAATCGAATGAAGGCTTTACAGTGCCAAGTATTTTCTTCACTTTCAAAAGTGCACCAATGATTTCCATTTCGTCAAATGGCTTCACACAATAGGCTATGGCGCCATGATACAACGCTTTTTGTACGTAAGCAAATTCCGCATATCCACTTACGACCACAAAATGGATGGGATAAGATTGATTTTTTCCCTTTTGAATCAATTCCAAACCGTTCATTAGCGGCATTCGGACATCCGTGAATACGACATCTGGTCTATATTGCTCTATCGCTTGCAGCGCTTCTACGCCGTTAGAAGCTTGACCAATCACAACGAATCCATACTGCATCCAATCTACAGAATCTTTCAGACTTTCCACTACCCAGCTTTCGTCATCTACAATCAGAACTTTATGCACCTTGTTGTTCCCTCCCTGCTGCAATCGTCAAATGAATTTTGGTTCCGCAGCCAATCGTACTTTCGATCTGAAGACCGCATTCATTTCCAAACATCAGTTTAATCCGGTTGTTAACATTAGCTAGACCAATGCTCCTTTGCTCCTCGGATTCCAGTAACGCGGATGCTGACTCTGACAAAATGGTTCGAATTTCCCCTAGACGAACGGAATCAATGCCAACTCCGTTGTCTTCGACTCTTATAACGAGCGTACCTTGTTCGTCAACGAAACCTTTGACCCATAGTTGACCGATATTTAATGTAGGCTCAAATCCGTGATAAATCGCATTTTCTATAAGCGGCTGCAGGATCATTTTCGGCACGTAGTAATCCAACGCCTCCGCCGAAAAATCGTAATCAACGTAAAAGCGATCGGCGAAACGAATTTGCTGAATCTGAACAAAGGATTCGATTATCTTCACTTCATCCTTGAGTGGCACCCTATTTGAGCCCTTGATGCTGTAGCGAAAAATACTCGATAACGCCCGAGTCATCATTTTTATTTTGCTTTGCCCTTCCACAGCAGCAATCCCTGTAATCGCCTCAAGCGTATTGTATAAAAAGTGGGGATTAATCTGGCTCCGTAAGAATGCCAGCTCCGATTTCTTCTTTTCCAGTTCTATGCTGTATAGTCTTGTGTTTGTTTCAAGCAAACTTTGTGTTAAATGGTCAATCTCATCGAGCATCATATTAAACTCTGAAGCCATAATACTCATTTCCATGTATCCATGAAGAGTGACCCTTTTCTTTAACTTGTGTAAATCTCCTCTTTTTACTGAGGTCATAAATCGAATCAATTTTTTCAGAGGAAGTAAAATATTATTCACGATGAACAAAAAGGGGACTGCTAATAGCAATAAGCCTGACACTAGAATAATCAGTTCCAACCTACGGATATCCGACAAGGCTCGCAGAAGTTCATCCTTTGGAGCTAAACTTAAAACGCTTCCATTTATGGCTGGCAATTCCTCCGCTTGCATAACATACCGCTTACTCTTCCAAGTAATCATTTCATTGTTCGTAAACTTAAAGCTTTGGTTGAAATCTGTCAAAAGAGACCCTATCTTTGTTTGTGAGTTACTTGCAATAACTTTATTATCCTGTTCGAGCAAATAGAATTGCGTACTCGTTTGCTTCGATGCATATTCTTGTTCACCAACGAGAGATTTAGGGTCGATAATAAAGAAAATGGTACCGATATCGGTGTTGAACAGCTCCCCTTGCTGCATGTTATAGACTTTCGTAGCGAAAATCAAGTAATTTTTAGCACCGTATATGGTTTCAAAATTTCGCATTCCGACGTAATAAGCATTCACTTTTGCGGGTACTGACTCTTTCAAAGGGGCAACAACCTTCTTTCCGTCGGAAATGCTGCCGTGAATATCAATCCAGACTCCGTTATTTCCAGAAAAAACAATGTCCATGATGCCTTCTTTTAAATCTTTTTGATTGGTTAACAATCTATCTACCTTTTGATAGGCTTCAAATCTTTTTAATTCATTTTTTTCTACAAGATAGTTTTGAACATCCTCGTTATACGATAAATTTTGCATGAGTCTGTTTACGACATCCTTGTTGGTGGAAACGTTTCTTTTTATTTCCGAGATCGTTTGTTTTACATATTCTTCGTGAGTTCGCGTGATCATCCCTGATAGCATGGAATAGGTAAAAAAGATGATAAATAACACCACAATGATTGTAGATCCTGCAAGAATAAGTAACTGCGATCGAATGGATAATTTCCTTAAAAAAGCCATCTTTGTTCATTCCATTCATTGTGGATTATGGTAATAACTGAATATACTAATTATTAATATTACCAAGGTCATAATACACAATTTTCAACATGCTGTCACGATTTCTACACGATTTACCGTAAAATGAGCACCAAAGGCGCTTGAAATCCACCTATATTTTAACAGTTTATCCAATGCCAATTCTCTATATTCAGTTTTCTGGCAATTCAAATACGAATCGAATGACGTTTTTCCGTAATTGACCGCAGCCAAGGCCAGATCCCCGATGCTCACTTTACCATCGTGATTGATGTCACCTGGAATGCCTCGAGGTACGGTCACTTCAATATGTCCATTGCTTCTTAACAATTATTCTTGCAATTATTAAGCATAAATAAAAAATAAAGAGACTTTAAACGATAAATAATATTCCTAATATCTAGTTTAATAACATTTTCCTGAATCCGTGAAACTTTTTGAATGACATGCTTGCCAAGGTCGTTATTTAGTGCCAAGGTAAAAGCGATTTCGATCATATTGAGCCTTTCCGGGAAGATAAATTTTTCGCTAAAGCTCTCGGTCTTAATCATACGCCTTCATCGCCAACTCTTCGGCAACGGCTCGATCTGGCTGCTGCCGCCAGTTACGACTGGCAAACCATCTTGTTGGAGGAATCCGCAGATCTGCTTCGCTCGCTGGAAGTACCTTTAACGCCAGTGACCGTGAAATCAGGCGAAGCGAAAGTCCTTATCGTGGCTCCCGTTAGATCTATTTATAAGGAGTTTACTTGGGAAAATGACTGGATCATCCACATCTGATGATGTGGATTTTTTCGTGTTAGTCCGATATCTCCGAATTAAATCGAGGATTCCTTTCTAAAAAGGACAATTGGTCAGATTCTGCCGAATTGTCTACCTATTTTCCTTGATTGGGGGTTGTATATTGAGCGAACAGTGAGATTAATTCGATAATTTCGGACTATTGGATACCGGAGAATCAATTCGACCCGAGTTATTCGATAAGTCGACTTTTCATGTGCAGCTGCGCCTTTGCTGGTCGTGTTAGTCGATAAAGTCGCAAATTAGACAAAAAATAGACTCATTTAACGTCATTTCATCCATTTATTAGAAAATATTAGAGGTAACCTGCCAAAGTCAGTACTTAAAATCCACTAATTTGAAATTCATAAGCATACATCACTCGGAAACTGTCACAATTACAAGCGTTTCCATGATTACTAAGCAGCGTATTCCCAATTCCACTTTGCATTTTCGCTCCTACACGTTTGCAATTCCCACCCTGATCGTTTATATTTTTATCTTGCTGGCTATCCTATTAACATAGAATTCGGTTATTTTAACAATATAAGCCAGTACATAAATGATAATGAGGTGTACCCAAATGACATTGAAAAAAACGGCTGCAGGGCTTCTAATATTTACGATAGCAGTAACAGGCGCGGCTTGTACGTCCAAAGATTCTGCAAATTCACCAACCCCAGCTACTACAGCAACCGCAGCTCCACAAGCAACCGCTGCTGTAACGCAAGATGCAACGAACATGAAAGGCTATATTGCTGCTAGAATTGCACGCGAGAAAGTAGATTACTTGTTCGCTGAAGCCAAATCAGCAGACGGCGCTTTCATCGTAAACCCCATTGCTGCGAAAGACAAAGAAACAGCAAAGAAGTTCCTATCCAGCTACATTGACGCTACGTTGGTAGATACTCTAACGAATCATTATGTAACGGATACAAAGGCAGGTGCGTCGTTCGCTACGAACACGAAATCGTACTTTACGTCCAATATTTTGGCGACAAAGAAAGAAGAAATCACGTTTGATAAAGCGAACACGCCTGAGCTTGTGAAATTCACAACGAAAGATGGCGTTACCTATACGACGAAAAAAGCAAACGATAAATTCCTTCTTTCTGATGTGAAATAGGTAGTTGAAGGAACAAATATGGGGCTGTTTACAAGTAGTATCACTACTTGTGGACAGCCTCTTCGTTTATTCTGTCACAATCGAGTTAATCGAAAAAGTCGGAACAAACCGACTAATTCAGGCGCGACTGGGCCTTTGGCTGCCGAGTTACTCGAAATAATCGAGTATCTCGGGCTTGGCAGCTCTTTTGCAGCCGAGTTACTCGAAATAATCGAGTATCTCGGGCTTGGCAGCTCTTTTGCAGCCGAGTTACTCGAAATAATCGAGTATCTCGGGCTCGGCTGCTCTTTTACAGCCGAGTTACTCGAAATAATCGAGTATCTCGGGCTTGGCAGCTCTTTTGCAGCCGAGTTACTCGAAATAATCGAGTATCTCGGGCTCGGCAGCTCTTTTGCAGCCGAGATACTCGAAATAATCGAGTATCTCGGGCTCGGCAGCGCTGGTGAGTCGATCCCCCGAGCCTCGCCGCGCGCAAAAAAGAGCTAAGCATCTGCTTAGCTCTTCTCGTCATTTTCTATTTCGCAAAATAATTGCTCTCGTGCAGCCAACTAGCGATTTGGAACGAACGCAGGATATGTTCTTTCTCCGCATCCCCAGGCTCCCCCACCAGTGTTCCATTGTTGAGAATCGTGAAATTTTTATTCGTATTCACCAGGATTTTCCCCATAGCGGTTGACTCAAATTTCGCTTTATCTACTCCCATTAGGTAGGCAAGCGTCGGTAATGTGTCAATTTGCCCCCCGATCGTGGGAATCTCCTCGCCATCCATCCCTTTGCTGTAAACAATGAAAGGAAGTTGCAGCGTATGCGTTCTCCATACTTCATTTTCCAAGGATGGAATCGCGTCGACTTGGTCCTGATAGTATTTATGCACACCTGTATGGTCACCATAAATGGCAACAACCGATTGATCCAACAAGCCTAATTGATCCAGCTTGTCTATGAATGCGCCAATCTGTTTATCTGTGTAGTTGATCGCTTGGAAATAAGCGCCCATGATCGTCTTATCCAAGTTCGGATCTAGACGAAGCTCCTTCGTTTTCTCTGGTAAATCGAAAGGTCCATGGCTGGATAAAGTAACGGCATGAAGCATGAATGGGGATTGGACTGCCGTCATTTTATCGCCTAGCTGCTTGAGATACGACTCATCTGACAAGCCAAGTCCTACGGTATCATCTACCTTGTACTGCCTTAGATCCCAACTCGTTTGATACCCGATATTGTGATGGGCCTCGACCCAGTTCCAACTCCCCGCGGGTTCTGAATGCGTGGAAATCGTTCGATAGCCCATGCCCTCCATCAGCTTTGGCAGCGAATTATACGTGTTGGTTGGATATAGGAAGAAATTCGCGCCTTCTCGAACTGGAAACACCGACGTAGTTGTCAACAGATCACTATCTGAGCTCGTCCCATTATTGACCTGCTCATAGAAGTTAGAGAAATACAAACTGTTACCTAGTAAACGGTTGATGTTCGGCGTAATCTCTTGTCCGTTAACTTTCTGACCAATAACGAAATTTTCTAAGGATTCTACCTGAATGACGATTAGATTTTTCCCTTGAAATTTCCCTTTGTAGCTATTATCCGGCAAACCTTCCGCATTATGTGCAAACCAATCCTGTACTTCTGCGCGTTCTTGATCGGCAAGGTTGATGCTTTTCGCTTCACCGAGAAGACGTAATCCATCATAAAGATGATAACCAATGGGTGACATATCTGACATAGATTGAAAAGGCGCCCAACTCAAATTGAAGAACCTCATCTCGCCGTTTGTCGTATCCTTCACATCGATACGATAATGGTCGTAGGAAACAACCCCAGCAGCTAGTATCATCAGCGAGATAGCTAGGATTGGCTGCCTTTTACGTTCACTTCGGCGTGATATGATCGAAGTGTTTCTATAACGGAAAAGCGCAATCGCAGCAATCACCACGAGATCAACCCACAGCCACAAATCAAACGGGCGTATAAACGTCCAAAGATTATAATCGAGTGGATTAAATCCATTGGGATGAACAATGAAGCGAAGCGATAGAAACGCTGCATACGCTCTGTAATAAACTAAATCGCAAAACAACAATAAGCTGAACAGCACCTGAATACCGATCAAATAGTTGCGTCGACCTCGCTTTTTGAAAAAGAGTCCAAAGGCAACAACAAACAAAATGAGCATAAAATGCGAAAGGACGGGTGGAATTGTGAAATACATTTTGCCAATATTGATCCCAGCCGTATCTGGCGCATGCAGTGCTGCCAGTAAAAGCTGCGACTTCCACAGTAAAGCAATGAACGTATAAAACGTCAGCTTATGGCTGCTCAGAACGACACTCAGGAAACTTTGAAGCGTGGAGAAAACTGTCTTTCGTTTATAAGTTGATAATTGCAGCAAAAATGGTTCACCTCATACCTGTTGATTTCAAGCCGATTTTCCCATTTTAACACAAGTTACTCGCGCATGTTGCTTACAAATATTGCAATATAGCGACAAGCAAGTGTCTCATTGGATCGCTCGGCAAAGAAAAAGGACCCTGAGACGGGATAAGCGCCCCAAGGTCCTTTCAACAGGTAATCTCTCCAAACCAATCAAGTCGTCACTTGATATATGACAGAAGATTATAGATAAGGACAGCAGCCTGCGCACGATTTGTCGTCTCTTTCGGATGAATACCATCGGCATAGCCGTGTACGAGACCTATTTTAACTAACGTAGAGACACTATTTAAGGCATAACCTGAAATCATTGAGACGTCATTGAAAGCAGAAAGCTCAGACTGACTACCCATCATAGAAAGATGATTCGATACGCGCAATGCCCGATCCGTGAGCACCATCATATCCTCTCTCGTAATCGAAGCTTTAGGATGAAACTGATTCGCTTCGTCTCCTTGTGCAATGCCCAATGACCTCGCAATTGCTACTGGCTCCGCATAATAAACACCATCCTCGATATCGCCGAATTGTTCGCCAACTGCCCCTTTCAGCCCAAGCGCTCTCATTAAAAGCACAAGATAATCGGCACGCGTCACCGCTGCACCTGGACTAAACTGTCTATCTCCTGTGCCATTCACGATGCCTTTGGCAGCCAATTCTTCGATAGCCTCAGCAGCCCAATCGAATGAATCAAGATCATCGAAGGAATAAGGATTGTGGTTGGTTAGGGTGGTCGCCACACTCGTTTGCTTTGTCGTACTAACGAGCTTGGAATCCACCATCTTCACACTACTTAGCTTAAGTTCATTTTTCCCATTTTGAATCACTTGGAAGTGTAACTTGAATAATGGCTGCTCTCCTTCTAATCCTTTCCCTTGACCGACCTTTGTATGCGCAAGCTGGATATGTGTATCTTTAATACTCGGCGGGACAGAGAATCCAGGTGCATCGGACTTGGCATCTATGAATTTTAACCGTGTAGGATCATACTCCATATTCATTTCAAAAGCGTATACATCTATCATTTGATGTCCCTCAATGACAACTTCAATGGTGTCGCCATGATTAGGCATTTGTGAAGAAACCGTCATCGTGAATGTGCCTGTCTGCTCAGCCTCAGAGGCCCAAATCGATGTAGGAAGGATCAAGCTTGTCAGGAATACAAAAACGAAGCTGTAGGTCATCCATTTCCGCAAAGCCATGTTCGATATCCTCCTTCAGCATATAAAAACTAATCCGACCGAGTGAAAGGCAGCATCACCCGCCATGAGATCATACAAAAAGTATCACGACGGGCATGCTTCAACCTAACTAACTTGTTTTAACCTTTTTCCCCTGACGATTAATGAAGAATACGTTGTGCCACAGCAGCCAAATCAACCAGATCCACTCTTCCATCTTTGTTGAAATCGGCTTTTTCATACTGTGCCCAATCTGTATCTGCAGACGTTTTGCCATATGCCGCTGCTACAATGGCTAAATCGACAACCGTGAAGTTACCATCTGTATTCAAGTCACCAGGTGTGCTTGTGTATTTCTTTTTATTAAATTCAACAAGAGCAGCATCCAAATTCGCAATTGCTACTGTCACTTGTTGTTTTGTAACATCTGGGTTCGCAGCAACATTATACGCTGCATTAATCGCAGCTTGCAGGGTTGCTTTCGAACCTGCAGCGTAAAGGCCAATTTCATATCCTTCCGTAGCTGCATTATACGTCGATTGAGCCGCAGCAATCTTGGCGTTCAATTCCTCCAGATCCACGATTGCTTTAACCAGAACCACTTGGGAAGTCGGGTCTAGATTAGTTTCATCTTGCAAATCTGCTAATGCTAGACTGCTTAGCGCGATCGTCGTGCTCACAGTATCGACCGTTGTTTTCGCAATCCAATGCAACATAAGCAAAGGTCCATTCACATTGCCGCTGCCTAATTTAGCTGTCAATAATCGTAAATGTCCAGTCCCATCCGGCTTATAGTCAACAAGCGTGATCGCCGGATTCAAGGATTCTGCCGAAACAAATTCCAACTTATTCGGATCATACGTGAACATAATATCTTGTGCGTACACACTTGTCACTACACTATCCACATCAACAGTCGTATCAAAGGATTGCCCGCTAGTCACTGATGCAGGACCGTATAAGGATGCTGCAGACTGCGTCGGACCGTAGGCTCTAACCTCGCGAACCGACCACCAATTCGAGATCGTACCTGTCTGAATGACTTTGAAATAGCGCGCAATTTGCGGTGTAAATTCAGCTAAGATGATCGGTGCTGTACCAACCCCTGTAGCAATGGCACTACCCCAATTTACGCCATCATTCGAGACGTATACGGCATAACCACGAGCATAATCCGTATTACTTCCTGTCGAATCCATTTCGATACCATTGAGGTTCGTAGGAACCTTCATGTCAATGGTGAATGACTGCTCCGGCGATGGAGCCATAGGTTTACCCATCGTCCAACGCGTATTCATTTTACCGTCCAATAAGTTCATCGGACCGTCTGCACTTGTCGACGTTGACGTCGCAGTCCAGCCTGTTCGGTCTAGCGCTTTTTTCGGCGTTGTGACCGTTGCGGTATTGCTTACATCCGAAGTATTGTTTGCTCCATCCTTCGCTTTAACGGTGTAGGTATAAGCGGTTGATGCCTTCGCACTGATATCGCTATACGAGGTTGAAGTTGAACTTCCAATAAGACTGCCATTCCGATAAATGTCATAGCGCGCAACGCTAACGTTATCCGTCGATCCTGTCCAACTCAGGTTGACTTGGTTATAGGCCGCAGTTGTCACTACCAAATTCGTTGGTGCGCTTGGCGCTATCGCGTCACCTGCATCCGAACCGACAAATTCGTTGATAGTCTGTCTCATGGAACTGCCTGAAGTACCATAGACACGCCCGCCTATATCGTTAATGATGTGCGTGATTTCACTGCCTGGCAAACCATTTAACCAAATGGTTGTTGCATGATGTATTTTGATACCTACGACATTCGGCACTTCAATTGCACTATCGAGCTTTACAGCCCCATCTCGGAAATAGGAGTAGACACCGAGACCCCAAGCTTCATGCGTAGTTACCGAATCAGCTACTTTGTAAGAAGCATAGCCTTTCTTCGTTCCGTTCATCCAAGAGATTTGATTCGGAACATCATATGGAATCTCCGACTGATAGAAGTAGGTGCGACCGCCGTTCCCATTCCATAAGGTTTGATACTCATTGTGATGCTCATTGAATAAGCCATAAAGGGTGACATCGTCGCCATTCACGATCAGCCCATTCGTCGAAACATTCTCCGTCCAACCAGCCCCTGCACCATGGTCTGCGCGCCACATCCAGAAGTGATCGCCGATAATATCATCACTGTTAATGGTCATTTGTGCTTTATTTTGACCCACTACCGCTCCTCCTGTACGGAAGAATAGATCATGCAACGAAGTTGGATTAGCAGCATGATCAGCTGAACTGCCTGCTGGACCGACTTCTAATAACGAAGATGTTACATTGGGCCCCGCTTCATAAAGCAGTCCTGCCAATTTCACGCCGTCCACATCAGCAATCGTCATCGCTGGTTTATCTGTCGTTGGAATGAGCGTCGGCATCCCGATACCAAGCACGACCGTATTGGCATTGTTGATATGAATTGTATCATTTATGTGATAGATTCCCGGCGTGAATAGCAAATTCTTGCCATCCGCCAGCGCAGCATTAATATTCGAAGCACTTGTCGTAGCCGGTACATCGGCACGCACAATATAGAACTGATCTATACCAATGGATTCACCTGGTGTTGGGCCATTCGCCCAGCTTGCACCTTGTGTATTCTGAGAAAGCGAAGGTACGAATACTTGATATTGATTCGCATTGTTTACATATAGATAAGGCTTTTCCCGAATGAGAGGTGTATTCGGAACGACCGTATAAGGCGGATCAGGAAAGTTCCCCGTAGGTGTGTTCTTGTCACCGACAAACATCATGTTCCAAACCCCATTAGACCAACTCGCCCACTGACTGTTTCTAGAGAACCATTGTTGTTGGGAAGCAGGTGTGACTTGACCATCCACGATTGAATCCGCTAAGAAGCCTCCGCTTGCCCATCCAGCACCCCATCCACCATCAAAATCGAACAAATTTAATTTCCCTTTAATGTGTAAGCGTCGAAGTGGTGCCGCTTGGGAAACAGCGATTTGCGTCGTACCCGCAGAGAAATGAGCAGGTGCAGGCGGTGTGTAATTGAAAGTTGGATTAATGCTCAGATTTTCAATACCTCGCCAAAAGTTACGTGTCGCATTCCCATTATCCCAATCCGCATTCACATTCAGTCCGCCATTGATCAAGACATCATCTGGATTGAGCCCCAGTCCCGAAGCTTGCGTATTAAAGCCGATAAAGTAATTGCCATTATAAGTTCCTGGTTTAAATAAAAACGCATCTCTTTCCGTGCCAAACTCGTTGGACTCTTGCCTTGTAAATACGGCATTTACGGCACTTTGAATGTCCGCCGCAGGCATATCGGGATCAAATACATACACATTGGGACCAAATATCGATGAATTCGCATCACCGATCGGTGTTGCTGCTTGCGAAACGCCAGGACTCCACAAACTAAGAACAATCGCCATCATGGATACGGATGAAACTATTTTCTTCAAACTACGCATTGTATACCTCCCTTAGATTGGAACCGATCAGTCATGTCTCATTCCCCAATAGGTAAGCGATTACATTATTGCTCTGATCACCCTCTCGTCTTGCAAAGTAGGATGCTGTCTCGTAGTTGGTATCCTAATCATAGGAAAATACTGCTTCCAATGGAAGCGGTAAACTTAAGGAGAAAGGGAGAGTTACTTAAGGTGTTTGTCCCTTTTCACTTTGTTTTTGTAGCTGTCAAACAAGAAACAACCTGAATCGATATTCTTCGACTCAGGTTGCTATTTTCTGCATTTATTACTTGTTTAGCTCCTTCGCAACAGCTCGTCCCGCTACTCGGCCGCTAAATAAGCAGCCTCCGAGAAACGTACCTTCCAGCGCGCGATACCCGTGAAGACCGCCGCCACCGAAGCCGCATGCCTCTCCGGCAGCATAAAGACCAGGAATAGCCTCTCCCGCCTGATTCAGTACACGACCGGATAAGTCTGTTTGCAGTCCACCCAAGGTTTTGCGACTCACAATATTCAAACGCACCGCGATGAGCGGTCCATTCTTCGGATCCAACAGGCGATGCGGTTTAGCGACTCTAATTAATTTATCTCCAATATAGTTACGAGCGCCTCGAATGGCTGTGATTTGTAGATCTTTGGTAAACGTGTTCGCGATCTCCCGATCCCTCGCCTTGATTTGCCGTTCAATATGGTCAAAATCAAGCAATTTCTCCTCCGTCAACGCATTCATGCCAGCGACAAGTTCAGCCAAGTTCGGAGCAACAACGAAATCCTCGCCCTTGTCCATAAAAGCTTGTACAGGAGCCATCGCTCCTGGCAGCGCTCTAGACAACACTTTACGTATACTTTTCCCTGTCAAATCGGGATTCTGTTCAGAGCCAGACAAGGCGAATTCTTTTTCAATTATTTTCTGAGATAGAATAAACCAGGAATAGTCGTAGCCAGACTTTTGGATCGTCTCTAACGTACCTAAGGTATCAAATCCAGGGAAGTTAGGCGCTGGTAATCGCTGACCTCGTGCATCCAACCAGAGTGAGGATGGTCCTGGCAGAATTCGAATGCCGTGGTTATGCCACACGGGATTCCAATTGGTGATCCCTTCGGTATAGTGCCACATCCGGTCGCGGTTCACAATCCGGCCTCCGGATTGCTCCGTAATGGCAAGCATGCGTCCATCGACATGGGCCGGCACGCCAGAGAGCATACGCTTGGGCGCTTCGCCAAGCCGACTTGGCCAGTATTGGCGAATCAAGTCGTGATTAGCGCCAATACCGCCGCTGCTTACGATAACCGCTTGCGCGTGGTATTTAAATTCGCCAATCACCTCACGCGAGCTCGCTTCCCCGCGAGCGGCAGAGCTAGGCACAAGCACAGAGCCTGAAACGCCGGTGATGGCACCTCCGCTTTGAATCAGCTCGTTCACACGATGACGAGGTTGATACACGACCAGTCCATTTCGCATATGCGCCCGAATGCGTTGTTCAAAAGGGGCGATGATGCCTGGCCCTGTTCCCCACACGATGTGGAACCGAGGCACGGAGTTTCCATGCCCCTCTGCCAGATATCCACCGCGTTCTGCCCAGCCGACAACCGGGAAGAAGCGTACCCCCATTGTATGCAGCCACTCGCGCTTTTCACCAGATGCGAACTCGACATAAGCCTCCGCCCATTTGCGGCCCCAGTAATCCTCGTCGTCTTTGCGATCAAAGCCTGCTGACCCTTGCCAATCCTGCCAGGCTAGCTCTTGCGAATCTTGAATGCCTAACCTGCGCTGCTCGGGAGAATTAACTAGAAACAAACCGCCGAATGACCACCAAGCTTGTCCACCAAAGGAGGCTTCTGGTTCTTGATCCAGGAGCAGCACCTTTTTGCCAGCATCCGCGATCTCTGCCGTTGCCACTAAACCCGCGAGTCCTGCTCCAACCACAATAACATCATAGTCCATGATCGAATTCTCCTTTGATTATTGTCTCTAGATAGCATGTTTCGATCTTACTTCATACAAATTGCCCCCTTCTGACCACTATAGCCACAAAGGAGGCAATTTACCGACGTAGATTCCTATTTTTTACGAATCCTTGAGATCCTCTTCCATGTCGTCAATGACGACTAGCGATTTTTCAAGCTTAAGATTTTTCAGAGGCGCAGGCTTTACCTCAATCGCCCTAGGGCGCGAGTCCCCATAAAGCTCTGTAAAGATTTCTTCAATTTCATCACCTGTCAAATCTTCACGTTTCAGCAGCTCTTCCGCAATCTTATGAACGAAATCCGTATAATCCAGCACGAGCTTCTTCACTTCGAGCATCTGCTCTTTGAGCAGCTCATTAATCTGTGGTCGAAGCGCCTTGAGACCATCCGTGCGCGAACCTACCGCTAAGAAGCTGAACAGTTCGTCGCCCATTCCGAGCATCCCCAGATACGCACCCGCAATATGGGTTGCATGCTGTAAGTCCGAAGTAACGCCATTTAATTTCTTGTGCAGGAATTCATCCTCTACCGCACGGGCAGCCAGACACACCTGTATCTCTGCTAACATCTCCGAGTCGCTTCGGTTATATCGCTCATGCGTCTCTTTGGTTGCCGAGAGCCCGAGCGCGCCTCCCCGTCTAACGATCGTAACTTTCCAAACTCGTTCGTGCGGCTTAAGCAGGAACTGCGCCACTGCATGACCCGCTTCGTGATAAGCGACATTCCGCTTCTCATCATCTCGCATGGAGCGGAGCGGCTGTTTGAGACCCCACTCATAGGTTTCCATCGCGGCCCGGAAGTCCTCATAACTGGCAGCCGCAGCACCACGTTGATGTGCGATAACGACCGCTTCGTTAACGATGTGTTTAATTTGTGCAGGGCTATATCCAATGGAGTCGAGACCTGCTTTTTCCGCGGTGAGTGTTTCGTCCAGCTTTACCTTTTTCAGATAGTATTGGAAAATATCCACCCGACCGTCATAGTCAGGGACATCTACCCAGAGCTGTCGATCGAAGCGGCCTGGCCTGAGCAAGGCAGAATCGAGTACATCTGGCAAGTTCGTAGCTGCTACTGTTAACACGGGCGGGCGTTCTGCCTTTTTACGGCGAAGACCTAGCGAGCGCAGCATTTTCACAATTTTAGAGTTATCGATATTGGGTGGGTCCATTTGAAGTAGAAGTTCGTTGAGCAAGCCAGAACCGCCGCCCATGCCCATCATACCACCCATACCCATGCCACCGCCGCCTTGTCGGCTCATCCCAATCGCATCGATCTCGTCAATAAAGATGATACATGCGCCGTAGACGCGCGCCAGCTTACGAGCTTTTTTGTAGATCCCCATTACCTTTAGGTTACCGACGCCGAAGAACATATTCTGAAAGCTTGGTGCTGATGCGTAGGCAAATGGTACTTGTGCTTCATTGGCAATAACCTGTGCTAAGTATGACTTCCCGGTACCTGGCGGTCCACAGAGCAGCAATCCGCGAATCGCTTCTCCGCCCATCTCCTTGAATTCCTTGACACCCTTCAGAAGGGTAACGATACGTTTCGCGTTCTCCACAATCTCAGGATTCCCACGATAATCATCCCAAGTCGATCCCGTCTCTCCTGGCAGAATCCAGTAGGTACGACCTCGTGCAAGGAACCAGAATAGTGCTACAAACTGAATGATCATAAAAGACATAGCCATAACCAGGTTCAACAGTAAGCCGATTATACTAAACGCGACACTCCAATAGGTCGGCCCACCTATCCATAACACCCCGAAAATCAAGGTAATGGCTATCAGCCAGAGGATCAACTTTCGCCATCTAATCCATTGATATCTCCTCATGGCTACACTTCCTTCATATGATAAAGTTGGTATTTCCCTATGAAATGGGCTTCGATCTAGACCCTGCTTTACGCAGGGCCTCCGTTAGATTATTGGAATCTTTTAATGATATCCAACACATACTTGATCATCACAGCGAGACCGCAAATGAAATAAAAAATCACGATAATCCAGCCTGTTGGATCAAATGTAATCATAGATAATAGGACCGTCAGTGGCAGCACATAGTATAGGACATCTTTCAAATAACTTAACACGAGTGTAGGACCAAAGGAGCCTGCCCAAAAGGATTTGAAGAACGCGATAAAAAAATCAATCAACATGAAACCAAAAATACCCCACAACGTGTAAATTATCCAGCCCTCAATTGTATTTGTCACTTTTCATCACCACCTTCCTTCATACTATGCTAGGAATAGGGACGGGTGAATGACCAGTAGGCTAGAACGAACTGATTGAATTATTTCATTTCTATTACTTACTTCATAAAGGTTTATTTTCCTTCTCATTCAAGATTGTTTTAAGAAAAATATATTAATTTTTTTTGGAAATAAGACCGAAGTAAGCCGCAGAATCTTTAAAATCTACCAAAAAAAAGCCGCTAGATCGCGAAAGCGCAACCAAGCTAATGGTATTAAGCGAAGGAAGCGGTCAAGCGGATCGTTGGGGGCTCTCTTTCGGGCTTGATAAGAGTGGTTAACCACTCACTTTAAGCTCGCTTTCCGAGCTCTCATTCGGGCAACACAAGAATTCTCAATTCCTTTTTTTAACAACCAACACCCAGAAAAACCCATCTGTGACCGAATACTGTAATAAGCTTTACCAACTCAAGCACGCACCGCATAATCGCAATTTTCTACTCATTTATTTTATTAAGGAGAGAAGAAAAAGATGAAGCATTCGCGTATGAAAAAACTGCTAGTCCCCACACTCGCCATCTCACTCGTAATGGGAATGGGGACAACGGCCTTCGCTCAGAACGGTCGAGACGACCACAAAGAAAACAATCACAGCAACAATTCACGCTCCATGTCCGACAAACGCCCAAAACCCGAAATTAAGTTTGACTTCAAAGATATAAAGGGCAAAGATTTTGATTGGGCTATAAGCTACATCATGAGTCTCGTTTCTAGACGCATTTTCGATGGGTATCCCGATGGCACCTTTAAACCGCAAGAAACGGTCTCTCGCATCGAAGCCATTACGGCAGCTGTTCGGTTAATGGGGCTGCGTGATCAAGCAGAATCCGATGAGGAGAAGGCGACTAAACTGAATTTCCATGATGCAGCGAATGTGCCTTCGTGGGCCGTCGGATACGTCGCGGTCGCATTAGAGAACGATCTATTTGCTGAATCCGAAACGAACGTCAACCCGAATCAACCAGCAGATCGGTTGTGGGCCACAACGCTCCTCGTCAAAGCTCTGAAACTTCAGGACGAAGCTGAAGCCAATATGAATGCAGAACTCCCCTTCTCCGACTCATCTAGCGTACCTGCTGGATCCGTTGGATATGTCAAGGTAGCCGTCGACAAAGGACTTGTGAATGGTTTCTCTGACAATACATTCCGCCCCAAACAGCTCGTAACCCGCGCGGAAATTGCCGCGTTACTAGATCGCGCAGGCAACCAATTGCCGAACAGCATCGATGGGCTTGTAACAGGTACTGTACTAGCACCTGTTAATGGCCTTGTACTGACCATTCGAAGTAATGGCCAAAACATCAATGTCACACTTGATCCCAATGTGTTTATTTATCGGAATGGCGCTAAAGTGAGTCCATCTGCTTTGCAAACGGGAGACCTTCTAAAAATCCGTTCCTACGATAATAACGTCATTTACATCGAAGTAACGCAACCCAATGGCGGCAACCCGACCAATCCAACAACAACGCCAACGCAAGCCATCGGTGTGAAAACCGGCATGGTGGCCGCTGCTGTCACGGGTAACACAATCACCCTATTGAGTGGTACGCAAACCATCTCACTACCGCTAAATAGCACTGTACTTTATTTCCGAAACGGTTCGCAGACGACGGCCGCAGGCATACAAATTGGTGATATCGTAAGCACACGCTCTTACAACTATGGCGTCAGCTTCGTTGAAGTGACACAGCCAGTTGGAACGGTTGGAACACCAACCAATTACAATAGTGTTGTTTCTGGTACAATGGCCTTCCCGACCAATGATAGTGTACTCCTGCTTAGGACGAATAACGAAATTAAAGGATTTCCACTCAACAGTAACGCGATCGTTTACAAAAATGGCGCACTTACGAACATAGCCTCGCTGCAAGTCGGAGATGTTCTGACATCCTATTCGTACAATAATTACGTAGCTGTCATTGAAGTCACTAAAAGTGTTACACAAGTGAATACAACGGGTGAAATGACGGGAACCATTGTGGGGCCGATTAACAATAACCTACTCACACTAACGAGTGGCAGTCAATCGTACAGCTTACAGCTTCACGCAAATACATCCATTTACTTGAATGGCGCTCAAACAACAAGTAGTGTACTCTTGCCAGGTGATGTCATTAAAGTGCATTACTACAACGGTATTGTCTCGCATGCCGAAGTGAGCCAACGTGCTGATGGAAGCTCCTCTTCGCTTCCGACCATTACACAGCTTACAGGTACGATCATTTCTGCAACGAATAATGTCATCATTTTGGTGAGCGGCAATCAAGCGCAAGCCATTACTTTGAATGAAAAGGCATTCGTCTATCGCAATGGAGCATCGGTTAGCGCATCAGCGCTTCAGCCAGGTGACATTGTTAAAATCCGATCCTATAATAATTCGGCCATCTATGCCGAAGTCACTCAGCTTACCAACGGTAACAATCAGAACTTTAGTGTTTCGGGGACTTTTAACAGTGTAACCTTTACGAATCAAGGCAAAATTGCAACAATCACCATCAATCAAACAGGAACGAATGGTAGTAACTTGACGACCACGTATAATGTGTCTTCAAGCGTAACGATTACGGGGAGCATTACAAATTTGGTTGCCAATCATGCGATTACCCTGCAAGGTAATGGGGCCGTTATCACGACGATTAACATTCAGTAGTCTCGAGTCAAGAATAGAGGGTTCCCTAAAGTCATGGATGTGGCGGGGGGCCTTTTTTTTTATGGGAAGAAACCACGAATTGAAAAAACGAAGTACGATCCACTAGGAAGACATTCCACCAAGTCACTTTGTTTCTGACGTGAGTACAGCAATAAGCTGATGAGCATCAAAAATGCAAAAGTACATCCTTTTGAATCGAAGTAACCTCTCTATCTGAAATGCGTGCAATTATGCAATTATTTATGGAGGTAAGCATGATTTTGGCACCTTTTGCTCCAAAACGTTGTATTTTCGCACTAATTCTACTATTTAGAGACATATCTTATCGAAATAAGTGTACTTTAGCATCTTTGACCATTGATTTCAGTGTTTCAGCTCGGAGATGGGTGGGGATTGGGGGGCGGCTGGAGATGGGTGGAGATGGAGGTACGGATGCGGGTGCGGGTACGGGTGCGGGTGCGGGTGCGGGTGGAGATGGGGGTGGGCTAGCGATTCGGGCTCATTTCGGGGAGCACTGTCCGCTGCAGCCACAAATCAAAACAAAGGAGCTAAGCGCAAACACGCCGCTTAGCTCCTTTTCCACTCCTGACATTACATCACCGCAAATACAAGCTTAGCGGCTGCAGCTTCAAGTCCTTTAACCCAGTTAGCACAAGCTTCGCCACATCGATCCCACCCTGCTGCTGGAAATGGGTGTTATCTTCGACACCATCCGGGAAATTCATGAATTCACCTGGCGCCAACCACATGAATAACCGCTTGGTTCCCTCTGGACCTAACGCTTCAAACAAAGTTTTGCTGCTAGCAGCAAGATCGATCAATGGCACTTCTTCGGCCAAGGCCAGCTCACGCATCGCCTTCAGATAATCGCCATGCGTATCGCGCAGGGTGCCATCTTCCTCAAAGAACCGACGCTGCACGGATGTGACCAGGATCGGATATGCCCCTCGCTCGCGAGCGCCATCCAAATAAATCTTTAATGTTTCCTTATACGTGGTAAAAGGCTCGGTATACCGCACTTCATCGGGCTTCTGATCATTATGACCGAATTGGATGAGCAGGTAATCGTGGGGCTTGATTTTGCTCCAAATAGTATCCAAAACACCTTCGCGAATAAAGCTCAGGGAACTGCGACCCGACAACGCATAATTGGCTACCGCCGCATCTGGTTTGACGAACAGAGGGAGCATTTGTCCCCAGCCCGCATACGGATACCCATCTGCCGGTTGGTCGGTTACAGTTGAATCACCTGCGAGAAATAGCGTGCAAGCTGCTGGCACAGGCTCGATTTCCAACGCATTGATACGCGGTGCTCTGCCCGAGAACGTAAGCTTAAGCTGTGCATCCGTGACCCATACGGAAAAGCTCGTCCGTACAAAATGTCCAGCAGAAGTACGCTGCTTATGAAGCACAAGCCTTCCTTCGCCCGTGGTGATCGACGTTTCCGTTTCTGCAATCTCATCGCCTAATAGGATCGAAACTCGATAGGTCCCGTCCGAGACATCTACCAAGAAAGAGGTATCCAGCGGAATACAAAAATCTCTACGCAACGAGCCCGGTTCATCTCGATCTTTGGCATGCACATTCTTCACGTTGCTAAATCCATATCCAACAGATTTCTCATACTCATCTTGTGGTGTAATTTTGGTGTAACCTGACTCTGGGTTCGCTACCCCGAAATCGAACTTAAATGCGTGTGTCATCGTAGATTTCCTTTCTAAACGCGCTCGCTCATCTTGAATGGCATCGATAGAGGTTTTCTCACAACGGAATTTCGCCGCCGGGATATAAGGTTGAGCTGGACAAGCGTTTGGGCTGCGGCAGTTGTGTGCCGGATAGACCTTCTCGCAGCGAAAGCGGCCAACTCCCATATATGGCGGCTGTGTCATCATTATAAATGATCACTTGCTCTGTCCCACTGCCACATACATCGGCATGTACAGCGTAACCGTTTAGCGGAAATTCAACAACAACATTCATGTCACCATCATACAAGGATGGCCACACACCGCCACCTCTACGAAAAGCAAGTATTAGATCCGCGGAACCTGCTTCCCAGCCCCGGAGAGGCTCGATAATTGTCAGCCAACCATCCGTTTGGCGGTCTTCCTTCCATATTTCCCGGCCCTCGCTGTCCAATAGAAACAAGGCGTCTTTCCCTATTAACCCCTTTCCATCATCCTCACGAACAAGCCGATCCAGCCCTGCTATCTGCAACCCTGTCTTATCACTCTGGAATCTGCCTAGGGCAATATGCTGCGATTCAATCGAACCCTCATAGCGCCAGAGCTCCACACCAAATCGATCATACATAACGGTAACACTACCTCCGATTACAACCTCTGGTTGTCCATCGCCATTCACATCCCCAACCCAGATACAGTCGGCATGATCCTCGAGGTCCTGACAGCTCCATAGCTTCTGACCATCATGGTCCAACAGATCATAACCAGCCATAACCTCGTCTTTCCCATCACCATCCAAATCATATACCCATGGGAAATGCCCAGGATTACCTTCGTGCGTCCATAATAAATTAAAATGACGATCGAACGCCCACATGGTGTGGTAGCGATCTTTCAGGATCATGTCACTGGCGTATTCTCCACCTGTCAAATTCGCTACGATGATGCAATCATGCGCATGCTCATGCGGCAGCTCATGCGAAGATTTCACTTCGCCATTTTGTCCGTTCAGGATGAGAAACCGCCCATCCATCACGCATAAAACCTCTAATTGACCATCGCCATCAATATCAGCGATTTGTGCGGGATAATCCGATCCCGCACTCCCTGCTCCCGCATCTGGCTTGCCTGTCTGCCACAGCAGATTTCCTTCGAGATCATATGCCGTCAGGCATTGCACCTGATGGGGGATATAGCGAACATCCTGCCGATTGTCAGGATGTACCAACAGCATCTCCATGCGGCCGTCTCCGTTCAGGTCGCCAAGGAGCATTTTGCATCGCGGACCAGCCGCACTAATATCTATTTTGCCAATCAAATATGGTTCCTTACTCGTTTGTCCCACAACTAATTCCTCCTAAAAACCCGTCTATTGGGGAAGCCAATCTGATATCAGCTCAAGTGCAGTAATGGTATTCAATGACCATTGCGCAGCCTCATTGGTGTTCATCCAATCAATCTCTTGCAAGGTGTCCACATGCGTAACAACGGAAGCCTCCTGCTGAAGATCAACCTTAGCAAAAGAGCTTCCCAGCAAAATGGACCAACACTTCTCCGCTGTCTCATCATCCTGCTTATAAAATGCACCATACGCTGTGATCGCTGCGCTGAGCACAGGATGCTCGAAATGCTTCGTTGAGATGTGACCGTGGGTCAGCTTATCCTTCTTCTCCTGTGTTTGGTTATAATACACGCCGAGCTCCGCCATCATGTCTTCCCACTCCGGATCCTTCAACATGCCTGCTAGTTCAAACCAAACTTGGGGTCCCCCCATACAAATGGCCAAATGTCTTCCCCAATTATCGTCCCCAAGCGGCGACAATACACCTGTCTTAGGATCATACCCATAGGTTGGTCCAGAAATGAGGCCATAATTAGCATCCTTAATGCACTTGATGCCAACCAAGATTTTATCCCGATACGCTGTATCTTCATAACGCTCCCATCGGGTCATCCAGTTTGAGCTGAAAGCCGCCCAATCCGGTCCTACTCGGATATGCGTGGGATGCTCATCTTTCGGAAAATAAGCGCGCATCGGATCCAAATTCACCGTCATGAAATCGGAATCACGCACCTCATCCATGATATCCCCAATCCGCTCATCAGCGGTCAAATAATAGAAATAACGATGTAAGCCCGCCATCCCGATTCGAGCCTCTTTGCAGCCGCAGCCCCAATGGACCACATTGTGCCTAGAGCCCAGTCCCGCATATTCGCCGAAATGGTACAAATCCACTTCACTTGTGTGTCGCGTCATCGCTTCAGCCATTCGGAAAATATCCGCTCGGCCCGTACGAAGGAACATGACCCAAAGCCACATATTAGGCGCAAGCTCTGTATTTTGCCAAGCACAGCCGCCTAAATCGTAATTCCACATATGCCGAACGGGATCGTAGCTATGCATGAAATCGCCGTAATCCCAGAAGCCATACCACTTCCGCTGCTCGACTTCCTCTTGATAAAAAGCGATAATACCATCCAGCCGATTCTCCAGCTGTTCTTTCACAGAATGGCTTCGATCCGGCAAGCTCCAGTAGCCAAAAGCACCCGACTCGTGATAATACGCCGGCTCGCAAATGAGCAGCGAAGGGCTTTGCGTTTCCTCCTGCATATGTTGAAGAAGATCAGGGTCTGGCGTCTCACGCGTACACCAGAGCAACAATTCACTCGTATTCGCAATCCCATAGGGGGTTGCCCGAAGCTCTTCCGCTCCTTCATACGAAGATTCCACGTGTGTTTCTGTATCATAATGGCGAAGATCCATGGATGTCCCATCGGGGGACCAAAACCAAATCGTAAACGCAGCTTCCGACTCTGCTGTACCGTGTACCTCAAAGCTAGATGGGTGCTTCTCCCAGAAGTGGCGCAACCCCACCGCCAAGCCGCCACCCTCACCGCCAACATAGCCCAGACCGCCAACATAGCCCAGACCGCCAGCGCGTGCTCCGTCTGTCACCTTGACCCAGCTGCAGCCCGCCTTCGTCCGCTTCCAAATCCGATAATGCTCAGACGAATCTTGAACAAGTTTAAAGCTGTCCCAAGTCGCTGAATCATCCAACAACCCCAGGAAATAAGCATCCTCCACGGGATCAAAAGTGGTCAACTCGCCTACCGTTTGACGCTCAAAAAGCTCTCTATACTTCCCTTTGGTACGACGGGTATGTAAGGTTTTGGGCGATTCGCTGAAATAACCGCGATCACCTGCAAAACGGATATGTCGATTGTACTGGGCCCCTCTCATCGGAACCGCAAAGCGGATGCCTAAACCTTTGATGAAATCCTCGTGTGGATTCCCATCGTAGTGGAACGTATGCACAAGTTTAATCGTTTCTTGACCCGCATACACATACATTCGCAGTGTAAAA
This sequence comes from Paenibacillus sp. J22P143, assembly GCF_059692035.1. NCBI lineage: Bacteria > Bacillati > Bacillota > Bacilli > Caryophanales > Paenibacillaceae > Paenibacillus > Paenibacillus sp. J22P143. The sequence continues at coordinate 89,837 of NZ_JCAUAQ010000013.1, forward strand.
GGCAGCCACGCTCTAGCGCCCGTTGTCGAGCGAAGCCTGCCGTCCAGCTTCACGACAGCCCGGATCGGTCCGTCTTGTTCAACAACAGCCCGTATCACTCGGCTTTCGAACGTTTCTTCACGGCTGATTCGAACGCCGGACGCATCGCTGAACCCTTCCTTCAAGCAGATCAGCTCGCCGCCGCGGCATATCTCATTGCCATCACGAGCAATGCTGCGAAGCCAATGTTTACCTTGCTTGCCTAATGTGCAAATCATGATGCCAGTGTCTAGTGTAATGGTGTCATCCGTTTCCGTTACGAGAATACGGAAATCAGGATCGGGACCCCTGCCTTTACGAATAGCCAACCCCTCTGCAGATCCAGATTGAATTGCAGCTGCATGAGCAGACCATTTCACACTACCATCGGGCCAGAAAGCGGTCGGCCAGCTTTGCACCGGCACAACTCCTTGGCCGTCATTCGTTTCCAACAGCAATGACTCTTCGCGCCCAAGCTCTCCCTCGCGCCAAGGTATTCCCCATGTTATTCCTACAGGCTTGGAAGCCTCTTTGTTTAGCCAACGCAGCTTAATTGCCAGATCTGAAGCCAAGCGATCATCTCCTTTTCACATCTAGCCCTATTGTAGGAAGAGGATCTCTTGCGAACAAGCGGACATTATTGCTAATCTGCGATCGGGCTGTTTGCACTTTTTTGGCGATATTATACATTGTTGCTTACGAAGTTCGACTGAGCTCTCGATAGCGCGTTGGCGTCATGCCTTCTAATTTTTTGAAAATTCGATTGAAATACGTATGCTGGTAACCCACTTGATCGGCGACGTCATTAATCCGCATTTCCGATTCCCGAAGCAGCTCTTTCGCTTTATCAATGCGCAGCTCTGTTAAATAATCAATAAAGTTTTTCCCCGTCACTTGCTTGAAAGATCTGCTTAAGAAAAAAGGATTCGTCCCCGTGTGCTCAGCACAATTATCAAGCGAAATATCCTGTCTATAATTCATTTGCAAATAAATCATGGCTTGTTCTATAATCCGTTTCACTTGGGCGTCGGAACGTCCTGACATCTCCTTCATGAAAGGCCTTAGCACTTTTTCCTGAAACCAGGCAAGGATTCTCGAAGATTCCCTAATTTGGGAAAGCTGCTCATATAAATTCGCGCCTTTGAAGAGGCGATTCGGGTTAATTCCGGAAACCATAATGGCATGCTGAACATTGCCAAGCAGATGCAGCATCCCTTGCTGTACCTCAATTTCTTTGGCCCCTTTGCAGGTTAAGACCTCCAGGAAAGACACCAGCAATTCGCTCGCTTCCCCTTCTTTTCCAGTCCGTAAAGCTTGAATGAGCTCTCGCTCCTGTGTGAACGGATATTGCAACTCCATGTCTTCATCTCCTGCAAAATTGTCATGCTCCATATCGATAATCTGGTTCACATTCTCGAAGTAGCGGTAGCTAACCGCTTGCTTCGCTCGTTCAAATGCGATAGGTACATCCGAAATCAGCGATACAGGCCGGCTAATTGCCATGGTCATGCGCATTTTCAAAATACGATTGATCGATTGCTTCAACTCTTCGCTAAAAGCTTGGCATATGTCCGAATAGGTTTGACCCTCAGGAAGAATAAGCAAGATACCTGCTGTTAGATCGTGAAAATTGAGGGTATGACTTTGTTCAACATACTGAGCAGCCAGCTCCTCAATCATATTCACGGCGGCAAAAGTGACTAATCCCTCTTCCCCTAGCCGGAAGTTCCCCTCCATGCTAGTCATCCCGATTAACTGGACGTAGAGGACAACGAATTGCTTATTCTTCACATCCCACTTAAAACGCTCCATCCGGTGGCGTAAATCTTCCTCTGAATACGCATTCAAATATCCCTGAAGCAGTTGATGCAGGAAGCTGTCTTTCAGGTGGGGAAGCTGTTCGGTCAGCTTCGTATTCAGCGCCAAGCTCTCATTATGCAATTGCATCCATTGTGATTCGAGCAGTGTAAATTCGCACTGAGGTGGGTTAGAAGAGCTTCCCCCCAGCATCGAAACCAGCCTTTTGACTGGCACATAGATGCGACGTGAAGCCAGCCACGCAAGCAATGCCGCAAGCAGCAATACGGCGAGACTTACCGTAATAATCAGCTTGGAAATAAAGACCACGGGTGAGGTGATGCTCGAAATCGGCGATGCGGATACGAACGTCCAATCCTCCGAGATTCTGGCTAAGCAGCCGTACGAAACCGTATACGTCGAGTCCTCCCAATCCATAAAAAAGGAGCCTTTTTTGCCTTCAAGTGCTGCTATTTTCTCACGCAAAGCGCTTACAAACGGAGAAGTTGACGTGTTCCCGTTCGCCGAAACAAAAAGCTCGCCGGCATTCTGAATCAGAAACGTCTCCCCGCCATCATATGGCGTCAGTGTATTGAGCATATTGGCCACCTTTTGACTATCAAAACGAAACACTAACACACCAAACGGCTTCAGGCTTCCACCGGGAATTTGATGGACGAGCGTTAGATCTTTGTTCTCAGGACGATTCGCATCAAACGACCATTGCGTCCAGTAGGTCGTATGTTGACCGTGGATGAGAGGATCATATCTAGTGGCTGTGGCTGCTGTACGATCATCAATCTTCATATATTCAGGGTTGAACAGAACGGAGCTTGTTCCACCCACATACAGCTCTGCATGCTTCACCATGGCATTAGAGCCCTGCATGGCGATTAACGTTCTCGTGATATCCTGAGTGCGTTCGAAATTCCGGACAAAATCATAACCATTTAAACTGTAGTCAAATTTATTATCAAACGCCCAATGGGATAGCAGCAGCTCCAGATTGCCTAATTGATCATCGATATTTTGCGACCTTTGTTCAATTTGCCGATAATGCAGCTGAAGCAGCTCGCTTTCCACGCGCCCGCCTGCCATCCAATACACGAGTCCCCCCATTACGAGTCCAGGAATACCCGAAACGATAAATATCGTGATCAAGCTCTTTTTGTAGAAGCGTCCTTGACCACCAAGGGTCTTTTTTAATCCTTTGGCTAGTCCTTCTTTGATTGCTCGTAACATGCTCTCACCAACCGTTCGAAAGTATTGTTTGGAGCGAAGTCTACACCTTCGAGCGTATATCAGTCTGGATGAAGAAGAAAGTTAATTTCCAGTGGATTTACTCCACTTTTCCGACTTGTTGGCAGTTTTATTGAAAGCAAAATAGCAGGTGCATGATGCACCTGCTATTTCGCATTGAGGCAGCCCTATTTTCTTGAAATTAGTCTTAATATTAAAAAGACAGTTTCTGTCGTGAGTACATCAAACAGCTGAGGAGCATGAGAAAAACTTTTATCGAAGTACTTCGAGGATGAGCGACCATTTATCGCCAATAAGAATTTGTTCTTCCGAGTACCGGAAACTTATAAATTCATATGTGGTCAAAAATGCAAAAGTACATCCTTTTGAATCGAAGTAACCTCTCAATCTAACATGCGTGCGATTATGCAACTATTTCTGGAGGTAAACAACCTTTTGGTAGCTTTTGTTCCAAAAGGTTGTATTTTCGCACTAATTCTACGATTTAGAGCCATATCCTATCGAAATTAATGTACTTTAGCATCTTTGACCATTGATTTCAGTGTTTACGTTCGGAGGTGGAGAAGCGTCGCATAATAGAAAAATTTTATAGATGTTCTTCCACTAAGCAGAGCGAAAAAAAGCAAAGAAGACTGCTTAGCAGTCCCTTTGCTTTAACACCAAATGCTTTATCCTTATTTCTTCGCAGCTGCATACAAATCATTCATTTCCTTCACGAGATCATCCCCGCCTGATTTCTTCCAAGTTTCGAACGCTGCCTTCAAAGCCGCTTCGTCACTTTGGCCGACAATGAATTTAATACGCGCATCGTTGATGATGTTATCTAGTTGTTGACCTTTTTGCGAGTATACACTGGAGATGAATGGCTCAACTGGGTTTGCCACGATGTTCGCTTCTGCTTCTTTTTGAATCTTCGTTGTTTGCAAACGAAGCGGTGTTTGCTTCACTTTCAAACCGCGATCTTCCGGGATGAATGGCAGCATTTGGTTCAAGCCTTCGACTTCGGATTCGAGAAGAGCGGTATCCTTACTCAGCACAAGCGCTTCGCCTTCCTTCGTATAATGCTTACCTTCGATACCGTAGCCAGCTAAAGTTGCAAGTTCAGGCTCGTTCATTTGATCCAAGAATTTCAAAACTCGCTTCAGTTCCTCTTCTGTTTTTACGGTGGACTTTGAGATCGCTAGAATACCTGCAAAGCCGGCGGTAGGCAGTGCTTTCAATCCATTTTTGCCAGTGACGCCAATCATATTATCGACATAATGAATGTTAGGATTATCTTTGCCTTCCTTGGCTAGCGCTGCATGAATTTTATCATCCATACGTGTGGCATTGTCTGTTACGTCTACGACGACCCCTGCTTGATTGTTGGCAATTGGATCGTTCCACTTCAATGAATCAAACACAGCGAAATCCTGATTGATTAGCTTCTCATCATATAGCTTCTTCATAAATTTAAGCGCTTCGAGATATTCAGCGGTTTGATGCTCTGGTACGAGCTTACCGTCTACCACGCCCCATTTGTTCGGTGCTCCAAACCAGAGCTTCATAATATCAAAGCTGCTTGCCCATTGCCCCGTCCATTTGACCAATACCATGCCATATGTGTCATCTTTGCCATTTTTGTCAGGATCTTTTTCTTTAAACGCTTTGAGCATATTGTAGAAATCATCAATCGTTTTCGGAGGTTGCATACCGACAGCTTCCAGCCAATCCTTGCGATAGTTGATACCATTTCGCCCCAATGCACGCCCACGGTAAATACCGTAGTTTTTCCCATCAACCGATGAGTTGTTCATAATGACTTGGTTCGCTTTGCTGAGATTTGGGTAATCCTTTAAATATTTCCCGATTTCCCAGAATGCGCCCGATTTGGCTGCGTTAACGAAACTCGGGTTCTTCACATCACCAACATAGATGATCTGAGGCAGCTTCCCTGATGCGAGTGTAATATTGAATTTATCTGTATATGAAGCGTTAGGCACCCATTCCAAGTGAATATTCGTATTGGTTTTCTTCTCAATTTCGGTCGTAACAGGACCATCATCCTTCGGGAAATTCGTTTTGAAGATCGGAAGCATGATGCTCAGATCAAGCGGAGCTAAGTTCTCTGGAGCTTTGGTCTGTGTCGCTGCTTGTGTTGGGGAAGTCGATGCTGCGGGTGTTGCTGTCCCCCCTTTGTCACTACTACAACCAGCAATAGTCGTCATGACAGCTGTACCAACGGTTGCTACGGTAACCCATTTTTTCGTGTTCTTTTTCATCTAACATGCCTCCTCTAAGTTATGAACTTACTTCTATCTGAATCCGTTACCCCTTGACCGAACCAATCAAGACCCCTTTAGCAAAATGCTTTTGCAGGAACGGATAGACAAACAAAATAGGTATAGTTCCGACGACGATAACAGCCATCTTGATGGATTGCTCGGGCGGTTTCACGAAATTCGGATCCATGGAATTGAGATCTCCTGCTGCAGCCTGTGACAGTAAAACAATCTGTCTGAGCATGACTTGCAACGGCCACTTGGCGGGATCGTTGATATACAGCAAGGCTGAGAAGAAGTTATTCCAATGGCCCACGGCATAAAATAACGTGAAGGTTGCCAGTACAGGCATGGATAACGGTAGTACGATCCGCCAGAGAAGACCGAGTTCCGTACAGCCATCGATTTTTGCTGCTTCCTCCAGCTCTGGTGGGAGCTCTTGGAAAAAGTTTTTGACAATAATCAAGTTAAAGGCGCTAATCGCACCAGGAATCATCAACGCCCAGAACGTATCCAGCATATGAAGCTGGCGAATAACGAGATAGGTAGGAATTAAGCCTCCGCCAAACAGCATCGAGAAAATAATCAAATTCAAAACCGTATTCCGCCCCATCAAGCTCCGCTTGGATAAGGCATAGGCCATCGTCACGGTGAAGAACAGGTTCACGAAGGTACCAACAACCATGACATACAGAGAAACCCCAATACTCTTCACGATCGTATCCGTCGAGAAAATAAAACGATAAGCAGTTAAGGTAAACGTCTCTGGTATCAGAAAGACCGAGCGTTTCGTCAGCTCCGCATCAGATGCGAATGACCCTGCTATGACGTAGAGAAATGGCAGAATGGCAACGATGCCTATGACACCAAGTACAAGATAATTGCTTACATCGAAGATGGTTCCGGAAACGCTCTTATATTGCTTTGCCAAAACCTCTCTCCTCCTTTACCTATCATATTCGTATTAGTAAATGCCAGATTGTCCGAACCGTTTCGCTGTCCAGTTCGCACCGAGTACCAGGATGACGCCAATAACTGCTTTAAATAAGCCGACAGCTGTACTATAACTGAACGCGCCTTGCGTGATCCCCATCATATACACATAGGTATCAAATACTTCTGCTACGTCCCTGTTCAAAGGATTCAGCATGAGGAAAATTTGTTCGAAGCCATTATCCATAATATCTCCCATGCGAAGAATAAGCAGGATCACGATGGTGCTGCGAATCGATGGCAGCGTAATGTGCCACAGCTGTCTCCAGCGATTGGCCCCATCCATAATGGCTGCTTCGTATTGCTCTACATCAACGCCAGCCAGTGCTGCTAAGAAAATAATCGTTCCAAAGCCGCATTCCTTCCACATCGTTTGAATGATAATCATCGGTCGAAACCATTCAGGAGTCGCTAAGAAGTTTATTTTATATCCAAAATACTTCTGTAAAAGCTCGTTAACGAGTCCGCCTTCCGTTGTAAGGAAGACATAGGTCAAGCTAGCCACAATCACTAAGGATATGAAATGAGGCACATAAATTAATGTTTGAATCGTTCTTTTATACATATTTACCTTGATCTCATTCAGTAAGAGTGCAAGTACAATCGGTGCCGGGAAGTAAAACACCAGATTATATAAGGAGAGCAACAACGTATTTCGGAGGAGCATGAAAAATTCGGGATTTTGAAAAAATACACGAAAATGCTCTAAGCCGACCCAGTCACTTTTCCAAAAGCCTAGAAAGGGTTGATAATTCTTAAAGGCAAGCAGCACGCCCCACATGGGCACATATTTAAAAATAATGAAATACAATAAGCCGGGTGTTAACAATGCGTAGATCCATTTATCCTTACGCAACCTTGCCCACACCTGCGATCTGCGAAGCCCCTTTGCTTGGGACATCTGAACAATCTCTCTGTTGTTAGGAGCAGTTGCCTGCTTCATCCTTTTCACCTCCATGTCATGATCGCTTTGTGAGCGTTTGTAGCCCTATTATGCATTTCCTGGCATTTACCGCCAATCAGACATTCTTGTAAGCCCTTCCAATCTCTGCATTCTACTATGCATCAAGAAAGTGCAAACCCGTCAAAACAGTTGAAATCCCCTAATATTTCCAGCAAGAATGTGTTATTGCCCCTGAGGCAAGGTAGCACTTATAGTAGAAACTAACTTTGCGATGTAGAGGATGGTTGATGGAAATGGGAAACAAGTTATATCACGGTGCGGCCTGGTATCCGGAGCTTTGGGATCAAGCGGTTATTGAGCAAGATATTGGACTAATGAAACAAGCAGGCATGAACGTCGCGCGAATTGGCGAATTCGCTTGGTCGAATATGGAGCCAACCGAGGGGAATATTGATCTAGGATTTTTTGTGAAAATGGTTAACCTCTTGCATGAAAATGGGATAGATACCGTCATGTGCACGCCGACACCTACGCCGCCAATATGGTTTACGCACGGTCATCCTGAGCGGATGTATGTGAATGAGCAGATGCAAGTTATGAGCCATGGTTCAAGGCAGCATGCGTGTACGAATCATCCCTATTTCCGGGAAAAAGCTGCTATCATTACCGAGCACATTGCGCGGGCCATTGGACGCTTGCCAGGTGTGATCGGTTGGCAGATCGACAATGAATTCAAAGCGCATGTATCAGAATGTATGTGTGGAACTTGCCTTACGCAGTGGCATGAATGGTTAGAAGAGCGGTACGAGACCGTTGAAACGTTGAATGAGGCATGGGGAACCCAAATATGGAGCGAATACTACCACAGCTTCGAGCAAGTACCACAGCCTGGTCCAGCGCCGTTCTTACATAACTCCTCTCTAAGCACGATGTACCAACTGTTTTCAATGGAGAAAATCGCACAGTTCTCGGACGAACAAGCGGCCATTATCCGCCAATTCTCGGATGCGCCAATTACGCACAATAGCAGCGTCGCTTTCAGCGTGGATAATGAGCGGCTGTTTCGCGAGCTAGATTTTGCGTCCTTCGATACCTACGCGACGTATGATCATCCGGCCAACTATTTATTAAATAACGATTTGTGGCGGAATTTTAAGCGCGGACGGGATTACTGGATCATGGAAACCAGTCCTTCCCATGCTGCGTCTCTCGCAAGCTATGCGAAACCGCATCCGAATGGCTATCTCAAAGCGGAAGCGGTTGCCGCTTATGCGCTAGGCGCAGAAGCTTTCTGCTATTGGCTGTGGAGACAGCAGCGTTCAGGCTGCGAACAGCCTCATGGCTCTGTCATTAGCACTTGGGGCAAGCCTACGGTTGGTTTTCCTAACGTGCTTGAGGTTGAACAAGCGAGGCAGGAGATTGAAGCGACGATCTTAGCGACACGGCCCATGCAAGCTGAGGTTGCTATGACGTATTCGGATCGCTCCAAAGCGTTTCTAAAAACCGAACCGCATCAAAAGCTAAATCATCGAGCTCTGGTAACCGGGTTCTATGAGCGGATACTGAATTTAGGGCTTCACCGAGATATCGTGCCGGAAGGCGCAGAACTAACTGGGTACAAGCTGTTGTTTACACCTTTCCTTCCCTATATTTCTGCGGATTTTATGAAACGTGCTGCTGCGTTTGTTGCCGAAGGCGGTGTGTGGGTTGTTGGCCCTCTCTCCGGCGGACGCACCGAAGAACACACGATGCATATGAATGCTGCACTTGGAGTTTTGGAGGAACTTGCAGGCGTGGAAACCGTCTATACGTTTCCAATGGACGGCAGTGGATCGGTTGGCAGTGCGTTTGGCGTCGCTGCACCGCTTTCCCTTTGGAGCGCTGTCTTCGAGACGAAGGAAGCGATTGCTGTTGGAACCGTCGAAATCGGACTGGCGGTTGGGCAGGCTTTCATCACGGAGCGCACGTATGGCAAGGGCAAGATCGTGATGCTCGGCTCGATGCCGACTGGCGACGAAGGCGAGCAGTTGTTGAACAAGCTCATCTCGCGGTATGCGGATGATGCTGGCGTTACTCTCCGCACCGATGTGACGGCGGGTACGATTGTCGCTCCGAGACAAGGCGATGGTTATGAGGTGTGGGTTGTTGTGAACATGGACGGAGCCGGCGGCAGCGTGACGCTGCCATGGGAAGGCGTTGATCCGATTACGGGAACACGTTACCGTGAGGGTAAGCTGACGCTTGGCCGATACGAGCACAAGGTGATCCAATTTACTAACGTAGAGTAGACACTACTTAAGGATAACTAACCCCAAAATTGGTGCAGCAGCTAGGTAAACGCACTGACAAGCAGGGTTCACCTCACATACGCTGTCAAAAAGAGGTGTACACCCTATGCCCACATATAAAAGCAGATCAATAAAAAGCAAATGGCGTAAAACAAAATGGCTGCTTCAGCAACCCGATTTACGCCAATACGTCCCTCGAACCGAGCTTTTTACGAAGAAGAATTTGGATTCGATGCTTTCTTCTTATAAGACTGTCTTCTTTAAGCCCACTAGCGGTTCAGGTGGTTTTAATATTATTCGAATTAAGCGGAAACCAAGTGGCTTTCAAACCCAATTGAATCGAAAAAAGGCTTTCTACTCGACGAAGAAGCGACTGTATTCAGAACTCTCCCATTTCGCCGATAAACGTTCCTTTTTATTGCAGAAAGGGATTCAACTCGCGAAAACGAAGGGAAGACCTTTCGACATTCGCGTCATGATGCAGAAGACGAATCAAGGAGAATGGGTCAACACCGGACTTTTCACCAAAATTGGAAGAGAGGGTAAAGTGGCCACCAACTACAATCAAGGCGGTACCGTTGGGTATTTTCAGCCTACGTTGTTAGGAGCAGGCTATTCCAAATCCGTGATTCGTGAGCAGGAAATAGAATTGAAACAGCTCGGCGTTTCCGTTGGCAACAACTTTGACCACCATGTCAAAGGGTTCAGAGAATTAGGGCTCGACGTCGCACTTGATTCTAAGGGGAAGCCGTGGATTCTGGAAGTGAACACGCGGCCTCAGTTTTACCCTTTGAAAAACATGTCAAATCGCAAAATGTATCAACGTATGTTGAAAAGCGGAAAGCAGTATGGTCGCACCAAGTAGTTAGTGCGACTTTTTCTCGCAAACTTAAACTATACCGCTCCATACAAAAAAAGGGTACCGCAGCCATATGGCATTAAGTACCCTCCTACTTTTAACGAAGCTTTTCCCGATATTGCACTGGTGTTGCACCTTTAATGGTTTTGAACAATTTTGTGAAATATTGAACATCGTCATACCCTACGATACCCGCAATTTCATAAATTTTTTTCGTCGGATCTTTCATGAGTTCAATCGCTTTCTCCACCCGACATTCCATCACATATCTACTGAACGAAATGTCCATTTCCTCTTTAAAAATTTTGCTTAAATAAGACGCATTCATAAAAAATGCTTCTGCAATCGTGTTCAAATTTATGGGTTCGTTATAATGTTCCTCCATATATTCAACAATTTTCTCGATCACTTTTCGTTTCTTCTTCATTTGTGTCTTTTCTAAATAAGCCATGATTTTTAATAAGGCTTCTTCAAATAATTGACGAATTTCTCCTACGTTTTGAGATCTTTGCAGTAATTCGAAAAACTGTAAACTAAAGTTGGAGACATTATCCATAGATTGCTTGCCTTGTATGGCAGATCTTGTTAGTGAGGTAATGATATGAAAATATAAAAACTTGAATTCAATCAGATTCGTTTGTTTATTTTCTTCCACAAGCTGATCTAATTGAATAAGTACCGATTCCCTATCGCCCAATTTAACTGAATTAACTAAACCTTCAATATCATAATGCTTATACTTCTCCGATTTCGCGGAAATATCAGAGATCGCGCGGCGTTCCTGATAGAGAAAACTGCTTATCAGCAAAGACTGCTTCGCCTGTCGGTATGATAAAGAAATATCGATGATGTTGGAGCACCATTCTCCATAACCGATGTCGACAGCGCATCCAAAAATTTTATTGATCATATGATCGAACGCTGCCGATTCGAACTGTTGGCAAAGATATTCACATGCATGGTTAGAAGACACAATTGCTACTACTTCATTAGAGTTTGCAAACGTAATTGCTTTGCAATTAATCTCTCGAAGTATATCTGTGACCAAATTCCCGATTACAAACTGTGCGAAATCGGCATCCAACTGAGTGCCATCTTCTTCCGATTCTTTGATTTGAAAAATAACGCAACAATGATTCATATTTACATATTCAAACTGTATATCGTTCAGAGCATCTAGTACATCTCGTTCGTTCTGGATTCGCGCATTTACCAGATTAGCAAACATCATTTCTTTCAACATTGGCAACCGCTTATTGACTTGCGTATCCGCCTTTTGCAGCAATTCTTCTTTCTTTTTTTCAGCCAGAATTTGCTCCAGACATATTTTCACGACGCCTAGCAAATCGTCATCTTCCACTGGTTTCAATATATAATCGAAAGCTCCAAGAGAAATCGCCTTCTTTGCATATTCAAAGTCGCTATAGCCACTGATAATAATGACTTTTGCATGTAACTGATGACTTCTTAAGGACTGAATAAGCTCAAGTCCTCCCATATTAGGCATACGGATATCGGTCAAAATGATATCAGGTTTCAAATGAAGTGCTTTCTCCAGCGCTTCTTGACCGCATTTCGCCTCATCTATGACCTGGATCCCTAGTTGCTCCCAATCTATCGTATGAATTAGCCTTTCTCGCACCCATGCTTCGTCATCCACAACCATCATTTTGATCATGTTGCCAGCTCCTCTCTGATTGCTATCGGGATTTCTATCGTTACTTTCGTACCTTCCCCATAAACGCTATCAATTTCTATTCCATAGTGGGAGCCGTATTTTAAACGGATCTGTCTAATCAAGTTTCTGAGGGCATAGCTGGGCGTCTCTTCTGACGTTTCCATTTGGAGATATTCCCTTAATTGCAACAATTCTTCTTTCTTCATACCTATACCATTGTCTTCCACAATAATCCGCAGGATACCATTAGCAGATGACACTGCAACCGAAATATGCCCCCTTCCGTTTGCCTTTTCAATTCCGTGATAAACCGAGTTTTCAACAATTGGCTGTAGCAGCATCTTAGGGACCTGACAATCAACAAATTCATCTGGAAGATCCACATGAAAACTGATTTCACCACGATATCGAATATTCAATATCGTTAAATAATTGACAATCAGACTTACCGCTTCTTTTAACGAGACGATATCTCTGCCGCTGCTTAAACTGACTCTGAAAAATTTAGATAAAGCAGCAACCATTTGTGAGATCTCTTCGACTTTTTTAATTTTCGCGATACTGTAGATCGAATCTAGGGTATTGTATAAAAAATGAGGATTAATTTGAGCTTGCAGCAGTTTGATTTCAGCTTCCAGTTTATAAAACTTTTCATTAGCTAAATCTTTAACAAGTGCATTGAGTTCATCGGCCATATCATTAAACCCCTGATATACCTGACTAAACTCATCTTGACGATTGTCTTGTATCCTTACATCCAAATTTCGGTTGCCGATTTTTTGCATCGCCTTCATGAGCTTTAACAATGGTTTGAAAAATAAATTCGATAAAAAGTAACTAACCAGAAAAATGATGAGAGCCGTAATTGAAATAAGGACGAAGAAAAAATTTCTGATTTCATAGACTTTACCTAAAATCTCTGACGACGGGATAACGACAACATACCTCCACTGATTGTAGTTGGAGATGGAATAGAAGACGAATTGTTTCTTCGAATCGACAAAAAAGCTGCCGCTATCTTTTCCCGTTGATTGAATCTTACCGTTAATCTGTGAATAAAGGTTTCCATTGGTGCTTGCAACGCTCTTGTCTGAATGGGCCATTACATTGGAATTCTCATCCAAGACGACGAAATCCCCGGGAATGCCTCTTTGTATTTTTCTATAATAATCACTAAAATAATTCTCATTGATATTGACAGCCAGAATAGCAAGCGAATTTCCCGTTTCATCTGTTAAAACCTTATTAAAAGTAATCATTTTACTGTCTTCCAACCGTGTAGAAATGCGGTTCAGACTATAATAATCGACGGGTGTTGACACAAACCAGTGTTCAATACCGTCTTTGTTTTGACTTTTTTTAATAAAATCAATGTTATTCGTATCAATATCTTCGTAATACGTTGATTTCGAATCGATGAGTGTATTCTGCTTTACCAAATATAAATAAAATGAATCGGTTCCTTCCAACACATTTTGAGTTTTAATGCGAGTGATAAAGAAACGGAGCAAGTCCAGCATTTCTACGTATTTTCCATTTTTCGCTTCAGAAGACAGCCACTTATCTTGCACGGCAAGGGTTAGAAGCCTGTTATCTGTTAGAATCAACTTGCTTAATCCGGTCATATTATCAAGCGCATCATCAATATTATTGACAGCGAAATCGATGCTGCTAATGACCACCTTGGAAGTTTGATCCGTTATGGATTGTGCGGATCTGCGATAGAGTAAGGTACTGACAATGATCATCGGAATAATGATGACGATGACCATACTTATGAACATTTTCGTTCGAAAACTAATGTTTTGAAATATCATCCAAATTTCATTCCTCTTGAGATGGAACAATCCCTTTGCCCTGCAATGACAGGAAAAAGGGATACCATCGTTCATATCGTATAACTTGGATCAACTGCGTTTCTTCATTAATTGTATCGTAGTGATCAGTACAGCAACTAAAATTAGAAGCCCGCGAACGACATATTGAACATATTCATTGACATTCAGGAGCGTCATCGAATTGATCAGTACACCCAGAAAAATAAGGCCGATAAACGTTCCCCATACTTTGCCGATGCCACCAAACAAACTCGTACCGCCTATAATAACAGATGAAATCGCAATCATCTCCCAACCTTTTCCAAAGTTGAATGAGCCGGACATGACCTGTGAGGAAACGAGTACACCACTAAGCGCAGAGCACAGTTGGACGACAACCATACAAACAATTTTGACACGGGGGACATTAATGCCTGATAAACGTGCCGACTCCGGATTGCCTCCTACCGCATAGACAGAACGCCCGAATTTGGTATAGTTCATTACGACTAAGATAATGGCGAATACAATGAGCAAAATAATAGCCGGAATCGGAATCGAGTAGATTTGGCCCGCTCCGAGTACATTATACCATGATGGCAATGTTGTTACAGGAAATCCTTTCGAAATGATTGCAGCGAACCCATAGATCACATTTAACATAGCCAAGGTTATGATGAAAGAGGGAACTTTATATTTACTTAAGAGCCACCCATTGAACAATCCGATCAATCCAGCGACGATAAAAGATAAAAGAATCCCGAAAATGACGGCGATATCCATCGACATACCCGCGTCAGCAAGTTTGCCGGTCGTAAGACCGATAATGACCCCCGTTAAGGCAACCGTTGACCCGATGGAAAGATCGATTTCTCCCGCAATAATGACAATTGTCATGCCAAAAGCAATACAGCCCTGCAAAGCCATATTTCGTAAAATATTCAGCAAGTTATCCGTTGTTAAAAACCCAGATGAAGCAAACGACATCATGATAACGATGACCACAAGTATGATCTCTAAGGCATGTTTGCTTAATTTCTTCTTCACATCAAACGAAGAAGAAGGTAGTTTTACGAACTCTGATGTTTTCAAGATGCTTCCCCTCCCATGCTTAACGAATACAGCTCATCTATTGTTAATTCTTCCGGCACATATTCCCCTGAAATCTTACCGTCCTTCAAAATGAGAATACGGTGACAGACCTCGAGCAGCTCCTCTAGCTCCGACGAGACCATAATGCTAGAAATTCCTTTGCGAGACTGCTCCCAAATGATTTGAAAGATTTGCTGCTTGGCATTGACGTCAATGCCTCGTGTCGGTTCATCGAAAATCATAATGCTCGGATTCGTATTTAACCAGTTGCCGACCACTACTTTCTGTTGGTTTCCTCCGGATAAAGAGGAAACTTGATGGTTCACATCCGCCACCTTGATTTGAAGGTCATTTACTTGCTTTTGTACGAACGCTTCTTCGCCTTGTTTGCGGATAAATAAACCCTTAGCTATTAAATCTAAGCTTGCCACACATAAATTATCCCTGATCGAAGCAATTTGAATCAGCCCTTCATGCTTGCGATCTTCCGGCGTATAAGCAAGCCCAGCTTTTTTCATCTTTTCTGGGGTAGGAGATTGCATTCTCCGCCCGTTACAATAAATCTCGCCTCTATCAAACGGATCTGCGCCGAAAATCGATTTGAGCAGCTCTGTTCGACCTGATCCGAGCATTCCCGCGATGCCAAGAACTTCGCCTTTTCGTAACTGGAAGGATATATCCTGAAATTTATGCTTGCGCGTCAGTCCTTTAACTTCCAACACAACCTCGCTCGATATGGTTAAATTTTCGGGACGGGTTCGAATTTCCACATCACCAAACATCATGCCAATCACATCTTTACGGGTCAGCTCCTGCATGGGCGCCATGCCGATAAATTGTCCTTCACGCAAAACCGTGCAAGTATCCGCGATTTCCCAAAGTTCATGTAGACGGTGCGAAACATAGATAATGATAACATTCTTCTTTTTCAACTCCCTGATCATCTTGAACAAGGATTCTATTTCGTTCTTCGCAAGCGCAGATGTCGGTTCATCCAATTGCAGAACTTTCGGCTTATAGCTCATTGCTTTTACAATTTCAATCATTTGGGCTTGCCCAACGCTTAAGTTATAGACCATTTCTTCTGCCGGAATTTCCACACCCAGCTCATTTAAAATGTCATTCGCCATCTGGTAAGTTTTTTTCCAATCCACGATCATGCCCTTCATGGGCATTCGACCAAGAAAAATGTTTTCCGCTACGGTCAAACCGGGCACAAGGCTTAACTCCTGGTAAACAGTCACAATCCCCTTCGCAAAAGCATCTCTCGGATCGCGAAATTTCAAGGACGCTCCATCCAATAAGACATCTCCCCGTGTAGGCTCGACTGCACCCGAAAAAATTTTGAGCAAGGTTGATTTTCCGGATCCGTTCTTCCCAAGCAGCGCATGCACCTTTCCGCTTTCGAACGATACCGAAACTTGATCCAAGGCCATAGTACCAGGATACTCTTTAGTAATTTTACTCGTTTCCAATACACTCATGGGGTCTACCTCACAGTTCTCTCACGTTTATAAGGTATGGGGTTGCCTCATTTTTCAATTTAGGCAACCCCATTTTCGAAAATAACCGAGGACTACTTGCTCATTTTCGACTTTAGATCAGCTTCGAACTTGGAGATACCATCTGGATTGGAACGGCTAAGCAGAACGCCGTCTACAATGGTCGTTTTACCTTTGCTCGCACTGATATCTTCACCCTTTAGACCTTTAATCAGCAGTTCCATTGCTTTAAAACCAATATCGTAAGGATTTTGCCCAGTAATCGCTTGGAGAATGTTATCTTTATCTTTCAGCATCGATATCATTTGGTCGCTAGCATCTGTTCCGAATACAAACACTTTGCCTGCTTTGCCGGCATTTTTCACAGCCATCGTTGCCCCGATCGTGCCGCCTTCGTTGGCTGACCAAATGAAGTTAACATCCGGGTGCGCTGTCAAAATATCGCCTGTTACGGCTACAGCTTTATCTTGAATCCAAGCATCTTGGTCAGCGACAACTTCAACATTTGGATTGACTTTCTTTACTTCTTCAAGGAATCCATTAACGCGATCAGCGCTCTGCTGCGGAAGTGCCGATTTGAATTGAACAATCGCAATTTTCGCCTTACCGCCTAGTTTTTCTTTAATAAATTGAGCTGCTTCTTTACCAGTGGTTGCACCAATGTTTTTGTTGTCCGACGTATATCCCCCAACTGCAAAAGGCGCTTTCGTGAGAGCGGTATTCGTTATCGCGATTTTCACGCCCGCATCATCCGCTTTCTTTAAAACTGCGATCGAGGCATCTTCATTCAAAGGCGATATCGCGATGCCATTTACCTTTTGTGACACATACGTGTTGACTAGCTCGGATTCTTTTGCTTGGTCGTTACCTGTATTTCCCGTCAGCACTTTAACACCTGCTGCTTTTGCCGCATCTTGATAACCGAGAGACAGAAGTTTCATGAACTGGTCTTCTTGGAATACAACACCAGCCACGACAAGATCAGATTTCTTGTCAGCAGCTTTAGCCTCCGAGCTTGCTGCTGGTTTTGAAGTTTCAGCAGCTGGCTTTGATGTACCGCAGGCTGTCAGAGAAAGCGTTAAAGCAGTTAAAGTCGCAAGTATCAATGTTTTTTTCATGTTTTTCATTGGAATAACTCCCCCTAAATATGTTTGATAATACGATTTCGATCCCTTATTCGTTTGCATTGAATCATTCATGTTTGTAATCATAGTATAGTCTGTATCAAGTACCACCAACAACGAGAGTTCTTTTGTATTTTTTGTATTATTTTTGTTTCTTGTTGACTTAATAGAAGCTTCAAGATGTCGTATTATTAAAGAAACCAAAGTCCTCTCAGCAAATTGGCTGAGAGGACTTTGGTTTTACTTATTTGTAACGGATGTGAGTTCAATTACTGCAAATTCAGCAACCGTTTCCGAAGCTATCCTTCTTCGAGCGAAGCACCTCGGCTAGGAATGTCAAGGTCAATCCTTGTCCCCACCCTTGGATGCGTTTGTCAGGCACGCCTTTGTAGCCTTCGGCGTTTTTCATGACAGCTGTCCCAGCTGATACGCCTGTTACGGTGCCTTCCTCCGTGATTCGAGCCAAGATACCGTCGATCGATTTCTGCGTATATTTGTTATACAGTCTTCCTCGCGTTAGCAATGCTGTAGCAATCCCTGCAGAACCAGATGTCTCTAAGGGTGCCGCCCTATCATCAAGAATCGTGTGCCATAAGCCTGATTCATCCTGCAATCGGACAAGTGCGCTCAGCTGATCACGCAATGAACCATCAATGATCATAAACGAAGGATGCGTGACAGATACGAGATGGAGCGCACGCGCCATCGTAAGCGCTGCCCAAGAGTTCCCACGCGCCCAGAACATGGAGGACATGTTGTTTTGAGCAATGTTATCCCAACCATGATAATACAGATTGGTCTTCGCATCCTGCAACACGTTCTCATGTCCATGATACTGCTTCAGACCAATCTCGAAATAGTCATCAATATTGAGCAAGTTACCCACACGTAGCAGGAAGTAACCAGCCATGAACATCGTATCCACCCAAGCTTGCTCAGGGAAATTGTAGGTTTCAGAATTCACTGTATGCTGGAGAATGTCATCGCCAAAACGCTCCGCATCTATGCATAGGAAATCTGCCATTTCCTTAATGGTATCGAGGTATTTCTCTTCATTCGTCACTTCATATAAGGTAAGAAGGGAATGTCCGATGGACACCGCGTTAACGGAAAGCTTCGGCAAGCCATCCTCCATATTTTCATCTACCCAAGCCTTCAGCCTGGTCAGATACGATTCATTTCCTGTCGCCGCATAGGCTTCGCAAACGCCATAAAACGCGACACCGCCAGGCCAATCCCAACCGAAGTCCATTCGAAACGTGCGGTCTACCACACGGTCGATAGCTGATCTGATCTCATTTTCATCAAAAACTAATTTCGGCATGTCCCACAGTTCCTCTCTCATCATATTAACCTTTCAAACCGCTCGTAGAGATTCCTTCCACAATGTAACGCTGAAACAGGAAGAACACGATGATAATCGGAATGAGTGACAGCGATGCCATTGCGAACATCCCGCCCCAGTTGTTGAGCGAATCGCCATCCAAGAATAACTTCAGGGCCAGTGACACTGGATAAAGCGATGGTTTATTTAAATAGAGCAGCGGATTGATGAAATCCTCCCAGCGCCAGTAGAACGAGAAAATGGTCGCCGTAATGAGTGATGGTACGATTAATGGAACTAAAATTCGAAAGAAAATACCGTATTTGCTGCAACCGTCCATTTTCGCTGCTTCATCCAGCTCGATCGGAATCGTGCGGATAAATTGCATAATGAGAAAGATAAAGAATGGTATCGCAAAAAATTGCGGAAGTATAATTGGTTTAAAGGAAGATAGCCAGCCCAGCTTTGAGAACATCACATATTGTGGAATGATCGTTACGTCATGGGGAAGCATCATCGTTATCATCATACAAGTGAACCAGAAGTTTTTGCCTACAAACGGGATACGTGCGAAAGCATAAGCGACTAACGCCGAGCTAACAACCGCGCCAATCGTCGACAATATAACGATGTAGAACGAGTTTATATAAAATGTTGCGAATGTATTTCCAGCAAAGCCCTTCCAGCCGGAAACGTAATTCCCCCAAGCGATTTTGCTAGGAATCAAGCTATAGGCCGTTGTAAAAATCTCATCATTCGGTTTAAGCGAGCTCGCAATGAGCCAAAGAATCGGATAGACCATGATCAAGGCTAATACGCCTACAATAATATGATACACATAGGGCTTCAAGGTTTTTCTCATGCTGAGGTTGATCATGCTACCGCTCTCCTTTCGATTCGTAATACACCCAGTACTTGGAGGTTTGGAAAAGAACCAGTGCGATGAGGCCGATTAGCAAAAGCATAACCCATGCCATCGCTGATGCGTAACCCATCTCGTAAAATTGGAACGCCCTACGGTACAAATACAACGAGTAAAGTAAGGTATTATCGAGCGGTCCGCCCTCGCCTCGTGAAATGATGTATGCGGGTGTAAACGTCATAAAGGCAGATATCGTTTGCATGATTAGATTGAACAAAATGATCGGGCTAAGCAGAGGTAAGGTAATATTGAAAAATTGTCGTACCTTGCTTGCGCCATCTACACTCGCTGCCTCATAGTAGGAATACGGGATGTTCTTGAGACCAGCTAAGAAGATCAGCATGGATGATCCGAACTGCCACACGGACAAAGCAATTAATGTCCACAGCGCCGTCGCTGGATTTCCGATCCAGGAAATGTCTGTATGTATACCAATTGCGCCTAGGAAGGAATTCAATAAGCCTTTGTCACCAAACACTTGCGTCCACATGATCGACACGGCAACACTGCCGCCGATCAGTGAAGGAAGATAAAAGGATGAGCGGTACACCCCTATCCCCCGAGCTGCTTTATTCAATAGCATAGCGACCGCTAAGGCGAAAATCAGTCGTAAAGGAACGCTGGCAAACACATACGTAAAGGTAACGCTAAGTGACTTCCAATATTTATCATCCGCTGTAAACATCTTCTGATAATTATCAAAACCAATCACATTTGGTGCTTCAAATAAGTTGTAGTCCGTAAATGAGTAGTAGAGCGACGAAATGATTGGATACAATGTGAAAATGAGAAAGCCTAGTATAAACGGAGAAGCAAACACATACCCGACTAGGTTATCGTTATTCCGCAGCTTGTTCATTGTTAATCAACCCCTATATGTTTGATCTCTGGAATGAGAGGCACCGCGCCTCATCTCTTCTCTTCTATCTGTATTATAAAGAGGTTTGATCTCGCCATGAATGCAAAAAACCGTTCATTTTGTTTAATTAGCCGAGTTTCGACAGCCAGCAGGTGCATCCCTCCCTCCGTTTTGTTCATCAAAAAAAAGCTCCGCAGATGAATTCACGGAGCCTTACGTATTTACTTCTTATTTTTAGCTAGAATAGCCGTTGCATCCTTACGGAATTTGGTCGCGCCTTCTTCAACCGTCAGCTTCTTGTATAGAATTTGCTCAACTGTATCCTTGAGCAATTTATCAACCTCAACCGCACCTACTGGGTTCGGAGGATCCATTTGAGAGCTGTTTTTCTCAGCCCAAGCGACGTATTCAAATACTTTCTTTTGCTCTGGCGTGAGATCAGGCTGTAACGCTTCCTTCACTTTGGAGGAAACGGGTACGCCGCGCTCGCCTTTAATAATTTTGTTCGCGTCAATATCATTGATAAGGAAGTCTACGAATTTGACAGCTTCTTCTTTAACTTTAGACGATTTCGCTACTGTCCAGTACATACTTGGCTTCAAGTATAGCGCTTTGTTCAGGTTCCAGCCCGGGATCGGTAGAATATCAAGGGAACGCTTAGCAGCGGTGTTAACAAGAATAAATTGGTTGGACCAACCGTTTGACGAAACTGCGTTGCCAAGTGCCACTTCATCGTCTTCTGGCGTTCCTTTTTTCTGAGCTAGCTTATCCAGCGGCAGGAGGTAACCGGAATCGTACCATTTTTTGTACATTGTGTAGAATTCAACGAACGGTTTGTCATCGGTGTAACCGAGTGAAGCTCCGTCAGCTCCATACATTTTCTGGCCTTGACCTCTAAGGAAGAACGGGAAGTAGACATCATGTCGAAGGTCAGCAGCAAGCAGCTTTCCTTTGGACTTCAATTGTGCGCCCATCGCATCCCAGTCGGCAAACGTCCAGTCTTGCTTCGGTGTAATCCCAGCATCCTTCAGCATTTGCGGATCAACCGTCGCTTGAAGGGCATTGGAGCCAGCATTAATCGCAACTAGCTTACCATCCACTTTTCCACCGGAAAGGTTGTTCTCGCTAATATCTTTTACATTTAGAACGCCACTCTTTGTGTAAGGATCGAAATCTTCCAACTGTCCTCTGGTTCCATACTGAGTAAGGTAGGAGATGTCCATTTGAAACACGTCGGGTAATCCGTTAGCAGCAGCCTGTGGCGCAAGCTTTTTCCAATAATCATCGAATGCTGCATACTCCGATTCAATTTTCACATTCGGGTGCTTCTGCTGGTACAATTCAATCACTTTCAATGTATAATCGTGACGTGCTTGTCCACCCCACCAGGCAACGCGCAATGTAACTGGATCTGCCTTGGCACTCGTCGTAGGTGCTGTGCTTACTGCTGGGCTCGAACTGGTACCCGTATTGGGCGTGCTTGTTGATCCGCTTGATCCGTTAGTACCACAACCTGCAAGTAGAACTGCGGCAGAGATCACGGTGAACATAACTTTTTTCATCTGTATTTCCTCCCCAAAGGTGTAATCGGTTTATTTCTACTCGTATTATCGCGCCGGAAGGGGGAAACGTGAATCCAAAATACAGTCCTGTTTGTTTAAAATGCAGAGGTGTCTGACGATTTCATATATTCAGAGGGTGTAGAACCTCGATATTTTTTGAATACTTGACTAAAATATTGTGGATTGTCTCCGAAACCAAGTCGCTCTGCCAGCTCGAAAATTTTGATATCCGCATCTTCAGCGATCATTTCAGTAGCTCGATTAATTCTAGCTTTCATGACATAATTGGAAAACTTCTCTCCGGTTTCCTTCTTGAATAATTTCCCGAGATAGTCCGCATTCATATACAGCATATCATGCGCCACCCAATTCAAGCTGAGATCTGAATTCCCGAGCTGCGCATTAATGACATCGATAACCTTCTGAACAATCGCACTATGCTTAACTTTGTTGATTCCATAGAATCGGTCCGTCATCGTAATGACAACATTTTCCAAGAATGTCTGTATCGTTTGAAGCGTGTTCATTTCCACAATCAATGGGATTTGTGTGAAATAATGATTCATTTCATCCGGTGCACACTGACGTACAAGCGATACGAACTGCTGAATGACATACGATTTTGTCGCATCAATGTCCAGCTGCGCTTCCTTCAGCCCTCCGATAAAGGCATGCAAAGCTGCCTCTGCTTCCTCGCGATGACCAGATCTCACCGACATATTCAGTCGTTCCTCGTCCCACCCCAACTCCTTCGGTGAAGTTTCTTGGGAGACCTCTGTGTCCTTACGGGTAATGAGACTGCCCTCCCCCAGATAAAAACGGTAATTCAAGAGATGCAGGCATTGCTTATACAGATGTCTAGCCTTTGTTATATGGCTCGGCTCACTAAGCGCGATCGTCGCATCCATTTTGTAGTACATGTGAAAAGTGTCCCTTATGTGATAAATACGCTCATGGAGTTGATCGATGTGATCCGATTCTTCAATTAGAATTAGAACATGATTTCCAATCGTTGTACTCAGGAGGGGACTATCCAGTATCTCCTGGGCAATATTCTTAATGGCAAACAAATGCTCGAATTCAAAGCCCTCTTCCAACTGGAAAAGAAGAAGTCGAATTTGGTAATCAAAGTCAAGCTTAAATATGTTTCGAAAATAGTCCCAATCCCAATTTCCGTACGTTTTATTCGTGACGAACTCCTTCAGGAATTGCTCTTTCACATGCGGCATCACTTTCTCAAGCTCCGCCTTCATATTCCGAACGAACGACTCCTTACTCGTTTCCTGCTCAAGCTCCGCCACGATTTCCTGCAGCGCTTCACCGATTTTCCCTTCATTCGTTGGCTTGAGCAAATAATGCTTAACCCCATACTGCATGGCTCTGCTCGCATAATCAAATTCACCGAACCCTGACAGCAACACAAATCGAATATGAGGATAGGCCTCATGAACACGTGCAACGAGCTCAAGTCCATCCATCCCAGGCATACGAATATCACTAATAATAATATCTGGAGCCTGTTTCTGAATAAATTCAAAGGCTTCCACGCCATTACGCGCAGTCCCAATAAGCTCGGTTTGTAAGGACGGCCAATCCACCAATCGCGAAATGCCATCCAGTATAATTCTTTCGTCGTCTACTAACAATACTTTGCGCATCTCTTATTCCTCCTGTCCTTTTGGCAAACTAAGAATGATGGAAGCGCCATACTCAGCAGCGTCATCCACCCGAATACCATAGGCTTCGCCAAAGGCAAGCTTAATCCGATCATCGATATTCAGGAGTCCGATGCCTTTACCTTTGGTCGTCACTTCGCCGCTTCGCAGTCTCTCAATCACGCCTCTTGGCATACCTGGCCCTGTATCCTCAACCGCAAGGAAGATCCTGTCTTCCGTACTCCAGCCTCGGATCGAGATTTCACAAGGCTCGATCGTTGACTCCAGCGCATAATGAATCGCATTCTCCATCAGCGGTTGGAGCGTCAGCTTGGGTATGGCGCGATTCATTAATTCTTCAGGTACATCAAGTTTGAACACCAAACGTTCTTCGAAGCGTATTTTCTGAATCGTCACATAGCTGCGGACGATATCAATTTCCTCACCTAGTGTAATAATCGGTTCCTTCAAATCGACGGAGTGGCGAAGCAAATACGCTAACGCCTCCACCATCTCGGAAATTTTGGATTGCCGATTCACTTTTGCCATCCAATTAATGGATTCCAACGTGTTGTACAGAAAATGAGGATTTATTTGGGACTGCAAGGCTTTAAATTCCGTTTCCTTGATCAAAAGTCGATTCGCATAATTTTCCTGGATTAATGTGTTGATGCGTTCAATCATGAATCGGAAGCTCCGCTGTAAGAGTCCGATTTCATTCATCGCGAGTTGCCCGCCTGACGGAAATAAATTCGCTTCTTCAAAATTCCCTTTCTCCGCTAGCTTCATCCGCACCATCAATTCGTCGATTGGTCGAGTTAAGCTGTACGAGAAACGAATACCTAACAAAATGACGACTGCGAAGATGGCAATAAAGACGAAAACGACCATTTCCTTAATAAATATGATACGGTCAAAGATTTGATTAAATGGCGTAAGATTCAAATAAGTCCAGCCTGTATTCAGCGACTGTATTTGGGCAATGAAATATTCTTCATCGTCAATTTTCTGGATTTCATACCCTTTAACCGTATTCATAGGCTTGGCAATCCGACTTAAATCAAAGGAAGGCTCACTCGGGAAAATGACATGCCCATCGGACACAATCATCACATCGCCCTCTTCCGGTGCGATATCGCGAACAATTTTCTCTATATTAATACGGATCACAAGCGTCCCTAAATAGTCTAAGTCAAAGTTCGTTTTGTGAAACGAGCGTATTTCCCGCGTGGCAATCAGCGCCGAATCCTTACTGTCGGGATATATCCAGCGATTTTCCCCCATTCCCTCCGCAGCGACAGCCATGATTTGCCTTTTCCTTTCAGCATCCATCCTCTTCATGTTGCCGCCTTCATGATCGTTGCCTCTTGCATCCATAATTTGGATGGAAAATAAATAGGGTTCCTCGCCTGAATAACTGATCAATCGGTCTATTAAGTATTGACTAATAATAAGACGGTCATAATCGGACGGATTTTTTTTCAGCAAAGTTAACCATTCCTGTACCTGCTCCTCTGCCAAAATCCTGTAAGATAACTGCTCTAATCGCTTGAGCTCCGTTTCTATCGCGGTTGACGATAAATTCAGCACACGCGAGGATTTCTCATAGATTTGACCGTCATATATAGAGAATACATACTGCTGAATGAGGATCGTAACTGATAACGAAATCGCGATGACCATCGTGATCAGAATGGACAACTTGTTTTTAATCTTCATATGTCGATAAGCATCAATGACGGAACGTACTCCCATGGTTGGTTGACTCCCTGCCTGCGTCGTTTTGTAATCGATTATGGCACCCTGAAGGATAATGGTCAACGGGCAAAAGAAAATCCCATGAGAATCAGAATACCAAAGAAAGAAGCTCCAAGCGAATTGAACGCTGAGAGCTTCTTTCTATCACAAGACCGTTTGAAAACCTGTCTTATCGGCATGTTTATATTTAATACCTGAACCACGCGTCGAAATGACCATCATATCTCGCCAAATCAGCAGATCGGTCACCTCAGCTTGTGCATTCAACGCATGCAGCATGATGTTGCCTCTGAACTCGATCAGTTTATAGAGCCCCGTATTCGCACACACATAAACCTCTCCGCGATCAGGGACTAAGCGATTCAAAAACATCCCCTCAAACCGATGATGATGGAAGCCGCCATTCTTATTGCCAACAACCAAGCCTCCGCGCTCCGTCGTTCCGATCAGCATTGTGTTGAATACCGCTAAACTTGTCACAGCTTGAGGAAGCGGCATACTACACCAATCCCCGGTAAATAAATCGTAAAACGCGACGCCATCTTCATAGCCCAAGAATATAAAATGAGGCGTAACTAGCAAATCATAGGTTTTCTTCCCGCGATAGGCAAGAGGTAACCAGTCCTCATCATTCCCACAGAGCAAACCATTCTCCGATAAAACAAATCGATCACCCCATCCTATTGCCTTATAGCAGGTATCTGTGACATTTGTTACCTGCCACACTTCATCCTCTAAGCGATACAATCCGTGGCTCGTGGAAGCGAATAATTGAGTTTCGACCCAATCTAATCGGAACACATGAACATGTTCTGGCAATCCTTGTGAGGCACTTTCCCATGAGCGTAAAGGCGAAAACTGGACAACACCATGTCCTTCAGTACCCGCATACAGGACACCCTCTGGGGAAGCCATTAATGTCGTAAAACATAGGGACAGCAAGTCATTGGTGGACTGCCATGTCGAATTTATTTCCATGAATGCCCTCCTCTCTGCAGCAGGTACATCTGCGACTTTCTAAGTACAAATCTTTCACAAGTCTAAGGTAATCAAGCGATTGGTCCATGGCACAATTGTTCGTCTCGATACGATGCTGCTTACCGCTCATCAGATTTACGACTTGCAGTTGCACAGGTATCCCTCTGAAAGCTTTGTTGCAAAAAACCACCGACATATGTGTAAACAGTGCAAGCGATGCCGCGCTGTCATCCATGACAAATTTATGTATCACAACGGATTGCTGCGAGGATTCCATCGCTTGAACGATCATCGATAAACCCATATCAAGCTCTTCAATCCACACATCCATGCTTTCAAATAAAATAAGCGGCCATTCAATCCGACTTTCGTTCGTCAGAATTTGATACAACTGATCTATGACACGTTCCTTAACCTCGCTATAAAATGGTTCCGATCCAAATTTTCGAACTTTATTCGTCCATTTTTTTTCGAACTCGTTCTTTATTACTTGTTCCGTCCGAGCAGCTACAGGTACTGTGTACCATGCGTTGATCGCATGATAGGCTGCAAACTGTGTAAGCTGCTGCCAATTCGGGTCCTCGGAAATTGCGCCATGATCTTCATGAGTGAGGGTATGCAGCCATCGCTCTAATTGAAAATCTGCAATGACCTGCAAGGTCCCGACGCCAATACCGTTATCGCTATTATTCATCCCGATTAGCCCCCTCATGATGCTGTTCACATTCGTCACCAATTGATAATCATTTTCATTTAGTTACTCTATATCGAATGATAATGGTTCTCACTGGTTATGTCAAGATCAAACAACACGTTTAGGAGACATATGACAATATGTCATAATACGACACCGATTTTCGAGCGACATCGCGGCTTAAATACGTTAATCTATGAAAAATGATTCATAGGAGGCGTACTAGGATGCAAAACTTACAAATCTGTGGATTGGGTTTTATCGTGCTATCTATCATGTACTTTATGGTCATCGATGTATTCGAGAAGAGTAAACGCCTCAGACAGACTACTTCAAACTTACAAGAGCCAATGATTAAAGCGGTTTCTGCGGTTAGCAGAACGATCTCCCCTCCTATTCAAGAAGGTGTGTATCCCCTGTATATCGACTGCAGTCGTAATGAACAATTTATCCCGACACACTCGAATAACGCCTTAACCTCAGTGACTATATGAGATAAGCGTGCATCAAAACTAATAGCGTTATTTCTGAAATTCCCCCTATAGTCCTCTCCTTTAGGCTCGGTTTCCGAGCCTATTGCTGTTCTCTCCAAGAGTGGTCTCACAATCACACTCCGCACAAACAGAAGCCTTTCAGTATCTTCCCAGTTATCAGGGGATGACTTACTGATCCAAGTGAAGGATAATGGAGATGGCATGGTATCAACAATGTGCATGACCACAGGTAAATAACGGATAGATAGAACGGGGCACATGTGTGCCCTAATGAAGGAGACAACATGTTAGGACTCGCGATTTTAGTAGCTTTTAATGGAATAGGTATCTGGCTGCAAACCAGCTTTCATCTTCCTCTGCCCGGCAATGTTATTGGACTTATTCTTTTTACCATCGCGTTGTTTACGAAGCTGATTAAGCTTGAATGGGTCGAAACGACGGCCAATTGGTTCACAGGGCATATGATGCTGTTTTTCCTGCCTTTTGTCGTGGGAACGATGGCGTTCTTTCCGCTTATTGGGGCGAACTGGCTGTCCATTGGGGTAGGCGTCATGGGTAGCTCAGTGGCTGTGCTGATAGTTACAGGCTTTATAACCTCCAAGATGCAACGTCGTAGGGATCCAGGGCAACTGATGAGTTCTAGTGCGAATGGGCAAAAGGCAGCAGAAAGCGGGATGTCATGACTACCTCCGCTTGGCTTATGAACCCGATGTTTGGCATCGCGCTCAGCGTTGTGGCCTATACGGCTGCGCAACATCTACATAAGCGCTGGCGCTGGCTGCATCCGCTGTTTGTATGCTCCGGCTTCATCATCTGTGTGCTGCTAAGCTTTCATATCCCCTATGCGGCCTATAAGGTAGGCGCGGATATGATCACCGTACTGCTTGGTCCAGCAACGGTCGCTCTCGGTGTGCCGTTGTATAAGCATGCGGGTTTGATCCAAAAGCACATCAACCGCATATTGATTGCCATTACCGCGGGTTCGCTAACCGGCATCGTCTCTGCCGCTGCCCTCGTGGGAATGCTCGGCGGCAGCCGCGAGATTCTGCTCAGCATGCTGCCGAAATCGGTCAGCTCGCCGATCGCGTTAGAAATATCGCGCCATCTTGGCGGCTTGCCAGAGTTAACAGCTGTGCTTACCGTGCTGACCGGACTATTTGGCAGCATGGTCGGCAAGAAATTGCTCACTTGGCTCGGCTTCCGGGATGCACTCTCCATCGGCATTGCCATCGGGACTGCGGCGCACGGCATCGGTACCGCACGGCTGATCAAGGATTCCGAAGTCGAGGGCAGTATGAGCGGCTTCGCCATGGGCGTTGCGGGGATTATGACATCGATTTTATTTATTCCGGTGTATTGGTGGTTTATGTAGATAGGTAAAAATGCCAAGAAATAAGGGATCTTTCCCTTCCTTCTTGGCATTTTCTGCTATCTTCCCTAAGGCTGCGCTGTATGATGAATTTGAGCAAGAGCCTGAAAGAGCCATGGGTCACACCGCTTTTATCTACTATTAATCCTAGTTCAAGGAGGTGCTTTACTCTAAAATGAGATTGAAAACCTGTTGTGACTTCACATTCGTATAACCAATTCGATTGTAAAACGCATGTGCTTCATTTCTTTGCCCACCTGAACGTACTCTGACTGAACCATATCCCTTTGCTTTAGCCCATTCTTCACATTGACGCATAAGCTGCTCACCAATTCCCTTACGCTTATGAGCATGATCGACAACTAGACCTCCAATTTCTGCAAAATCAGGGCTCTCAATTAAATGCCTGCCATGCACATGTACCCAGCCAATAACTTCACCTTCTAACTCCATTACGAATACCGCATTGTCATCATCTTGCAGCAGGTTTGTTAAGCGTTGAAGGATTTGATCTTCTGCCGCTGGATAACCTAATTGATTTGATAATTTGGATATATCTGAAGCGTCCGTTGTTTCGGCGGTTCGTAAAATCATTTTATTTAGCCTCCAGTAGTCAAAACTTTTATTATTGAACTCATATATCACGCAATAACAATTCAAAGTCCTCATTTATGTCTGTTTTAACAAGTTGGCAGCCCTTATCCTCATACCCAAATACGCTGAAATTCG
The DNA here is from genome assembly GCF_059692035.1 of Paenibacillus sp. J22P143. NCBI lineage: Bacteria > Bacillati > Bacillota > Bacilli > Caryophanales > Paenibacillaceae > Paenibacillus > Paenibacillus sp. J22P143. The sequence goes on from NZ_JCAUAQ010000013.1 coordinate 119,774, forward strand.
TATTCGTGATATAGAAGTTCTTTAACTTCAAAAAACTGGATAGAGGAAAATCATGTCTATACCAACATTCCCTAAAACCAACAATACCGTGTGTTTTAATTAGGACGTCCATGCTTCGTTTGTGACTTCAGCTCATCTTTAGGTACACAGGCTGTAATAACATGTATAAGTGCTGATAAAAAATCATCTAACGCATTTGTCATATAACTTGTTGTAAAGTAGCACGTAGTCTGGTCTATTTCAATATATCCATCAGCCCATCCTAATCCTGACAGTCTATATTCAAATTTCAAGTTAGTACCTCCCTTAAAACAAAATCCATGTTTTATATAGCCCCTTTGTCATCAAATCCATAATAAAATGTCATCTCCCAAAGGCAGTGGGCAATAAAGCTTTTGTTTGTCATTGTTTGTATAGAGTGTTCGTCCATGTAATACCCAAGCCACTCACGAAATTTGCTAGAAGCCAATGAGTAACCAGTCCACTCGTCATCTTTCCCACAAACATCAAAATGAAGTGAAACATCTTCCTCATTGGAATCTTTTATACATAGTGACTCCCCATCTTTGTTTTCTTTAAATACGTTAATGTAAATATACATGTTAGTTTCGTTTACCAAGGGTAGAGATATTTTCAATCTCTCATAAAGAGTTCTATACTCCCCAACAAACTCTTTTTGGTTTGGATAATGATTATTCAGCTTAGCCCATACATTCACAAAACTTGTTCCAACAAGCAACTGTTTAAAAGTAAGCATTGTTTCTCCTTCCTTAAAATTCCTCTTTGATGTAGTTATGCTTTGTTGCTATCATAGCGGTTCACCAGAGGCAATATAAAATGCAATTGCTTAGCGTCTTGATCTCCCAAGAAAAGAATCTATTTCCCCAATACCTAACATGAAAGCTATGTTCTAAATAAATCTCAACCATCCCCATTTTACAATTCCAAACAGAATAAAGAGCAGACAAAAATTATAGATACCCAAAATAATAAAGCCAACTTTGGAAAGTTTTCAAAGACTCCATGATATACAACAAAATATGTATCTTGATATGAAAAATCTTCAGTTTTCGTTTTGCCAAACACTTTCAATATTAAACTGAAATTCCATGCAAACATGACTATCTGAACGACAACTGCAAAAATGATTCCTTGCCATATTGTTGATTTTATAAAATCACTCATAACCAAGTCCTTTTTTTCATAATAATAGAGCCCCACTACGATAATAGAAGATAATTATTTGTTTTATCGCTTAAAAGAACTCGTCCATGAGCTGATAGTAATCAACTTTAGATTCATCTAATTCTGTTAGACCATAATTATCAAGAAAGGCATGTACATGCTCATTGCCAAAGTTAGATTTTATACTTCTGATTGCCAAGGCTAAATCCTGATATCTGTCTGCAACCCCAGCCCTACCCCAATCAATAAATCCATGAACCTTCCCATTATGTATAATGATATTAGGTAAGCAGCAATCGCCATGCGTAAAGACTAAGTCCTCATTCATAGGCTTTTTGCTAATTAGCTCATTAAATAAATCTTTTGCCGTTGATCCTTGTCTTTGTTGGTCAAAATCATCTTCATTTACAAGATTATTTTCTACTCGTTTTTTAGCTTCATTTATCTTACTCTCTAATCTTTGACTAAAAGGGCAACTTGCAACTTGTATGTCATGAACTGCTCTCAGACCATATGCCAATTGCTGCATTAACTGTGGTTTCATCCTTTCGAAGGACTTATCAGAAGCATTATTACCTTCGATTTCGGTTATTAGCAAATATTCATTAGAATCGTCTTGACCATAATAAACAATCTCTGGGACAGGCAATTTGCCTTGTAACCATGTCAATCGTTCTTTCTCATTCATTAGGCTTTCAACAGCGGTGAGGGATTGAATTTTTAAGTATAGATTAAATGAATTACCAATCAATAAGTACGTTTTTGATTCTGACTGACCAATCGTAATTCTCCTCCACGTATATCCGTTTAAGTTCCTGCATGATTGTTCCCCTCACTTTCAATTCAATCAATTACTTATATTACAACATGTATAACAACAGCTTTCATTGATTGCTCTTAAATGGGTCCGTTTCAACTTCGCCTTTGAGAGTCAAAAATAGTTTTCCTGTCCCATCATTAAAATTCCAAAACAAAGTATTGTTAATTTGAAATAAGTGTAAATTATAAGAGGAATTGGTTTCAAGTTTAACTTTGAATCCCTCCGATTCGATTCGGTTTATTATATTTTCGTAAGTAATAGGTAATTTTACAGTTTCAACTTTATCAATTGAGTGAAATAATACTGCGAATTGTTGTCCGTTTTCGTCTTTTGCCACACAGATGAATGGTTTAGTAAAGTAGGGGAGCGATGCAACCTCAGTTAATTTCATCGAAGAAAGTTTTGTCGTATAGCCTTCTGTAATATATAGTTTGTCTTCTGCCACCGCTTCATTGATTTGTTGGGAACTCATCTCGCAGCCGATAAACGACAAACTTATAGTTAATAGCATTATAAACTGTACGATTACTCGTTTCATTACTTGACCTCCAACCTTTTTCCAAGAATATTTCCAGACTGGATAGCCACTAACATAAAAAACTCACTCCCTGTATGATATTATTCCATACAAAAAGTGAGTTTATCTTCCTATTCCAAGTTATGATACACCTGCTGTACATCCTCTAAATCTTCCAGTGCATCAATCATTTTATCGAATTGGACTTGTGCGTCCTCTGATAAAGTGATGTTATTCTGCGCAATCATTGTCAATTCAGCAACGGCAAACTCCGTGATGCCAGCTGTTTTCAAGCATTCTTGAACGGCATGGAACTGTTCTGGCTCCGCGTAAACCATGACCATCTCATCTTCTTCAAGAAGATCACGAACGTCTACATCCGCTTCCATTAGAATTTCCATGATTTCATCTATGCTCTTATTTTCAATTCCGATAGCCGCTGTGGCATCGAACATATAAGCAACAGAGCCAGTTACGCCCATATTGCCGCCATTTTTACTAAATGCCGCTCGCACTGAGGACGCCGTACGGTTCACGTTATTCGTCAATGTGTCGACGATGACCATGGAACCATTAGGTCCAAATCCTTCATAACGAAGCTCTTCATAAATCTCGTCTGAGCTGCCTTTGGCTTTATTGATGGCGCGGTCAATGATCGCTTTCGGTACGTTATACGTTTTGGCCCGTTCAAGGACGACCTTCAACGCACGATTCGATTCCGGATCTGGTTCACCTTTCCGTGCTGCTACATAAATTTCAAGTCCGAACTTCGCGTAAACGCGACTCGTACTTGCATCATTTGAGGCTTTCTTTTCTTTTATGTTATTCCATTTACGTCCCACTATGGATCCCACTTTCTATTATGATGTCATTCCCTATCATAACCTATTTTCATCCCATTTTAAAATGCTTCCATACCACAAGATGATTTGGTCAATATAGATAATAGCAAATTTCAAGCGGAGTGGGGAGTCTTTTACACCATTTTATTTAAAATGACCTTTGGGCTTTTTGCCGCTCCATCTCTCGTCTACCTTCTCGTTGACAGACTGGTATCTTGCATCCACACTGATCCGATAGTGATTCGTCGTATTCTCGAGTGAGCAATGCAGCAAGAACATGCCGAAAATAAGGACATCCCCTGCTTGAAACTCCGTTGTTGCCCACTTGCCGCCAAATTTCTCTGTAATAACCAGCGGATCATCTGTGTAGTGCCCAATCCCATCGCGATCCGAATCTTTCGTACCATAGGATTGCTTTAATTTCTCAAATCGATGTGAACCCAAGCAAATGGCTAGGCCGCCCATTTCATACGATACGTCACCAAGTGGCGACCACACCGTATACACATTCTGAGTACCTCTTCCCATATAAACAATATCATAGTGCGCCCCAGTGAAATCTCCTTTGCCTACCGCCCGAAGCCACTTGTAATGATACGTTAGTGAGGGTTCACCCAGGAATTCATCGAAAAATCGCATGATATGCTCGCCATTTAAAACATTCAGCAGCGCGGGTAAATCTTCATTGGTTCCACCCATGAAAATCGTCTTACTTCCATCAGCCATGACGCCTTCTTCGAGCTGAGTGTCCCGATCGAGCTTGCCCATTTGGGCCATTTTCTCCAAAATACTTCGCCGCGCATCCATCACGCTCTCTCGTGAATGAAATCCGCGAATGAGTAAGTAACCGTCTTCTTCCATCCGCTCACGTAACGCTTCAATATCATGGAAAATATCATTCGAGCTTCTTAACTCCGTTAAATGCTCGCCATTCAATTCTAATTCGCGGTTTCCTACTTTGACCATCATGTGTACATACACTCCTCGTGGACATGTGATATGTGTCTTATGATTTAAATGTAAGGGAAAAGAGCAAAATCATCCATGGATCGCCATATGAAATACATGTATAATTGTACGTAAATCTAATCAATTTTACGGAATATGCCGCATTTTTCATGTATGACGGAACAATTTTAGGAGGTGTATAAGAAGTGTCCTTTATGGATATCCCGTATGGCTTACCTGACCAATCAGAAGTCCCTTCCTGCCAATTCATCTCGATTTGGAAAGTACAAGCCAATGATGCCTATCACGTTACCAAGAGCAATGGCTTCGATGTCCCTGGCCTATTTATCACCTATGAAGGTAAAGGGGTGCTCTCCCAATCTAATGAAACCTACGAACTGAATGCCGGCACCTACTTTATCGTTCAGGACAGCATAGCATCTTCCTATAAATGCCAAAATAATGACTGGAAGTTTTATTTTATTGATTTCAACTCGGTCGCTATGTCCACCTATTTGCAACTTCCCGTCGGTGAGGTCGTTTCATCTGGAAAAATCGGCGAGGCTCTGCAAAAGTGTGAGCGTCTCATTGAAACGCTGATTGAACAGCCGACAGGCTGCTCGTATGCCGCTAATATCCTATTGCAGGAAATTTTGCTCCTCTTCGCCAAAGAACAATCTGTTACAACGATGTCCCAGCATAAAGAGCTGAACAAGACCCTCATCTATATTCACAAAAATATGGACAAAACCATCCGGGTTGAAGAGCTTGTGCTCCTTAGCGGTTTGGCCCGAACGACATTTTTTACGCGATTTCGAGCCATAACTGGACTATCTCCTAGCGATTACATGCTGAGGCTCAAATTAGAGTCCGCCAAAGTATCTCTCGAGACGACAACTTTATCGGTCAAAGAAATTGCAGCTAACCTACATTTTTATGATGAGTTTCATTTTTCCAAATTGTTTAAGAAGAATTACGGCCTGTCCCCTAGCACGATACAACGTTCTAAAAAGTAAAAACCCTCATCTAGACAACACGGACTTGTCTGATCAGGGCATCAAAGCACCTTACCATAGCTTGATCGCGATTGGGGAATCCTGATTCCACAGATAGGTTTCCTTATTATCAGGAGTCGTACATTCTACAATCACCGCTTGCTCACATCGGGAGACGACAAGATCGAAACATGAATCGAACGCTCGGATTGAACGAAGCGTCATCGTGTCCCACCCCTCAGGTAGTCGGGGACAGCATGTAAAAGAGCTAAGACCCGTGGGGACAATGCCAAATAACCCTTCGATAATCACTCGCGCGTATAGCGCACTTTCTGCTGAGAGATGCCGTTGATTGCCTTCGGGAAAAGCTTCAACCGCGTATGGAACGTGTTCGCCAAGCAACCTGTTACGGGAATATTCGAGCAGATGTTTCATTCCCTCCTCGGTTTCACCCGAATAGAGAATACCGCGCAGCGCATACAACGTAGAACGATCCCAATACGTGGTTTCACCCGCCTGCGTGACAAGTCCGCCGTTCACCCACAATCGGGGGGATAACAATGCTGCGATGGTCTGATCCTTGCGATCCAGGATATCCATGGTCAGCGGCACACAAATCCACGAACGCAGAATGTCGTTTCCTTCGTAATAACGGTAGGTTTCATACCCCTCAATTGTTGCGCCAAAATGAGATTCAATCGCTTGACGTAGTCTACCTGCCTCCTCCTCCAAACTAGAAGCAGTGCCTGGAATACTTAGTTCGCGCGCTAAATGTGCCGCGGAAATCAGAGCTCCATACGCCAGGGAAGAAGTGAACAGATTGGCATCACCACTTGGAAACCGGTTCTCCAGTTCATCCGAATCGGAAGCAACAACACCATCTTTGGTTAACTTCTGCCTGCAAAATGCCAGACACCATTCTATCGCTGGCCAGAGCTCCTCCGCTATCCGCCGACTGCCGCTCGCGAGCGCAAACCGTGCTGCCCCATAGGCATACATCGCCGCATCCCCTCGATCACCGGCCCCTTCCCAGATATCTACCCCTTCGGCAATGATGGAAGAAGGAATCGGGTGGTGGTCCGTTCCCATGAACGGCATGTAAAGTCGGTAGGCATTCAGTGAAGCTTCCATCGCGGCCTTATCACCTAAAAAAGGAAAAAAAGGTCCAGCATATTCGGCTTGATCGTTTGTCCAGACAGCGGCATAATAAGAGCCGCCTCCGGGGCTGTGCATCAAACCGCCTTTGGTGCGAAAAATACTCTCCGCCGCGCGGATTTTGGCAAGATCAAACATCCGGTTCAAATGAGGCTCTGGTGTTTCGAGCTGCAAAGAAGAACCGAGCTCCTTCAAGAATTGCCGCCGCTTCGCTTCCTCTACGACGACGTCCAGACTTTCTTGTGGCGTCTGTATGGTAGAAGCGCATATCCAACCCATGAATGCCAACGATTCTCCTGCTTCCAGTACCACGGTTGCTGGCGCATCATGTCCCGCTTCCACTGCATACATCCCCTTCGTACCTCTGCGATAATGTGATCTTGCGATCCGCTCTATCTCAAGCTGTATAGCATCCTCCGTCATATTCTGAACCTGTACGCGTTCTAGCGCATACGGTTTATCTCGCGCCGGAAAAACAGTTCTGCGTACCAAAACCCCTTGATCGGATACGGATGCCATCTGAAGAATCCCATCGAAAGTGATTCTGAATAGTTTTTCTTGGACAGGTTGACCCCCTACACGTATACTCGGCAAAAGCCCCTGTCCAAATTCCTCTATTAAACTAGCATGCGTATCATTCGGGATCGTGCGCAGTCCAGGCCAAACCACTTTGCGTCTTAGCATAACGCCGCCTTCCGTATCTACGCCGTACGTCACGATGAGGGAAATCTCTTTGCCGCTCATTTCTACATGATCTTGGTGAGCAAGGTCGCCGAGTTGAATGTCCCAAACGATTCCAGCCTCTTCACTTATACGCCAACGCATCCTTTCCTCCACATTGGACTGGTTGGAATCAGATGTAGCCATGTGGGAGTCCCCCCTTCCTGTTCTATTTAACCTTACTTCGATCGGATAACTTCTATGACAATTTGATTGGCAAGCGGTGCTTCTCTAATAAAATAAACCCCAACCAGTGTATTCTATGGCGGGGTTCATTTTTATGTCTTCGTTCTTAAGTTCTTTACTTGTTGAATTTGATCTGTGCTTTTTTTAACATGGACATTCAGATTTTTGTTATTGCTTCAATTTATCAAACACCTTTTTCTCAGAGTCTGTAAAATCGTCATAACTATCCATGTAGGTTATAATGTTTTCAAATTCCGAATAATCAATTATTCTCTTTTTTGATTCAGAGTACTGTTTACATGTATTGGTTTCTCCATTAACTATGGTATAGGCATCACCAACTACATATAAGGTTTCTTTTATTTTTTTATATTTCAATACTCTTTCATCTAGTATTTTCATACTATTCTTACTATTAAACATTTCTAACTTTACAAAGTCGGGATATTTTCCAATCTGGAATTTACCGTCACCAACTAACTCTTATGTATCTTTTCCAACCGAATAATTAATTGTGTGCTGCTGACACCCCGACATACTTATAACCAGAATTACAGCCATTACTATCTTGATTATCTGCTTCATATTACCTCCTAAATAGAACCATACCCGTGCTGACCATCAAGTTAACCACGTCATTCTGTCTGTTTTGAAGGTGATACACAGGCAAACAACTGGAATAATCAGGACAAACGACAAAACCGGGATTTAACGAGTACGGTTTTACCATTTTCCTTACTAACTTTTCCGCCTCCGAAACTCCGTTGGTGACACCCCATGAAATAGCGTGAATTGTTTCGTAAAATGGTGGACCGACGAATACCCGAAATCCTCCGCAATGGCCGTAATAGAGCGGTTGCTTTCCCACAGGGCTGCTTCCGCTTGCCTCATAATGGCCTGAGTCCAATACGCTTTGGGCGAAATGCTAGTAGCTTGCTTGAAAAGCGAATGAAATTGGGTTTTGCGTAGCCCACATTGGCTCATCCATCCGTCATAGCCTCGACTTGCGTTCGCTTCCCTATCCATTCGTTCGATAATCGGGATAATTCGGTAATCCATGAATGAGGTCGTCGAAGCGATTTGTACAAGCTCTAACAGGAATGCTTTGACGAGATTGCTTACGATTATATCCATGTAGGGGGCATTTTTCCTCAACTGGGTCACAGCGTGTATGAATAATTGCCCAAGTGACGCATCATGCTGGATTGGTGTAACTATAGGGAGCAATGCCAACTCTGGACACGGGACAATAGGCGTCAGCAAGTCACGATTGAAGTCAGACTCGTCCCAAACGAGATGTTGACTGCTCTCCAATTTATAATTCCAGAGATCACAATACAGGTTGTAGGTGGTTAACGGATGTTCTGGATGGGCGTAAAAGGAGTGACTCACCTCAGGTGGAAAATAAATCAGATCACCTTTCTTCACAGGAAATGTTTTACCCCGGGCGGTAACCGTTCCTTTGCCACTTTCAACGAGATGAAAGGCATAGCAGTACCCGATCCTGCCGACCTCAGCTTGGTTTCGTTCAACAGGAAATCGATAATAATGGCCTACTCGTACATAGGGATTAACGGAAGATAAGGAAGTCATATGAACCCTCACAATCGTAAGTAAATAGAGAAATGAATGATCGGAAGAATTGATCAATTGACGAACGCAGAAGCAAATACAACTACCATATGAAATGTTATTATCTTCTATATTACAACACATCTTGGAGGGTGAGTAGGATGAACAAGCAATTTAGAAGCGGAAGTTTAACTACCGAGCAATCTCAGTTTTATGAGGAACAAGGCTATCTCATCATCCCTCATTTATTGTCGGAGGAGGACTTAGCCTCTGCACGCGAAGCGATGACTCAGAAGGTTTCAATGATTGCGGATGAACTGTTCGCAGATGGACTTATCACGGATAAGCTTGAGGATCGGCCATTTCCAAACCGCTTAGCTGAGCTATTTCAGAATTTGTCCGCCGAAAACTTCCTGAAATACGGCCGTAGCTGGCGTGATCGCATCCCTGGCTACTTCACGCTGATGAGCAACCCAAAAATTCTGGATGCGGTAGAATCGTTAATTGGCGGCGAGCTATTCGCTAATCCGGTATACAACGTGCGCCCGAAGGTCCCGAAAGTGGCTGCCGGCGCAGTTCCTTGGCATCAAGATAAATCGTATTGGCCAGATGCAAATGCGAATCCCGTTATTACGGTATGGATCCCGCTAGTCGATGCGAATGAAGTGAATGGCTGTCTCCATATCAAGCCCCAGACACATCGCAAACGTGTGCTTAAGTGGCATCGTGAAACCTACACAGGAACAGGATATACCGCGCTCAAAGATAGTCAGCTTGGCAAAACAGAAACCGTTGCCCTGCCTGTACCTGCAGGAAGCGCGATTCTGTTCAACGATCGCTGCCTCCATATGTCCACTCCGAATACGTCCAGTGAGGTTCGCTGGAGTGTTGATCTGCGCTACCAGCCTACAGATCAAGATCCCATGCTTCAGCATGGGGTCGGATTTCTTGCCAGAAGCTATAAATATCCATCACGTGTGGCTACGCTCGAGGATTGGCTGGCAGGTAGGCCTGAGCACATGAACTAATTTTCAGTTCAGCAAAGAAGTAAGTGAACGAAAAAAAACAAGCTAAAGTACTCGCTTCAGCTTGTTTTTCAATTTGACTATAACGTTACCTTATACGTACGAATCTCATACAGTTTAATAAATAACGCCAATGTGTTCCCCGGGATCACTTCACTTCACCGATAAGCCTCTTCATGAGATCGCATTCCTACCACGATTTCACTAGATAATCACTCGTGACCGTCAGGTTATGACGGTTATGAATTGTGTAAAAATGGCATATGACGTGGTGCCTTCAGCAACTACTATAGGGGCCCATTGTTAAGCCTTTACTGGAAAATTCGACTTAGCAGGCCGCAGAAGCGCACCGTGGATTCGAGTATCTCCTCGATTTTCGCTCCGACGCGTCCGAGTTACTCGAATTTTTCGTGTATCTCCTTGATTTTCGCTCCGGCTCGTCCGAGATACTCGAATTTTTCGTGTATCTCCTCGATTTTCGCTCCGGCTCGTCCGAGTTACTCGAATTTTTCGTGTATCTCCTTGATTTTCGCTCCGGCTCGTCCGAGATACTCGAATTTTTCGTGTATCTCCTTGATTTTCGCTCCGACGCGTCCGAGTTACTCGAATTTTTCGTGTATCTCCTCGATTATCGCTCCAGCTCGTCCGAGATACTCGAATTTTTCGTGTATCACCTTGATTTTCGCTCCGACGCGTCCGAGTTACTCGAATTTTTCGTGTATCACCTTGATTTTCGCTTCGACGCGTCCGAGTTACTCGAATTTTTCGTGTATCTCCTTGATTTTCGCTCCGACGCGTCCGAGTTACTCGAATTTTTCGAGTATCTCCTCGATTTTCGCTTCGACGCGTCCGAGTTACTCGAATTTTTCGTGTATCTCCTCGATTTTCGCTCCGACGCGTCCGAGTTACTCGAATTTTTCGTGTATCTCCTCGATTTTCGCTCCGACGCGTCCGAGTTACTCGAATTTTTCGTGTATCTCCTCGATTTTCGCTCCGGCTCGTCCGAGTTACTCGAATTTTTCGTGTATCTCCTCGATTTTCGCTCCGACGCGTCCGAGATACTCGAATTTTTCGAGTATCTCCTCGATTTTCGCTCCGGCTCGTCCGAGATACTCGAATTTTTCGTGTATCTCCTCGATTTTCGCTCCGACGCGTCCGAGTTACTCGAATTTTTCGAGTATCTCCTCGATTTTCGCTCCGGCTCGTCCGAGATACTCGAATTTTTCGTGTATCACCTTGATTTTCGCTCCGGCTCGTCCGAGATACTCGAATTTTTCGTGTATCACCTTGATTTTCGCTCCGACGCGTCCGAGTTACTCGAATTTTTCGTGTATCTCCTCGATTTTCGCTCCGACGCGTCCGAGTTACTCGAATTTTTCGTGTATTTCCTCGATTTTCGCTTAGGCGCGCTCGAGTTACTCGAATATCGGCTAAGCAGACCGCGGCACAACTATCAGCAAAAAGCCCCTCGGATTCCCGGAGTGCCTACAAATGTCACTCGCTTTACTCGCCACCCTTGCGAATCCAAACAGTCATCTCATCTCGCCTACACCACGGTTGCCCCATAGGTAATAAGGCACCGCCTTCAGCTTCACTCGCTCAGAAGCCTTCTGCTGTGTAAGTGGACGGTACGGCGTTTCTTCCGACCAAGATGCCGACTCATCGGCCAGGCTTTCTGCCCCAACTACGATCGCTCCACCTAACAATCCTGCCTCGTAACTCGCTTCCAGTTTTTGCGCAGTTATAATTGATACGGATGCCAGCAGAGTACCATTGTCCACTTCTTCCAGACAATAAACGAGAGGTCCGCGTTCGATGGCAACTTTGCCAGCGTTAGTCCTGATCTCGGGATGTGCGGTGGTCAACTGAGATTCCAAAACAAGCTCCCACTCCACGATGTCGCCCTGCCCCTATTGCTGCTCAACCGATGCATAGCCATTTACCGTTTCATACGTCGTCAGAACACCGTTGATTTTCAAAACAGCGCCGAGATAGCCCCATGAAGGGATGCGCAGCGCTAGAGTAAACTTATCTTTCGGAGCCGTCGTTAGCTCTAATCGCACATAATCTTCCCACGGGAGTTTAGGTAAAAGCAACTTCGCCAACGGCAAGCTCGAACCGCGCCTCACTGCCGATGAATAGATGCATATAGACCTTATTTTGCTCAGGAGCCTTGACATGGTGACGACCAGGATTCCATTCAGAAGCCTTCGGCAAAACCTCCAACGGATTCACGTAAAAATAATGCTTGCCGTCCTGTGACATGCTGCCGATGACGTTGTTGTACAGCGCCCGTTCCATAACATCTGCATATCACCCTAATTATATCGTCAGGTGTATGAAGGAGATCTATGACTGCACGCCAATGGCATATCTGCACGCGTACCGAATTGAGCAAGCCAAGCTGCTGCTAATCAAAACGGAGTGGTCCATCGCGCGAATTGCCGAGCATATTGGCTTTCTCCATGCACCTTACTTCTCCAACTGCTTCAAGGCAGCTACAGGCATCTCGCCACTTCGGTTCCGCAAGCAGTACTCGCCGTAAATGCGGTTAGAAGTAGCATCATGACCATTCAGTCCAAATAATTGCCTAGTTCCCTACCAACAAGGTCGTGAATATGTTGGAAGTACCACATCTCATTGGGAAGGGGATTCAGCATGCTTTTCCGTAAAGCTGTCCGAGTTTCGAAGCTCAGAATCAAAGCATCCTTGCCACGCCTAATTGCAACTATTCCTGTCAGTAGTCCAGCCCAATACTTTGCCATCAATCCGATAACGAATCGTGTATACTTCATTCAAGACGACAACAGCCTTGCCGTTCTGGATACTACAACAAATAAAATCATAACCACCATTAAGGTTGGCAAAATGGCCTACTACATGGCCGTCAACACGCGGACGAACCGTATTTATGTATCTAACTTCTATGATGGTTCCGTTTCCGTCGTAAACGGACTTACGAACCGAGTCATCGCCACGATTAAAGTGGGGGAACGCTGTGACAACATCGAAGTTAATCCCCGAACGAATCGCATTTATGTGTCGACGATCTCCTTAGCTTCGATGAAAGGCAAACTCGTTGTCCTGAACGGAGCTACCAATAAAGTACAAACAAGAATACCTTTTAATGGACGCCCTTCTCATATTGTCGTTAATGAAAGGACCAATCGTATCTATGTAACGAATACGACAACGGATACGTTATCCATCATTAATGGCGATACCCAGGGAATACTTACTACCGTAAAAGTCGGAAGAAATCCCGTCATAACGCCCGTCCTAGATCGGAAAACAAATCGACTATATGTTGCTAATAACTTAAGTCGTTACTGTTCGGTTGTCGACCTCCGAACGGCGAAAGTTCGTAAGATTCAGCTCGGCAGACTACAAAGGGAAATCACGATTAATCCCATTACGAGTCGGGTTTATGTCTCAAGCGCACAAATCTCCGTGAAGGGCCGAGTGTTTGTCATCAATAGCGTGACGAACAAAGTCATTGGCTCTTTAACCGTGCCTGCTTTTGCGGATGTGCTTATTAATCCGAAAACCAACCACCTGTTCATTTTAGAATCGACTGATTCTGGAACAGCTCCATTAATCGTTTATCATGGCAGCAGCTTGAAGCCACTCACAAAGCTCCAACTTGGCAAAGGATCTGGTGCTTTGTTGTTAGACCCGCGCACGAATCGCATTTATGTAGGCGGTGAAAATAAGATTTCCGTTATTCAGGATACAGTGTAGACTGACACCCATATATAGAACAGCGGCAGCCTTAGACTTGAAAACAAGTCTAAGACTACCGCTGTTTTCATCTTGTGACTTATTAAACATTTGGTGAGGCATCAGAGGTGGAACCTCGATCCTCTCTTGTTGATGTAAGACAATTACTTTATCGCCAATCTCCATAGTTGCTGTACCAGTTAGGACAAAGAAAAATTGACGAGCTTTTTGATGATAATGCCTTACTTCCGAAGTATTTATCGGCATCCGTTCATACGGTTGGCTCGTTTCAGTATGCCTGCACTTTATTTCAAACTACCCACTACTTTTCCGAGTATACTATCTTTTGAAATCGGACCATAATGTCTGCTATCTCCGCTCCGCTTCGAATCCAATCATCGCCAATAATATAATACTGCCCGTCATGGACGTTGATTTCTTTTTTGTTGGTTTCATCGCTGTCCTGAATAATCTTAATCACTTTATCGATGTTCTCCAAATTCGAATCATTCTTAATCACTTTATTTAATTCTTCTACGTCCATTCCACCCCAAAGTGCTTGACCATAAAATGTATCGAGTTTTCTTCCATTGATAAAGATTCGACCTTTTTCAATTCGAATAGTTTCTCCAGGAAGCGCTATTACCCTAGAGATCTCTGTATCTGGCGATCCATTATTGGTTATCGCCGCCTGTGGCTTTTGATAGTAAACGATGTCGCCTCTTTGAACGGTATGAGATGTGTAATAGTTCGGATCGATAACAACATCAGACCCAGAGAACTCCGCATGTCTACGAGCCATATTATCATTCATATGCTTGTAAAGAATCATTCCTTCGACGACTTTTACTTTGGTGACTTCTTCTGTAGTGTGGTTATCCCGTAACGGCTCTTGAGAACAAGCGGTGAAAAAGATTATACAAAACATGAACACAATCAATCGATTCACAGGTACACCTCCTAATCATCCTTATCACCATTATATGACTAAAAAAGAGAAACTCATCTAAATAATTCCAACTGCTTTATGAATCATTACATCCGTATAGAAAATAAAATATCCCCGACCTCTTTAGGAGTCGGGGACTTTGTGTTGTCACGATTAGAATTCTTACAACTGGCAAGCACAATCAGTCAGTCAGAGAAGTCCATCCCCTTCCCGTCCGAATCGCCTCAATAATACGTTGATCGCGATATCCCTCTCGGAAAGTGGGATAGGATTGATAAGTCTCACCCTTGATATCGGCAACAAAATCCCGAAAAAAGACATTCCATTTATTCTGTTCACCATTACCAGTATCCGGATATCCCTCTTTGAATCGTTCAGGCAGTGTTTTTGAAATAGTTCCCTCAGGGCCAACAATACTTACATCATAAGAAAAGAAACCGTTTGCATATATATCGTTCCGCTTTCGCCATAGATTCGAAAATACGGGTTGGTAGGAGAGAATGGCACCATGGCGTCTAACTGAATAACGCAAGTTAAGCTGTCTCCTGATGGAAGACGATATTCCATTATGGCATTAAACGCTGTTTCTGCATCAACCGATTTCCATTCGACGGCAGCAAGCGCCTCAGCGCTAGGAATCGCTAAGGATTGCCGATGATCATGAATCTCACCAAGAACAGGTGCCTTCTCTCTACCGAGTCGCGCTTCACCCATCACGCGGATGGGTTCACTGCCAAAAACCTTTGTCAGAATCCCTAGATAGTGCGTCAGAGCATTATGCAGCACCCCACCGCCGAGCGAGAGATCACTTGACCACGTCCATGGGGATTTCGAGTTGTACTTGGGTATGAAGGCGAAAATCTCTACCGCCTTTATCCGTCCGATTGCTTCCGTACGAACAAGTTCTTGAATCCAAGAGGTAGAAGGATCATACGCTTGAGTGGCTGCGTAAGCATGCTTAATGCCTGCAGCTTCAACTTCATTCAGCATTCGTTTTGCTTCAGCTGCAGACGTTGCAAGGGGCTTCTCACAAACAATGTGCGCTCCTTGGGCAAGTGCCTCAAGGACAACATCCTCTCGTAATACAGCAGGTGTGGCCAGGGAAATGATATTAGGCTTCAATTCACGTATTGTGGCACGCCAATCCGTCGATGCTGCAGGAATATTGAGCCTGTCTGCAACCCCTTTTACAACATTAGCGTTACGAGCGCAAATAGCGACCACTTCAACACCAACACTTCTCAATCCTACAGTATGACCTTCCCCAGCCCAACCAGCACCAATCACAACTGCCCGTAGTGGCACACTCATTTTCGAACCACCTCCACTTAAACAATAAACTCAGGCACATGCAATAATCGTTTTTTTGCTTATGTAGGAAGCGATTCCTCATGTATACAAAATGTATCACATGTTTTGACATGATACAATATGGAATAAACAGCCCGTTGAGTTGTAGGTGTACACACGTTTATTCGACATCAATGGATAACAATCTTCTGTTGTCCATTGAGCTCTGAGATGGTATACATTTCAGATTTAACTGTAAATATTTCGATCAATTCAAGCGCCCGTTCATTTGATACTTCTTCAGGGATATAGAAATCCAATGGCTTCTTCTCCCCAGTAAGTGGATGATAGCGTACATCCTTAAAAGTTATTTTATTATTCATGTTTGAAGATTCAATCCTTCCATTTTTTCAATAATAATTTTAGGCGGCTATTAATCAGACTATTTTCTTGTCAGCGGCACTTATACTGAAATGTTGTACCTGTCATTGAATGATCCAATTATTTGCCTTAACTTGAGATCGAGTTTAAGCATTACTTCGGATATCATATCCTTTGGAATTTCCTTATAGTAAGCATGTGCAATACCACCAGTAATACATGCTATCGTGTCACTGTCTCCACCAATGGATATAGCCTTTCTAATTGCATCTTCAAAATCTTTTGATTCTAAAAATGCAATTATCGCTTGTGGGACCGACCCCTGACAGCTTGGATCAAAAGCATAGTTTGGCCTTATGTCGTCTAGTCTTTGCTTGAGATTATATTTGAATCTCTGCTGAATAAAAGATTGAATTTCATCTTTTGATCTATTGTTTCTCGCTAGAAAGACTGCACAAGCTACGGCTTGAGCACCCTTGATACCTTGCCTATGATTGTGGGTCACTAATGCTGATCTTCTGGACTCAATCATCACTTCTTCTAAAGAACTAAAGGCAAATCCTATCGGGCTCACTCTCATAGCTGATCCGTTTCCATAACTTCTGTATGGTTTGGGGTTGTTACTCAAAACCCATTCCTCAAACTTTTGACCATACCCAACATTAGGATACCATCTAGCGTATTGCCTTAATTTATTTGCATATAATCTCTTACTTGCGTAATAATCAAACAGCTTATTTCTTTGTTTTTTCTTGCTTAGAATAGCATCAGCTATGGCTACTGTTAAAACAGTATCATCTGTAAATCTCGTGAACCTATCATAGAGTTTAAACTCCGTAGATTTGGTATTATGCCACTCAAAGACTGAACCAATTACATCCCCTATTACAGCGCCTAACATCGTTCACCACCCTTTGTTAAATGTAACATCAACATGTCTGCTTCTAACGCCATTTCCCTATGAATATTAATAATTTGTTCAAGTCTAAAAACTCTTTCTTGAAGCTCTGTGTTTTGGGGATCTTCCTCTAACTTAGCGGCTAATGAAAAGAACTGAGGTACTTCCCATACGCTTCGTAAAGCAGTGCTTAGACAGTAACCATATCTAGCCAGTCCTTCGTCACCCTGCCATCCCATATCTTTTAATCCTACAATATAAGCATTAAATAAAGAAGCTTGAAAAGCATAGTACTGATCAGGGGGAATAATACCCAGACTCATGTTCACACCAAACATCTTGGCAAGGTCTTCCCCGATGCCCGATATACTCATAAATTGCCAATCTATCAGCACTAATTGTTCGATCTTCATAGAATCCTTTACCAGCAGCATATTCATTTGGCTCAAATCTTGATGTGCTAGCACACGTGGCAAGCCCTCGAGAGAAGATAAGTTGTTTTCGACCTGTTTATTAAAATCCTGAAACCATGCCCATATGCTACGCTCATTGTCCTTATGTAAATCATTTATGTAAGCATCTGAATTAGGCGCATACATTCGACTTGCTGCTATCCATGACTTTAGCCAATCTCTGCATATCCATTCCTGATCAGGTATTGATTTTCCCGTAAGATATGTCCCATTAAAACGTCCAAGCTGACGAGCGATAAAGTCAAACTGCTTCTGTGATTGTGCATAATACCCTTTAATATGTTCCATCCATAACCATATTGTACCATCCTGCTGCTCTTCAACAAGAAAGCTCTTTGCAGTTTGAATTGAATCGGGTAGATCATCTAAAAGCTTTGATTCAAAAATCAGTGCTTCCCGACGCCAATAATTGTGATGTAGAGATTCTTCTTTCTCTGTACTATCGGTTTTAATAACTTTTAATATGATCGACCATGGCAATTGCTCATTATTAATTTTTACAAAACCATGAAGATGAAAGATACCTGCCGTAGTAAAATTTGGTTTTTTATAGCCTAAATCGTCACATGTTATTGTTAGATGTTCTATTGCAACTTCACCAAACATAATTTGGAGACACTCGTAGATTTGTTCCAATTTGTTCTCTATAGGCAAACGTGTATTATTATGAATCAACAGTTCTCCCCCCATAGTACCTCCCATAATCATGTCCTGCCCATTAACTTAATAAACGAAAGAGGAGCTCTGCCCTGAAGCAGACTCCTCAACTATGCTTTTTCGTTATATAAAAGTCAACTTTAAGTCAAACTTTCTTATGCTTCAAAATGATACTCCATCTCTCCAGCCATTGCCGCTGGCGTATCACCAGTCTTTCGAAAGTCATGGGCGTGAAGGAGTTGAAAATCCCCGAAATCCACTTGTTTATAAAACTCATAACACGGAAACCCATCATGACTTCCCTTCACCTTCACGGTACCATCCTTATGCGCATTAATTTGCAGTGCGTAATCTACAGTTGGAGCATCAGGCCTAAGTGGATTGCTTGCGCTCGCTCGCATAGTTAAAGATACTGTGTCCCCGTACCACACTTCATCTTCAACGTGAATACCGTCTGTAGACGCTTTTCCTTGTTTGTACTCGACAGTTCCGTCAGGGGTTGTCATTTTAAGGACAGTGACACCTGTATCGGAAAAAGAGCTAATTCGTTGCTTAACGAAGTCAATGATGACCTCTTGCTCAACACGGCAACGCCCAGTGTTTCCCGCGTTCGGAGTGAATTCCCTTGCATCACCCTGATATTCATAAATCATGCCTGTAGAATCTTGAATGGGGGGGAGATATAACATACCTCCGATGAACACACTTGCTCTAATTTTGATTAATTCTGCCATCATATATGTACTCCTTACCGACTCGAAATATTGAAGAATGCTATTTATAGTATTCGATGATTATTACTACTTTCCTGTTTTGTAACGATCCATTAATTAGGTAAGTCCATTTCTACGACTTCTTCTGTTTTCTTTTCGTTATCAGTCTTCTTATACATAAACTTGTTATCGCTCACCCAACCAAGCGCAATGTATTCAATACTTGGATTAGGTCTCGTAAGAGTCTTAATTTCTCCGGTGTTTAAATTTAGAAGCGAGACATAATGGGAAAAGCCCGTTTCTGTTTCTTTTACATAAGGTGAATTTAAGTCCACGCTTTCGGTATACAGAACATAGTCAGAAGTTGGGGAAAAATAAGGTAGTCCACCAAACTTCCTGACAGTATAAATACTATTACTTTGTATATGTACAACCTTTACGTTCTCTGTATAAGATATACCTGAGTTGAACATTACATAACGGCTATCATTCGACCAAACAAAATTATCAACCATTTGGTTAGCGATTACTAGTGTCGGATTATTTCCACCCACTTTCCAGACCCAAATATCTCCGACACTTTCTTTTTTATCACCTTTAACGAAGACGACTGTCCGATGATCAGGAGACCAAATATCCTTAAATACATCTTTCTTAGTTTGTTCGTATAAAGGTCTCGAAATTTCCCAGTACTCCGCAATCGTCAATTTATGGTCGCCGTCAATTATAGATTTCTTACTTCGTATATCGTATTTATATTTTATGCTCTCGTCTAGCAGATCGTTATTTTGCACTTTATAACTATTTTTATCGTAACTAATCGTATTTGCATCAAGCCAACCGATAGCACTATAATCACTGGTTTCATTACCTTTATAAATAATCGTAGAATTATTATCAGCAATACTATGTAGTTTTAGATCATAAACTTCACCTGGGTCCATATAGTGTCCTTTAACGGTGTCCATCCTATTATCTTCACTTGCCGCGGAAAATAACATATTTCTTCCATCCGGTGAAAAGTAAGGAAGATGAACATAACTAAGTGTCGTTACTTCTTTTACCTCTTCTGCAGAAAATAATGTTCCTTGACGTAATACATATGTCCCCATATCGACAAACAAGTAATCACTGGTCGGTGACCAAAAAACATTACCAACATAATTTACTTTATTTAATGAGGATTTCGGGCTTTTATTACCCACTCGCCATATATAGAGGGTCATTTCGTCGTATTGGTAATTTGTAACGCTATACATAAAGGCAACGTATTTTTTGTTTGGGGATTCGATGATATCGAATACACCCTTTTGGTTCCTTAATACAGTATTTATTTCTTGTAGTGTACCGTTACTGGCATCTATTGTTAGTTTCGGAGGTAAGATAGCTGGTCTTGGCGTACTGAGTGGTAAGCTTGTCATCATAGGTTTAGTAGGGACAGGAGTCTCTAGACTATTATTTTTCATTTCTGCCGCACTATTCGTATGGGTAGGACTTACTGATCGAGTCGAAATATCTTGATTCAGTCGAGGATCTGTAGGAGAAGGTACTATACTAGATGACGATGTTATACTTGGTGAAGGGGGCTTCTTCTCTGATGTGGTAATTGCTATTGTCGTAGGAGATTCTTTCGAGTTGGGTAAAGAGGAATCTTCGGTAGTTGTAGATTTACATCCTATGGTCAAAAATAAGATTGAAAGTCCTATAATTAAGCCCATTCGACTAAACAAAGTGACCTCACCTACTTTCCATAACGAACATCATTTCATTGAACTGTCTACATCTTTAAATTTATTCTCTAGTCAATTGGCTTTTCCTTTTATTTGTAATTAAAGAATGCTGCCCGATAAAGGAGCAGTTCAATCTCCCGGCAGCCTCATAACTGCTCTATACATAAACGTCAAGCACGCCGTTTCGGTTTATATTATTATGACGTTCTTTTTTATTTCAGCGGATCGAACCTTTTTTAATTTTTTTGGATATATACAGTAGTAAAATATTGAGGGGGTGAAATGAATTGAACATTTCTCGGGAAGAGGCGGAAAAGATATTTGAGGAACAGTCCGCTTACGTATACAGATTAGCTTTATTCCTAACCAAATCCAGAACCTTGTCCGAAGATATTATGCAGGATACCTTTATTCAAGTTTTTCAGGTGTATCCCCAATATGATGCTACAAGACCTATACAACCTTGGATTTACAAAATTACACTAAATACGGTTAGAAAGACGCTTCGCAAACGACAATGGACAACCTTTTGGAACAGGCAGCATAAGCATGAATCCTTGGAAGAGATGATCGTAAAAGATGAGGTAAACGAACAATTATGGGACGAGATTTCTTCCTTATCTTTTAAAAGTAGAGAAGTTATATATCTCCATTATTATCTTGATTTGAAGTTTACAGAGATAGCAGAAATTCTTGATATACCGATTGGCACTTGTAAATCCAGGTTAAATACGGCTTTAAAGTCATTGAGAAAGAAACTTCCGGAATGTGAGTATACAATGAAACCATCTAACAGATTTGGAGGTTAATCGTCATATGGATGAACGTAATTCTACTATTAAAAGAACTTTGAATAAAAAACTAGATCATGAGTTTCCATCTACATCTTTTAACCGAATATGGGAGCGAACATTGACAGACCACCCAATGCTGATTCGAAAAAGAGTTCAAAGTAAGCTTAAATATGGTTTTTTGATTACGGGTGTTAGTTGCGCATTGTTTGTAGTTTTACTTATTTCGACCCCAATGATACCGATTATGGCTCAATCACCTATTTTCAAATCTGTCTTCCAAATGATTGGTTTTTTCAGTGAAAAACATCCTGATCTGGGAGCTGTGACATCCGAAGTTCAGCAATCGGTTAAGGACGGTGATGTCAAGATTACAATCTCCGAGGTATACTACGACGGCTATGATCTAACTGCCAGCTATACAATGGAAACAAACCAAAGCGTCAAAAACGGTATGACCCCCTACGATATTGAATTCATTATTAATGATCGAAGATTTCCTGCAATCGTAGGATATGGAAAGCTGATTAATGATCATCAATATGCTGGAGTTATTCAAACCTATGCGGACGATCAATTATTGAAAGAACTATCGAAACAGTATGAAATGAATATAATGATCGGTAAAGTTGGTTATTCACTAGCGAACGGCGACATAGTCAACAAAGAAGGAAAATGGAATTTTTCATTTAACAGTCATATAGGGATGCTCAAAGAAGGAATTCATACACTAGATCTAATGAAAACTGTTCGCCAGCAGCATGTGCAATTCACATTACAGAAAATAAATTATTCAGATTCGTTCATTGATTTTATCGGTGAAACAAGTGTTGACATGGAAGGGAACAAACCTTTGCAGAACTATATCGATATGGAAGTCACTGATGAAAACGGACGCTCCCTTGAGTTAATCAATAGTGGTACGAAATACACTAGAACGGAAGGGCAAACGACCATAGATAAATGGAAAATATCCTCAAGAGTCACAGGCAAACTACCAAACTCATTGACGATTCGTCCATATTCGCTTCCTTTTGATCCTCCAAGAAAAGCAACAGTAGTGCCGGTGGATAATACCCCGACACAAGAAAGTCCATTCGTTGTCCAGCGCGGGAGTCTCGGCAGCTTGGAGTTGACTGGCATTTCGTTTTTATCCGATAAAACCCTTGTTTACTATCGAACTCTGGGCGAACAGCGATCTGATCACGATAATGCTGCATTTCGATTACTTACGGAAAATGGGAAAGAATTGGAAATGGTGGGTGAACGTACCATCGAGTCTGGAAATGACATGTTTGTTCGGGAGTTCCCACCCTTAGAACCGAAACAAAAGCTCAGCATAATTGTACAAGATCTGGTACCGAGAACTTATTTAAAGGATCTTGAAATGTCAATTCCTCTCCCGTAGTCGTTGCTTCCACTGCCCCTACTAACTCCCAATTAATCGAATGGAGCTGAGTTTTTTGGGTATTTTTCCCGAAAGCTTCCTTAACAATCCTGCGCGTTACATAAGAAAAGGCAACCAATCCACCTTGGATGGCTGCCTTTTCATGTTGTAATTGAACGTTATCGTTACTCCGTTAGCGTAAGGCCCGGAGTACCGGCCCTCATATTTGAGTCACCCCAATAAATTATTACCTATTAATTTATAATACTCTTCTAAATCCCATTCAGGATTCATCGATAACTTGTCAATAAATTCACTGAATGTATTACATATCTGTGGTAAAAACCTAATTAAATTCTTATCAAACCAAAT